>NZ_JAVKPS010000009.1:0-141045 GCF_040981005.1 Kocuria sp. CPCC 205258 | reverse complement strand
GGGGGGGGGGGGGGGGGGGGGGGGGGGGGGGGGGGGGGGGGGGGGGGGGGGGGGGGGGGGGGGGGGGGGGGCGGGGGGGGGGGGGGGGGGGGGGGGGGGGGGGGGGGGGGGGGGGGGGGGGGGGGGGGGGGGGGGGCGCGGGGGGGGGGGGGGGGGGGGGGGGGGGGGGGGGGGGGGGGGGGGGGGGGGGGGGGGGGGGGGGGCGAGAAGTTCTACCGCGGCGCCTCCGCAGTGCCCCCGGTGGGGTAGCCGCTGCGCCGTCAGGCCCCGAGCGCCGGCTCCCGAGGTGGGCTCCACCCGGTCCCCGGGACGGCTATCCCGTCATCACGACGGAGGTTGTCACACCTCAGGAGTAATAACGCCGCCGTCATGCTCCGGGCACTGGACTGAGGACACGTCCGGGCGGCGGTGCACGGGGCACTGGGGCCACCGGGCGTGCCGCCATCAACTGTGAGGAGCGCCCATGCCGAGAAACGAGACCCCGACCACGCCAGGGGTCCTCGTGGTGGGGCCGGTGGACAAGGTCCGGCCCACCGACCAGCTCACCGGGGACCCGACGCCGCCACGGGTTGACCTGCTGGCGGCGCGCAACGAGTTCGTGTCGTTCCAGGTGGTGATCCAGGCTGGCCTGTCCGAGCTGCCCGACGTGGACGTCGCCGTCGGCGCACCGCTGTCGGGAAGTGCCGGGGCGCTGCCCGCGGAGGCCATCACCATCTACCGGGAGGAGTACTACGAGGTCCGGGAGCCCTCGGACCGAGAAGGGGCCCCCGGACTGTGGCCGGACATCCTCATCCCGCGCACCGACCCCTGGTTCGGGCAGGACCGGTCCGCCTTCCCGATCACGGTGCCGGCCGGGCAGAACCGTGTCGCCTGGGTCGACGTCCTCGTACCGCAGGAGGCGATGCCCGGGGCGTACCACGGGACCCTCGCAGTGACGGGTGCCGGCTTCACGGCCGACGTAGCCGTCGAGCTCACCGTGATCGATGCGGAGCTGCCCTCCACGTCCACCCTGACAACGGCCTTCGGCCTGGGGTACGAGTCGGTGTGCCGGGCCGCCTTCGGCGACACCTGCTACAACGCCGGGCAGAACGGATGGCAGCTCAACGCGCTCCTCTGCCGGATCGCGTTGGAGAACCGCATCACGATCTGCCGTCCCAACTACGACGCCCTCACCCCGGGCAACGTGGCGCCCTTCGAGCAGCACGTCCTTCCCCTGCTCAACGGGACCGCGCCCACCCGTCTGCCGGGAGCACGGCTGACCTCGATCCAGGTGGAGCCGACACAGCTCGCCACCTGGCAGGCGGCAGCTCAGCGCCACGGATTCGCCGACCGCGCTTTCCTCTACGCCTGCGACGAGCCCGGGACCGACTGTTCCTCCTGGGCGGACTGCCGGCAGAACGCCGCCGCCGCACAGACGTGGCCCGAGCTTCCGGTGCTGGTCACGGCGTCGATCGACCAGCTCGACGGGAGCCAGTGCGACCCGCCTGACCTCGGACGCGACGCCTTCGTCAACTGGCTCGTGGTGCTCGTCAACCTCATGCACGAGAAGGGCGGACCCAGCCGGCGCGATGACTACAACGCTTTCCTGGGCCTGAACCCCAGGAACCAGTTGTGGCTCTACACGTCCTGCATGTCCCACGGATGCGAACCAGACACAGCCATCGAGAAGGACTGCCAGCAGGACCCGGCGCCCGCGCCGGCCGCCCCCGATCCGCCCGACGTCTTCGACGGCTGGCCCGGGTACGTCATCGACCAGCCAGGGGCACAGGCCCGGGCCATGGGCTGGTTCGCGTACCGGTACCAGGCCCAGGGGGAGCTGTACTTCGACGTCGGCCACTGCTTGCCCACCGCGTGGACCGCCCAGTACGCGTTCGGCGGCAACGGTGACGGCACCCTGTTCTACCCCGGGGACCCGTCCCGGATCGCGGGGTCGGACTGGATCCCCCTTGAGTCCATGCGCCTGAAGCTCATCAGGGACGGTCACCAGGACTACGAGTACCTCAGGCTGGCCGCCGCCGTCTCTCCAGCTGGGGCGGACAGCATCGCCAACACTCTGTTCCCGCGCATGGACGACACCGACGCGACCGGTGGCGACATCCTGGCGGCCCGGCACGCTCTCGCGAAGCTGATCGATCCCGCGCGGGCGCTCTGACTCACCGCCCGCCCCACGAAGTCCTGGAAACGAAGGAGCAGGGAATGACCTTTCACCCGTCCATGTTCGGCAATTTCATCGCCGCCGACAGCGTGGTCCAGCAGCGCCTCTTCACCCAGTACCAGGGGAGCAGAGAGGACTTCGACATCATCGTGATCGGCTCGGGTATCGGGGGCGGTCTGCTGGCCGACGACCTGGCGGACCGCACCGGTGCGGATCAGCGCATCCTGGTGCTCGAGGCCGGGTCCTATCTGTTCCCGACACACGTCTACAACACCTCTCGGTTCGACAACGCGGCGGTCGCCGGCCGCTTCGCCTGCCGGACGTTCTGGCAGGGCGGAGGGGAACAGGACGAGCACTTCATCCGCGAGGCCCCGCAACTGAACCTGGGCGGGCGCTCGGTGTTCTGGTCGGGGCTCATCCCCACCATCCAGGACTGGGAACTGGAGTACTTCCCCGACACGGTCCGCGCGGCGCTGACCCCCGAGGCCCTGGACCTGGCCGGCGAGAAGATGAACCAGTCCACCACCATGGGCACGCTGGCCGAGGATCTCGTCGACCACCTGAGCAGTACCACGCTCAGCGACGACTTCGAGATCGCCCAGACGCCACGGGCCCTGCACCAGCCCTACCTCACTGAGACCGGGGGCCCCCGCGGCCAGTACTTCATCGAACCGACCGGGGTGTTCAACACCACGGAGCTCCTCGTCAACCAGCTCGGCTTCGACCGGGACCACGACGGGCCGGGTCTGCACCTGCAGATCCACCAGTACGTCGAGGACATCGAGCGGCTCCCCGACGGCCGGTTTCGCCTGCTCAGCCGCACGACGACCACCGGCCGGCCCCGCGCCTACTACGCTCCCCGGGTGGTGCTGGCGGGCGGATCGATCGAGAGCCCCAAGCTGCTGAGGCGCTCCACCCTCGGCCAGGCGCTCGATCCCGCGGTGCTGGCCGGAGTCGGCCGGGGCCTGACCGACCACCCCACCACCGACAAGCGTCTCGCCCTCGTCACCGACTGCGGTCCGGTCCGGATCCCCCGCGACGAGCACGCGAAGATCATCCTCTACTCCAGAGGCGACACCGACGGCCGGCGGATCCGCTTCCCGTTCAACATCGAGGTCAACGTCAACCACGAGTACTGGCACCTGCGGGAGAACGATCCCGACCGGCAGGTCACTCCGCCACCCGGAGACGGTTCGGTGCTCGAGTTCAAGTTCAGCTTCGCCAATTGCCTCGAGCTGGACAACGCTGTGCAGCCGGCGGACGCGTACCAGTACGTCCCCCGCATCGACTTCCGCAATCTCCAGCACGCCGACCACACCTCCGCCCGGCTCAGCGTGCTCGCGGACTGGGACAGGACGAGCCCCGAGGTCTTCACGGCGCTCAACGAGGTCGGCGAACGGCTCCTGCAGGAGTTCGCGTACACCGGCGGTTCGGTGCCGGAGGAGTACCAGCACAGGATCGGCACGGTTCCCACCACCGCCCAGCTCGGCGAGGACGGCCGAGGCTTCGGTCAGGGCACGGTGCATCACGCCGTGGGAACGCTGCGCATGCCCCACCGTCCCGCCCTCGGGGCCCCCGTCGATGAGGCGTCGGTGGTCGACGAGGACCTCCAGGTGCGCGGCGAGCCCGGCCTGTACGTCTGCGACATGTCGGTGATGCCGCTCAGCTCCGCCGCCAACCCCGTACGCACCCTCGCCGCCCTCGCGCTCCGGCTGTCCCACGAGCTGTCACCCGGCACGCCATGAGCGGGCACGGCCGGGGAACCGACGACGTGCCGGCAGCACCGGCGCACAGAGGAGGAATCATGCCCGGAACAGGAGCGTTCGACGGACGCTGGACGTACCGGAGCTTCCGGAACGACCCCGACATCGGCACGCCCTTCGACAGCCTGGCCTTCGGTCTCGGCACGCTGGAGCTCGCCGAGCCGGAGATCGGCCGGCTCACCGGCACCTTGGGGGGCGAGGGCTGGAGCCTCGCGCTCAACGGCCACACCTCCTACGGGGCGCCGTTCGCGGTCCGCGTCCAGGGAACCGGCACCATCGGAGGTGAGCTGTGGGTCTACGACTACGCGGGATACCTGGTGCCTGTCTGGCCGCACGGCGTCGACCAGGTGCCCGCCATCGTCGGGTCCCTGGTGCGGACGGCGCCGCACTCGGGCGGTCAGGCCGAGGCCGGATACGTCGCCTCCTTCATCGCCGTGCGGACCGGCTGAACCCGGCGACGTCGGCCCACGTCAGTTCGCGCAGCGGAGGAGCGCGGAGGCCGCCCTCGGGCGAGTCACATCGTGTCAGGAGCACCACGCAGTCCTTCAGGGTGTCCCTTGCCCCGCGCCGGACGTCGATCCCCCGCTCCGTGCCGCTCAGGTGATGAGCTCGTCGAGGAACAGGGCCAGCAGACCGGTGCCGTCCTCGTCGACGCCGTCGGGATCCGTGACGGCATCCGGCTTGGGCAGGACGTCGGTGTCCGTGGGACCGGCCCAGACCGGTTGGCACCGGCCGAGGCCGCTGGCCGAGAGCAGATCCTCCAGCACCCCGAACGCGCCGTCCCCGGTGGCCAGGCGCGTCCACAGGGCCGTGGTCGTGGCGGGCGTCCCCGGCTCCTCGATGCCGAGGCGGTTCGCCATGACGCGCTGCCGAAAACGGCGCACCGCTGCCGAGTACCCGCGCTCGTCCAGCTGCCGGTCGATCAGGGCGACGTCGCAGGCACCGTCGAAGGTCATGCCGCGGCGCCGCAGGTGCGAGCTGCCGACCAGGGCGAAGACGTCGTCCACGATCACGGTCGAGGACCGGATCCGCGTGTCGCGGCCCGGGAACCCGACCGGGTGGAAGGCGGCGACACGGTCCCGGAACGTCGCGGTGAGGGACTCGATCGCCTCCGTCCGGTGCGCGAGAGCGGCCCGCACGAACGGCTCGTAACGGGGGGCCGACCGGTCGAAGTCGGGGACGCGCGGCACCGCGATCATCACCTTCAGCCGGGGATCGGCGCCGAGGGCGTCCTCGAGCACCTCGACCAGGTCCACCTCGTGGGCGGCCGGGGGCCCGACCGGCCGCGCGGTGCGGGTGAACTGCGCGCTCTCCACGTAGACGAACTCCCGCGCCTGGCCCAGTGCTCGGCGGAGCGACCACAGAGCATCTCGCTGGCCCCGCCTCGCCGTGACCATCTCGCGCTGCAACCGCGTGCGGATCTGAGCCTCGTTGGCCGTCATCACGCCGGGCGAGGGGACGTCGAGGGCTTCCGCCAGGTCGTCGATCACGGACTGGACCGTGTCGCCGGGCTGGAGCAGGGGCAGCAGGGACAGCTCCGGGCTGTCGCAGAACGGGGCCACGGTCTCCAGCATCACCCCGGACACGGTGGAAGCCGGCGGATCCAGGGGGGCCGGGCCCCAGTTGTCACCGGCGGTGGCGAGGATCCAGCCCGCGGTGTCCCCGCCCAGCGGGATCGCGGGCTGAGCCCGTTTCATGGCGTGAAGGGCGAGGTCCTGGGCGAGCTGCCCGCCCACGCTGACCCCAGTGGCGAAGACGTCCGGTCCTGCGGGGTTGCCGGGGTCGCCGAGCTCGGGGGCGGAGCACCGGCTCTCCTCCTGCCACCGGGCGCCGGAGAGAACGGCGCCCCACCCGTAGCGCGTATCGCCCGCGGGCTGCACCCCGCGGGCCAGGACGGTCTCGTGCCGCGCCTGGGTGGGCAGTGCCGGCCCGCGCCGGGGGCGGGTGGTCTCACCGGCCAGTGCGCGCACGAGGTCGATGATGCTGCCCGGGGTGGTCCCCGTTCCCACCGGAGGCTCCGGGATGCCGAACAGCGCGCTGGGTGCGACCGAGGTGGACCCGAAAGCGGAGAGCAGTGCCGCGGTCCCCGCCTCCTGCAACACCGCGGTGCCTCCGAAGCCGGCGCCGGTGAACGGCTGGTCGGGACCGAGGGGGACCGGCACCATCGACGCGATCCGGCGGCGCCCGTCCCGACCGGTGAGCACGACGTCCACCATCAGCACGGCCGGGTCCGGCCGGGGCTCGGCGGGCAGCAGACCGAACGGGTTGGACAGCAGCACGCTCGGGGAGCTGCCGGCGGCGGCGAGCACGCTGCCGCCGTCCCCGCGGACGAACGAGGGCCGGGCGCCGATGGAGCGGATGGTCTGGAACACCCGCGGGTAGACGCGGACGTGGGTGCCGGCCGGCACGACGTCCGCGGCAAGGGTGACGACGACGTCCGCCGGGGCGCCCGTGCCACTCGCCCACGTCCCGGTCAGCCCCGCCGTGGCGGCGAGCACCGCGGGGAGCGTGGTGGCCGGTCCGGGAGGAAAGGCCGGCCAGTGGCCGGCCGGACCGGAGGCCGGCGGGACGGCGAGGGAGGCCTCGATGGCGGGGGAGCAGAGCAGGAGCTGGACGTCGGGTCCGCTCGGGGGGAAGCCTGCCAGGAGCTGACCGGTGGCACCGAGGACGTCCTGGGCGTCGGTGAGGAGGGCGGCGCCCGGCACGAACGGGCGGACCACCGGCAGCGCGAAGTCCGGCACGGCGTCGTCGTCGCCACCGACGCCCTGGACGGGCGCGGTGGTGCGGTTGCCGAGGAGGTGCCAGTCGAGGTCCACGGCCGTCAGCCGGAAGAACTGGTGGGCGAGCGTCACCCCGTTCGGCAGCGCCGGCGGGGAGACGTCCGTGCGACCGAGCGTGCTGGAGGTGGAGAACCCCCAGAACAGCCGGGGAGTCGTGTCGTCCCCGGTCCGGTCGTCCGTGCTGCGGCCGATGGCGGTGTCGGACGGCCAGGTGCCCAGCCCGCCGTCGGAGAGGTCGGTGGCGCCGTCCGGTCCGAGGAGTCGCAGACGGGCCGCGTCCCGGGTCGGGGTGTAGCCGCGCCCGTGGGGATCGACGACGTGGTAGACCGTGGCGCCGCCCAGACCGGCGATGGCGTCCACGGACCCTGCGCTCCCGAGCGCCGGCTGGGTGGGGTCACCGTACGCGAGCGCCGGCAGCCGCTGCTGGAGGGCGAGGAGCAGGGACGCCACCGCGAGCGGGTGGACCGGGAGTCCCCGCTCGTCGTGGAAGGACACAGCGTGGGTCCCGGCCGGCAGATCGAGCACCTCCCCGGCACGGTAGGAGTTCAAGGCTTGGGGTGTCGTGGGCGCCGGGACATCGTGGACGACCATGGCTGTGGGCACCGGCCGGACCAGGGGAGCGCCGAGCAGGTCGGTGACGAACTGGACGAGCTTAGTGGCTGCCTCGGGGTGCAGCCGGAGCGCAGCCGCGGGCCCACCCACCGGGCGTCCGGTGGGGTCGGCCCACAACGTGGGGGTGGCCTCGTGGTGGAGGATTCCCTGGAAAGGAGCCCGGATCTCGGCGAGGGTCAGGGTGAGGGCGGCGCCGTCGACGTCGTCCGCGGACGGGGTCGAGGACGCCCAGCCCGTGGCGAGCGCCGGGACGGACAGGCCGAGGGCGTCGAGTCCCTCCTCCTGTAGCTGGCTACCCGCGTCCGCGGGCGTGAGGATCGGTCGGGGCGGAACCAGGTCTACCACGTCAGAACTCCATCCTCGGACCGGACCAGGTCGCGGTGGTCCCGTCCGGTGCGGTCAGCACGACCGAGACCGTGCCGTCGGTGCGCAGCAGCGCGGAGATGCCGGTGCCCGCTCCCCGGACGCTGCGCCGCACCGGGATCGGGGAGCGGTCCGAGGCCGGGTTCTCGCCCGGCCGGAGGGCCGGGATGTCGGCGAGATCCAGCCGGACCCGTAGCACTCTCGGCCGGGGATCGATAAGCGTGGGTCTGAGCGTGATCGACAGTTGATAGGGCCTGCCGAGGCCGTCGGTGTCCGGGACGGTGGTCTCGAAGCTCAGAAAACGGCCGCGGGAGACGACCACGTCGACACGGGGGGCGAGGATGTCCGGCGGATGGGGCGGTGGCCCGGCCGGCACCTCGAGGATCCGCTCGGTGAACCGGCCGAGGGGGTCGGTGACGCGCAGGCGGACGGTGAGGGCGTCGTCGACGGTGCTCCGCGGCACCGCGAGGTGCAGCGGGGTGCGTCCCGGACCGCCGGGCACGGTGGGGACGGACGGGTCCCGCCACAGGACGCCGGGCGTCTGCGGGACCCGGTCGAGCCGGTCGGCGTCCGCGTCCGGAGGCGTGGCCGGCGCCGGGTGACGCAGCACCAGGCGCACCGAGCCGTCCGGGTGGTGGGCGTGGACCGCAGCCGTCACCCGGTGCGGGCCGAGCGGGGTCGGCGCGACCGGCGCGAGCACGGCGGTGTCGACGACGACGTCGGCGCCGGCGGCTCGCCACGACAGGGCCTCGATGTCCGGCGGGGTGGCGGGTGGAACGATGACCGTGCGCAGGGCGCTGGCGGGGGAGCGGCCACCGAGGAGACCGCGGGCGGGGTCGTCCGCGCTCCAGGCGACGGCCCGGTAGTGGACGGTCCTCCACGAGCCCGGCACCGGGTCGGTCCCGCGGACCGAGCCGATGACTTGCGCTACCCCTCGTTCCTCCGACTCGATCGGGGCCACCGTGAACGGCGCGGCCGTGCCGGTGATCGCGGCGATCGGCGGGCCCATCGACTCGATGTCGACGGCGGCCTCGGGCACCCTGACCCGGTGCAGGTCCAGTCGGCTGACCAGCGCGCCGGGGGCCGACCGGATCCGGACGGTGGCCCCGAACGTCGCGCCGACCTGGTCGAACACCTGGGCGACCTCCAGCTGGGGCGCCGCGGGGGCGACGACCTGCGGGGCGGCGAAGGCCACGAACCGGTTCCGCAGACCGGGGGAGCCGGGGACCGGCCAGGTGGACTCCACCTGGCCGGCCGACAGACCGAGGACCAGGTAGAGGTGGATCTCCTTCGTTCCGCGGGGCAGCACGAGCGGCATCCGGGTGCCCGGCACCGGCAGGGCGTTGACGCGGTCGAACGAGCGCCGGTCGGGGTCGACGGTGAAGGCGTCCCGCAGGCGGACGAGACGCTGTTCCAGGGTCTGGGCCAGGTCCGGCGGCGGCAGGCCCCGGTCGGCAAGGAACTTCGCCTCCGCGCACGTGTAGGCGAAGTACGAGATCGCGCCCGGTGCCGGATCCCACTCGAGCACCGCATGGTGGCGGCCGTCGGGATCCGCCAGGCCGGCGAGCTGGACGAACTCGCGAGTGTTGGCGAGGACCGGTGGCCGCGGGTCCGCTGTGGAGGCGATCACCGGCTCGGCTGACCACGAGCCGTCCCTGCGGGGAGGCAGCTTCTCCCGGCCCGAGGCCCACAGCGCCATGCCCTGCCGGGCGGCCGCGTCGAAGTCCAGCAGGTAGCCCGAGACGGTCACCTGGTAGCGGCGGGGACCGGCGTCGGTCACCGGGGTGTCGCCGACCGTCTTGCCGTCGGCGGAGAGGTACCGGACCGTGGCGGTCAGCCCAGGTGTCACGCTGACGGTCGCGGCGGCTCCGGTGTCCTCGAAGGCGATCTGCAGGAGGGTCCCCGGCGTGAGCAGTGATGGGGCAAGCCCGCCGGGGACCGATCGGTCGGCGGGCGGTTCGCCGAGCTGGGACTGGGGGTATAGTCGGCCGGCCACCCGGATCAGCTCCGGCGCGCGCACCGACCAGTCCCAGGTGAGGTCGAGGACCAGATCGGCCGGTGTCGTCGCGCCGGGCACGGCTGCCAGGACGTCCCAGCGGGCCGCGGTGATCGTTGCACGCTCGACCGGGGGCTCCCGGACCGCGGCCGGGGACAGCGACCAGGTGCTGAACAGCCCGAAGAGGTCGTGGTGGGCCACGGCGTGGTCCATCGTGTTCGGGTCGAGCGCCGGGTCGATCTGCACGGTGTCGTCGGTCGCGGCGCGCTCGGCCGCGGCCGGGCCCGTCGGGCCCATCCCGAGGGGCTGCAGCGCGGTGTCGAGCAGGCGTGGCCGCATCAGCGGGACGACACCCCCGGCGGGACCGAGGTCCTCGCGGGCGAAGGCGTAGGCGCCCACCCGCAACCCCAGTTCGGCGGCGAGGGCGTCCCAGGTGATCCGCAGCACCGGTGCCCAGCGTCCGTCCCGCTGCGCCGGCGCGTTGAGACCCAGGGCCTCGGTGCGCAGGTTCGCCGGGGCCGGGGGCGGAGCCAGGAGGACGGGGTGGTGCAGAACGGCGGCGAACTCGACCGGGCCGGGGTCGGCGCCAACCCCGTTCTCGTACCGGGCGGTGACCATGTAGTCGTGCGCGGCGTGGGCCGGTCGGCGCTCGTCCAGGACGAGCGTCTCCTCGTACGCGCTGCCGAACCCGCTGACCAGCGAAGAGAGGCCGTCGGTCGACGCCCCGTACAGCAGCGTCTCGAGCGGGCGGTGGCGCAGCAGGGCGGGCACGTCGCCGCCGAAGGAGTCCAGGACGTGGTCGATCTCATACTCGTGCTGGCGCTCCTGGGGCAGCGTGGTCACCGCCACGAGGAGCTCCGGGAGCATGGCGTCGTGCAGGACCTGGACCATCGCCTTGGGATCGGCGAGTTCCCACGGCGGTGCCGGGATGCCGGGCCGCAGCTCCCCGTGCCAGCCGAGCAGGGGAGCACCGCGGCGGAACCGGTCGATCGCGGCCTCCGGGGGCGGGACAGGTGCCTGGAGGAAGCCCTGGTCGTTGCCGAACCCGCCCACGCTCGCCCACTCCGGTGTGACGGGGAGAGCGACCGTCTCGATCGGCTCCCACCGGGGATCCTCCGCGAGGGCGTCGTCGAGTGCCGTGACCTCGGACACGGTGGCGGAGGAGGGCAGCACCAGTGACTGGAGCGCCGTGGCGGAGAAGGAGACGAACTGGGTGGGGTTGCCCGGGACCACCTCCCCGACGAGGGTCGATGTCCAGGGCGCTCCGGCCCACGCGGTGATGACGCCGCCCTGGGCACCGTCGACACGGACCTGGACGAAGACCTGCGGCGTGTCGAAGGTGATCAGCTGCAGGCCGAGGAGGCGGATCTGCCGGAAGCGGGGTTCGTGGAGCCCCTGGTCTTCGGCCGGCCTGCGCCACACCGTGAAGGGTTCGGTGGGGTAGCCGAGGGTCTTGGCCGTCAGCCAGCGCAACTGCACGATCTCCAGCGACTCGAGCCCACGCCGTGCCGCCTGCTCCTTCACACGGGCGGGGCTGCGCGGGTCGTGCAGCCGGGCGAGCTGCTGCCAGTCGGTGACGCCGCCCAGCAGCAGGAAACGGTTCCGGTCGATGATGCGCACGGCTACTGCTCCTCCCAGGGGGCGCGGTCGAGCCGCACCTCGAGGATGCTGCGGCGGCGTTCGACCTGGCTCAGGAAGGGCAGGTCGGCGAAGGCCGGCTCGACCAGGTCGATCACCGTCCTCCTGCCGCGGGCACCCGGGCGGAGGATCACCAGGTACCGGTCGGCACCGGGGGAGCGCAGGATCCTGCTGACCACGCCGGCATCGGACGCGTCGAGGACGGTGAGCCACGAGCGCTCGGCGAGGGCCCACCGGGTGGCGGGCACGGGGCCGGAGTCGTCGGTGACCTTCGTGGGATAGGGCCGCAACCGGGTGAGCGGCGCCGTCGCCTCGAGCAGGAGGCCGGTGGGCTGCGGGGGCTGGGCCGTGTCCGCCTGCTCCCACAGGACGGTGACCCGCGGCTCCGTGGCCGTTTCGAGCGGCTGGAACCCTGCGGCTGCCCAGGCGGCGTCGAACTCCGCACCTGCCGGGTCGCGGCCCGCGAAGGCCGCCGCGATGCCGGCGATCGCACCGGGCCGCGCCCCTTGCCCGCGGATCCGGACACCCGCGAGCGAGTCTGCGAGATCGTCGAAGTCCCGGTGCATACCGGTGCTGAACTGCCGGCGCAGCACCCGCGGGCCGCGGGCATCGGCAGCGGCACCCTGGTCCACCAGCTCGACGTCGAGGATGTACCCGGTGGCCCGGTCCAGCAGGATCGGGATGTCCCACTCCCGGTGGCGGGCGCGCACGCTGTCGATGGGCACGCAAAAGGAACCTGACCGCTCGCCGATGACGACGCTCGCATCGAGCAGCGCCTCCTCGTACGGCGTGAGTACGGCGATCCCGACCGGTTTCAGGGCGGCCGCGGTGGCCACCGCGGGCAGCGGGTGGCCGTCCGTGGTCTCCAACGGGTGTCGGCCGGACGCCGCCTGGAGGTGCAGCCGCATCTCCTTGCCGTACTCGGCGAGGATGCGCTCGATGTCGGCGGTGCTGAAGACGAGCTTGAGGCGCGCGTCGGTGAAGGCATGCGTCTCGCCGTCGCCGGGGAGGGTGACGAGCATCCACGGGTCCAGCCGCACCGGCAGCGGTGGGGTGCTGGTGAAGTGCAGGGCCGGGACGTCGGCCGCAGCCACGGGGTCGGCGGGCAGCGAAGGGTCCGCCGGTGGCGGGACGGGCCCGTCGGCGATCGCGTCCGTGCGGAACCAGAACGCCTGCACGTCAGGCGCGTCCTCGCTGCCACGCCGCACGCCGTCGCCTTTGCGGGTGCCCCAGGAACTGACGGTGAGGCGGTACAGCGAATCCGCCTTGAGCAGAGCGTCCTCGGTGGAGGACGGCTCCAAGAACTTCGTGATGATCTCGCGGTCGTTGTCCTGCTGCTGCCTGTCCCACTCGTGCCGCCGTACCTCGGCCCACCGGGTGACGCCGCAGGCGGCGAGCCAATACGCGGGGGAGGCGTCCTCCGGGTTGCGGGCCTCGGGCCGGGTGCCGACCTCGAGGGCGACAGCCTCGGGCTGCTCGCCGACGTGGACCAGGAAGGCCTCCAGCCGGTGGAGCCGGGCGTAGAGGAGCACGTCGTCGACGTCAGCGGCCCAGGGCCCCGCCGGGTCGTCCCAGCGGCCGGGCAGGCCCACCGCCGTGAGCCGGTGCGAGCCGTCGACGTCGATCTCCTCGAGGGACCGGTCGCCCTCCGCGACCACCCGGACGACGACCCGCCGCTCCAGCTGCCCGCGGCCCACGAACAACAGCACGTCCGCGGCGGACACACCCCCCGTGCGCAGGAGTACGACGTCGTCCAGCGGTCCGTGGAACACGCCCAGTTCGTCGAGGCGGACGCTCACCTCCTCGAACCGGCGGGGGTCGCCCACGGCGATCGGCTGTCCGTCGTCGAGAGCCGGCGGCTGCAGGACCTTGGCGAGACAGGACGCGTCCCCTGGCCGTTGGTCCTCCTTCGCCGGGGCGGCCAACGAGGCCAGTGCCGCGCGCTGAACCGCCAGCGGTACCGCCTCGCCGGCCCGGATGCGTTCCAGCACCTGCGGAGCCGGCAGCTTCTCCCGGCCGATCTCCGTTTCGGCGAACACGGAGCGGCGGACCTTCTGGAGCACGGAAAGCTCGACCCGCAGGGGTTCCTGCGCGGCGCTCCGGACCAGGGCACCGAACGCGGGGTCGTCGGTGGGAACGAGAGCGCCGGAAGGGACGTCGCGCAGCACCGGACCGCGGCCGCCCACCACCAGGCGCGGTCCGTCGCCGGGCACGTCCTCGCGCCGGCACGGCACGGCCGCCCCGACCACAAGCGCCGGGACGACGCCGCGCATCCCGTCGAGCTGGGCGTCGCCGCTGCGCCAGCGCTCGGTGACCGGGAGCGTGACGTCCGGAGGGCTGGTGCGGACCGTGTCCGCCGCGTCGGGCCAGGCGATGCCGCTGAGCTCCCAGCCGGAGCCGGACGGACCGAGCGGCTCGAAACGGAACGTCCACAGCACCTCGGCCGGGTCCGCGCTGCGCCGACACACATGGCCCCAGCGGTGGACGACGGTCTCGACCAGGTGCTCGGTCTTCTCGATCGCCTTGGTGGCGGGGACGGGATCCCAGGTGAGCAGCGCCAGCTGCGCGACCGGGCTCGGTTCGGTGGTCGGGTTCAGGGCCCACCAGGTCAACGGCGCAACCGTGCCGGTGACGGCCGGAGCGAGCGGGGCGCCGGAGCCCGGATCGATCCGCTCCAGGCTCATCCCGACGATCTCGTACCGGTACCGCTCCCCGCTCCGTTCGGCGTGTCCCGCGTCCGGCGGACCGAGCAGCCCGGGCGCGTTCGGCACCACGGCTCCCGGCAGCCCGTCGATGGTGAGGCCCGCCCGGGCCGTCGGCGGGACGTGCATCGAGATCACCGGCACCACGTCGATCGGCACCACCGGCACAGAGGGGTCGTCCGCTGCGGGCATCCGGCCGGGGACCGCGTCGCCCAGACTCGTGTCGATGCCCCGGTCCACCCCCGTGCCGGCGAGCAGAGCCGGTGAGCGGCTCTTCAGCGAGACCTTGTCGACCAGCCGGGGCACCGGGGAGGGCGGGGGAGCCGGCGCGTTGAGGGTGATGTCGACGCAGCCTTCCACGGAGAAGAAGAAGAAGTCGACGTGCCCGCAGGCTTCCCCGTGGGCGTAGAACGCGAGGTCACCGCCGGGCTGCTCGTTGACGACGACCGTGACCTGCGCGTCGGCCCCGACCGAGACGATGAACAGCCGCAGCTCACCGGTCAGCCACAGTGTGCCGGCGACGATGAACGGGGCGAGCCCCACCACGGCGTCGAACCCGCCGCCGACCCGCAGGTACAGCCCGGCTCCGGTGTCACCCCACGTGAAACTCGCGGCCGCACCCAGGCCGATCGCGAACCCAGAGATCTCCGGCAGCGTGGCCTTCCGCACGGGGAAGGCGGGCAGCCCGTCACCCCTGAACATCAGGTAGCCGGTGCCCTTGACGATGCCCAGGACGTCGACCGTCACCGGGCGGCCGACGTCCGGCCGGGCGCCGAGGTGGACGTGCCACCGGCCCGCGTCGGAGCCGAACGGGAACACGGCCTCCACCGGGACGACGATCGTCACCAGGTGCTCGATGGACCACTGGAGGACGATGCCGATGAGGAAGTGCTCCGGGGTGATCTCGATGACGGCGAGAACACCGCCGGACTGTCCGAGGCCGTCCAGTGCCGGCGGCGGACTCACGATGCGGGCGTTGAGCAGGATGAGCACCCGCGGCCCGGGCAGCTCCAGGAGGAAGGTGCCGTCAAGGTTGAGGACGATCCCGCCCTCCATGGTGCCGATGAGCATGCCGAGGCCGAACGCCCAGCGGTCGATCGCTGGCGTCCACAGCTCGACACCGTTGTGCTCGAGCAGGTGCGGCTGGCCACCGGCGGCCTCCAGCCACGCCAGCGAGGGCACGGTGGATCCGATTCCGGGCTGAGGATTGCGCTGGTAGTGCATGCCGAAGATGCCGCGGAAGCCGAAGATTCCGATCCCGCTGTTGCCGAGCGGGACGCCGACCGGCAGTACGACGTTCAGGCCCACGTAGATGCCGGTCGCGGGACCGCCGGCCTCCGGCGGGATCTGGGCGACGGCGAGCGCCGCGGCGACGCGGAGGCCGATCGGACGGAGGGTGAGGTCGAGCTGGCCCGCGATGACCGAGATCGCGTTGCCCTCCGGGTCGGTGCTCTTGCCGATCTTCACGTAGCCGCTGCCCAGGAGCGCCCCCGGGATGTCGACCGTGGCGGCGAGCGCGGTGAGCTCGGGTGGGCGGTCCTCGTCGAGGTAGACGCGCAGGCCGGCCTTGTCGATGGAGACCACCCCGAGGTCCACGCCGAGGCCGATCTCGATCTCCAAGGTGAGCGGGTTCTGCTCGGAGATCCGTGCGCCGAGGATCTTGAGGATCTGCCCGAGCGGGTCGATGAGCCTCACCGACCCACCGCTCGCGAGGTCGATCGTGTAGCCGCGCGCCGAGTCGAAGATCGGGCGCAGTACGAAACCCTCGCCGCCGTCGTCCTCGGTGTTTCCGAACCGCAGGCCGATGGCCTTGTACCGCACCGAGAGGGGGAACTGCGGACGGATGACGACGAGGCCGAGCAGGTCGGCACTCCAGTCGATCCCGATGTCGAACAGCAGTCTGCCGTCGTACAGCACACGGCCGTCGACGTCGCGCCAGGAACCGTCGTACTCGGCGCCGAACACCACCACCCGCTCCACCTGGAACCAGGGAAGCGCCGCGATGACGCCCGGGGCGACCAGGGCTGCGCCGGCCAGCGTGGCGTCCACGACCCCACCGGGCCCGCCCTCAGCGAGCACCTCACCGGCCTCCACAGGTGGGAACTGCGCGAGCAGCGGCCAGAACGTCAGGTAGGACCCGAGCAGCGTCCGCGGGAAGTCCTTCGGCGAGGCGGGGTTCTGGGTGGTCGGGGCCCCCGGGTCGCCGGGAATCCAGCCGAAGACGTACAGCCCGTCCTTGTCGCTCGGGTCGGAGCTGATCGTGATGAGAGTGCTGTTCCGGCCGGTGGCCGGATCGCTCTGCGCCAGGACGCGCAACGCCATGATGCCGTCCGCCGGATTTTCCGGGCCCACCGGCGAGCCGTTCTGCAGGGCCCGGCCGTCCGGCGCCGTCGAGCCGGCGGGCAGCTGCCCCGTCCTGCGCAGGCGTTCCTCCGCCACTGTGTCGACGTCGATCTCGCAGCTGAGCTCCAGCGCGATGAGCTCGGAGGCGACCACGCGGACCTTGAGGCCGGCGGACCGGAACCAGTCCGGCGTGGCCGGCGTCTCCGGTTCGGGGTCCGGAGGCACCGTGGGGAGGGGAGAGCTCGGGCGGGTGAGGGTGATCTCCCCGGTCAGCTCCGGCGCCGGGGCCGGGGACGGGAGGGCGACGTCGGCCCGCCACCACTCGCGGCGGGTCGGCTCGCCGTGGCCCGTCCAGCCGGTGAGCGCGGCCCAGGCGGGGGCGGAGTCGCCTGGTGGGCTCGGTGGCACGACTGTCATGGTGAACCTGCCGGGGAAAGCGCGTCCGATCGCGCGGCGAACCGACTCGGCTCGGCGGCGGGCCAGCAGGAAGTTGTACTCCTGGCGCTCGGTGTGCCCTTCGAAGCTCGCCTGCCCGGTGATCGTCAGCGCGGTGCCCGGCGGCAGCGCTGCCAGGAGGGGTGAGTTCGCGACCATCGAGGCGGCACCGCCCGGAAGGCGGTCCATCGACAGGGCGCCGACGGCGGGAGTGGTCCACACATCCGGGGCGTCTGTCTCGACCGCGGGTGCGTCGTAGGTGAAGTAGAAGGGCTGCGGGGCGCTCACCGTGGTGGCGGGCCGGCGACCGCGCACGGTGACCGTGGCCCCAGCGGCTACGGGCACGGTGACCGCGGTGCTCGGCCCGGTCTCCGCGTCGCCGGCCACGGTCCACCGGACAGCGCTGTCGCGGGGGTCGGTGGCGAGCACTACCTCGTCGTTTCGCCTGCTGATGACGACGATCCGCAGCGCGCCGGTCGCCGGGCCCACGGTGATCTCGGTGGCGGTCGTCGCCTGTGGGCCGGGGGTGTCCAGCCGGACGGTCGGATCGAGTCGGGTGACGGCGATGGACAGCGTCTGCTCGTGCGAGGCGGCGTCCGGTGCCGGCGACGTGACCCGGATCTCGACCTGCGTGGAGTCGGCACCGCCCATGTCGACGACGAACACCCGGCCGGAGGTCTCGGCTGCGCCGCCCACGCTCGCGAAGATCTCGTACGGAGCGCGCCCTCCACTGACGTCGACGACCATTTGCGTCTTCCGCGGCAGACGGGCGCGGGCCGCCCCCTCGCCCGCGGGCTCCGTGCCGTACAGGCGGCCGTTCTCGTCGGCGAAGCGTGCGGTGACGCCGAGCTCGGCCGAGCCCTGCTGGACGAGCACGGCCTCGAAGTCGCCCCAGATGCCCGACGAGGCGCCCATGCCGATGAGCAGTTCCTGGGCCCCGGCCTCGAAGGCGAGGTCGCGCTCCCCAGCGGGCGAGACGAAGACGCGGGCCTCCGGCAGATAGAGGCCGGTCCAGTCGTCGCCGACCCCCGCTTTGTCCTTCAGGGACGCCGGGGTGAAGTCACCGGACAGGTCGAGGGTCGCCGAGCGGAAACCCATGCCCCACATCCGGTCACGGCGCCCACCGATGAACGCGTAGGGCGGGTCCATCGAGATCAGCTCTGCGACACCGATGTCGCCCGGATCGTCCAGTCCCGTGCTGCCGGCGGACACGAGTTCGATGCGCACCCCCGGCGCGGCCTGGCTGATTCGGAAGCGCAGCCTCGGAAGCGTGATCTCCACCTCGCTCCGGTCCGGATCGGGGCTCAGCAGACCGAGCTCGTTGAGCTTCGCCGGCTGGAGGAACGGTGGCCGCAGCTTAGGTGCCTCGAGGACCAGGTCGAGCGTGAAGTCGGTCGCCGGGTAGTCGCCGGGGGCGGGGCCGGGCGCCGGGTTCGCGAGCACGTCGAGGGCCGCCCGGGTCGCCGCGAAGGCGGCAGGGGTGCCGAGGCCGGTGACCCCTTGGGCGACCAGTGCGGAGCCGGCGCGCGGCACCAGCAGTTCGAAGTCCACCGCCGTCTCGCGGATGTCAAAGACGGGCCCGCGGTCGGCGGGGTCGAATGCGGGCGCCGCCTCGTCGACATCGGCCTCGACGCTCAGTCCGTTCGTCGTGTCGACGCGGAGCGAACCGTTGAACTCGCACCGGCCGCGGACCGTCGTCGCGAGGTCCTCGACGAAGGAGTCGTAGCCGATCACGCGCAGCGCGGCGAGCGCCGGGTGCGACGTGCCCAGGTTCTCCCCTCGCACCACGAAGTGCCTCACCAGGTCCAGCAGTGCGACGTTCGCCATGACGCAACCTTGCTGTCGGGCCGAACATGGAGCTCATTCACCGGTGGTGACCGGGACGGCGCGCGAGGTGCGGTGGACCTGGGACGGGAAGGAAGAACCCCGGGAAGACGCGTCGAAGAGTATGCATCAAGCTACGCTCCAGGTCACAGGGTGTAAAGGGCGCCCGCATTACCTCCCCCCGTATTACCTCCCCCGGTGACAGAAGCTTCCTGCCCACCACCTGCCGGTGGGCATGACGCGCTCAGAGCCCACCGGTCGGAACCGTCACCGCAAGATGATCCGGCCGCAATGATGTGAACGTGTAGTCCTTCCGCCCGACGGCTCGCCCGCGATCGAGGCCGGGCACGTGAGTCGCCGAGTGCAAAACCCGAACCTCTTGACGCGGGACGATGTCTTCAGGTGCACCGATGAGTGCCTGAGGGGGCAATTCAACGCGTTGCATTTCTCTCTCCTGATGCAATGGGTGTCAGCGGTTGCGAAGGGGCATGATGAGCGGTGACCAGCACCAGACCAAAGGCCCATCGGAGGAGCGGGAGCCAGGACCGGCGGAGTACACCCGGCGCCCGGACGGTCCTCGGGCCGCCGAAGGCAGTGTTCTGGCCCAGCGTGTGCTGGGGCTGCAGCGCGCGGCGGGCAATCGAGCTGTCGGCGGGATGATCGCCAGCATCAATCGAGCCACCGGGCCTACCACCCCAGCGGGTTCTGCCACCACTCGAACCAGCATTCCGTCCCCGTCCCCGTCCCCGGCCCCGGTGCCGGGGCCGGGGCAGGTGATCGGGCCACCGCCGGTGCTCAAGACCCCGGCTCCGGCGCCTCCTCTGCCGCCGACCCCGGGCCGAGAAGGCCCCCCTGCTCCCAAACCGGTCAGTATCTACGGGCTGGCCAGCTCGGCACCTGCCCCGCCACCGGACCTGTCCGCGTCGGCGGCATGGATTCCAGGTCTCGGAGGCCTCACCCCAAGTGCTGCGGAGGAGCAGCTGACCGCAGTGGCCGAAGAGACCGAAGTGACAATCGACCAGGCGGCGTCCACGGGCGCCAACCAGGTCTCGGCCATTCCTGCTCCCAAGGCCCTGCCGCCCACACCGGCCCCACCGCAGGTGGGGCCGGTGCAACTGCGGGTCCCGGAGCTGACTGCCGAACCCGCAGCAGAAGACGAAACAGCTAGCATCGCCGCAGCCACTACCGGCGCCCGGGCCGGATTGGCCACCGCCGCCGGGCAAGCCCAGGCCGGGATGGAGCAGCTGCCCACCGGTCAGGAGATCGGCCCCGCTGCCGCTGTGGCTTCTGCCCCGGACATCCCCGCCGGGCCCCTGACTGCGGCCACCACTCCGGCGCCCATCACTCCGCCGGTGGCCCCCGCCATGGAGCAAGCAGCGTCGGCCTTGATGAATGAAGCCTATGGGCCGACCTTGCGACAAGAAGGAGCAGCGGCTTCCGCGGCCGCGGCCACGCTGCTGGGACAGCACCGCCAGGCTGTCGAGCAGGAGCTGTCGCAGACCACCACCTCCTTGGCCCAGGCCCAGCAGGACACGCTGGGCGCCCAGCAGGCCGAACGGACCGCCGCTGCCCAGGCGGTTGCGGCCCGGAAAGCCACCTGGCGCACTGAACAGGCCGCGGCGACGGACGACTATGCCCAGCAGGCGACCGCCGAGCAGGGAGCGGTTTCTGTGGAGGTCACCGCTACCATGGCCGCGGCCCGGCAGGCCGCCCAAGCCGAAGTCACCGCCGTCACCAGAGAGGGACCACCGGTTCAACAGGTACCGGTGCAGAGGTCGTGGTGGGATCGGGCCAAGAACGCCGTCTCCTCTGGGGTCTCAGCCATCGGACGAGGCGCCCGGTCGGTCGGCGCTGCCGCCTCCCGCCTCTACGATGCCGCCCGCACGCGAGCAAGTGCGCTGCTCGATGCTGCCCGCAATGCGGTGCGCATCCGGGTAGGGGCATTCCTGGGCGCGGTCCGAGGCGCTCTGGGCAAGGCGGTGGCCAGAATCTCGGCGGCGACGAGTGCGGCCAGAACATGGATCCAGAGCCGCGTCTCGGCCGGGATCAACCGGCTCACCGCCCTGGCCCGATCCTTGAGCGATCGAGCCCTCGCCCTGGCCCGCCGGTGTCGGGTGGCGGTCGGACGGTTCGTGTCGGTGCTGAAAAGCGGTATCGCCAAGATCGGCGCCAAGATCGGCGCGGTCGCCCGCCGGATCTGGAACGCCGGCAAAGTCCTGTGGCAGATCGCCAAAGTCCTCAAGGACGGCGCGGTGAAGGCCTTCGTCATGCTCATCGAAGCCCCGGGGCAGGCCTTGGAGTACATCAGAGACGTCGTGGCCGGCCTGGTGGCCAAGGCCCCGGACAAGATGCAGTCCGTCCTCGCCCAGTACGTGGCCCCCCGCCTCAGGCAGGCTCCAGCGGCCGGCGGCCCCGCGGTGGTGCAACGCCAGCAGGCTTCGGCCGAAGCCCGGGCCGATCCGGCACTCCAGACCCGCTGGGCGGCCGTGTGGCGACATCTGACCGTGCGCTACGACTACGTCAAAGCCAACTGGTGGCAGGTGATCAAGGACGCAGCCCTCGAAGTTCTGGTTCCCGGAGTCGCGCTGTACCGCCACGTACCGACTCTGGTCAAAGAGCTCGGTGCGGGGTTCACTGCCATGCTGGCCGGGGACTACAGCGTGGGGTTTGACCATCTGCTGGCCTCCGCACGCTCGCTGATGGCCATCGTCGCGTCCTTCACCGCCCAAGTGTCCATCGCCGCGTTCATCATCGGCTCCATCATCGGCACCCCGATCGTCGGAGTGGCCGCACTCGAAACCATCGGCATCGCCATCCTCGTCGCTGATGCTTCCCTCCAGTTGGTCAGCCTGGCCCATGCGCTGGACAATCTTGACCGCCGCCGCACCCCCGAACAGCACGAGAACGACTACGGGTTGATCGCCGATTCGTCCATCGCACTGGTGCTTCTGGGCCTGCTTGCCCTCCTGGGGGCGATCGCCAGTTCCGCGGTCAATTCCCTGCTCCGGCGCTTTCCCGCCCTGGTCACGGCCGCCGAGTCCCTCCGCACCCGGATCCGCTCCCGCCTGGGTCGGGGCGCAGGTGTGCCGGAATCCCCGACCCCGCAGCAACTTCGCGATGTCGAAGCCGGGATAAACCGTGTGCCCGCCGCATCAGGTCACCCCGTCCGGGCTCGTCTGAGCCCTGAGCAGCAGCTGGCCTTCGATCGCTGGATCGCCGAACGCATCGAGGAGGGATTCAACGCCGGCAAGTCCCCTGCAGAGATCAACGCCGGCATTGACGCCGCCCTCGCCAACAAAGACCCTGCTGCAGTAGCCAACATGCTGAAAAGACAGCTCAAGGAAGTCAAGGAGCAACAGGCCCGCGCTCTTCAAGCCGAAGAACTCCGCAAGGGAGATCCGCTTAACCCATCTGCCAAGCACGGACCTGTCGATCAGGGCGACAACGTGTCGATCCGGTACAACAAGGAGCGGCCCACTCCCAAAGAGATCGCCGAAGCCAAGCAGCTGGCGGCAAAAACGGGTGAGCACATCGAGTTGTTCGGTGACAGCTACCAAGGCATCGACGGGACGATCGGCACTCCGCCACGGCCACTCCAGCTCAAGGGATATACCACCACCGACCCGGCGGAGATTGTCCGTATGGCCCAAAAAGCCCAGCTGAACGCTCAGGGCGCCCCTTACACGAGGGTCGAGGTCAGCATCGATGCACCGGGAATCACGAAGGCACAAGCCAGGGAAGCCTTCTCGGCTGTGGACCCCAAAACGGTCACCGACGGCACGACAGTCAGCCGAGTCCGTGTGTGGTGCAAGAACAACGAGGTATATGAGCCCACGTCCTTCGCCCCGAAGCCGGTGCCCATCCATCCTCCGTTGGAGGACGAGAATCGGAGTCTCACCACCATCCCTGCGACTACCCCTGGCGCTGCGCACCGTTAGTCTCATCGGTCGGGCGGTGCTGACGCTCATGGTCGCCAAGATGAGCCGGCGCGCCTGAGCGGTTCGTCAGCGCCCAGTGGTGGTAGTTGCTGGTACTGCTGACTCCTCCACTTCCGCCGGCCAAGAACGGCGGAGTGTGGCGACCGTCGGACGGGTGGTGACATCCGTCGCTACGCCGACGGGGCAGCTGTCCGGTCCGCGTCGCGGCCGGCGGTTCACGCAGTGCACCGGTGTCGCTGCGGGTGGGTGCCACCGGGATCGGGGAGGGGCGTTCAGTGTGCTCCCTCCTTGGCGACCACGGTCTTGACCGTGCGCAGCAGGATCACGAAGTCCTGCACCGGGGACCAGTTCTCCACGTAGTAGAGGTCCAGCCGCACGGCCTGCTCCCAGTCCAGGTCGTCCCGGCCGGAGACCTGCCACAGGCCGGTGATGCCCGGCTTGACGCGCAGCCGGCGGTGCACGTGCTCCTCGTACTGGGCGACCTCGGAGGGCAGCGGCGGACGCGGGCCCACCAGGGACATCTCGCCCCTGAGGACGTTGAGGAACTGCGGGAGCTCGTCGAGGCTGTACTTCCGCATCCACCGTCCGGGGGTGGTGACCCGGGGGTCGTTCTCCATGAAGAACAGCACCCCGCCCTTGGCGTCGTTGGCGGCCATCAGCGCGGCCTTGCGCTCCTCGGCGTCGGTGTACATCGAGCGGAACTTCAGCATCTTGAAGGTCGTCCCGTCGAGGCCGGTGCGCTCCTGGGCGAAGAGCACGGGCCCGCCGTCGTGGTTCTTGACGATGAGGGCGAGCACGGCCATGACGGGGGAGAGGGCCACCAGCGCGGCGACCGCGCCCGTGATGTCGACCAGTCGCTTGAGCATCCGCCGGGAGCGGCTCAGCCGCGGCGTGGAGACGTGGATCAGCGGCAGTCCGGCCAGCTGCTGGGTGTGGATGCGCGGGCCGGCGATGTCGGTGAGCCCGGTGTCCAGGACCAGGCGGATCCGCTCGTCGGCCAGGTACCAGGACAGGTGCCGGACCTCCTCCGAGCTCAGCGGCGCGCTCGCGGCCATCACGAGGGTCTCGATCCGGTGCATCCGGCACGCGGCCACGATCCCCTCCACGGACGGCGCCTCCCCGGCCGGCAGCATGTTCTCGGGCATCCGCACCCGGGCCAGGTGGCGCGGCAGGACCCGGGACGACGACGGCGCGTAGACCGCCACCGGGTCGAAGCCCGCGGCCGGGTGCTGCTGCAGGGACTGGAGCATCTCCACGACCCCCGGCACGCGCCCGACCACCAGGGTCCGGGACATCGCCTCCCCGGCGAGCCGGCGGCGGGTCAGCCCTCGCCGCACCAGGCCGCGCCCGGCGAGCAGCAGGAGCGTGCCCAGCGGCAGGGCGATGACGATGTAGCTGCGGGCCATCGGCACCTCGAGCACGTAGGAGGAGATCGCCAGGGCGCCGAAGAACACCAGGGTGGCGCTGACCACCTGCCGGCTCTCCTCGACCCCGTAGCCGATCAGCCGCACGTCGCGGGCGCCCCGCAGCTCGAGCCAGGCCCACCAGGCGGCTCCGAGCACGATGCCCACCAGCCAGTACGGCACCGGCACCCCGCCGAACGGCAACGACCCCTCTTCCAGGCCGAAGCGGATCAGCTGCGTCAGCCCGATCGTGGCGGCCAGGGCCACCGCGTCCAGGCGGCGGAGGCTCCGGATGTGGGACTCCCGCCAGGCGGCGGGTCGTACGGTCACGTTCTTCTTGAGCACGTTGGTCACTCCCCCCGAGTGTGCGGGGGCCGGAACACTCCTCCTACGCCCCCCGGCGTGGTTCCGGCCCCCATCGATGACTTTACAAGTGCACATCGATGAAATCACGGGATGAATAACAGATGACAGGAGTGCCGGAAGCCTCCCAGAGCATGGTGCCCGCCGGACGGGGGACAGCGGCGTGGCGTCTGGCCGGCGGGTGCGGCACCCTGGAGGCGTGGCCACGTCGTCGAGCGCGAACGACATCGTCCCTTGTCCTAGCGTGCGGTCAGGGGAAGGGGCCGAGGCCTCGGGGACGGTCGTCCCGGTCTGAGCCGTGACCGAGGCGTGTGGATCTGGGGGTTCCGCCACCGATGACGGCTGGTGGAACGTTCCCGTCCCCACTTTTGCGGTGACGCCCGTGAGGGCGCGCCGCACGGCGTGCAGCACGCCGGAGGAGCGTCTCTGCGGCCACGGCGCTGAGTCCGAGCTCGAGACATTCCGCGGCCGGCGAGGGGCGGCCCGTGCGGGAGGCACCGCCCACGCCGCGCCCACCGGTGGACAGTGAACCAACCCGCCGGTAGTCACAGGGCAATGACGCTCGGGCCTCCAGACTGACCTCATCCTGTTGTGTGCCGATCCGTGGCACGGCTGACGGGACCCTGGCGCCGGCCGCGGTCCCGGACACCCGATCAGCGCGCCCACCTGCGAAAGGGCCGTCCGATGTCTCTCACCGATCAGATCGCCACCGTGAACTTCGGCTCCATCGCGAAAGCCGGCGCCGGCATCAGGCAGTTGGGACTGGCGCGGGCCGATTTCGGTGCGGCCGTGGGCGAAGCCCTTGCCCTCTCGCCCACGCGTGGCCTGCGCGCCGCCCGCGGTCTGCTCGACACCGCGACCGACATCGACGAGGCGGCCGAGGACCTGGGAGCCATGGTCGGATGGGCCGCCCGGCAGGGTGCCCAGGAGCAGCTCGTGGTGGCCGACGCGGTGACGCTCAGTGGGGGCGGCGTGCTGCTCGTGGACCGCCTCGCCGGCCTGCCTCGGCAGGAGGCACGACCGTTCGTGAGCACCTGGTTGGACGCGGGGGGCAGCACGCGCGCCGTGGCGTCCTGGCTTGCCGCCGTCGGCGGCGTGCTGCGGCGACACCGCGCCGCCCGGCCCGTGCCCGGTGGGTCGGGCGGGGCGGTCGAGTGGGTCGGGGACAGATTCGAGGACGCCGTCGACGCGATCTCCGAGGCGGTGGAGACGATCGTCGATGCCGTCGTCGACGCCGGGAGATCGCTCGCTGACGTCCTCGGCGACATCGTGCACTGGACCGTGCAGCAGGTCGGTGACCTGATCGAGGCGCTGTTCGAAGCCGGACGAACCATCGGCCAGATCCTGACGGAGGCGGCTGCTGCCGGCGTGTTCCTGTTCAAGAAGGTCGTGAGGGCGCTCGTGGACGTCGGCTCCACGGTGGGACAGGTGCTCACGGAGGTGGCCGGCCTCGCGGCGGCGCTCGTGGGCGAGGCCATCCTGGCGCTCCGGGAGGCCGCCGTCACCTTCGCCATGATCCTGCGCAGCGCCGCCGACCTCGCGGGAACAGCGCTGCGCAGGGTGGTCGGAGCGCTGATCGGCATCGGCCGCTCGGTCGTGCAGATCATGGCAGACGCCCTCGACGCCGCCGCGGGGATCCTGCGCGCGACCCTGGGCGCGCTGCTGGAGCTCGGCCGCACGGTGACCTCGCTGATCACCGACGTGATCACCGGTCGCCTGAGCCTGTTGGACGCCCTGGTGCGAGGCCTGCGGCAAGTGGGCCGGACCGTCTCCGACCTCCTCGACGCGGCCGCCGCCTCCGTGGCCGGCGCCGTCCGGGACGTGGTCCGCTCCCTGGTATCGATCGGGGAGACCGTCGCGGACCTGGTGCGCTGGGCGGCCGGCGCCGCCGTGGGCCTTGCCCGGGACGTGGTCGCGGCTCTGGTCGCCGTGGGCAAGTCCTTGGTCGACCTGGCGACCTCGGTGGGACAGTTCGGCCTGGCCCTGATGCGCACCGTCGTCGACGGCTTGTTCGCCCTCGGCCGCACGTTCGGGCAGCTGCTCCGGGAGGCGGCCGGGCTCGCGGCGGACCTGCTCACGAAGGTGGTCGAGGCGGCGTTCGCCCTGGGGAAGACCCTTGTCGAGTTCGTGGGGGAGACGCTGCGGACCACCTACCGGATCGCCAAGCGCCTGGTGGAGGCCGCGGTCCGGGCCGGCGCCGAGGTCGGTGCGCTCCTCCTCGAAGCGGCCAAGGGCACCTACTACACCCTGCGGAAGATCGTCGTGGGTCTCGCCGACGTCGTGGGAGTGGGCGACATCATGCGCTGGGCGCTGGACCACCTCGAGGGCGCCGTGGGGAACGTCGTGCACCAGGTCATGACGGCGCTGCGGTTCGCGGGCCGGAGATTGACGGAGGTGCTCGACTGGGTCGTCGGGCAGGGCGAGGCGGCGTTCGAGGCCGTGGTGGCGGCGTGGGAGTCGGTGCACGAGGACCTCCTCGACCTGTACCGGTGGGCGAAGGAGCAGGCGGCCGCCGTTGTCGACGAGGTGTGGGAGCAGATCGGCCGGGCCACCACCCGGCTGCGGAACTCCGTCACCTATGTCCTCAATTATCTGGAGACCGATTTCCTGCCGGGCGTCGGGCGCTTCGTCCGGGGGCTGCTCGACGCCGGGTACGAGCTCGCTGACCTGGCCGGTCGCCTGCTGCTGCGGTCCGTGGAGTTCGTGACCGCGGCCGTCCGAGCGATCCTGGAGCTCGGGGTCGAACTGGCCGACCTCTTCGCGGCCACGCTCCGGAACCCCGCCGCGGCGTGGGACAACCTCCTCACAGCGCTCCGGGACATCGGGTCCACCTGGACCGAGATCATGGCGGCCGCGCAGTCCGCAGGCGAGGACGCGGTGCGCGAAGTGATCGACGCCGCACGCCGCCTGGAACAGCCGCTGCGCGAGATGCTGGCGGGAGCCCTGGAGGTCGGGGGCGGTTTTCTCGGCACGGTCGTGGCCGGACTCCTCAACCTCCTGGCCACGTACCGGCCGCTCAGCGACCCCGAGAAGTTCGTCGCCGGACGCGTCTTCGGAGGCTCCATCGACCTCGACCTGGTGTCCATCTCGGCCGAGAGCCTGGACAACGACATCATCTTCGGCATTCAGGGCCTTTTCAACGACAGCCCGGAGGCCCGGGCCTTCGTCACGGGGACGCTGATCAACAGGGACGCTCGCGAGCCGCTCACGGACGCCGTCCTGATCCACGAACTGACGCACGTGTGGCAGAACTTCGCGGTGGGTCCCATCTACCTGATCGAAGCCATTCACGCGCAGACCACTCCGGAAGGCTACAACTACGGATACAACGAGAATCCCGAGGGTGAAGCCAGCGGCGAGGGCGCCCAGGACGAGCTGCGGGCAGCTCGGGGGAACTTCGAGTCGTTCAACCGCGAGCAGCAGGGGCAGATCGTGATGCACTACCACGTGCGGAAGTACGAGAGGGGGCTCGTGGAGATCGAGTGGGCCGACTGGCAGCCGTACATCGACGTGGTCCGGACGGCATGACGTGCCCGGTCACCTCCCGGCACGCCCGGAGGGTCCGGCGGGCCTGCGAGTCGTGGTGCTGGCCGCGTCCGGCGGGGAGGGGGCCCGTGCCGCAGCGGCCGAGGCGGCCCGGCGCCTCACGGCGTCGATCGGGGGCGGCAGGACGGACGTCGTGGTTCTCCCGGAGACCGGCACCAGGACCCGCGATCCGTTCCGCCTGCGCGAGCGGATCGCCGGGACGGATGCCGACGCGTTCGTCCTGGTGACCCCGCGCCGCTGGAGGCCGTACCGCTCGGTTCCCGCGCCGGCGATCGACGGCCGGGCAGTGGCGCTCGTCCGGGCCGACGTGCCGGCGGACCTGCCCGTCCCGGGTCCTCCGGCCGCTGCGGAAGCGCCGTGGGTGGTCTCCGCCATGGCCAAGGACGTGTTCCTCGGCCCCGCCGGGCGCTGGGCCGACACTTTGACCCGGGCCGGGTGCAGTGTGGCGGATCTGCGCGCCGACCGGGCGCGACGGGAGGACCTGGTCGCGGCGCTGCGGTCGGGCCCCTCGGTGGTGCTCTACGCCGGTCACGGGCGTCCGCGGGGATGGGGCGGATACCAGGGGGTGCGCTGGAACCACGTCGACCCCGCATCGGCAGGGCGGGGCCGTCCGGCAGGACTGGTCGTCGCCTTCGCCTGCGACACGCTGAAAGGTTCCCGCAGCGGTGTCCCCTTCGGCAACCGGGTCGTCGAGGGCGGCGTGGCGGGAGCCTATCTCGGGGCGGCCCGCGCCCTGCAAACGGCGGAGGCCGAGGATCTCGCCGACATCGTGGTGGGTCTTCTCGCTACGGGAACGGGCCCCACCGCGGCGCACCTCGTGGCGGCGGTCGACCACGAGGTGCGGGGCAACCCCGGTGCAGCACGCGCCTGGCGCCAGTTCCGCCTGGTGGGTGATCCCTTTGTCTCCCTCGAGCGCACCGTGGGGGAACGCCATGGCGCGCAGGCGCACGGCTGAACGAGACCGTGCCGTGGCCTCCCGGCTCCGGTCGCGGCGCCGAGGGCCGGCCATGACTCCCTGCTGCGGTAGGTGGTCGCGATTCTGGTGGCCGGACTCGTGCTGATGCTGGTGTTCGCAACGACCCCGCTGGTCACGGACGTCCCGGTGTTTCCGAGCGTCCTGGGTGAGAGCCCGGCCGTGATCCAGTTCGAGATGACGCCGACGGACCAGTACGGCGCGCCCCATCCCTGACGAGCAGGGTCCTGCTGTCGATGCCGGAAGTGCGTGATCTGGGCGGCGTGCAGGAAGGGACCACCCTCTGCCACGGCAGGATCCTGCTGTGACTGTGCCGTCGTTCAGCGCATGGGCCGCCCGTGCTAGCCTGGTGCGGTTGCCAAGGCGAGGGGACCCCTGCGGGTCCCGTGATCGACGACGGCTGGTTGAACGTTCCCGCCCCCACCGGTGCGGCGCCCCGCGAGGCGCGTCGCTCGGAGTCCAGACGACGGGGGAGGGTCTGCGGCCGGTATCGCCTGGCCATTCAGACGACAGACCCGACTTCGAGGAGTTCCCATGGCTGACACCATCCGCATCCCGGCCACCACGCGCAGCGACTTCGGCAAGGGCTACGCCCGCCGCATCCGCAACAACGACCAGATCCCCGCGGTCGTCTACGGCCACGGCGCCGAGCCGCAGCACGTGATCATCCCCGGCCACGAGACCATGCTCGCCGTGCGCCACTCCAACGCCGTGCTCGAGCTCGACGTCGAGGGCAGCACCCAGCTGGTCATGGTCAAGGACATCCAGCGCCACGCCACCCGCCCCGAGATCCTGCACATCGACCTGCTCGCCGTGCGCCGCGGCGAGCGCGTCGAGGTCGAGATCCCCGTCCACGTCATCGGCGAGGTCGACCCGACCGCCGTGCACAACGTCGAGGAGAACACCCTCACCGTCGAGGCCGACGCCCTGAACGTGCCCGACTCCGTCACCATCAACCTCGACGGCCACGGCGTGGGCGACCACGTCTACGCCGCCGACGTCCGCCTGCCCGAGGGCGTGACCATGGTCTCCGACGCGGAGCTGCTGGTCATCAACGTCTCCGAGCCCCAGGCCCAGGACCTCGGCGACACCGAGGGCGAGACCGAGGCCCCCACGGGCGACGTGGTCCCCGAGAACGAGGCCTGAGCCTCACCGCTCACCCGATCCACGTGATCCTCGAAGTGCGGGGCGGCTTGCGAGCCGCCCCGCACTTCGTATGACCGCACTCTTCACACCCCCACTCTTCTCACCTTTGATGGAGGCACCGATGTCCGACGCATGGCTGGTCGTGGGACTGGGCAACCCCGGGCCCGAGTACGCCCGGACCCGGCACAACGTGGGCCAGATGGTCCTCGACGAGCTCGCCTCCCGGCTCGGCGGCACCTTCAAGGTGCACAAGACCCGGGCCCAGGTCCTGGAATCCCGGCTGCGCCCGGGCGGCCCGCGGGTGGTGCTGGCCAAGCCCATGACCTACATGAACACCTCCGGCGGGCCCGTGGCCGGCCTCGCCAAGTTCTACGACATCCCCGCCGAGCGGGTGATTGCCGTGCACGACGAGATCGACATTCCCTTCGCCGCCCTCAAGCTCAAGATCGGCGGGGGAGAGGGCGGGCACAACGGCCTGCGGGACATGTCCAAGGCCCTGTCCACCAAGGACTACTACCGCGTGCGGGTGGGCGTGGGCCGCCCGCCGGGCCGGATGGACGCCGCCTCCTACGTGCTCAAGCCGTTCTCCTCCACCGAGGGGAAAGAACTGCCCTTCCTGCTCGACGACGCCGCCGACGCGGTGGAGCACCTTGTCGAGAACGGCCTGCTCGAGGCGCAGCAGAAGTTCCACGCGCGGTGACGCTCGCCCGCGAGCTGTGGGCGCGGAAGGCTGCCGTGCCTCGGCCCGTGCAGATCGCGGGTGTGGTCATGGTGGTGAACGCCCTGCTGCTGATCGCCCATGTCCTCCACCGCGGCGGATTCGTCCTGGACCCGGACGGCAGCTGGTTCCGCATCTTCCGCACGAGCACCCTCTGGAACGGCGGGATCGACGGCTCCCTGATGGAGCTCTTCGGGCTGCTCCAGCTCGGCGCCGCCGCCGTCCTGCTTCTTCGCCTGGGCCTGCGGCAGTCGGCGCACCGCGTGCTCGCCGCATGGGGCGGTGTCTTCCTGCTGCTGATCGCCGACGACCTCTTCCGCATCCACGAGCGGGTGGGCGCCCGCCTCGCCCTCGACCGGCTGCTGCCCTCGCTGGGCGCGACCACGGCCCAGGAGCTCGGCGGACTGCTGTTCTGGGCGGTGTCGGGACTCGTGCTGGTCGGTGGTCTGATCCACCTGCACCGCCGGAGCGGAGCCCGCGCGCGCACCGAGTCCTGGGCGCTGCTGGCCACCGTGGTGCCCTTCGTGCTCGTCGCCGTGGGCTACATCCTGGTGGGCGCCGTCCGCCCCGGCCTGTTCGGCGGTCCCTGGGGCGAGGTCGCGGCAATGGTGCGGATCACGGTGAAGCTGCTGACCATGACGCTCCTGCTCGTCCGGACGGTGCACTGGAGCGCGGCGTCCCAGTAGCGCGCGTCCGCGTTGTGCCGGACGCGTTCCGCGGTTGTGCCGAGATCAACGCCGGGACAGGAGGCGCTGGTTGCCACGGACCTCTGCTTCGGATCGTGCGTCCGTGTTCGTCCGAGGCGCTGTTTGGCGGGCATCAGTCATCGTCCGTGAGCAGTTCGCGCCGCAGGGTCTCCTGTAGTGCGTCGTTCGGTTCACCTTCTTCGCCGTCCAGGTCCAGGTAGATGCCCATTTCCGGGCCGTGGTACTCCCAATAGGCGAAGCTGAGGTCGTACTTCCGCAGCAGGGTCAGCACGTCGCTGACCCACTGATCGCCGCCTTTGCCGTCTATCTCGAAAACATGCCGGACCGCACCGAATTCGAGCACCGACATCGGAACCTCGTGCTCGGCGCCGAACCGGAGATTCTCCGCCATGATCTGGTCGAGATACTCGATGTCGCGCGCCATGAAGCCGTCTCCCGGCGCGTCGTGTTGTTCACCGTAGAGTTCCAACTGGAGTCCCACCCGGGGACTTCTGCCCTGGAGCCCGGTCACCTCGTCACCGCGCATGTATCCCTGAATGCGATATTGATTGCCGGGCACCACCGTGAACAGATTCTCGCTGCTGCTCCAACCAGCTCCGGACGTCACTGTTCCACTGATCGACAGGCTGGCGTCGTCCTGATGTCCCGAGGACTCCCTCATGTGCGTCACGGACGATGCTCCACCGTCTTGGCCCGTCCAGGGGAACCACGTGGTGGTGCTGTCCCCGGTCAGTTGATCTTGGAGGACCTCGCGGATTTCGACCCCGGAGGGGTCGTACTCCGTGACGCTGATGCTGTCGATGTGAACGGTCCCGCTCATTCCGCCCTCCACCACGATCTGAGGAGAAGCTGTCGTGGCGGCGCGTTCGTCGAGGGTGACCTTGCCGCTGTCGAACTCCGTCCAGCTGGTCGTCCCGGTCGGCAGGGGTGGCGTGCCGATGCGGTTACCCTTCAGCACCCGTGGCGGAGTGGTCGGGACCAGGTGATCGGGATCGGGATAGCGGCCGCCGTCCCGGAGCGTCGGCACCCACGACGCGAACTGGTGCGTGTACCGGTAGGGGTCGTAGAAGTGGAAGTCGTACATGACGTTGTCATCGTCCACGAGCAGATGACGTTTCGCTCCCTCCGGGTCGAAGGCGCCGTCTATACCGTAGACGGCGCCGACCACCAGAAGGTGGTTCTGGTCCACTGACCGGATCGCATCAGCGATGTCCTGTGCGAGACTCCGCCATTGCTCGCCGCTCGAATCAATCGTCACCGGCTCATTCAGCAGGTCGTAGGCCGCGACGGCAGGCTCCTCGCGGTAGCGCTTCGCGATGCTCGCCCAAAGATCGATGTTCTGCTGTCGGAGTTCGTCGTCGGTCCACATGTCGAAGTCGGCGGCGCCGGTGCTGGACCCCAGCCAATAGCCGCCGATGGGAATGTGGAGGTCGAGGATCAGCCGGACACCGTGCTGCCGGGCCCACTCCACGTTCTGGTCCAGCCACGCCCAGAACGACTCCGGGTCCTCCATGTACCAGTCACCCTTGAATGCGAAACGGATGCTGTCGAACCCCAGGTCCTTCACGCGCTCGTAGTCACGTTCGGAATGGTGGCCGGATGTCAGCAGCTCGTTGGGCGCGATGTCCAGTTCGTACTCGTTGGTGAAGTTGACGGCCTTGAGACGAGTGGGCTGTCCATCGACTACCAAGCCCCTGCCTTCTGCTCGCACGAACCCGGTGCGCACATCGCTCTCTGGGGCAGGACTGCTGTTTCCCAGATCGATGGTGCATCCGGAGCACACCAGGATCACGACCCCGAGCAATATCTTCAGCCGGGTGAGCCGTACCGTCATCCCACAGGGGTGAGGCGGTCTCGATGGGGGGACAGGCACAGGAGCCTCCTGCTCAATGCGTCACAAGTCACGGCTCGCCCGACGAGCTACGGTGCCAAGTCCGCGAATACGACAAGTATGTGGCTGCTTTCCGGGCAGCCGACCCACCGGCTGGACTCAGCGCTTCGCGAGCCAGGCCTCGGCCTCCTGGGACTGCAGGGACAGGGCCTTGCCGATGAACGGCTCGGCGGCCTCGGCGACCATCTTGCCCACGAACGGGATGTTGGCCTTGACCACGCAGTGCACGTGCACGTCGGTGGACCCGCCCTGCGGAGTGAGCGTCTGGGTGGCGGAGCCGGAGACCGGCAGGGCGCCCACGGAGATCTCGGTGCGAACGATCCGGATCCCGTCCGCGTCCGGGGTGTGGTAGGTGTCCACCTGGGTGAGCTGCACCGAGGAGCCCACGAACTTCCGGGCCATCTCCGGCAGCCGGTCCGCGGCCATGGTCCGCACCGTGGTCACGGCGAACTGCGCCTCGACGTCCCCGACGACCTCCACCGAGTCCAGGGTGGCCCCGGCGCGGTGGGTCACGTGCCGGATGAACTCCTCGTCGGTGAAGGTCACCACGACCTGGTCGAGGGGAGCGGGGACGGTGGTGGAGGCGGTGACGGCCATGGAGGACTCCTCGGTTGCGGCGGATCGGCAGCGGCGGTTGCGTGCTCCCATGGTAGGCGGGCGCCCGTGGCCCCGGGCTGTCGGCGGGACCGGGAGAACCGGACGGGGCCCTGTCGGGGCCCGGGAGTAAGCTGGGGCCCGCGAACGTTGGCTCCGACAGCCTCTGTGCTCCACCAGCACCCCACTCAGCGTCCCAGGAGACTGCCACCCCATGACCTTGTCCGGACTGCTCGCCGCCCTCGGGGCGGAGCGCTCCTTCGCCAATCTCCGCACCCAGGCCGGCCTGCCGCCGGGGGAGCGCAGCGCCGAGACCGTGATCAGCGCCCCGGACGGGATGCGCGCGGTGCTCACGGCCCAGCTGCGCGGCGCCCTCGACGACGCCCCCGCGCCGGCGGACTCCCGCGCCCCGGTGCTGCTGGCCGTGACCGCGACCGGCCGCGAGTCCGAGGACCTCGCCGCGGCCCTGGGCGCGTACCTGCCGGCCGAGGAGGTCGCGGAGTTCCCGGCGTGGGAGACCCTGCCGCACGAGCGGCTCTCGCCGCGCTCCGACACCGTGGGCCGCCGCCTGGACGTGCTGCGCCGGCTGGCCGGCAAGGACGCCGAGCGCCCGCTGCGGGTGGTCACGGCCCCGGTCCGCTCCGTGCTCCAGCCCGTCGTCGAAGGCCTGGGGGACATGGCCCCGGTGCGCTTCGCCCGGGGCGAGGAGCTCGACTTCGACGCCGCCGTGACCTCGCTCGCCGAGGCCGCCTACGCCCGGGTGGACATGGTGACCCGGCGCGGGGAGTTCGCCGTGCGCGGCGGGATCATCGACGTGTTCTCGCCGGTCGAGGACCACCCGGTGCGCATCGAGTTCTTCGGGGACGAGGTCGACGAGCTGCGCTGGTTCGCCGTGGCCGACCAGCGCACCCTGACCACCGGGGACCACCCGGAGCGGCTCGTGGCCCCGCCGTGCCGCGAGGTGCTCATCACCCCGTCCGTGATGTCCCGGGCCGCGAAGCTCAAGAACTCCCTGCCCGGCGCGGAGTCCATGCTCGAGCGGATCGCCGGCGGCATCTACGTGGAGGGCATGGAGTCCCTCGCGCCGCTGCTGGTGGACGGCTTGGTGCCCATGCTCTCCCTGCTCCCGCCCGGCTCGCTCGTGGTGGTCATGGAGCCGGAGAAGGTCCGCACCCGCGCCCACGACCTCGTGGCCACCAACGAGGAGTTCCTCCTCGCCGCGTGGGACTCCGCCTCGGACGGGCAGTCCGCGCCCATCGACATCACCTCCGCCGAGCACGTGGTGCGCAACGACGACGGCGAGGGCCGCACCCTGGCCTCCGGGTCCTTCCAGACCCTCGCCGAGGCCCGGGCCACCGCGCTGGAAACCGGTCTCGGCTGGTGGGCCGTCACCGCGCTCAACGTCAACGCGGTGGCCGGTCAGGACGTGGATGCGGACACCGCCGCGGAGGACATCGCGCTGATCGACTCGGACGCCGACACCCTCACCGTGGCCGCCCGGGATCCGCTGGGCTTCCACGGTGACGTCGAGGCGATGCTCGAGTTCCTGCAGGGGCGGGTGGCGGACGGCTGGCGCGTCGTCGCCGTCACGGAAGGACCCGGTCCGCTGACCCGGATCGCGGAGCTGCTGCACGAGGCGGAGATCCCCGCCGCCCGCCGCGAGACCCTCGCCGAGCAGCCGCAGCCCGGGATCGTGGAGCTCACCACCGCCGTGGCCGGCAAGGGCTTCGCCCTGGACGGGCCGCGGATCGTGCTGCTCACCGAGGCGGACCTGCTGGGCAAGGCCAGCCCCTACACCACCAAGGACATGCGCAAGCTCCCGGTGCGGCGCAAGCGCAACGCCGTGGACCCCCTGGCGCTGAGCCAGGGCGACTTCGTGGTGCACGAGCAGCACGGCATCGGCCAGTTCGTGGAGCTCATCCAGCGGCCCATCGCCGGGGCGATGATCAAGCCCGGCCAGCCCAAGCCCGTGCGCGAGTACCTGGTGCTCGAGTACGCGCCCTCCAAGCGCAACGGCCCGCGGGACCGCCTGTTCGTGCCCACCGACCAGCTGGACCAGGTCACCAACTACGTGGGCGGCGAGACCCCCACCCTGTCCAAGATGGGCGGGACGGACTGGAACAAGACCAAGCGCGCCGCCAAGAAGGCCGTCCGGGACATCGCCAACGAGCTGATCCGCCTGTACTCGGCGCGGATGGCCTCCCGCGGGCACGCCTTCGCGGAGGACACCCCGTGGCAGCGCGAGCTCGAGGAGGCGTTCCCCTACATCGAGACGCCGGACCAGCTGACCACCATCGACGAGGTCAAGGCGGACATGGAGCGGGAGGTCCCCATGGACCGGCTGATCTCCGGGGACGTGGGCTACGGCAAGACCGAGGTGGCGGTGCGCGCGGCGTTCAAGGCCGTGCAGGACGGCAAGCAGGTGGCTGTGCTCGTGCCCACCACGCTGCTGGCCCAGCAGCACGCCGAGACGTTCACCGAGCGCTTCTCCGGCTTCCCGGTGCGCCTGGCCGCACTCTCCCGGTTCCAGACCGCCAAGGAGACCAAGGAGACGCTCGCCGGGCTGAAGGACGGGTCCGTGGACGTGGTGATCGGCACCCACCGGCTGCTGTCCAAGGAGGTCCAGTTCAAGGACCTCGGCCTCGTGGTCATCGACGAGGAGCAGCGCTTCGGCGTGGAGCACAAGGAGAAGCTCAAGGCGATGCGGACCAACGTGGACGTCCTGGCGATGTCCGCGACCCCCATCCCGCGCACCCTGGAGATGTCGCTGACCGGCATCCGCGAGACCTCCACCCTGGCCACCCCGCCGGAGGAGCGCCACCCCGTGCTCACCTACGTGGGCGCCTACACCGACAAGCAGGTCTCCGCCGCCGTCCGGCGCGAGCTCATGCGCGAGGGCCAGGTGTTCTACATCCACAACCGGGTCTCCTCGATCGAGCGCAAGGCCAAGGAGCTCGCCGAGCTCGTGCCCGAGGCCCGGATCGCCGTGGCGCACGGGCAGATGTCCGAGTCCCGGCTCGAGCAGATCATCGTGGACTTCTGGGAGAAGAAGTTCGACGTTCTGGTCTGCACCACCATCGTGGAGACCGGCCTGGACATCGCCAACGCCAACACCCTGATCGTCGACGGCGCGGACCGCTACGGCCTCTCGCAGCTCCACCAGCTGCGCGGGCGCGTGGGCCGCGGCCGGGAGCGGGCCTACGCCTACTTCCTGTACCAGGCCGAGAAGCCGCTCTCCGAGACGGCGCTGGAGCGGCTCAAGGCCGTCGCCGCCCACAACGAGCTCGGCGCCGGCATGCAGCTGGCCGTCAAGGACCTCGAGATCCGCGGCGCCGGCAACCTGCTGGGCGGGGAGCAGTCCGGGCACATCGCCGGGGTGGGCTTCGACATGTACCTGCGCCTGGTCGGCGAGGCCGTCGCCGAGTACCGCGGCGAGGAGGACGAGCGGCCCACCGAGATGAAGATCGAGCTGCCGGTCAACGCCTACCTGCCGCACGACTACGTCCCGGGGGAGCGGCTGCGCCTGGAGGCCTACCGCAACCTCGCCAACGCCGCCACGGAGGAGGCGATCCAGGAGGTCGCCGACGAGCTCGTGGACCGCTACGGCGAGGTGCCCGAACCCGTGCAGAACCTGCTCGAGGTCGCCCGCTTCCGGGTGACCGCCCGCGCCGCCGGCCTCACCGACGTCGCGGCGCAGGGCAACATGGTCCGCTTCGCCCCGGCCGACCTCCCCGAGTCCCGGCAGATGCGGCTCACCCGCCTCTACCCGGGCGCGCAGGTCAAGGCGGTGCCCGGCACCGACACCTTCCAGGTGCTCATCCCCAAGCCCAAGACCGAGCGGATCGGCGGCAAGGACCTCGTGGACGGCGCAGTGCTCGCCTGGGCCCGCGGCGTGGTCGAGGCCGTCTTCGCGAAGGAGCCGGCCACGGCCTGATCCATCGGCCCAGCCTCCGCAGTCCGGGCCACCGGGCACGGAAAAGGTCCCCTCCCGCGGTGGGAGGGGACCTTTGCGGTGCGAGCGGTCGTCGGGTCGTCGTCGTCGGACCCGGCGCGGCCCTACTCGACGTTCTTGCCGTACTTGTCGCCGTGGTGGACGGCCGCGGTCCTGGCGTCGCGCTCGCGGGCGTCGCGGGGGCCGTCGTCGAACGCGGCGGCGGTGCGGCCCCGCCCCATCTCGGGGACCTCGGTGGTCGAGGGGACGTCCATGAGGACCGTGCGGCCGCCGAAGGCCTTCTTGGCGGTGCTGTTCTGCAGGATGCCCACCGGGATGAGCAGGGCCAGGGCGTAGAGGCCAAGGCCGAGGATCCAGATCAGAGGGCTGTTCGGGTAGCTGGCGAAGGCGATGAAGCTGCCGATCATGATGGCCATGCACAGCGCGAGGAACACGAGGTTGTTGACCGTGCGTCCCTGGCCCGAGTGCGAGCGGACGGTGGCGCCGCCGCTGCGGCCGGTCGACGCGTCCGCCGAGGCGCTGGGGGAGGACTGGGCTCTGTTGGCCATGGATCTAACCCTTCTGGCGGTGTGAGGCGGCCGGTCACAGGCGGCCGCGAAGCATTCCCAGCCAGTCTAGTCGCACCGACCGACGCCCGGCTGCTCCGCGCGACCGCCTCGTCCGGAACGCCGACGGCCCCCTGCCGCGGGTGCGGGAGGGGGCCGTGCGTCGTGGTGCGGGACGGGCTACTGGGTCGCCTTGCCCAGGGTGTCGTTCTTGTGCTCGGCACGGACCTCGGCGTCCCGGGTGCCGATGTTGCGGGGCGGGTCCGGGAAGGCCGCCGCGGTGGTCGGCTCGCCGGCGACCTCCGTGCTCGGCGGGACGTGCATGAGGATGGTGCGCCCGCCTTCGGCCTTCTTCGCGGTGCTGTTCTGCAGGATGCCCACGGGGATCAGCAGTGCCAGGGCGTAGAGGCCAAGGCCGATGAACCAGATCAGCGGGCTGTTGGGGTAGCTGGCGAAGGCGACGAAGCTGCCGATCATGATGGCCATGCACAGCACGAGGAAGATCAGGTTGTTGACCGTGCGTCCCTGGCCCGAGTGGGAGCGGACGGTGGCGCCGCCGCTGCGGCCGGTCGACGCGTCCGCCGCGGTGCTGATGGACGACTGGGCTCGGTTGGCCATGGATCCAATCCTTCTGACGGTGGGAGCGGCCGGCCACGGCGGCCGCTGAGGGCTCGCGGTCAGTCTAGTCGCTCGGGCGCGGGCCGCGGCGGTGTCCGGTGGAGGGCGCGGCGGACTCAGCCGAGGAGGGCGGGACCGCTGCTGGCGCCGATCCGGGAGGCGCCGGCATCGATCATCGCCAGGGCGTCCTCACGGGTGCGGATCCCGCCGGAGGCCTTGACGCCGATGTCCGGGCCCACGGTGGCCCGCATCAGCCGGACGTCCGCCACGGTGGCCCCGGCGGTCGAGAAGCCCGTGGAGGTCTTCACGTAGTCCGCGCCGGCGGCCACGGCGGCCTCGCAGGCGAGGACCTTCTGCTCGTCGGTCAGCAGGCACGTCTCGATGATCACCTTCAGCCGGGCCCCGCCCTGGTGGGCGGCCTCGGCCACGGCGCGCACATCGGCCTCGACCCGCTCGCGCTCGCCGGCGCGGGCGGCGGCGATGTCGATGACCATGTCGATCTCGTCGGCCCCGGCGGCCACGGCCGTGGCCGTCTCGAACGCCTTGACCTCCGTGGCGGACGCGCCCAGCGGGAAGCCGACCACGGCACAGGTCAGCACGTCGCTGCCCGCGAGCTGCTCCCGCACGAACGGCGTCCACAGCGGGTTGGCGCACACCGAGGCGAATCCGTACTGCCTGGCCTCCGCGCACAGGGTGGCGATCTGCTCGCGGGACGCCTCCGGCTTGAGCAGCGTGTGGTCGACGTAGGAGGCGAGCTGGGGGATGGTCACGGGCGGCCTTTCGACAGGACGGGCGGGTCGCGCCCAGCCTACCGGCGATTCAACGACGCCTTGAGCTGGCTCACTTGAGTTCGGACACCTGCACGAACTCGAATCCGAGGTCCTTGAGGCCCTGCACCGTCTTCTTCAAGTACTCCAGATCGAGATAGGGGTGGAAGAAGAAGCTGGCCGTTGACTCGCGCACCACCAGGTTCGCTTCGGCACGGGAGACGAGGAACTTCGGATCACGGACGGCGTGGTTGTTCTGCTCGGTCTCGGTGATGTTCCCCAAGTTCTCGGGGTAGACCTTGGTCCCGTAGATGTCATGGACGGTGTAGGGGAAATGCTGGCTGTAGGCCTTCCCGGGCTCGCTGGGCTTCTGCGACAGTATGCCCGCGAAGTAGTCCGACTGCTCGTAGCGGGCATCGTAGACCTCGGATATGGCGGCGTATGCGTTGACTGAGGCGGCGTAGTGCGGAGTTTCGAAGATCACCGGTTCACCCAGACCAGCATCCTTCATGACCTGACGACCCTGCTCGATCCGGGCGACATGCTGCTCCACGCTGTCCTCGGCCACGGGTCCGATCTGGCGGATGTAGGAGTCGTTCTTGCACTTGCCGAATTCATACGGTTCTTGTGCCCTCGTGCTGCAGCCGTATCGATAGAACTCGTAGTCCTCGCCGGTGCGCCCGCTGTAAGGGTTGTCGGCCGCCCCGAACTGATGGGTCGTTCCGTGCTGAATCAACGTCCCTCCCCGTTCCTGCATGTATTTGAGGGCGTCCACCACCTCAGGACGATCCAGCAGGCTCAGCCCGTACCAGTCGTTTCCATCCGGCGTTCGTGCGACGTGGATCGGCATCACTGCAACCTGGAAAGGCACGCCGGCCCCGTGCAGAAAATCGGCCACGGCACGGAGGTCCTGCGGGTCCGCCTCCGGGCCGACATCCTCGAGCCGCACTGCGGCCTGCTTCACTTCAGGCGTCTCCGGGGCCAGGAGGTCGTAGAACAAGTCGGAGTAGATGAGGTAGACATCGTTCACGTCGATGTAGTCCAGAGGAATCTCCGCGACATAGGTGAGGTTTCCGGAGCGAATCGCCCACGGGGCTTCACTGGACGGCACACGTTGCTCCGGACTGCACTGCGTCGCTCCGTCGTCGTTCCGGCACTGGGAGGTCGCGAGAACCTCCACGGCCTCGTCAACCTCGATGACCGGCGCCGCGAGTTCCGCAACACCCTCGGCTGTGCGGGACACCTCACGGTCCTTGTACGCGACTGTCCTCACCAGTCCGCTGTCCACCGTGAGGGACTTGTGCGGGTCCCAACCGTACTGATCGACGAACGCGGCCGAACTGCCGGCTTCCCACCCTGCGAGGTCGTCGATGTTCTGATCGACCCACATCACCGGTATCCCGCCTTCACGGACATCGTCGAGGAATCCTCGAGGAGGGGAGGCCGCGAAGTCGGTCCCGATGTAGATGACGGCGTCGAATGACTCCATCGTGTTCGCCGCATAGTCAGCCACCGGCTGGATCTCTGCTTCACCGAAGTGCGTCGCCAGATTGGCCGTTGCCACGGCATACATTTCAGCGTCGTCGGACGTCTCACCGGTGTTGTCGTAGAGGACCAAGGTGGACATCTTTCCGGTCTGCCCGAATCGACGATCGAATACCGCTTCCGCAGCGCGAGCATCTGGGCCCTCCTTCGCCTCGGCTGCATACTGCTGCGCTAGAGGAGAGCCTTCCCCCTCCACCAGGGTGTCATCGGTGAGACCGAAGACAGTTCCGACGGACACGGCCAGCAGGGCGGCCAGACCGACGAACCACTCGACTCGCCCCCGTCTCGTCAGCTGGAAGGGCTTGCTCATGAAATCTCCTCAGCGAGGCTCCCCGGGACCCCAGTGGAACGGCCCGGGGAGCTCGGCGTGCAATATCTGATATGGATCAGCTGGTGGTTGACGCAGCGAACTGGGGTTCGTAGGTGAACTCCTCGACGAGATCGTCGAACCCAAAGTGTCGAGCCAGGGCGCGCACAGTGCGCTCCGCAGCGCGTCCGTCACCGTAGGGATTGAGAGCCCTGGCCATGCGGCTGTACTCGTCCTGATCCGTGATGAGTATCGAGACCTCTCGCACGATCGCCTCTTCGTCGGTGCCCACGAGCTTGACGGCCCCGGCAACAACGGCTTCCGGACGCTCAGTGGTTTCCCTCATGACGAGAACCGGCTTGCCGAGGGACGGGCCCTCCTCCTGGACGCCTCCGCTGTCGGTGAGGATGATGGACGCCCGTTCGAGCAGGGCGCAGAACTGTGCGTAGGGAAGAGGCTCCGTCATCAGGACGTTCTTCACATCTTGAACGGCCGGCCGGATTGCATCGCGAACCAGAGGATTACGGTGCGCGGGGAAGACAAAGTCGTGATCGGGATGCCGTCGAGCAAGTGCTGCTATCGCTCTGCCGACAGCCTCGAGAGGCTTACCCCACGACTCGCGCCGATGCGCGGTCACGAGGACCACGGGTCGTCCCTCTGCGAGGCGCTCCGCCAGAGCCGGCTCCTCAATCCGAGGCAGTGAAGCCACGGTGATGAGCAGAGCATCGATGACAGAGTTGCCGGTGACCACGATCGTCGACGCATCGATGTTCTCCTTCAGGAGGTTCTCGCGGCTCGCCGCCGTCGGAGCCAGGTGCAGGCTGGCGATCTGCCCGGTCAGCCGGCGGTTGATCTCTTCGGGGAACGGGGAGTACTTGTTGCCCGTCCGCAGTCCTGCCTCCGTGTGCACCACGGGGATCTCCGCGTAGAAGGCGGCCAAGGCGCCTACGAAGGTGGTAGAAGTGTCTCCTTGTACGAGAACGGCATCGGGGCGGTCTTTTTTCAAAACCTCTGTGAGGCCTTCCAGCGTGCGATTGCTGATCTGCGTCAGGCTCTGCCCAGGCGCGTGGATGTCGAGGTCGCTGTCGGGGACGATGCCGAAGCTCTGGTTCACCTGGTCGAGCATCTCCCTGTGCTGTCCCGTGACGACTACGCGTACTTCGAAGCGCGGATCGTCGCGGAGCGCGAGGACGAGAGGGGCCATCTTGATGCCCTCTGGGCGAGTGCCATAGATCGCCATGATGGTGATGGGCTTGCTGGGGGACGTACTGGACATGGTTGCTCCTGATCCATCAATGGGTCCGCGCTGATGCAGCGGATATCACGCGTTCGTGCTGTCGTTGACTTCCAGGTCCTGGAATCGGACGCGGGCGTCCTCGGTGTACAGGCCGATGGCGCCGCCGCGGTACGGCCGCTCGTCATCGACGATGGTGGTCAGTTCTCGGCCGTCGACGCGTACGGTCATTCGAGGCCAGTCCTGCTCGACCTCGACCCGGTACGCCTGACCGACAGGGAAGGTCCGGTCGTCACCGGTTGCGAGGAATCGCTGACTCCCGGGATAGGCCGGGTCCTGTTTCGAGATCTCCCACCCGTTGGGCTTGAGCGCGACGGCATAGAAGTGGTCGTTGTCCTTGAAGTTCCAGAGGACCCAGCCCACTTCCCACACATTCGGGTCGCCCTGCCGGAGTTGTTCCTCCGTCTTCATCGTGATGGCGAAATCAGCGTCCTCATAGGCCTGCGTGGTGTGCACCAGCGATCCATGGGTGACGTCAGGTGATGCAGCGGAGTTCGGCTCCAGGACCACCTGCTTGTCCGAGCCAACAACGCGTCCGTATCCGGTGTAGAGGGCGGACCACTGGCCATGGGTCTCGCCGTCGGACCACGGTTGAATACGCCACATGTTGTTGACCCCTGCCACGACGACCAGAACAATGATCCCGAGTGCTAGAACGATTCGTACGGGTTTCCTCATGTGCGCACCTCGGTGGCGAGCTCCTTCGCCGACGAGTCGACCTGGGCTTTGTTCTCGACGATACGTTCGGTCTTCGACCAACCGTTGTGCCCGCGCGCCGCTCTGTAGGCCGCCTTCCATCCTGCGAGATACCACAGCGTCGCGTAGAGCACGTACGCGTGCATGAGGAGCACAGCAGTCGGCGCTCGCAGGCCGTGGTGCCGTTCTTGGGACCAGTACACGAGACCGAACAGGAGGGCCGGCCCGAATGCGACGAGATAGGCCGAGATCCACCACCGTGAGACGACGGCGTCGCCCACCACGATCCCGAGGATGACGTCGAATGCCCACAGGGCGAAGGCCACACTGAGGAATGACGTGATCAGCAGGAGAAACGGACTGGTCAGGTGGTACACCAGGTCGGCTCGCCGTGTACCGGTGAGGTCGCGGAGCACCCAGGGGACCAGGCCCCAGGACTGCAGGTGTCCCTGGAACCAGCGCGTCCGTTGCTTCACCCATCGTTTGATGTCCACGAGTCCTTGCTGGTGCACCGACGACGTCGAACAGAACTCCGTCTCCCATCCATCGATGAGGAGCCGCACACCCAGGTCGAGGTCTTCCGTGAGGCTGCGCGACCACGGTGACTCTCCCAGCCCGTTGAGGGCGGAGAGTCGGACGAATTGACCGTTGCCACCGAGTCCGACGCTCCTGAGATGACGTCGCCCACGCTGGAAGACGTGTGTGTAGAGCACGAACTCCAGATCCTGCATACGAGCCAACAGGCTTTGGTGCCGGTTGTTGATACGGACGCCGATCTGGGCCGCACCGAGCCGGTCGTCCAAGAAGAGCGGCATCACGTCACGAAGAGCATGGGAATCGAGTCGCCCGTCTGCGTCCATGACGCAGACGACCACGTCCGATTGCGGTGTGCCGGCGATCAGATCGCTGGTCCGCAGATGTTGGATCGCGGCGTTCAAGGCCTCCCCCTTGCCTTGGCGTGCCTCGGGCAAGGTTCGCTGGAAGATGTGTACCCGCGGGTCAGGATGTGATTGGACGATGGCGGCTGTGTCGTCGTCGGAGCCGTCGTCGATCACCAGAATGTGCACACGCGGATGCTCGAGACTCGCGAGACGGTCGAGGCTGGCCCCGAGAACGCGATCCTCGTTCAGGCACGGAACGACGAACACGACGGTCTTGTCGTCCCGCATGTTCGACACCTGACGTCGGCGTGCCCGCGCGTGCCGGGGTTCAGAACGGGAAAGTACGAGAAGCGTCATGCCGTACAGCACGCTGAGTGAGACCAATAGGACGGCGAGAGCCAGGATCAAATCGATCCGCTCTCCGAAGAGCATGATCATGTCGGAAAGCTCAGGCGCTCATGGCGCGCTCATCGGGGCCCGGGACCAGTCGATTTCCCCAGCCGTCATCGAGAGGCAGCGGAAGGGACGTCACAGTGGCCCTGGGCTCGGTGGTGAGGGGACGACGCAACGCATTCACCTTGGTGATGGCGCCGGAAATCGTCACCGCACTCAGCATGAACAGCAGATAGGCTAGGAACAGCGCCATGGCGATCATGAGTAAGACACGACTTCCGCTCTGCAGGAACGACTGTGCCGATTCCGCGACGGAAATAGTACTCATAGGCATGACAAAAAAAATCGGCATGAGAAACTCCCCTGAGAAAGGCTGGCCCGTCCCCCCGACGCGCCGGTCGATCTCCTTCCCCAAGGCGACCGACCAGAATTAGCCTTTCAGAATCCCGATACCTCCGCAAAGCCGCTGTGGGCGTGGCGCCCACCTCGGAGGGGTTACAATAGCAAACGCTATTTGGCCAAACGTTGAAAACGCTTCTATTTGCCTGGCCACGATCGGTGGTCGGTCTCTATTTGTGGACCGCTTGGGGGACAGGCCCCTGGGATACCGAGGCGAAGCCAGATTATTGACATCCGAAGGTTCGTCGACAGATGACGGCTTGTTGCACTCCGTAAAGGCGCCGGGGAGGGAAGCATGGGTGGTGCGTCGACCATCGGTGGCCGGGTGGGTGTACTGCTGGATACCCGTCGAGGCCGGTGACGTCCGGACCGTGACCATTCCGACACAATTACATCAGGAAAGTGTTCGCTAATCCGGTGTGATCTGCTACATTCGGTGCACGGCGAACAAAATGTCCGCCTGACCTGCGGCCTTGGCGGTTGCCGAGCGGTCGCAGGGGTGCGTCGGGATACCCCCGGTTCCCCTGACCCCCGTCCTGGCGCGCCCCCGCAATCGTCCCGCGCCCGCCCAGGCGCCGGGTCTGCCCGCGGTCGGAGCGGCTACTGCCCGTTGTCGTCGGGCTGTGCGCCGGAGAGGGCGTCGGTGAGCTGCTTGAGCATCGCGCCCATCCGGAACCGCTCCGGCACGAGCGGCTCGATCCCGAGCTCCAGCAGCGGCGCGGCCGTCACGGGCCCCACGGTCGCGGCGAGCATCCCGCCGCGGAACGCCGCCAGCAGCTCCTCGTGCAGCCCCAGCTCCTCGGCCGTACTGAACAGCGCGTCCACGGCCGGGGCGGCGGTGAACGTCACGGCGTCCACCCGCCCGGCGGCGGCCTCGCGCACGAGCACGGGCACCTGCCCGGCGTCGTCGGCGGAGGCCCACCGGTAGGGGGTCACGGTGAGCACGCGGGCCCCGGCGTCGGTGAGCCGCCGGCGCTGGACCACGTCGGCGATCCCGTGCAGCTGCAGGCCGATGGTGCGCCCGGTGAGGTCCCCGCCGTGCTCGGCCAGGACGAGGTCCACGAGCCCGGCGGTGGTCTCGTCCGCGGACATCCCGGCGTCCTCCAGGCCCAGGCCGCGCACCGCGCCCCGGCCCTTGGGCCCGCGCACGTAGACGGCGGCCTCGCGCAGGCACAGCAGCAGGTCCGCGTCGAAGCCCTGGGCCACGGCGGCGTCGTGCCAGCGGCGCAGGCCGTAGCCGGTGGTCAGCAGCACGAGGTCCGGGCGGGCCTCGAACATCGCCCGGGAGGCGGCCGCGAGCCCGGCGTCCTCGCCGACCGGCTCCACGCGCAGGGCGGGGGCGTGCAGCACGCGGGCGCCGCGGCGCTCGAGGGCCGCGATCTGGTCCTCGGAGCGGCGGTGCGCGGTCACGCCCACCACCCGGCCGGCCAGCGGCAGGTCCTCAGCAGCCATGGGCGGTGACCTCCGCGAGGAACGCGTCCCGCTCGGCGGTCGCCAGGCGGACCACGGGACCGACGACGACGACGGCGGGCGAGCCGCAGCCCGCCGCCGCGGTGTCCGCGACCGCCGTGGCGAGCGTGGTGATGGTGGAGCGCTGCCGGTCGGTGAACCCGCGCTCCACCACAGCGAGCGGGGTCTTCGGATCGGCGCCGTTGCGGACCAGGCCGGCCACGAGGTGGGGGAGGGTGGCCACCCCCATGAGCACCACTAGGGTGCCCCCGCCGGCGCCGAGTCCGGCGAAGTGGGCGAGCTCCGCCTCGGAGAACGGCACGTGCCCGGAGGCGACCGTGAACATCCGGGAGACCTCGCGGAAGGTCACGGGGATCCCGGCCGCGCCCGGCACCGAGACTGCGCTGGTGATCCCCGGGACCACGTCCACGGGGATGCCGTGGGCGGCGCACGCGGCGAGCTCCTCGGCGCCGCGGCCGAAGACGTAGGGGTCCCCGCCCTTGAGCCGGACGACCGAGCGGCCGGCCAGGGCGTGCTCCACCATGAGGTCCTGGATCTGCGACTGCGGGACCGGGTGGTGGCCGGGGGTCTTCCCGACCGGGACGATCTCGGCGCCGGGGGCCGCGGCGGCCACGGCGCCCGCGGGGGCGAGCCGGTCGACGAACACCACGTCCGCGTCCTGCAGGGCCGCCACGGCGCGCACGGTGAGCAGGTCGTCCGCGCCGGGGCCGCCGCCGACCAGGGTCACCCGGCCGCCGGTGCGGGCCGCGGGCTCCTGGACCACGGGTGCGCGGGCGCCGGCCGCGTCCAGGGCCTCGCGCCAGCGCTGCGCCGCCGGGCCCACGACCACGGCGAGCGCGACGCCCGCGAGGTCCGCCCGGCCGAGCAGCGCGGGCTCGGCCACGGAGCGGACGGCGGCGCCCGCCGCCTCGTAGCGGCGCCGGGCGCGGCGGGCGTCGTCCGGGGCGCCGAGGACGAGCACCGGGACTCCGGTGAGGTCGGCGGTCAACAGCATGCGGTCCTCCAGGGGGAGAGCGGGGGTCGAGGCGGGCCGGCCGCCACTACCAGGATGCGGCACGCGTGTTACAGCACGGTTGCCCCCATGACGTCGCGTGACGCCGGCGACCGCCGCGGGCCGTCTTTCGTAGGCTGGGATCCATGACGACCTCCGACGCCCCCGTCCTGCTCGCCTGCGCCCACGGCACCAGCTCCCCGTCCGGGCGCACCGCCGTGCAGCGCCTCGTGGACGCCCTCGCCGCCGAGCTGCCGGACGTCGAGGTGGTGCCCACCTGGGTGGACGTGCAGACCCCCGACCTGGCCGAGCGCACCGAACAGTACGCCGGACGCCCCGCGGTGGTGGTCCCGCTGCTGCTCTCCGCCGGCTACCACGTCTACGTGGACGTGGCCGAGGCGGTCGCCGCCGACGACCTCCACCGGGTTTCGGCCGCCCTGGGCCCGGACCGGTCGCTCGCCCGGCTGCTCGCCCGGCGGGTGCACGAGGCGTGCACGGCCGCCGGGGCCCCGCTGGCGGAGCACGACGCCGTGGTGCTGGCCACCGCCGGGTCCTCCGACCGCCGCGCGGTGGTGGACTGCGCCGCGGTGGCGGACCTGCTGGCCGAGGAGCTGGAGCGGCCCGTGACCGTGTCCTACCTGGCCGCCGCCCGCCCGCGCGTGGCCGAGGCGGTGTCCTCCGCCCGGGCCGGCCTGGCGGACGGGGGGCGCGTCGTCGTCGCCAACTACCTCCTGGCGCCCGGCTACTTCCTGGACCTCTCCCGGAAGGCCGGCGCGGACGTGGACACCGACCCGCTGGCCGTGCCGGAGGGAGAGGTCCCCGCCGAGCTGGTGGACGTAGTGGTCTCCCGCTACCACTCGGTGGCCTGAGCCCTTGGCTCGCCCTCCCGAAACGCCGAGTCCCCCATGATGTCGCAGTTCCCCTCGATCGAGCGGGGGGAACTACGACGCCAGGGGGGACTCGGCGGATATGGGGCCGGGGGTCAGTCGCGGGGGCGGGTGAGGTCGGCGTCCTCGTAGCGGACCATCGTCGAGCCGGTGACCAGCTTGTGCCCGAACCACAGGGCCAGGAACAGCGGCAGGCCGATGTACGCGGTCAGGGCGGCCATGAGGTCCATGTCGCCGATGAACGCCTGGTAGTTCTGCCCGAGGATCACCACGGCGCACAGCACGAGCGCCACCAGGGGCCCGAGCGGGAAGAAGCGCGCCCGGTAGGGCAGGTCGGCCAGGTCGTGGCCCTGGGTGGTGTACGCCTTGCGGAACCGGTAGTGGCTCCAGGCGATGCCCATCCACACGATGAACCCGGCCAGGCCGGAGGCGCTGACCAGCCACACGTAGGCGTCCCCGTCCCCGATGAAGGTGGTGAGGAAGGACGCCCCGCCCACCAGGGTGGTGGCGATGAGCGCGTTCATGGGCACGCCGCGGCGGTTCACCTTGGCCAGAAACCTGGGGGCCTTGCCGCTGTCGGCCAGGGCCCAGAGCATGCGAGTGGAGGCGTAGAGCCCGGAGTTGCCGGCCGAGAGGATGGCGGTGAGGATCACCGCGTTCATCACCGAGGCCGCCGCGAGCACGCCCGCGTTCTGGAAGACCAGGGTGAACGGGGAGATCGAGATGTCCTCGACGCCGTTCGTGAGCAGGTTCGGGCTGGTGTAGGGGATGAGGAAGCCGATCACGGTGATCGCGCCCACGTAGAAGAGCAGGATGCGCACGAACACGGTGCGGATGGCCCTGGGCACGTTCTTCTCGGGGTTCTCCGCCTCGCCGGCGGCCACGCCCACGAGCTCGGTGCCCTGGAAGGAGAAGCCGGCCACCATGAAGATCGCCAGGATGCCGAGGCCGCCGCCCACGAAGGGCGCCTCCCCGGTGGTCCAGTTCTCGAAGCCGGGCGACTCGCCGCCCAGGACGCCGACGATCATCAGGATGCCGAGCCCCAGGAAGAGCACGATCGTGACGACCTTGACGAGGGAGAACCAGAACTCGCTCTCGCCGTAGGCCCGGGCGCTGAGTGCGTTGAGGGCGAACAGGATGGCCAGGAAGGACCCGGACCAGATCCACGAGGGCGAGTCGGGGAACCAGTAGCGCATGATCAGGGCGGCAGCCACGAGCTCGGCGGCCACGGTGATCGCCCAGTTGTACCAGTAGTTCCAGCCGATGGCGAAGCCGAAGGACGGGCTCACGAAGCGGGTCGAGTACTCCTCGAAGGCGCCCGAGACCGGCAGGTAGGTGGCCATCTCGCCGAGGCTCTGCATCAGCAGGAAGACCATGAAGCCGATGACCACGTAGGCCAGGAGCGCCCCTCCCGGCCCGGCGGTGGCGATGGTGTTGCCCGAGGCCACGAACAGGCCGGTGCCGATGGCCCCGCCCATCGCGATCATGGTCAGGTGGCGGGGCTTGAGGCTGCGGCGCAGCCTGTCCTGGGCCGGCGGCTGCTCCTGGATCTCAGGAGCGCTCTGCTCGGCCTGCGAGCGTGCGGTGATGGTCACGCGGAATCTTCTCCTCTGCTGCGGTGGACGGACCACGGAAGGAGGAAGTGGGGGGCGCCGTCCCCCCGAACGGTCCTGGCCGATTATGGGGGAACGATTGCAAAACCGAAATTCGGCGGGAGGCCGCCGCCGGTCCGTGCCCCTAGGATGGACGGGTGAAAACGCATCCGGATCCGGGCCAGGCCGCGCCGCGCCGCGGATCCCGCCGGATCGTGGATGTGGCCATTCTCACCGGCGCCCTCCTGGCCCTGGTCGCCGCGACGCTCGCCGCCCGGTGGGCGTGGACGACGGCCCCGGGGCCGGACGAGCAGGTCTCCTGCGCCCCCTACGGCCTCGAGGACGTGAGCACCGCCCCGCGCGGCGGAGCCCGCCCGCTCAGCACCGGCCCGGTGCTCTCCGGCGGACTGCGCTGGGCGGAGGGGACCGCGGACCGGCTCGACGTGCCCTTCGAGCACGACGGCACGACCAGCAGCTACCACGTCTTCGCCGACGGCATCGACTGGAGCGAGCCCGTGGGCGTGGTCTTCCGCCTGCACGGGGACGGGGCCTACGAGTACGAGCACCCGGGGCACAAGGTCTCCTGCCTCGCGGAGGTGGCGCGCTCGCACAACGCGGTGCTCGTGGCCCCCCGCACCCCGGACCGGCAGGGCGAGCCCACCTGGTGGGAGGACCTCGACGGCAACGCCGAGTGGTTCCTGGCCCTGGCCGAGCAGCGGATCTTCGCCGAGTACGACCTCGACCGCTCCCGCACGTGGTTGCACGGCTACTCCGGGGGCGCCGAGTTCATCAGCTACGAGCTGCTGGCCGACCGTGCGGACTTCCTGCAGAGCGGCGGCGCGGTGCTCTCCGGCGGCGGCGGGGCGCCGTCCACCGGGACCTCGGAACCGACTCAGGAGCAGCTCGAGCAGCTCGTCCTGCACTGGGACGTGGGCCTCGAGGACGACGGCACCGACCCCTACGCCCCGTTCGACGCGCTCTCCGCGGCGGCCGCCGGGCACGCCTGGTACGAGGACGCCGGCTGGGCGCGGACCAGCGTGCGCTACCGCGAGGGAGTGGACCACTTCGAGCTGCCCGAGGCCCGGGTGCTCGACGCCGCGATGACCGCCGGGGAGTCCCCGGCAGAGCGCTCGGCGGAGCTCTCGGGGGAACCCCCGACAGAGCCCCCCAAGAGGGGACGTGACTGATCTCTCGTCGTCGTCGCAGGTCAGGAACAGATCCGCGGAATGGCGGGGCGCAGCGGGAGGAGGCTCCGCTCGGAGGACGGACCACGAGTGCCCTGTCGGCTTGCATATGCAATAGCACCGACCGTACGGTGCAGTAAGCAAAGCTGGCAGGGGAGCCGGCTCAGGGGGAAGGCCGATGCGGGGGCATCACGGCCGAACACTCACTCACGGCACCGCGCTGATCCGGCGCGCGTGCTCCCGGGTGCCTTCCGTCCGGTCCGTCCGGTCCCTGGGCCCGTCCTTCCTGTCGGCACCGGCCGCTGTGCAGATCCGCAGCGGCAGTGAAGTCGATGGGGGATTCAATGACAGTGCGCCCAACCACGCGCAGCGGCTCGACCCGCCAGGGAGGCGGTCGGCACCTGCTCGAGGACCGCTACCCGGAGCAGGACCCGATGGAGGACGGCGAGGTCCTCGACCGCGCCCTGCACACGCAGCCCATGCCGCAGCTCCCGGGCCGCGCCGTCTTTCCCGTCTCGCCCGCGCCGGCCCCGCGCACGCTCGTGGACATCGTCATGGACACCGTCTCGCGCCACCCGGACGCGGTGGCCCTCGACGACGGGACCACCGTGCTCAGCTACGCCGAGTTCCTCGAGCGCGTCGAGGCCCAGGCCCAGCGCCTGTGGGACCTCGACATCGGCCGCGGGGACCGCGTGGGCATCCGCGTCCCCTCCGGGACCGTGGACCTCTACGTGGCCGTCCTCGGCACGATCTTCGCCGGCGCCGCCTACGTCCCGGTCGACTTCGACGACCCGGACGAGCGGGCGAACACGGTCTGGGAGGAGGCCTCGGTGTGCGCCGTCTACGGCGCGGACCTGTCCCTCCGGCCCCGCACCGGCGTCCGCGCGGGCGCGGACTGCCAGCAGCCCGGCACGGGCGACGACGCCTGGATCATCTTCACCTCCGGCTCCACCGGCAAGCCCAAGGGCGTGGCGATCAGCCACCTCTCGGCCGCCGCCCTCGTGGACGCCGAGGCCGAGCTCTACCTGCCCAGGCGCCCCCTGGGCCCGGGCGACCGCGTGATGGCGGGGCTCTCCGTGGCCTTCGACGCCTCGTGCGAGGAGATGTGGCTGGCCTGGCGCTCCGGCGCCGCCCTGGTCCCCGCCCCCCGCGCCGTGGTGCGCTCGGGCACCGACCTCGGCCCGTGGCTCGTCGAGCGGGACATCACCGCCGTCTCCACGGTGCCCACGCTCGCGTCGATGTGGCCGGCCGAGGCGCTGAGCCGCATCCGCCTGCTCATCTTCGGCGGGGAGGCGTGCCCCAACGAGCTCGCCGCCCGCCTGGTGCACCCCGGCCGCGAGGTCTGGAACACCTACGGACCCACCGAGGCCACGGTCATCGCGACCGGCGCCGTGCTCACCGGCGAGCCGCCGGTGCGCATCGGCCTGCCGCTGCCCGGGTGGGAGCTGGCGATCGTCGACACCTCCGGCAACCCCGTGCGCTGGGGCGAGGAGGGCGAGCTGATCATCGGCGGCGTGGGCCTGGGCCGCTACCTGGACCCCGCCAAGGACGCCGAGAAGTTCGCGCCCATGGACACCCTGGGCTGGGAGCGGGCCTACCGCTCCGGGGACCTCGTGCGCGCCGACCCCGAGGGCATCGTCTTCGTGGGCCGCGCCGACGACCAGGTCAAGATCTCCGGCCGGCGCGTGGAGATGGGTGAGATCGACGAGCAGATGTCGCGGCTGCCCGGCGTGCAGGCCGGCGCCGCCGCCGTGCACACCACCCCGGCCGGCAACCAGGTCCTCGTGGGCTACCTCGTGGCCGAGGCCCCGGGCTCGGTGGACCTCGCCGACGCCCGCCGCCTGCTCGCCGACCGGCTGCCGGGCCAGATGGTGCCCGCGCTGACCCTGATGGACGAGCTGCCCCTGAAGACCTCCGGCAAGGTGGACCGCAAGGCCCTGCCCTGGCCGCTGCCCTCCGCCGGCGCCGCCGCGGAGGCCTCGCAGATCGACGCCGAGCTCGAGTGGCTCGCCGCCCTGTGGGCCGACCAGCTCGGCCCCCTGCCCATCGACGAGGACAGCGACTTCTTCGTCCTCGGCGGCACGTCCGTGGCGGTGGCCAAGCTCGTCTCCGAGATCCGCCGCACCTACCCGGACGCCGCGATCGCCGAGATCTACCGGCACCCCACGCTCGCCGGGATGCACGAGTACCTGACCACGCTGGCGCCCGTCGACGTCGTCGCCCAGGACGCCGCGCGCGAGCGCCGGGTGGCGGACGTCCCCCGCTGGAACGGCCTCGTGCAGATCCCCTTCCTCACGGCCCTCTACGCCGTCTCGGGGCTGCGCTACGTCCTCGGCGCCTCGATCGTCGTGTGGCTGCTCTTCAACGTGCTCGGTGCGGGCTGGGTCCCGAACCCGCCGCTGCTGCCCCTGGTTCTCGGCTGGCTCGTGCTCTTCGCCCTGCCCGGCCGGCTGGTGCTCACCGCGCTGTTCATCCGGCTGCTGACCTTCCGGCTGCGCCCCGGCGCCCACGCCCGCGGCTCCTGGACCCACCTGCGGGTCTGGATGGCCGAGCGGGTGCTGATCTTCAACAAGTTCGAGCCCCTCATGGGCGCCCCTGTGATGGTGCTGTTCTTCCGGCTGCTCGGCAACCGGGTGGGCCGCCACGCCCACCTGGACACGATGCCTCCCGTCAGCGGCATGGCCCGCATCGGCGACGGCGCCGCGATCGAGCACGAGGTGGACCTCTCCGGCTACTGGCTCGAGGGCGACGTCTTCCACCTCGGCGGTGTGACCGTGGGCGAGAACGCCCGGGTCGGCACCCGCACGCTCCTGAGCCCGGGCGCGGTGGTCGAGGCCGGCGCGGAGGTCGACCCCGGCTCCCACGTCACCGGCACCGTCCCCGCCGGCCGCCTGCAGGGCGGCTCCCCGCTCGTGGACCTCGGCCCCGCCGGGGAGTCCTGGCTCGAGTGGGCCCCCGGCCGCAGCAACCGGTTCCTGACCGGGCTGCTGTACGCCCTGGGCCTCGGCACGGTCGGGATCCTGCCCGTGCTGGCCGTGGTCCCGGGCGCGCTGATCGTCTTCACCCAGGTGCGCGGGCTCGAGCTCTACGAGCTGGTCTTCCCCGTCATGGCCCTGTGGGTGCCCGTCTTCGCCGTGCTCACGGTGCTCGTCTACCTCGCCCTGCTCGTGCTGGTCGTGCGCGCGCTCGCCCTGCTGATCCGTCCCGGCCACCACCCCGCCGACGGCACCGTGGGCTGGGCCGTGTGGCTCACGGGCGTGCTGCTGCAGAAGAGCCTGGTCTCCACCTACCCGGTCTACGCCTCCATCGCCACGCCGTTCTTCCTGCGGCTGCTGGGCGCCCGGGTGGGCAGCCAGGTGGAGATCTCCACCGTGGAGACCCTGCCGCACCTCACCACCTTCGAGTCCGGCTCCTTCATGGCCGACCACTCGATGGTCAGCTCCGCCCGGATCGGCTTCGGCTGGATCCACGTGGGCCCCTCGACCGTGGGGGAGCGCTCCTTCGTGGGCAACTCCGCGATCGTGGGCCCGGACCGGGACGTGCCTGAGGACTCCCTGGTCGCCGTGCTCTCCTCCGCCCCGGCCGACGCCGAGCGCGGCACCTCCTGGCTGGGCCGGCTCCCCGAGCCGATCAGCCGCGTCACCGACACCGCGGACGAGGCCGTCACCTACCGGCCCCGCCGGCGCCTGGTCGTGGCCCGCACGCTCGTCGAGTCCCTGCGCGCCGTGCCCTTCATGGTCACCGCGTGGATCGACCTCGCGATCGTCTTCGTGCTCACCACCGTGTACATGCGGGCCGGGGGAGGCCTCGACGGCATCCTCTCGGCGTTGCTGTGGGCCACGCCCGTGGTGCTCGCCGCCGGCGTGCTGGCCGCCCTCATCCCCGTGCTGGTCAAGTGGGCCCTCATGGGCCGCTTCCGGGAAGGCGAGCGCCCGCTGTTCAGCTCCTTCGTGTGGCGCAACGAGCTGGCCGACACCTTCGCGGAGTCCCTGGCCGTGCCCGGGCTGATCCGGCTGGCCGTCGGCTCCCCGGTGTTCAACGCCTGGGCCCGGCTGATGGGCGCGAAGATCGAGCGCGGCGTGTGGTGCGAGACCTGGTGGCTGCCCGAGTTCGACCTGGTGCACCTGGGCCGCGGCGTGTCCGTCAACCGCGGGACCGTGCTCCAGACCCACCTGTTCCACGACCGCATCATGCGGCTGCAGCCGGTGTCGATGGAGGCGGGCTCCACCCTGGGGCCCAACAGCTTCGTCCTGCCCGGCAGCACGGTGGAGGCCGGCGCCACGGTGGGCCCCGGCTCCCTGGTCATGGCCCAGGAGACCGTGCCCGCCGGCAGCACCTGGGGCGGCAACCCGATCCGCCCGCTGCACGCCGAGGCCCTTCCCGCCGGAGGTGTCACCCGTGAGCGTTGAGCACGCGGCCGCCACGCGCGGCGGGGGCACCGCGGTGCTCAACGTCCCCGGCGCCTCCGGGCGGCGCACCCGGCGGCGGCTGGTCGGCGTGGACGCCGCCCGGGGCTTCGCCCTGCTCGGGATGGTCGCCGTGCACACGCTGCCCGTCTGGGACGCGGAGAACGAACGCGCCTCCCTGGCCTGGTCCCTGTTCGCCGGGCACTCGGCCGCCCTCTTCGCGACCCTGGCCGGGGTGAGCCTCGCGTTCCTCTCCGGGGGCCGCACCCCGCACACGGGCCGGCGCCTTGCTGGGGACCGGGCGGGACTGGTGGGCCGCGCCGCGGTGATCGCCCTCGTCGGGTTTCTCGTGGGCTTCGTGGCCCTGCCGGTGGACAACATCCTCATCTACTACGGGATGTTCTTCCTGCTCGCCATCCCGTTCCTGGGCCTGCGCATCCGGCACCTGCTGATCAGCGCGGCGGCCTTCACCGTGCTGGCCCCGTTCCTCATGCAGTGGGCCGTGGACGTCCTGCCCGCCCACGTGTACGGCAACCCCACCCTGTGGAACCTGGTCACCGACCCGGTCACCGTGCTCTCCCAGCTGCTGCTGACCGGCACCTACCCGGCGCTGCCGTACATGGCCTACCTGTGCGCGGGGATCGCCCTGGGCCGGATGAACCTCACCAGCCGGCGGGTGCAGCTGTGGCTCGTGGGCGCCGGCGCGGCGCTGGCCCTGCTCTCCTGGACGGTGTCCATGGGGGCGCTGCTGGCCCTCGGCGTCTACGACCGGATCTGGGAGGCCACCCCGTGGCTGACCGAGCAGCAGATCGACGAGATCCTCGTCTTCGGCCCGGACCCGTCCCTGCCGACCACCACCCTGTGGTGGCTGATGGTGCCCGCCCCGCACAGCAACACGCCCGTGGCGCTGCTCCTGAGCCTCGGCATGGCCGCATTCGCGCTCGGGGCGTTCCTGCTCCTGGCCCGGCTGATCGGCAAGGCGCTCACGCCGCTGGCGGCCGCCGGGTCCATGACGTTCACGCTCTACACCCTGCACCTGCTGTTCCTCGGCACCGGGGTCTACGACCTGCACCCGGGGTTCTGGTTCTGGATGCAGGTGGCCGTGTTCGGCCTCCTGGCCGTGGCGTGGCAGCGCGCCGTGGGCCAGGGCCCGCTCGAGAAGCTGGTGGCCCGCACCTCGAAGCGCATCGCCGGGAGGGTCGCCGCCCGCTGACCTGTGACCCCGGCCCCCTCGCGGCGCCGGCCCCGCGGCCCAGCCGTGACCGTCGAGTCCCCCATGTGTGCGCAGTTCCCCAGTTCGATCCTGGGGAAACGCGCACACATGGGGGACTCGGTGCGTGAGAGGGCCGGGGCTGGGGACTCGGCGTGGCACGGGGCGCATGAGGGCGCCCGGGGACCTCACACGGGCGTCCCGGCGCTGTGAGTGGAAGTGCATCGAGGCGTTACTCCCGCCGTCGGGGACCGAAACACGGGGTTCGTAGCGTGGGAGCACCGCACGCCGCCGTCGCCGTGCTCCGCCCCGCTCGCCCAGGAGGTCACCCGTGAGCTCAGAACTGCATCCCGACCCGGCCACCACGGCAACCGGCACCCCGGCGCCCCCGCCGCTCGCCCTGCGGGAGCGGCCCGGCCGCTGGCTGGACGGCTACCGCCCCGAGGACCCCGACTTCTGGGAGTCCACCGGCCGCCCGATCGCGCGCACCAACCTGAAGTGGTCCGTCTTCGCGGAGTTCCTCGGCTTCGCCGTCTGGCAGCTGTGGGCCATCACGGTGATCTACCTGCCGGCGGCGGGCTTCGCCTTCAGCGACTCCCAGATCTTCTGGCTGATCTCCATCCCGTCCCTGGTGGGCGCCACGCTGCGCATTCCCTACACGTTCATGGTGGGCCGGTTCGGCGGCCGGAACTGGACCATCGTCTCGGCCCTGCTGCTGCTGGTCCCCACGGTGGGTCTGGCCCTGGCGGTCGGCAACCCGGAGACGCCGTTCGCGGTCATGCTGCTCCTGGCGGCCACGGCCGGCTTCGGCGGCGGCAACTTCGCCTCCTCGATGGCCAACATCACCTACTTCTATCCCGTGCGGGAGAAGGGGTGGGCGCTGGGGCTCAACGCCGCCGGCGGCAACCTCGGCACGGCCGTGGCCCAGCTGCTCGTCCCGATCGCGGTCACCGTCCTCGCCGCCGGGGCCCTGGACCTCCCGCTGGCCGGGTGGATCTGGGTGCCGTTCATCCTGCTCGCGGCGTGGGGCGCCCGGAAGCACATGCACAACCTCTCCCACGCCAAGGGGGACGTCGCAGGGTCCCTGGCCACGGTCCGGGAGCCGCACTTCTGGATCATGTCCTTCCTCTACGTGGGCACCTTCGGCTCCTTCATCGGCTTCTCCAGCGTGTTCCCCAAGCTGATCGCGGACACCTTCCCGGAGTTCTCATCCTTCGGCGTGGGCGCCGCGGCACTGTCCCTGGCGTTCCTCGGCCCCCTGGTCGGGTCGGTCTCGCGGCCCTACGGCGGCCGGCTCGCGGACCGCTTCGGCGGCGCCCCCATGACGGTCGCGGTGTTCGCCGTGATGGCGTTGCTCGCGCTCGCCGTGGTGCTCACCCTGCCCCTGGCGAACTTCTGGCTGTTCCTCGGCCTGTTCCTGCTGCTGTTCACCGCGGCGGGCATGGGCAACGGCTCCACCTACCGGATGATCCCCTCGATCTACCGGGTGCTGGGGCTGCGGCAGCAGCAGGACGCGGCGGTCTCCACCGAGCGCAAGGCCTCGGCCGCCCTCGGGCTGATCGGCGCGGTCGGCGCCTACGGCGGCTTCCTGATCCCGCAGGCGCTCAACCTCTCGAACAGCACCACCGGGGCCTACAGCGCGGCCTTCTACGGCTTCGTGGCCTTCTACATGGTGGCGCTCGCGGTCACCTGGTGCTGCTACCTCCGCCGGGGCACCGAGATGGGCGACAGCCACATCTGAGCCCGCAGCCCCGCCCCGTCCCGCCGACCCCAGGAGGAACCGCCCGCATGAGCACCACGGCCACCCACTGCCCGTACTGCGCCCTCCAGTGCGCCATGACCCTGGACACCGGATCGGCGGCCGCCGCGGAGCAGGGCTACCCGGAGGTCGCCGCCCGGCAGTTCCCCACCAACCGGGGCGGGATGTGCCGGAAGGGCTGGACGTCGGCGGAGCTGCTCGCCGACCCCGCACGGCTCACCGCGCCGCTGCTGCGCGGGACGGACGGCGTCTTCCAGGAGGTGTCCTGGGCGGCGGCCCTGGACCGGATGGCCGCGGAGTTCCGGGCCGCCCAGCAGCGCCACGGCCCGGACGGGGTGGGGATCTTCGGCGGCGGGTCGCTGACCAACGAGAAGGCCTACCAGCTGGGGAAGTTCGCGCGGGTGGCCCTGCGGACCTCGCGGATCGACTACAACGGCCGGTTCTGCATGTCCTCCGCCGCGACCGCCGCCAACCGCTCCCTCGGCCTGGACCGCGGCCTGCCGTTCCCCGTGACCGACCTCGACGACGCCCACACCGTCCTGCTGCTGGGCACGAACCCCGCCGAGACCATGCCCCCGTTCGTCCAGCACCTCCAGCACGCCCGCCAGCACGGGGGCCTCGTCGTCGTCGACCCCCGCCGTTCCGCCACGGCCCGGATGACCGACGACGACGGCGGACTGCACCTGCAGCCCACCCCCGGCTCCGACCTCGTGCTGCTGCTCGGTCTGGCCCACGTGGTCCTGCACGAGGGCCTCGCCGACCGGGACTACCTCGAGCGGCGCACCACCGGCTCGGAGGCCTTCACGACGAGCGTCAACGCGTGGTGGCCCGAGCGGGTCGAGCAGGTCACCGGCGTCCCGGCGGAGCGGATCCGCCGGGCCGCCCGCCTGCTGGCCCGGGCGCGGAAGGGGACCTACGTCCTGACCGGGCGCGGCGTGGAGCAGCACGTCGACGGCACCGACACCGCGACCGCCGCGATCAACCTGGCCCTGCTCCTCGGGCTGCCCGGGCGCGAGGGCTCCGGCTGGGGCACCCTGACCGGGCAGGGCAACGGGCAGGGCGGCCGGGAGCACGGGCAGAAGGCCGACCAGCTGCCCGGCTACCGCAGCATCACGGACCCCGCCGCCCGCGCGCACGTGGCCGGGGTGTGGGGCGTGGACCCCGCCGAGCTGCCCGGCCCCGGGATCCCGGCCGCGGAGCTGCTGACCACCCTCGGCACCGACCACGGCGTCCGCTGCCTGTGGGTCAACGGCTCCAACGTGGTGATCGGCGCCCCGGACACCGACGCCGTGGTCCGCGGGCTGCAGGCCCTGGACTTCCTGGTGGTCTGCGACTTCTTCTTCTCCGAGACCGCCGAGTTCGCCGACCTCGTCCTGCCGGTGCTGCAGTGGGCCGAGGAGGAGGGGACCATGACGAACCTCGAGGGCCGGGTGCTGCGCCGCCGCCGCGCGCTCGACCCGCCGCCCGGGGCGAGGGACGAGCTGTGGATCATGGCCGAGCTCGCCCGCCGGCTCGAGGCCCCGGGCACGTTCAGCCCCGACCCGGAGGAGGTCTTCGAGGAGCTCCGCCGGGCCTCCGCCGGGGGGAAGGCCGACTACTCGGGGATCGGCTGGGCCGCCCTGGACGCGGGCGAGGCCTGCTGGTGGCCGCACCCCGCCGGGGCGTCCGCGGGCACGCCGCGGGTCTTCCTCGACCGCTTCGGCCACCCGGACGGACGGGCCGTGCTCGTCCCGGTCCGCCCGCGCGCCGCCGGCCGGACCGTGGACCCGAGCTCGCCCGGGCACCGGCGGGAGCCCCTGCACACCGCGGGGACCCTCACACTGACCACGGGCCGCTACCTGGAGCACTACCAGTCCGGCAACCAGACCCGCCGCGTGCCCTCGCTGCACGGAGCCCGCCCCGCGGCGCGGCTGCAGATCCACCCCGCGACCGCCGCCGCCCACGGGATCCGCGACGGCGCCGCGGTGGAGCTGACCAGCGCCCGCGGCCGGGCCGTGGCCCGCGCCGAACTGAGCACCGACATCCGCCCGGACACGGTGTTCCTGCCCTTCCACTACGCCGGGACCCAGACCGCCAACCGGCTCGTCTCCTCGACGGCCGTGGACCCGGTCTCGGCCATGCCCGAGTTCAAGGCCGGCTCCGTGACCGTCCGGGCGATCGACGCCGAGGAGACGACCCGATGACCGTGCACCGCCCCACCCGTGCCCACGGCACCCCGATGCGGCCCGGCGAGCACGTCGTCGTCATCGGCTTCGGCCCCGTGGCCGCCCGCTTCGTCGACGACGTCGCCGACCTCGCCGCCGCGGGCACGATCCGCCTCACCGTGATCGGCGGGGAGACCGACCCCGCCTACAACCGGGTGCTCATCGGCGAGCACGCCATGGGCCGCACCGAGCGCGCCACGATGGCCCTGGCCGACCCCGAGCTCCTCGCCCGCACCGGGATCGACGTGCTGCTCGGCACGCAGGTCACCCGGATCGACCGCTCCCGCCGGGTCCTGCGGCTCACTGACGGGCCGACGGGGGAGACCCGGGAGCTCGGCTACGACCGCCTGGTCCTGGCCACCGGGGCCCGCCCGAACCTGCCCGTGCTGCGCGGGATCAACCCGGACCCCGGCGCCTACGAGCACCTGCCCGCCGGGGTCACGGCGCTGCGCGACCTGCGCGACGCCCGGGCCGTGCGCGCCGTCGTCGAACGGCGGGGCCGCGTGGTGGTCCTGGGCGGCGGCGTGCTCGGGCTCGAGGCCGCGCTCGCGGCGAGCGAGGCCGGCTGCCCGGTCACCGTGGTCCACCACGCGGCGTGGGTGCTGACCCGCTCCCTCGACGCCCCGGGTGGCGCGCTGCTGGGCCGCGCGCTCGCCGAGGCCGGCGTGGAGGTGGTCTCCGGCGCCCAGGCGCGCGAGGTCTCCCTCGACGAGGACCGCTCCTTCCGCGGGCTCGTGCTCGAGGACGGCCGGACCCTGCCGGGTGACCTGCTGCTGCTGTCGATCGGCGTCACGGCGCGCACGGAGCTCGCCGAGGGCGCCGGGCTGCGCACGGCCCGCGGGATCGTGGTCAACCACGAGCTCGAGGCCGACGTGGAGCAGCGGGTCTTCGCGGTGGGGGACTGCGCCGAGGTGCTGTGCAAGGACCCGTCCTGCCGGGTCTGCCCCGGCCGGGACGGCATGGGCCCGTCCGGTCTGATCGGTCCCGGCTGGCGGCAGGCCGAGTGGCTGGCCGCCCGGATCCGCGCCGAGCTGGACGCCGTGGCCGAGGGCGGGACGGCCGTGCTCGCCCCCCTCACCACCGGTCCCGCCGGCGCGGTGCGGCTCAAGGCCCACCAGGTGGAGCTCGCCTGCGCCGGGACGGTCGGGGGCCTCCCCTGGGAACCCCGCCCGGACGGCGGGACCGTGGTGCAGTGGGCGGACGGCTCGGCCGGGACCTACGCCCAGCTCGTGCTGCGCCCCGACCGCACCCTCGAGGGCTACATCGTGCTCGGCCTGCCCCGCGCCGCCGCCGAGATCGGGCTCCTCCACGACCGCGGCGAGCCCGTGCCCGAGGATCCCGGCGTCCTGCTGCGCCTCGACGGCCCGGACGCCGGGGCGCAGCAGGAGACCCGGCTGACGCCCGAGTCCACGGTCTGCCACTGCGCCGGCGTCACGATGGGCCGGATCACCGACGCCGTGGCACAGGGCGCCGCCACCCTCGAGGAGGTCAGCTGCGCCACCCGCGCCTCGACCGGCTGCGGGGGCTGTACGGACACGGTGCGCCGGCTCGTCGAGGAGCACGCCGCCGCGGTGTGAGGGGTCCCCGTGCCGCCGGAGGGCCACGCACCGGCGTGTGCTTTCGCACAAGGGTGGACAGGGTCACCGGCCCGTCACGATTGGTCGGCGTGCCCCGGGGTGCGAAGATGGTCGCGCCCGCCGCCCGCCCGCGCGGGCCTGCACCGACGAACAGGACGACCATCCATGAGGGAGCGCCCCACCGAGCACCGGCCCGCGGCGGCCGCGTCCCGCGGCGCCGCACCGCGGTCCTCGAGGCGCCTGGTGGGCCTCGACGCGGCCCGCGGGCTGGCGCTCGTGGCCATCATGTGCGTGCACATCCTGCCCGTGTCCTACGCCGCCACGGGCCGGCCCACGGTGACGTGGATCCTGTTCCCCGGCGACTCCCCGGCCCTGTTCGCCCTGCTGGCCGGCACGGGGCTGGCGCTCACCTCCGGCGGGCGCCGCCCGCTCCGCGGCCGCGAGATGACGGCCGCCCGGGCCGGCATCGCGGTGCGCGCGCTGCTGCTGCTGATCCTGGGGCTGGTCATCGGCCACCTCATGCCGCCGGAGCCCCCGGCGTACAACATCCTGATCTACTTCGCCGCGTACTTCCTGCTCGCCCTGCCCTTCCTGGGGCTCGGGCCGCGGGCCCTGTTCCTCGGCGCGGGCGCAGCCCTGGTGGCCGGCCCGCTGCTGCTCCACTTCGCCGGGGAGTCGCTGCCGGGCTTCTCGTCCTACAACCCGACCTTCGTCACGCTGGTCACCGAACCGCTCGCGGTGCTCGGCCAGCTGCTCCTGACGGGGACCTACCCCGCCCTGCCGTACCTGGCCTACCTGCTGGCGGGCCTGGCCATCGGCCGGCTCAACCTGCGCCGCCGGGACGTCCAGGTCCGGCTGGTCGTGGTGGGCACGGTCCTCGCGGTGACCGCGAAGCTGGTCTCGCGGCAGCTGCTCTACGCCGGGGACGTCTACACCCGGCTGCTGTTCAGCGACCCGGACCTCACCGTGGCGCAGCTCGAGAGCCTGCTGACCTACGGCCCCGAGGACACGCTGCCGACGACCACGCCGTGGTGGCTCGTGCTCACCACCCCGGACGTCAACACCCCGTTCTCCGTGGCGTGGAGCCTCGGGGTGAGCCTGGCCGTCGTCGGCACCTGCCTGCTCCTCTCCCGCCGGCACAGCGCCTGGCTGCTGCCCGTGACGGCCCTGGGCGCGATGAGCCTCACCCTGTACACGACGCACCTCGTGTTCCTGTCCTTCGAGCTCTTCCACACCGCGCCCCTGCTCTGGCTGATCGCGAGCCTGGTGCTCTCCGTGCTGTTCGCCCTCGCCTGGCAGCGAGCCTTCGGACGGGGCCCGCTGGAACGGGCGATGAACGCGGCGGTCCGGCCGGTCCGCCGGGCCGTGGCTCAGGGGTCCAGCCGGTAGCCGCGCTTGATCACGGTGGCGACCAGGGGAGCGGGCAGGATCCGGCGCAGCCGGGAGATCACCATCTCCAGGGCGTGCTCGGTCTCCAGGCCCGGCACCGCGGACAGCAGCTGCCCCCGGGAGACCACCGCCCCGGGGTGCGCCGCGAGCGCCCGCAGCACCGCGACCTGGGCGTCGGAGAGCGGGACGAACACGCCCTCCAGGGCGGCGCCGGTGCTCATCAGCCGCAGCGTCCCGTGCCGAGTGGGCACCACCAGGGTGCGCTCCTCGACCGCGTGGGTGCACACCGCCCGGACCAGGGCCCCCAGCCGGTAGCGCTCCGGCACGAGCGGCTCCACCCCGACCTCCAGCAGGGGCCCGGCGCACACGGGTCCCACCGCGGCGGCCGTGACGTCCGTGCGCAGGGCGTCCACGAGGTCCTCACAGCGGCCCATCTCCTGGGCGGTGCTGAACAGGGAGTCCACGGCCGGGGCAGCGGTGAAGGTCAGCACGTCCAGGCGGCGCTCGCACACGTCGCGGATCAGGCCGGGCAGGCGCTCGCCGTCGTCGGCGGAGAGCCACCGGTAGGGGGAGACCGTGTCCACCTGCGCCCTGGCGGCCACGAGCCGCTCCAGCTGGATCTGGTCCGTCAGCCCGTGCAGCTGGACGGCCACGCGGGCGCCGGCCACACCGTCGGCCAGGAGCCGGTCGACCACCGACGAGGTCCGCTCGTCCTCGGAGACCTCCGCGTCCTCGAGCTCCAGGGAGAGCACCTGGCCCCGGGCCTTCGCCCCGCGGGTGAGCACCCGGGCGGCCCGGAAGGCGTCCCGCAGGTCCTCCCCGAGGCCCGCGGCGTCGGCGGCCTCGAACCACCGCCGCAGCCCGTAGGCGGTGGTCACCACGATGATCGCGGGCCGGTGGGCGAGCAGCGTGCGCGTGTCCTCGACCACCCGGGTGTCCTCGGCCACGGGGGAGATCATCAGGGCGGGCGCGTGCACCACCTGCGCGCCGCGGCGCTCCAGGGCGGCGATGAAGTCCGTGGCGCGGCGGTGGGCCGTCACGCCGACGCGGAACCCGGTCAGTTCCCCGAGCGCGCCGGGCGCGCCGTGGTCACCGGGTGCTGGGGCGGTGGGTGCGGCGGTCATGCCCCGAGCGTAGGTCGGTCCTGTGACCACGGTGTTACCCCAGGTTTCCGATTCCGCACCGCCTGCCCCACGGACGCGGTGCGGGGAACCGCGGCGTGCCGGACGTCCCGCTGACGTGCACGGTGGGGCCTGCAGACTTCACGGAATCGTGAGGTGTGCGCAACGGGAGCGCCACGTGCGGCAGAGATCCTGGGTCCGGAAAGGTCCCGGAGCACTGGGACCTCGGATGCGGCTCGGGCCCTGGCAGTGCCGGGGCGGGCCCGCGAGGACGGGGGAGTCATGAGGTGGACGTCCGGAACGGAGCGTTTCGCCCCGGCCGCGGCCACGGGCGGGGCCCGCAGGTCCCCGGCGTGGTGGGCGGGCCTCGACGCGGCCCGCGGGCTGGCGCTGATCGGGCTGATGGCGGTGCAGGTCCTGCCCGGCCGCCACGCCGTGACCCCGGCACCGGCCTGGCCGCACGTCCTCCTCTCGGAGGCCTCGGCGGCACTGTTCATCCTGCTGGCCGGGGTGGGACTGGCGCTCGGGTCCGGGGGGCGGTTCCCGCACCGGGGCAGATGGCTGGCCGCCGATCGGATGGGGGTGGCCGTGCGGGCGGTGCTGCTCGCCGTGGTGGGACTGGGGCTCGGGGCGCTGATGCCCGGGGACGCCCCGGCGGACGACCTCCTGGTCTGCTGCGGGGTGCTCTTCGTGCTGGCCATCCCGTTCCTGCGCCTGTCCGCGACGGCGCTGTTCGTCTGCGCGGCGGTGCTCTGGATGGTGGGCCCGCTGCTGGTGCAGGGCGTGACGGACCTCCTTCCGGCCCTCGCCTCCGCCCACCCCGCGTTCGCCGACGTGCCGGCGGAGCCGGGCGGGACGGTCTCCCGGCTGCTGGTGACCGGAACCTACCCGGCCCTGCCGTACCTGAGCTGTCTGCTGGCCGGGCTGGGGGTGGGGCGGATGAACCTGCGCGACACGGGGATCCAGGTCCGTCTCCTGGCGGTGGGGGTGGGCCTGGTCGTCCTCGCCCGGACCGCCGACCCCTTCGGACCGTACGTCGTCGGCGGTCACGGCCGGGTGCCGACGACCGGCGGGACGGGCGCGGACGAGCTGGCCGAGGTGCTGGCGCGGGGCCCGGACCCGTGGCCCGTCGACGGGGTGTGGGCGATCGCCGCCGGCCTGGGCGTGGCACTGCTGGTGCTGGGGGGCTGTCTGCTGGTCTCCCGCAGGTCCGGGGCGTGGCTGCTGCGGCTGTCGGCCGTGGGGGCGATGGGCCTGAGCGTGTACACCGCCCACCTGGTGGCGCTGTCCGTCGAGGTCCGGTACGACCTCCCCGTCCTCTGGTCCGTCGCCCACCTGGGGGCGGCGGTCCTGCTGGCCGTCGGCTGGCGCCGGGCGCTGGGCCGGGGGCCGTTGGAGCGGGTCCTCGACGCCGTCGGGGACGCCGGCCGCCGCACCGTGCTTGACCGGCACCGCCGGCTCCACCTGACGTGACCCCAGGCGCCGCGGCCAGCTCCGGCCCGGTTCCGGCCGGGAGCCCGATCCGGACCCGGGCGCATCTCCCCGGCGGCCCCGGGCCGCATCAAGCCCCGGAGGTCGCGGCGCCCTCGCGCACCGGGATCCGCGGACCGGTCAGCAGCACGGGGCCGTCGCCGGCCTCGGCGGCGGCGCGCTCGGCGTCGGTCGCGGGGCGGCGCTGACCGCGCTCGAGCACGTAGTCCTGGGAGTCGTCCGGGGCGGCGTCGTTGACGAAGGAGCGGAAGCGGCGCAGCCGCTCGGGGTCCTTCAGCGTGGCGGCCCACTCGTCCTCGTAGCGGTCCACGTGCCGGGCCATCGCGGCCTCGAGCTCCTCGCCGATGCCCAGGGAGTCCTCGACGACGACGGCGCGCGCGTGGTCGATCCCGCCCTCGAGCTCCTCCTGCCACCGGGCCGTGCGCTGCATCCGGTCCGCGGTGCGGATGTAGTACATGAGGTACCGGTCGATGTACCGGACCAGGGTCTCGTCGTCCAGGCCCTGGGCCAGCAGCTGGGCGTGGGCGGGGTTCGCGCCGCCGTTGCCGCCGGTGTAGAGGTTCCAGCCGTCGGTCGTGGAGATGATGCCCACGTCCTTGCCGCGGGCCTCGGCGCACTCGCGGGCGCAGCCCGAGACGCCCATCTTGAACTTGTGGGGGGAGCGCAGCCCCCGGTAGCGCAGCTCCAGCCGCACGGCCATGCCCACGGAGTCCTGCACCCCGTAGCGGCACCACGTGGAGCCCACGCAGGACTTCACGTTGCGCAGCGCCTTGCCGTAGGCCTGCCCGGACTCGAAGCCGGCGTCCACGAGCTCCCGCCAGATCTCCGGCAGCTGCTCGAGCCGGGCCCCGAACATGTCCACGCGCAGGGCCCCGGTGATCTTGGTGTAGAGCCCGTACTTCCGGGCCACCTCGCCGAGCACGATGAGCTTTTCCGGGGTGATCTCCCCGGCCGGCACGCGCGGGACCACGGAGTACGTGCCGTCCTTCTGCATGTTGGCCAGCGCCCGGTCGTTGGTGTCCTGCAGGGCGCCCCGGCCGGAGTCGAGCACGTACTCGTCCCGCTGGGAGGCGAGCACGGAGGCGACCACGGGCTTGCAGATGTCGCAGCCCAGGCCGGTGCCGAAGCGGGCGACCACCTCGTCCCAGGAAGACAGGTCCAGGGCGCGCACGGCCTCGAAGAGCTCGGCGCGGGAGGGCTCGAAGTGCTCGCACAGCGCCCTGGAGACCTCCACGCCGGCCTTCGCCAGCTCCAGGTCCAGGGTCTTCTTGAGCATCGGGACGCAGGACCCGCACTGCGTGCCGGCCCGGGAGCACTTCTTGAGCTCGCCGATCTCGTGCACGCCGCAGGAGATCTGCTCCCGCACGGCCCCGGTGGTGACGTTGTTGCAGGAGCAGATCACGGCGTCGTCGGGCAGGTCCCCGGCCGGGGCGTCCACGCCGGAGGCGGAGAGGTAGGCGCCGGGCTCGCCGGGCAGCTCCCGGCCCAGCAGCGGGCGCAGGGCGTTGTACGGCTCGGCGTCCCCCACGAACACCCCGCCCAGCAGGGTCCGCGCGTCCTGGGTGACCACGACCTTCTGGTACATCCCGCGGGCGGGGTCCGCGTAGACGACCTCGAGGCAGTCCTCGGTCTCGCCGTAGGCGTCGCCGAAGGACGCCACGTCCACGCCGGAGAGCTTGAGCTTGGTCGCGGTGTCGAAGCCGTCGAACGTGGAGCGCCCGCCGGCCAGCCGGTCGGCGACGATCTCCGCCATGGTGTTCGCGGGGGCCACGAGCCCCAGGCACTCCCCGTTCCAGGAGGCGACCTCGCCGATCGCCCACACGTGCTCCGCGGAGGTGCGGCAGGCCTCGTCGATGACCACGCCGCCGCGCGGGGCCGTTTCGACGCCCGCGTTGAAGGCCAGCCGGTCCCGCGCCCGGATGCCGGTGGCCACGATGACCAGGTCCGCCTCGAGGTCGGCGGAGTCCCGGAACTCGACGGCGCACACCTCGCCGTCGGACTTGCGCAGCCCCACGCCGGAGGGGCGCTCGCCCAGGTGCAGGCGCACGCCGCGCGCGGTGATGAGGGCGTTGAGGGAGCGGCCGGCGCCCTCGTCGAGCTGCGCGTTCATCAGCCACTTGCGGGAGTGCACCACCGTGGCCTCCGCGCCGAGCTCCTGGAGCCCGCCCGCGGCCTCGAGGCCCAGCAGGCCGCCGCCGATGACCACGCCGCGCGGGGTGCGCCCGTAGCGGGCGCGCAGCCGCTCGACCTCGGCGCGGATGGCCGCGACGTCGTCGAGGGTGCGGTAGACGAAGGCGTGGTGGGCGCCGGGGACGTCCAGGCGCGCGGCGTCGGAGCCGGTGGCGAGGACGAGCTCGTCGTAGCCGGTCACGGTCCCGTCCGCCGCAGTGACCGTGCGGGCCGCGGGGTCGATCTCCCGGGCCTTCACGCCCTGGCGCAGGTCCACCCGCGGGTCCTGCCACACCGTGCCCCCGCCCAGGGTGAGGTCGACCGCGCCGGCGGGGCCCGTCAGCGCCTTGGACAGCTGGACGCGGTCGTAGGGGACCCACGGCTCGTCGGCGAACACGGTGAGGCGCACGTGGTGGTCCTCCGCGGACAGCACCGCCTCCGCGAAGCGGTGGGCGGCGGGGCCGCCGCCGACCACGACGACGTGCTGGGGGGACTGCGGGGAGAAGGGGGAGCGCGGCACGGGGACCTCCGGGAGCTGGCGGGCGGCTGGGGCGTTGCTCCGACTCTAGGGAGACGGGATTGCCCCGCCGTTGCCCCGCCGTTCCGGTCGCTTTTCGCTTCCCTCACCGGGGCCCCGGCCCCCTGTGAGCGGGCTTTGACCGGGGCGAAACGGCCCCGGAGCGCGCCCGTCATCCGCCCCGCCTAACGTCGAGCACGACGTTCCGCCGAGCCGCAGGAGGCCCCTCATGACGACGACCCTCACCCCGACCACGACCGCGACCACGACCGCGACCACGACCGCGACCACGGTGGACGCGGCGAGCCGTGCCGCCGGCACCGAGTGGCACGACGTGTGCGCCCTGACGGACCTCGAGCCCCTGTGGGGCGAGGCCGCCCGGGTGGCGGGCCGCCAGGTGGCGCTGTACCGAGTGGACGCCACCACGGTGCTCGCGGCCGACCACCGCGATCCCCGCACCGGGGCCTGCGTCATGGCGCGCGGCATCCTCGGCTCCCGCGGCTCGGCCGTCACGGTCGCCTCGCCGCTGCACAAGGAGGTCTACGACCTCGCGACCGGGCGATGCCTCACCGGGGACGGGCCCGCCCTGCCGGTGCACCCGGCCGAGGTGCGCGACGGGCGGGTGCTCGTCGGCCTGCCCCGCTGACGGCACGTCGCCGGGGTTCTCCCAGGTACTCCTTCGTAAGATGACCGGGTGACACGACAACACCCTCGGAGCGGTCCCCGGTGGCCCTGGTCCTGGCTGCCGCACCGGCACCGCCACCGCGGCGCGACGTCCCGGGGCGCCCGGCGGCGGCTGCGCCTGCTCGGGGCCGGTGCCCTGGCGCTGGTGCTCCTGCTCGTGGCGACCGTGGCCCTCCTGGTCGGCCGGGACGAGGAGACCCCGGAGGCCGAGGCCCCCGAGACGGTCTCGTGCGCCCGCTACGGCCTCGACGGCGTCCGGGTCACGGCCCGCGGCCCCGGCGGGCCCACGGACGGGGCCGTGCTGGACGCACGCGTGTTCGGCCCAGGGGAGGAGCGGCAGGACCGCTTCCAGCTCGAGCACGAGCACGACGGGATCAGCAGCGCCTACCACGTCTTCGCCGAGGACCTGGATTGGGACCGTCCGGTGGGCGTCGTGTACCACTTCCACGGGGACGGCGCCTTCGAGTACGAGAGCCCCGAGTACACCGCCTCCTGCCTGGCGGAGGTCGCGCGGGAGCACAACATGCTGCTGGTGGTCCCGCGGACTCCCGATCGTGCGGGGGAGATCACCTGGTGGGAGGAGCGGGACCTCAACGCGCAGTGGTTCCTCTCGCTCGTCGAGGAGCGGCTCGAGCCCGAGTACGACATCGACCGCTCCCGCACCTGGCTGACCGGGTACTCCGGCGGGGCCCAGTTCATCAGCCAGGAGCTGCTGGCGGACCACGTGGACCTCGTCCCGGGCGGCGGCGCGATCATGATGGGCGGCGGACAGGCCCCGGACCGGCCCTCCGCGGAGCCCACCTCCGAGCAGCTGCAGGAGCTGCGCCTGCGCTGGGACGTGGGCACGGAGGACGACGGGACCGACCCGCAGGCAGAGTTCGACGCCGTGTCCGCGGCGTGGGACGGGCACCAATGGTACGAGGAGCAGGGCTTCGAGCGGGCCCGGATCCGGTACCGGGACGGCGTGGACCACTTCGGGCTGCCGTATGCCCGCATCCTCCAGCGCGCGCTGAACGCCGCCGAGGAGGACGCTCAGGACGCGTCCTAGCCCTGCTCCCTGCCCGGGTTCCTCGAATTCTCCGCGGCTGGGGACCCGCTCCGCGTTTGCTCTAGTAAGCTCAGGCGTGCACCAGTGCGCCGCGAGCCCGTCGTCCACGACGGGCGGGCGGGCGCCGGGCGCCGTGCCGGGGGGCGCGGCCGGGGCCGGGACCGGCACGGGTGCACGAGCCGATCGATCCGTGGGGGAACCGCATGTCCGCAGAACGCACGCCGCCGGCCGGGACGGCCACCGCCACCGGTGTCCCGACGGCAGGACCCGGGCGCGACGTCGCCGGGTCCCCCCGGACGACCCGCCGGCTCACCGGAGTCGACGCCGCCCGCGGGTTCGCCCTCTTCGGCATGGTCGCCGTGCACACGCTTCCCCTCTTCCACGAGGACACCGGGGACCCGACCCTGACCTGGACCCTGTTCGCGGGTCACTCGTCCGCCCTGTTCGCGACCCTGGCCGGTGTGAGCCTGGCCTTCACCACGGGCGGGCGCACCCCGCACACCGGCCGCAGGCGGACCGCCTCCCGGTGGGCGCAGGTCTGCCGTGCTGCGATCATCGCCCTGGTCGGCTTCCTGCTGGGATTCCTGGTGCTGCCGTGGGACAACATCCTCATCTACTACGGGGTGTTCTTCCTGCTGGCCATCCCCTTCCTCGGCCTACGGACCCGGTACCTGCTCCTGAGCGCCGGCCTGTTCGCGCTGATCTCGCCCTTCGTCATGCAGTGGTCCCTGGGCTTCCTCCCGGCCCACGTCTACGACAACCCCAGTCTGCTGGACCTCGTGCAGGACCCCGGGAGCGTCGCCGCCCACCTGTTCCTCACGGGCTCCTATCCGGCCCTGCCGTGGATGACGTTCGTGTGCGCCGGCATCGCCCTGGGCCGGATGAACCTGGCGCACCGCCGCGTGCAGGCCGGCCTCGCCGCGGTGGGGGCGGCGCTCGCCGCCGTCACCTGGGCCGCCTCCGACCTCGCCCTGCGTCTGGGCGGCTACGACGCCATCGCCGGGGCCACGCCGTGGATGAACGAGGAGGAGATCGACGAGATCCTGGTCTTCGGGGCCGACCCGGAGCTGCCGACCACCACGCTGTGGTGGCTGCTCGTGCCCGGCGCGCACTCGAACACGCCGTTCTCGCTGCTCCTGAGCCTGGGCCTCGCGGTGTTCACGCTGGGCGTCTTCCTGCTGCTCCCGCGCGCGGTGGGAAGAGCGCTCATGCCTCTGACAGCCATCGGGGCCATGACCTTCACCCTCTACGTGGCCCACCTGCTGGTGATGTGGCTGGAGCTGTTCTGGGACGCCCCCCAGCTGTGGTTCTGGGGACAGATCGCAGCCTTCGCGCTCGTGGCCGTCCTCTGGCAGCGCTACCTGGGCCAGGGCCCGCTGGAGAAGGTGGTCACCCGGTCGACCAAGGCCGTCTCGCGCCGGGTCCTCGCCCGGGAAGGGGGCGGGGTCCGGCCGCCGGCCGCCTGAGCCTGTGCGCCGTCAGAGGCCCAGTGCGGCCTCGAGCTCAGCGCGGATCCGCCCGAGCCGCTCCTGCGCCTCGGCCCGGGCGGCGGGCAGCGCGGCCCGGCCGGCCACCGGGGCGACCACCTCGAGGTAGCACTTGAGCTTCGGCTCCGTGCCGGAGGGGCGGACGATCACCCGGGTGCCGTCCGCGGTGAGCAGGCGCAGGCCCTCGGTGGGCGGCAGCCCCGTGCTCGGGGCGGCGAGGTCCGCGGCCTCGACGACCTCGGAGCCGCCCAGCGCCGCGGGCGGGGCGTCCCGCAGGGCGGCCGCCATGACCGGGATGCGGCTCAGGTCCGCCACCCGGATGCTCAGCTGGTCGGTCGCGTACAGCCCGTGGGCCAGGGCGAGGTCGTCCAGCACGTCCAGCAGGGTCCGGCCCTGCGCGCGCAGCTCGTCGGCGAGCACCGCCACCGCCACGGCCGCGCTGATCCCGTCCTTGTCCCTGACCACCTCGGGCGCCACGCAGTAGCCCAGCGCCTCCTCGTAGCCGAACGCGAGCCCCGGGACGCGGGCGATCCACTTGAAGCCGGTCAGCGTCTCCTGGTGCGCGATCCCCGCCGCGGCGGCGATCCGTCCCAGCAGGCGGGAGGAGACGATGGAGTTGGCGAACACAGCACTCGCGCGGCCCCCGTACCGGGCCGCCGCGGCGTGGCCGAGCAGCGCGCCGACCTCGTCGCCGCGCAGCATCCGCCAGTCCTGCGCTGTGCCCCCGGAGCCGGTGCCGGCCCCGGGCACCGGGACCGCCACGGCCACCCGGTCCGCGTCGGGGTCGTTGGCCAGGACGAGGTCCGCGCCCACGGCGCGGGCCGTGGCCAGGGCCAGGTCCAGGGCGCCGGGCTCCTCGGGATTGGGGAACGCGACCGTGGGGAAGTCCGGGTCCGGCTCCGCCTGCTCCGGGACCACGTGCACGTCGGCGAGACCGGCCCGCCGCAGGGCCTCCGTCGTCGTGCGCCCGCCCACCCCGTGCAGCGGGGTGAGGACGACCCGCAGGGGACGTTCGGCGCCCGCGGCGGCGGTGACCACGGCGGGGAGCACGGCGTCGAGGTAGTCCTGCTCGACGCTCGCGGGCAGGATGGTCCACCCTTCCTGCGCCCGGGGGATGTCCTCGACGGGCCCGACGGCCGCGATCCGCTCGGCGATCATCCGGTCGTGCGGGGCCACGATCTGGCAGCCGCGGGCCGCCGGCTCCACGGCCCGGCCGCCGAGGTAGACCTTGTAGCCGTTGTCCGCCGGCGGGTTGTGGCTGGCGGTGACCATGACTCCCACCTCCGCCTCGAGGGCCCGCACCGCCCACGCCAGGACGGGGGTGGGCAGCGGCGCGGGCAGCAGCACCGTCTCGATGCCGGCGGCCGTGAACACCGCGGCGGTGTCCCGGGCGAAGATCTCGGAGCCGTGCCGGGCGTCGTAGCCGACCACCGCACGGGGGCGCCGGGCGGAGCCCGCCGCACCGTCCGCCGGGGTCTGCACGGCCAGGACGTGGGCGGCCAGCCCCGCCGCGGCGCGCAGCACCACCACCCGGTTCATCCGCATCGGCCCGGCCCCCAGGGCCGCCCGCAGCCCGGCGGTGCCGAACTGGAGGGTGCCCGAGAAGCGGTCGGCCAGCTCTGCCCCTGCTGCGGCGTCACCGGCGGCGGCCGCCTCGACGAGGGCTGTCAGCTCGGCGCGGGTAGCGGGGTCCGGGTCGGCGGCGCCCCACGCGCGCGCGGCGTCGAGCAGTTGCGGGTCGGTGCGGGGGTCGGTGGTCATGGCGCGGCCTCCTGGGGGCGTCCGGTGCGCCGGGGTGCCGGGCCGGGAACCCGTCCCGGCCCGGGGCCGGTCAGAGCTGGGCGACGATGCGGGCGAGCAGTCCGGAGATCCGGGCGCCCGCGGCGCGCCCGGCTTCGAGGACCTCCTCGTGGGAGAGCGGGGTCGCGGAGATCCCGGCGGCCTGGTTGGTCACGAGGGAGATCCCGAAGACCTCCATGCCTGCGTGCCGGGCGGCGATGGCCTCCAGGGCGGTGGACATCCCGACGAGGTCGGCGCCGAGCACCCCGGCCATCCGCACCTCCGCCGGCGTCTCGTAGTGCGGGCCGGGGAACTGCGCGTAGACCCCCTCGTCGAGGGTGGGGTCCACCCCGCGGGCCAGCTCGCGCAGCCGCGGGGAGTACAGGTCGGTGAGGTCCACGAACGTGGCGCCCTCGAGCGGGGACCGGCCCGTGAGGTTGAGGTGGTCGCTGATGAGCACCGGGGTGCCGGGGCCCCAGGACGGGTTCAGCCCGCCGCAGCCGTTGGTGAGGATCATGGTGCGCGCCCCGGCGGCGGCCGCGGTGCGCACGCCGTGGACCACGGGGCGCACCCCCCGGCCCTCGTAGTAGTGGGTGCGGGCGCCGATCACCAGCGCGTGCCGGCCCGCGGCGGTGCGCACCGAGCGCAGCGTGCCCACGTGGCCCTCGAGGGCGGGCGGGGTGAAGCCGGGGATCTCCGCGGCCGGGATCTCGGCGACGGTCTCGCCGATCAGATCGGCGGCCTGGCCCCAGCCGGAGCCGAGGGTCAGGGCGATCTCGTGCGTGTCGACCCCGGTGGCCCGGCGGAGGGCGTCCGCGGCCTCCTGGGCGAGCTCGAAGGGGTCGGCCCGGTCAGCGCTGTGCTCTGTGTCCACCCGCCCCAAGCTACCGCATGGTCCCGGGCCGTCCGGTGCGGCCGGGCCGGTTCCGCCGCCGGAGCGGCACCTGCAAGAATGGCCGGGTGACTGCACACAGCGAATTCTCCATCCAGAAGCTCGTCATCATCGGCGGCGGTCCCGGCGGCTACGAGGCCGCCCTGGTCGCCGCCAGCCTCGGGGCGGACGTGACCATCGTCGAGCAGCAGGGTCTCGGGGGCTCCGCCGTGCTGACGGACGTGGTCCCCTCCAAGACGCTCATCGCCTCCGCCGACGCGATGACCCGTTTCGCCGAGGCCGCGGACCTGGGGGTGCACGTGCGCGGCGGCAGCAAGGACGGCAACGAGATCAACGACCTCACCGTGGACCTGGAGAAGGTCAACACCCGCCTGCTGCGCCTCGCGGCCTCCCAGTCCCGCGACATCAAGCGCGGTCTCGAGCGGGTGGGGGTGCGCGTGATCGCGGGCACCGGCCGGCTGCTCAGCCCCACCAGCGTCCAGGTCAGCACCGAGGACGGGCTGGAGTACACCCTTGACGCGCAGGCCGTGCTGCTCGCCGTCGGGTCCCTGCCGCGCGAGCTGCCGTCGGCGAAGCCGGACGGGGAGCGGATCTTCAACTGGAAGCAGGTCTATCACCTCACCGAGGTGCCCGAGCACATGATCGTGGTGGGCTCCGGCGTCACCGGCGCGGAGTTCGCCTCGGCCTACCGGGGCCTCGGGTCCGAGGTCACGCTCGTCTCCTCCCGGGACCAGGTGCTGCCCGGCGAGGACCAGGACGCGGCGGCCGTCCTCGAGAACGTCTTCGAGCGACGCGGCATGAACGTGCTCAACCGCACCCGCGCCGACTCCGTGGAGCGGACCGAGAACGGCGTGGTGGCCACGCTCTCGGACGGGCGCAAGATCGCGGGTTCGCACTGCCTGCTCGCCGTCGGCGCGATCCCGGCCACCGACGACCTCGGGCTCGAGGAGGTCGGGGTGGCCCGCGCCGAGTCCGGGCACATCAAGGTGGACGGCGTCTCCCGCACCACCGTGCCGGGCGTCTACGCCGTGGGCGACTGCACGGGCGTGCTCCCGCTCGCCTCGGTGGCTGCGATGCAGGGCCGGATCGCCGTGGCGCACCTCATGGGCGACGCCGTCAAGCCGCTGCGCACCCACCTGGTGGCCTCCAACATCTTCACCTCGCCGGAGATCGCGTCCGTGGGCGTGAGCGAGAAGTCCATCGAGGACGGCACCTACCAGGCGGACACCATCATGCTGAAGCTCTCCACCAACCCGCGCGCCAAGATGATGGCGGTCGAGGACGGGTTCGTGAAGATCTTCTCCCGCAAGGGCTCCGGCACGGTGATCGGGGGCGTGGTGGTGGGTCCCCGCGCGTCCGAGCTGATCTTCCCGATCTCCCTGGCCGTTACCCACAAGCTGCACGTCGACGACCTCGCCGACACCTTCACGATCTACCCGTCCCTCACGGGGTCGATCTCGGAGGCGGCCCGGCGCCTGCACGTGCACGTCTGATCCCCGCCGGCACGCGAAACGGCCGCATCCCCGCTGCGGGGATGCGGCCGTTGTGCGTGCGGCGACGAGGGGAGCGGGTCAGCGGCGGGTGACGACGTTCTCCATGTCGACGTCCTTGGTCTCCGGGGAGAACCAGAGGGCCACGAGGGTCAGCACGGCGCCGAACGCCAGGTAGAGGCCGACGGAGCCCACGCCGTAGCTCGCGTTGAGGGTGACGGCGACGTACGGGGTGATGGCGGCACCGAGGATCGACGCCGTGTTGTACGCGACGCCGGAGCCGGTGTAGCGCACGTTCGTGGGGAACAGCTCGGGCAGGATCGCCGACATCGAGCCGAAGGTCAGGCCCATCAGGGTCATGCCGACCACGAGGAAGAACAGCACGCGGCCCGTGCTGACGTCCGCACCGGTGCCGACCGCGGCCGGGTCCATGAGCAGGCCGAAGCTCAGCCCGAAGAGCAGGATCACCGAGGTGATGACCAGCTGCGAGCTGCGCCGGCCGAAGCGGTCCGCGACCCACCCGGAGACGGGCACCATGGCGGCGAACAGCAGCACGGCGAGCAGCTGCAGCACCAGGAAGTCCCGGTAGGGGATGCCGAGGCCGCCGTTGGCGGGGCTGCCGATGCCGTAGGAGAGGATCCACGCGGTCATCAGGTAGAAGAGCATGTAGGTGGCGAGCATGATGAACGTGCCCTGGATCATCTGCAGCCACGAGCCCCGGAACGCCTCGACGAGCGGGGTCTGGACCTTCTCGCCCTGGTCCAGCGCCTTCTGGAAGACCGGGGTCTCCTCGAGCTTGAACCGCACGTACAGGCCGACGACCACCATCACCACGGAGGCGAGGAACGGCACGCGCCAGCCCCAGGTGAGGAACGGGTGGTCGGTGCCCTGCTCGGCGACCGAGACGAAGCCCATCACCACGGTCAGCACCAGGAAGAAGCCGTTGGCCAGGATGAAGCCGAACGGGGCGCCGAGCTGCGGCCACATGGCGGCGCGCGCCCGCTTGCCCTCCTCGGCGTACTCGGTGGCCAGCAGGGCCGCGCCGGACCACTCGCCGCCCAGGCCCAGGCCCTGGCAGAAGCGCAGGATCGTCAGGATGAGCGGGGCCCAGATGCCGATCGAGTAGTAGGTGGGCAGCAGGCCGATGAGGAACGTGGCGACGCCCATGGTCAGCAGGGCGCCGATCAGGGTGGCCTTGCGGCCGATCCGGTCGCCGAAGTGCCCGAAGATCACGGAGCCGATCGGGCGGGCCACGAAGGCCGCGGCGAAGGTCGCCATGGAGGCGAGCAGCTTGGCCGTCTCGTCCTCGCCCGTGAAGAACAGGGCCGGGAACACGGCCACGGCCGCGGTGGCGTAGACGTAGAAGTCGTAGAACTCGATCGTGGTGCCCACGAGGGAGGCCAGGATCACCCGGCTGCGGGGCACGCGGTCGGACAGGGAGAGCGAGGGGGAGGACGCGCCGTTGGCGTCCTGCCCGGTCACCGGAGAGGACATGGGGAAACCTCGGTCGTAGCAATGGGTGGGGACAAGATCCCGATAGTACGCCGGGCCGTCCGCATGGCGGGTGGCCCGTCTCACATCCTGGAACGACGACGAGGTCGAGGACGCGCTCGACGACGACGCCCCTCCCAGGTGTCGACCGGCCCGGCGGACCCGGCCGGTCGACACCCGGAGGCGGCCGTCACCCGTACCGACGTACCTCGTGGAAGAAGGAGTCGATGGTGTGCAGGCCGCCGGTGCGGGCGACCGTGTCGTAGACGTGCTTGCCCACCGCAAGGTCGAGCACGCCCAGGCCGAACGGCGAGAAGACCACGGTCCGGTCCGCCGGCACCTCCACGGCGCCGGTCATGACGTCGTACAGCGTGCCGGCGAGGAAGTCCCGCGAGCCGGTGAGCTGCTCGGTGAGGTGCACGGACGTCTGGGCCTTGAGGCAGTGCTCCACGTCGTCGACGATGTTCGTGGCGGCGAGGATCACCTCGGGCCCGAGGTCGCGCAGCGAGATGTGGAGCACGAGCGGGTGGTGCTCGAACCACGACGGGTCGGTGACGTGCGGCTCTCCCGCCGTCGTCGCGAACACGACCAGGTCGCTCGAGCGGATCAGCGACTCGGCGTCCTCGTGGACGGTGACCGTGCTCTCGGGCGCGGAGCGCTCGAGGTAGCCGCGGAAGCCCTCGCAGCTGCCCGGCAGCAGGTCGAACACCCCCACCTCGTCGAAGCCCCACCCGGTGTCCGCCAGGAACGCGTGGACGAAGCGGGCGATGAGCCCGACGCCGAAGAAGCCCACCCGTGCGGGGCGCCCCCGCTCCCGGCTGAGCCAGTCCGCGGCCAGGGCCGCGGAGGCGGCGGTCCGGGAGGCGCTGATGATGGAGCTCTCCAGGCAGGCGAAAGGGTAGCCGGTGTCCGGATCGTTGAGGATCAGCACGGCGGAGGCCCTCGGGATGCCGAAGTCCACGTTGGTGGGGAAGCTGGAGATCCACTTCAGGCCGTCCACGGCACGGGGTCCCCCTAGGGAGGCGGGCAGCGCGATGATCCGTCCGGTCGGGCGGTCCGGGAACCGCAGGAAGTACGACGGCGGGTTCACCGTCTGTCCGGCGCCGTGCAGCCGGTAGGTCTCCTCCACCAGCGCGACGATCTCGGCCCGGTGCCCCTGCAGCACCTGGTCGACCTCCGCGCCGGAGACGACCGCGAAGGACGGGATGGTCGGTTGCCGTCCGGGGGCGTCCTGCCTGTGGTCCGTGCCGGGTCCGCTGGTCAGTGTCATCGTCCCTCCTCCTCCGAGGCCGTGCCCTGGAGCGACACCGGGTCGCTCATGGCGACGAGGATCTCCCGCTCGCCCTCGTACGGTTCGCGGCTGTGCGCCGTCCGGACGTTGTCGACGAGCATCAGGTCGCCGGCGCGCCACGGCTCGCGCAGCGTGTGCGACTCGTAGATCTCGTTCAGCATGGCCACGACGTCCTCGCCGATGGGGTCGCCGTTGCCGAACGCCGTCGTGAACGGGAGGCCGTCCTCCTCGTACATGTCCACGAGGTACTCGCGGACCTCCGGGTCGATCGTCCACTCGCTGAGGAAGGCGACCTGGTTGAACCAGCAGCGCTCCCCGGTGACGGGGTGACGGACGATCGCGGCGCGGCGCTGACGCGTGCGCAGGCCGCCGTCGGGCTGCCACTCGAACTCGATCCGGTTCTCCGCGCAGTAGCGTTCGACCGCGGCGCGGTCGTCCGTGCCGAAGGCGTCCGCGACGGAGGCGCCGATCTCGTCGTTGTAGTTGCGGATCAGCATCCAGCCGTCGCGCTCGAACCGCGTGACCAGGTCCGCGGGAAGGGCGCGCAGCACCGCCTGGGAGTCCGCGACACCGGTCACGCCGCCGGCGGCCGGGGCGGTGAGGCAGGCGAGGAGCAGCAGCCCGGGGGCGTGGAGCGTGTAGCTCAGCTCGTGGTGCATGCACATGGGCTGGTTCGCCGGCCAGGTGGCCGAGGAGTACACGCCGGGCGCATAGGAACTGCGGGCGGCGAAGGCCTCCCGCTCGGTCATCAGCTCCGGGCTGACGGCCCGGAAGACGGCGGCGACCTGGTCGGGGTGGGACAGCCCGAGGCCGCGCACGAGGACGGCCCCGTGCCGGGCGACGGTCGCCCGCAGTGCGTCACGGTGCTGCTGGGCCCAGGACACCGGGTCGCCCGGGGGAGAGACCAGGGCGGTGGCCGGCGCACCCGGGCGCGCGTCGACGTCGAGCTCCGGAGGTGCGGAGGTGGCGGACATGGTGGTTCCTTCCGGTGGGATCACGGTTGGGCGGGTGAGCCGGCCGCGGCGGACCTGGAGTCCAGCTCCGTGGCGAGGTCGGTGAGGACCGGGTGGCTGAGGAGGTCCTTGAGCGAGACCTTCCGGTCCAGGGCGATGGCGAGCCGGACGGCGGTGAGCGACGTGCCGCCGCGCTCGAAGAAGTGGTCACGGCGGTCGATCCCGTCCTCCGGCACGGCGAGCACGCGCGACCACGCCGCCGCCAGCCACTGCTCGGTGGGGGTGCGCGGAGGCTCGAGCGAGCGGCCCTCGGGCTCGACGTCCGCCGCCAGCGCGGTGAGGCGCTTGCGGTCGATCTTGCCGTTGGCCGTCAGCGGGAGGGCCGGCTGCCACTGGAACACCTGCGGGACCATGTACCCGGGCAGCGACTGCGCCAGTCGCTCGCGCAGCGTGCCGGGGTCCAGCGGCTCGGGGGCGTGGTAGAAGGCGACCAGGTGCTTGCCCCGGTCCGGTCGCTCCGCCACGACGACCGCCCCGTCGCGGACTCCGGGAACCCGCAGGAGGGCGTTCTCGATGTCGCCGATCTCGATCCGGAACCCGGAGATCTTGACCTGGTTGTCCCGCCGGCCCAGGTACTCCAGCCTGCCGTCCGGCGACCAGCGACCGAAGTCGCCCGCCCGGTAGAGCCGCGCGCCGTCCACATGGGGATCGGCGGAGTACGCCTGTGCCGTCCGCTCCGGGTCGTTGACGTACCCGCGGCCCACGCACACCCCGGAGAAGGCGATCTCGCCCGGTGCGCCGAGCGGCACGAGCCGCTGCCGCTCGTCGAGGAGGTGGATCCGCACGTTCGGGACCGGCCGGCCCAGCGGCACGTGATCGCCCGCCGGCGCGGCGCTCATCACCTCGTGGTTCGTGTCGTCCGAGGTCTCCGTCAGCCCGTAGGCGTTGACGAGCTTGACGTCGGGCAGCACGTCGAACCAGCGGCGGACCAGCTCCTGCTTCAGGGCCTCCCCGGTCGCCGAGACGCTGCGAAGACGGGGCAGCTCGCGGGGCCTGCCCTCCAGGTAGGCCACCACCGCGTCCAGGTACGAGGGCACGACCTGGAAGACGGCGACCTGGCCCTGTTCCACCGTGTCGACGAACCGCTCGACGTCGAGGATCCGGTCCTGCCCGACGATGAGGGTGCGGCCGCCGACGAGCAGGGCCGAGACCAGCTGCCACAGGGAGATGTCGAAGCACTGGGGGGCGCTCTGGGCCACGACGTCGCCGGGTCCGATCCCCAGGTCCTCGATCTTGGCGTACAGGTGGTTCAGCATCCCGTCGTGCTCGCACATCGCGCCCTTCGGCTCACCCGTGGAGCCCGAGGTGAAGTAGATGTAGGCGAGCTGGTCCGGGCGCACCTCCAGGCCGAGGTCGTGGTCGGCGTGTCCCTCGGCCTCGACGGCCTCGAGGTGGAGCTTCGTCACGGCCGGCATCCCGGCGAGCGCCCCGTCCAACGAGGTGGTGCTGCCGTCCTCGGTCAGCACCGTCCGGCACCCGGCCCGGGTGAGCGTCCTGGCGATCCGGTCCGGTGGGAAGTGTGGTTCGAGCGGCAGGTACGCGCCGCCGGCCTTGAGGATGCCGATGACGGCGGCCATCCACTCGAGGTTCCGCTCGGCGACGACCGCCACGACGTCCTCCGCCCGGAGTCCGCGTGCGAGCAGGGCGCGGGCGATCCGGTTGGCGCGGGCGTTGAGCTCGGCGTACGTCCACTGTCGCGTGTCCTGGACGGCCGCGAGGCGCTCGGGATGCTGCCGGACGCGATCCTCGAAGAGCTCGTGGAAGCGGCGCCGGGGCCGGGGGCGCACGGGCCCGGCCAGCTGCTCGAGCTGGAGGCGCCGCTCGTCCGGAGCGACCAGGTCGGCGTCCGCAGGCTCCGCCTCGGGGTCGGTGGTCAGGTGGCGGAGGGCGGTCAGGTGGTAGCCGGCGATCCTCAGGGCGGCAGCGGCGTCGAGGACGTCCTGCCGGTACCGCAGGCGGAGCACCTCGGCCCCGGCCGCCTGCCTGGGGGAGACACCGAGCACGACGCCCTCCGGCAGTTCGGAACCGGCGTCCCGGCGGGTGTCGAACACCACCTCGTATCCCGCAGGGGCCGCTCGGCGCGGGGCTTCTCCCCGGTCGGAGTGCCCGGTCTGCCCGGCGCGGGCCCGGACCAGCCGGTCGTGCGCCTCGCGGACCAGGACCCGCCAGGACGGCCGGTCCAGGTCGAGGGTGTACGGCCAGGTGCCCCCCGCGTCCCTGCAGCCGGTGGTGACCTCCTGCTCGCCGGACAGTGCCTGGAGCACCCTTGCGTGGGCGGCCAACCAGATCGCGTCCGGTGCCACCTCCCAGTCCCGGGCCAGGGACCGCACGGCGGTGCTCAGGTCCTCGGGCACGGTTGCTTCGACCTGCGCCTGGTACGACCGGCGGTCGTGCGTCCACCGGGGGATCCGTGTGGGGGCGGCCCCCGGGACGGCGGGACGGTCGTCGGCCGGGGCCGGCGGGTGGTCGGCGACGGCCCGGCAGGTGAGCGCACGGGTGGTGGTCATGACGGGGTCCTTTCCGGGGCGACGGAGGATGTGGTGACCGCACGGGCCTCGTCGGCCGGGTTGCCGGCCCACAGGGATCCCCGAGAGAGGGTCGTTCCCTTCATCACGAAGGAGTCGGTGGCGACGACGACGCCGTCCTCGACGGTCACGCCGTAGTGGACGAGGGCGGCGACGCCGATCGTGACGTCGTCGCCGATGACGTCCTGGTCGGACTTGAACATGCCGTCCTCCTGGGAGTGGCACTGGATGTTGGTGCCGGCGTTCAGCGTGCAGCGCGAGCCGATCGACACGAGGCTCCGCTCGGGGATCGAGCAGCCGTCGTCGAAGACCCGGCTCCCCATCCGCACGCCCAGCCGTCGCCAGATGAACGGCTTGAACGCCGTCCCGTTGAGCATGTTCATGCGGAGGTTGACGATCTGCAGCTTCCAGTACCGCTCGTGCCACCAGAAGTACGGGTGGTAGATGGAGCAGAGCTGGGGTTGAAGTCCCCGGAACCGCGTCATGACGTTCTCGATCACGATGGGGACCAACAGCCCGACCACGAGCATCACGACGAACGACGCGGAGAGGGCCAGGACACCGAACCGGTCGGACAGCTCGAGAGCGGCGAACGCGGCTAGCATGGCCAGCGACGCGTTGAGCCACCGCACCAGCAGGAAGAGGGCCATCGTGCGCAGGTTGTGCTTGTTCTTGGCCGAGAGGGACCGCTGGAAGCGGGCCGGATCGGCGTGCTCCTCGAGCGGGGCGTCCCGCAGGACCGAACGGGGGATCTCGAACGCCGGCGACCCGAGCAGCCCTACGTCGTGGCGCACCGGGCCGTCGACGGGGACCATCACCTTGGTCGCGAGCAGACAGTTCTCCCCGGTCCTGGCCCCGGCCGGGTAGAGCACGAAGTTCCCGAGGAAGTTGTGCGCGCCGATCGCGACCGGACTGATCTTGAAGGACGTCGCCGAGTAGTCGGTGTTCATGAACGACACCCCGTCGGCGATCATCGTGCCGGTGCCGATCGTCGACATGTACGGGTTGTCGTGCTTGAACAGCGTGCCCAGGTTCGAGCCCGTCTGCTGCAGCTGAGGCTGCTGGTACCCGATGGCACGGACGTAGTTCACGACGTAGGAGCTGTCGCCGAAGAGGGTCCCGAGCATGGGCCTGTTGGTCAGCCTCTCCACGCCCCGCTCGGCCGCGTGCTGCAGTCCGAACAGCGGGTACACCGTGTCCGGCTTCAGCAAGAGCTGGAGCACCCGTGGAACGGTTGTCGTGATGAGCAGCATCACGATCGTTCCGCCGAGGACGCCCACGCCGGCGAAGGCGACGGCGTCGGCGTAGAAGACCCAGTTGGTGAACGCGTGCGGATGCGATTCCAGGAGCGCGGCCACGCGCGGGAACGCCAGGACGGCCAGGATCAGGGTCAGCCCCACCATGACGCGGCCCAGTGCGAGCGTGGCCACCAGCTGTGCCGCGGCATACACGGCGCGCCGTCCCGGGCGGTAGGGTGCCGGGGCCACCGTGGCGAAGTCCGTCTCGGTGGGCCTGCCCGGCGAACCGTGCCAGTGCTCGGCCTCGGGCACGATCTGGCCGGTGTACAGGGTGGACCGGTGGCCCAGCTGCGCGCCGTCGCCCATCGTCGTGCCGATGTCCAGGACGCTGCCCTCGCCGACGATCACGTCCCGGCCGAGCGTTACCGCACCGGTCTGGATGACGCCGCCGTGGGCGCGATAGCCGTTGGCGTACACGTCCTTGCGGATCACCGTTCCCTCCCCGATCGTGATCAGGTCGGTGCAGACCGGCAGGTGAGTGGTCAGGATCGTGACGTTGCGGCCCACCTTGGCGCCCATGGCCCGAAGGTAGAAGGTGGTCAGCGGGGAACCGGTCATGAGCCCGAGGGGCGAGGTCCGCATGAGGGTCTTGACGAGCCAGAAGCGGAAGTAGCCCAGGCTCCAGATGCGGATCTCGCCGGGCCGGAAGCGCCCGATGAGGATCCACTTCCCCACCACCGGCAGGATGCACAGCAGCAGGAAGGTCGCCGCGGCGAGGGCGACCGACCGCAGGTAGAGCTCCCCGAAGCCCATCCCATGGCCCACCCAGTGGTGGTCGCCCGGCCCCGCGGCCGGGAACACCCACAGGTATCCCACGACGGCGACCGCGCCGGCGAGCAGGCAGTAGCCGAGGTAGACGAGCACCTGCAGGACGCCACAGGTGACGTACTCCCACGTCCGCGCGTCCATGGGCGCCGGTGTCGACGGCACGGAGGCCACGACCGGATCCGGCTCCTGCGGCTGGTCCTGCTGCGCGGCGCCGCTCATCGCCGCGGCGAGGGCGGAGACACTCGGACTGCTGTAGACGTCCTTCATGGACACCGACGGCAGGTCCGGCTGCTTGCGCACCCGGGCGCAGAACCGCGCCATGACCATCGAGTCGGCGCCCAGGTCGTCGAAGAAGTCGGCGTCCACCGGCACCCGCTGCCCGCCCAGCACCCCGGTCAGCACCTCGGCCAGCCGGTCCTGCACCGACACTGTCAGCGGTGCCGCCGGGGCGAGAGCACCGACCAAGGATGTGATCGTCGGGTGCTGGTAGATGTCCTTCATGGACACCGCCGGCAGGTCCGGCTGCTTGCGCACCCGGGCACAGAAGCGCGCCATCACCAGGGAGTCCGCGCCCAGGTCGGCGAAGAAGTCGGCGTCCACGGGGATGTCGTCCTGCTGCACCACCGAGGCGAGAAGATCCGCCAGCCGGCGCTCGAGCGGCAGGTCCGCGCCGGTCCTCTCGACGGCCGGTGTGGACGGGGGCTCGCGCCTGGTGGGGACCGAGATCGGGGGGAGGGGAGACGCCGGGGGGGCGTCGGCGAGCTTCTTCACTGCGAGAGACTCCTCGGGGAGGAGGTGGCCGCGGATTCGGTCACCGGTGTGGTTGCTGCCTGCCGACGCCATGACACCTGGTGCGGCGGTCGGCTCAGAGCGGCAGTCGAGTCGGAGCCGGCGAGCGCCTCGGCCCCGAAGTGGTCGAGGACCCAGTCCGGCTGGTAGATGGTGTCCAGGTACGGGCGGCCCAGGTCCGGGGAGATGGCCACCGCGGTGACGTCCTCGGCGTGGTGGGCCGCGAGCCACGTCATGGCGCCGTGGACCACGGTCCCGGTGGAGCCCCCGAGCAGGAACCCGCGCCCGGCCAGGCGGTGGCAGGTGCGCACCGTGTCCAGCTCCTCGACCATCACCACGTCGTCGACCAGGGACTCGTCGAGCTGGGGCGGCCGCACGCTCATGCCGAGTCCGGGGATCAGACGGGTGGCCGGCGGGCGACCGAACGAGACCGAGCCGGCGGCGTCCACCGCGACGATCCGGACGTCGGGCCGGTGCTCCTTGAAGTACCGCGCGCAGCCCATCAGCGTGCCCGTGGTCCCGGCCCCCACGAACAGCACCTCGAGTTCAGGGAACTGGGCCTCGATCTCGGGGGCGGTCCAGCGGTAGTGCGCTCCCCAATTGCCGGGGTTGGTGTACTGGTTGAGCCAGACGTACCGCTCGTCGGACCTGCACAGCTCCTTGACGTGATTGAGGCGGGCGCCGAGGAAGCCGTCGACGGGGTCCGGCTCGGTGACCAGGTCGACGTGCGCCCCGAGCGACTCCATGAGCTGCCGGGTTGCAGGGTTGCAGCGCGGGTCGATCACGCACACGAAGCTGTATCCCTTGCTGGCGGCGATCATGCTGAGTGCGACGCCGAGGTTCCCGGAGGAGGATTCCACGAGCACGGAGCCGGGGCCGACCCGCCCTTCCCGCTCGGCCCGCTCGACCATCTCCCTGGCGGGCTTGAGCTTGATCGAGCCGGCGAAGTTGAACCCCTCGATCTTCAGGTAGAGGTGGCGGCTCAGCACGCCCTCCAGGTCGATGAACAGACTCTCCTCGTTGAACAGGTGCGGAGCCTTGATGATGGACATAGTGTTCCTCGTTCTCTCGCCGTGCGCTCGGTCCGTGAGGAGGGCGCGGGGACGGCGTTCTGCATTCGGGTCGGCTCGTAGCTCGGCTGACGGCCACCGCAAGGACCCTCTTCTCGGCATGCCGGTCGACGAGGGCTCCGACCTGCGGGGCGCGGCCCCGACGGATCGGTGCAACGCTGCGCTGCGAGCCCGGAGCGATCGACGGCTGTGAGTCCCCCACTCGCGGCAGGAGCCGCAGGACAGTGGTGCCAGCCGCGAAGGCGGCGGTCGTGACTGCTCAGGTGGTTCTTCTCATGGGTCTGTCCCATCCGGTGGAGAAGCGAGATCCGCTTCGCGACTGGTGCCGGCCGGTGGCGCGTTCCCCCGAACGCCCGTTGGGCCCTGTGTATGGTTCGACGTCACCAAAGTAATCCCAGGTCAGGGGGCCTCGACCAACATTTGCGAAGATGACGGACACGATTCGGACACGGCCCCGCTGGGGTCCGGATGATCGCGGAACCGGCTCTCCTCGTCAGCGCGGATATCCGGGTGCCGACAACGGCACGTGACGGATGATCCTGACGTGATGGAGTGCTGGGTCCGGAAGGTGCTCCGCTCCGGGAACTCGAGCAAGCACGGCACAGGGCGAGTGAGTTGTTCGCCGCTCCTGCCGGACCATGTTCCCCGGAGGGGGCCCGACATGCTTCAAGGATGGCCGACGGGTCGGACGCTGTAGTCGGCCTCCGGGTGGAAAAATCCTGTCCACCCGTGGTTGTACGCCGTGACGGTCACGGGACGTGGACGGTCAGCGCCGCCCGCGACTCCGCGCGGTCCGGACCGGGGGCCGGTGGGAGAGCCAGGTCCAGGATCCGCCACCCGGCCACGGGCCGCCCCGGGACGGGACCCGCCCCGACCTCGTCGACGGAGGGCTCGCGGAACAGTCCCGAGCCCATGGCCTTGAGCAGGGACTCCTTGCGCGCCCACACCGTGGTCACGGCGGCCGGCCGGTCGGCAGCGGGCAGGGCCCGCAGGGCGGCGATCTCGGCGGGGTGGAGCAGGGGGATCACCTGCTCGGCGGCGACCGGGTCCTGGAGGTGCTCCACGTCCACCCCCACCTCGCGCTCGGCGGTGGCCACGAGCACCTGGTCGCCGCTGTGCGAGAGGGAGAAGCGCAGGGCGTGGTCCTCGAGCCGCGGCTTGGGCCGGGGCCCCGCGGCGGGAACGGGCGGTCCCAGGCGCAGCGAGGCGGGGTCCGCGCCGGTGCGGGCGGCGAGCTCGTGGCGCAGCACGCAGTGGGCGACCACGAACCGCCGCCGGTCGCTCTCGTGGCGGAACGCCGCGGCCCGGGCCTGCTCGTCCCCGTCCAGGCAGTCCCGGACCGACTCCGCCCAGCCGATCAGCGGGGCCACGCGGGCGAGCACGACCCGCACGTCCGCGGGGGCGCCCGGCACCGGCAGCTCGACCGTGCCGGGCACGCCCGGCGGGAGCGTCGTCACGACGACGGGCTCACCGGGAGCGGCCGGGTTCGGCGCACGCCTCGAGGTCCTCGAGCAGGCGGTGCCGGTTGTCGGCGAGCGGGTGGTGGCCGCCGGGGTATTCGCGCCGCTGCACGGTCCCGGTGCTGACGGGACGCCAGGCGTCCATGCCGGCGGCGTCCACCGTGTGGTCCTCGGTGCCGCGCAGCAGCAGCAGGGGCGCCCCGACCGGGGCGGGGAGCCGGTCGTGGGCCATCGAGGCCCGCAGGTCCGCGCGCAGGGCGGGCAGCTGCAGGGCCAGCAGCTCGGGGTTCGCCAGCACCGCCTCGGGGGTGCCGCCGAGCCGCCGCAGCCACCGGGCGAGTGCCACGTCCGCGCCCGGGTCCTGCGGGTCGAGCCCGGCCCGCAAATCGTCGTCCCCGTCGTCCGCCGCGTCCACGGCGCCCGGGGCGGTCTTCGCGGACAGCGCGAGCAGCGACACCCGGATCCCCTCCCGGTGCTCGAGGAGCGAGGCGAGCTCGGCCGCGACGGAGGCGCCCATGCTGTGGCCCAGGACCACGAGCGGGAGGTCCGAGGCCGCCCACGGCGCGCCGGCGACGGCCTCGGCCGCCTCCGCGGCGAGGGCGGCGACCGAGGGCGCCGGCGGCTCCCGGAAGCGGCTCTCCCGGCCGGGGTACTGGACGCCGAGGACGTGCACGTCCTCGCGGAGCAGGAACCGCCAGTACCCGGCGGCCGCGCCCGAGGGCGGGCAGCAGAGCACGCGCAGCCGGGGCGTCCGGGCGGGGGCGCCGCTACGCAGCCGGTCCTGCGCGGAGAGGTCCACGAGGCAGCGCCCGGGGGCGCCGGTCGGTCGGGTGCTCATCGGGGCCGGGCCGCCCGGATCAGGAGATGGTCGCCAGGACGGCGCCGGCGGAGACGGTGTCGCCGGGGCTCACGGAGAGCCCCGAGACCGTGCCCGACTTGTGGGCGGTCAGCGGCTGCTCCATCTTCATGGCCTCGAGCACCAGCACGAGATCGCCCTCGGCCACCTCGTCCCCGTTGTCCACCGCGATCTTCACGATGGTCCCCTGCATCGGGGAGCTCAGGCTGTCGCCGCTCGCCGCGGCGGTGCCGCCGCCGCGCGCGGAGCGGGACTTGCGGGGCTTGGCGGCGGTCCCGTTGGGCTTGGCCGTGCCGGGCAGGGCGGGCAGGACCACCTCGAGGCGCTTGCCGGAGACCTCGACGACGATCGCCTGCCGCTCCTCGGCCTCGGGCCCGGCCTGCGGGACGCCCTCGAAGGGCGGGATGGTGTTGTCGAACTCCGTCTCGATCCACCGCGTGTGCACGGAGAACGGGGCGCCGTCCGCGGGGGCGAACGCGGGATCGGCGACGACGGCGCGGTGGAAGGGGACCACGGTGGGCATGCCCTCGATGCGCAGCTCGGCCAGCGCCCGGCGGGAGCGCTCGAGCGCCTGCTGCCGGGTGGCCCCGGTGACGATCAGCTTGGCGAGCATGGAGTCGAAGTTCCCGCCCACGGTCTCGCCGGCCTGCACGCCGGAGTCCACGCGCACGCCGGGACCGCCGGGCAGGTCGAGGGCGGCGATGGTGCCGGGGGAGGGCATGAAGTGCCGTCCCGGGTCCTCGCCGTTGATGCGGAACTCGATCGAGTGGCCACGGACCTCGGGGTCGTCGTAGCCGAGGACCTCGCCGCGGGCCAGCCGGAACTGCTCGCGCACCAGGTCGATGCCCGTGACCTCCTCGGACACGGGGTGCTCCACCTGCAGGCGGGTGTTGACCTCCAGGAACGTGATCGTGCCGTCCTGGCCCACCAGGAACTCGCACGTGCCCGCGCCCTGGTAGCCGGCCTCGCGCAGGATCGCCTTCGAGGAGGCGTAGAGGAGGCGGTTCTGCTCCTCGGACAGGAACGGCGCCGGCGCCTCCTCCACGAGCTTCTGGTTGCGCCGCTGCAGGGAGCAGTCGCGGGTGGAGACGACCACCACGTTGCCGTGGGCGTCGGCCAGGCACTGGGTCTCGACGTGCCGCGGGGCGTCCAGGAAGCGCTCCACGAAGCAGTCGCCGCGGCCGAACGCAGCAGTGGCCTCGCGCACGGCGGACTCGTAGAGCTCCGGGATGTCGTCGCGGTTGCGGACCACCTTGATGCCGCGGCCGCCGCCGCCGAACGCGGCCTTGATGGCCAGGGGCAGCCCGTGCTCGTCGGCGAACGCGAGGACCTCCTCGGCGGAGCCGACCGGGTCGGTGGTGCCGGGGACCTGCGGGGCGCCGACCTTCTCCGCGATGTGGCGGGCGGCCACCTTGTCGCCGAGCTTGGCGATGGCCGCGGGCGGGGGCCCGATCCAGGTCAGCCCGGCCTCGAGCACGGCGAGGGCGAACTCGGCGTTCTCGGACAGGAAGCCGTAGCCGGGGTGCACGGCGTCGGCGCCCGAGCGGGCGGCGACGTCGAGGATCTTGTCGATCACCAGGTACGAGTCCGCGGCGGTGGACCCGCCGAGCCCGTACGCCTCGTCCGCCGTGCGGGCGTGCAGGGCGTCCCGGTCCGGGTCGGCGTACACGGCCACGGAGGCGATGCCCTCGTCGCGGGCGGCGCGGATCACGCGCACCGCGATCTCGCCGCGGTTGGCGACGAGCACCTTGGTGATGGGGCGGATGGCGCCGTCCGCGGGGTTCTTACCGGTCACGTCTCACTCCTTGTCGAATCCTCCGATGCACTGTATTCCCCGTCGTGAGCAATCGCCCAACCACCCGGCGGCGGACCGGAAATGCGACGCCGTTTCTGTAGGAGTCCTACAAAGCGCAGGGCGGTCCCGGCGGGGAGCGGTCCTCAGCGGGCGGTGGTCCACAGCTCGGGCACGCCGACGCCCGCCCGGCCGAGCAGCGTGCGCAGGGTGCTGAGGCTCAGGCCGACGACGGCGTGCACGTCGCCCTCCACCCGCTCCACGAACGCCGCGCCGAGCGAGTCGATGGTGAAGGACCCGGCCACCTCCAGGGGCTCGCCGGTGGCCACGTAGGCCGCGACCTCGTCGTCGGACATCTGCGCGAAGAACACCTCGGCGCTGGCGGGCGCGCCGCCGCTCCAGCCGGTCCCGCCGTCCGCCGGGCTGCGCGTGTCCACGAGCCAGTGGCCCGTGTGGAGCACCCCCGAGCGCCCGCGCATGGCCCGGATCCGGGCGGTCGCCGTCGCGGCGTCCAGGGGCTTGCCGTGCACCTCGCCGTCGAGCTCGAACACCGAGTCGCAGCCCACCACGAGGGCGCCGGCGGCCTCGGGCAGCGCCGCCACAGCCTCCGCCTTGGCCCGGGCCAGGACCATCGCGGTCTCCTCGGCGCCGGTCACCCCGCGCTCCCGGACCACGGCGTCCTCGTCCACGTCGGAGACGAGCCGGTCGTGGCCGATCCCGGCGTCGGCCAGCAGCTTGGTGCGGGCGGGGGAGCGGGAGGCGAGGACGAGGCGGGGAGTCACCGTCCCAGGATACGCAGGCCGTGCGCGCGAGGTCGCGATCGGCTCTGACCGCGCGCGAGGGGCCGCGTCCTGTCGGTGAGACGTTCTCTCACCGACAGGACGCGACCCCTCGCGATTGCCCGGGACAAGACGCGACACCTCGCGTCCGCCCGGCTCAGTACTCGACGACCACGCGGCCCTCGATCTTGCCCTTCTCCATCTCGTCGAGGATCGCGTTGACGTCCTCGAGCGGACGGGTGCTGTAGGTCGGGTGGATCAGACCGCGCGCGTAGAAGTCGAGGGCCTCGACCATGTCCTGGCGCGTGCCCACGATGGACCCGCGGATGGTCAGGCCCTTGAGCACGATGTCGAAGATCGGCGCGGGGAAGTCCCCCGGGGGCAGGCCGTTGAACACGATCGTCCCGCCGCGGCGGACCATGCCGATCGCCTGGCCGAACGCGGCCGGGTGCACGGCGGTCACCAGCACGGCGTCCGCGCCGCCCGGGATCTGCGCGAGCACGGCCTCGGCCGGGTCCTCCGCGAACGCGTTGACGGTGATCTCCGCCCCGTGCTTGCGGGCGAGGGCCAGCTTGTCGTCGGCGACGTCGACCGCCGCGACCCGCAGGCCCATGGCCACCGCGTACTGCACGGCCAGGTGCCCCAGGCCGCCGATGCCGGAGATCACCACCCACTCCCCGGGCCGCGCCTCGGTCATCTTCAGGCCCTTGTAGACGGTGACCCCGGCGCACAGCACCGGCGCCACCTCGTACGGGTCGGCGCCCGCGGGGATCTGCGCGGCGAAGCGGGCGTCCACCAGCATGTACTGGCCGAAGGACCCGTCGATGCTGTAGCCGCCGTTGACCTGCTCCTCGCACAGCGTCTCCCAGCCGGTGCGGCAGTTGCGGCAGTGCCCGCACGCCGAGGCCAGCCAGGCGTTGCCCACGAGGTCGCCCTCCTGCACCTCCGTGACGCCCGGGCCGAGGGCCACCACCGTGCCCACGCCCTCGTGGCCCGGGACGAAGGGCGGGGTGGGCTGGACCGGCCAGTCGCCGTGGGCGGCGTGCAGGTCGGTGTGGCACACACCGGTCGAGATCAGCTTGACGAGGACCTGGCCGGGGCCGGGCTCGGGGACCGGGAGGTCCTGGACCTCGAGGGGCTGCCCGAAGGCGGTGACGACGGCGGCGGTCATGGTGCGGGGGACCGCGGTGGCCGCGGACTCCTGGACGGTCGGGGCTTGCTGGGCGTTCATGGTGCTCCTCCTGGAACGGGACGGACGGTCGGGACGGGTGAGGGCGGTTTAGAAGAAGCCCTGGGCGTCCTCGGAGTAGGAGACCAGCAGGTTCTTGGTCTGCTGGTAGTGGTCCAGCATCATGAGGTGGTTCTCGCGGCCGATGCCCGAGGACTTGTAGCCGCCGAACGCGGAGTGGGCGGGGTAGTTGTGGTACTGGTTCACCCACACGCGCCCGGCCTGGATGTCGCGGCCGGCGCGGTAGGCCAGGTTTCCGTTGCGGGCCCAGACCCCGGCGCCGAGGCCGTAGAGGGTGTCGTTGGCGGTGGCCATGGCGTCGGCGTAGTCGGCGAAGCGGGTGACCGACAGGACGGGCCCGAAGATCTCCTCCTGGAAGATGCGCATCGAGTTCTCGCCCTCGAACACCGTGGGGGAGACGTAGAAGCCCTCGGCGAGGTCCCCGTCCAGGACGTTGCGCTCGCCGCCCACGAGGACCTTCGCGCCCTCCTGCCGGCCGATGTCGATGTAGGAGAGGATCTTCTGCAGCTGGTCGTTGGAGGCCTGCGCCCCGACCTGGGTGTCGAGGTCCAGCGGGTTGCCCTGGACCATTCCCTTGACCCGCTCGACGCCGTCCGCCAGCAGCCGGTCGTAGATCGAGCCCTGGATCAGGGCCCGCGAGGGGCAGGTGCAGACCTCGCCCTGGTTGAGGGCGAAGAACGCGAAGCCCTCCAGCGCCTTGTCGTAGAAGGAGTCCTGGGCCGCGGCGACGTCCTCGAAGAAGATGTTCGGGGACTTCCCGCCCAGCTCGAGGGTCACCGGGATGATGTTCTGGGACGCGTACTGCATGATGAGCCGGCCGGTGGTGGTCTCCCCGGTGAAGGCGATCTTGCGGATCCGCGGGCTCGAGGCCAGCGGCTTGCCGGCCTCCACGCCGAAGCCGTTGACCACGTTGACCACGCCCGGGGGCAGGATGTCCGCGAGCAGCTCCATGAGCACCATGATCGAGGCCGGGGTCTGCTCGGCCGGCTTGAGCACCACGGCGTTGCCCGCGGCCAGGGCCGGGGCCAGCTTCCACACGCCCATGAGGATCGGGAAGTTCCAGGGGATGATCTGCCCGACCACGCCGAGGGGCTCGTGGAAGTGGTAGGACGTGGTGTTGTCGTCGAGCTGGGAGAGGGTGCCCTCCTGGGCGCGGATGGCCCCGGCGAAGTAGCGGAAGTGGTCGATGGCCAGGGCGATGTCCGCGTTGATGGTCTCGCGCACGGGCTTGCCGTTGTCCCAGGTCTCGGCCACGGCCAGCATCTCGAGGTTCTGCTCCATCCGGTCGGCGACCCGGTGCAGCACCAGCGCCCGCTCGGCGACCGGGGTCTTGCCCCAGGCCGGGGCGGCGGCCCACGCGGCGTCGAGCGCGGCGTCGATGTCCTCGGCGGTGCCGCGGGCCACCTCCGTGAAGGGCTTGCCGTTGACCGGGGAGATGTTCTCGAAATAGCGGCCCTGCACGGGCGGGACCCACTGTCCGCCGATCCAGTGCTCGTAGCGGGGCTTGAAGGTGACCTTCGAGCCCTCGGTGCCCGGCTGCGCGTAGACGGTGGTGAGGGACTGGGTTTCAACGCTCATGGTGACCTGCTCCTGGTGCGTGACGGTGCGTGTGGCACGGGTGCGGACCGCCTCGTCCGCACCATCGTGTGATGCGGATCACGCTACGGGGGGCCACGTTGCACGCACGTTGCACGCACGGTGCGGCGGGCGCCGGGGCCGGTCAGCGGCGCAGCCGCTCCAGCTCGAGCACGGCCTCGGCGCGGGCGGGGGAGCGGGCCGGCAGGAGGCGCAGCAGCAGCGCCCACGCCTCGGCGTCGTCGGCGGCCTCCGGCAGGGTGAGGTACTCGCGCACCGCCTCGGCCGAGCCGTCGGTCAGGACGGCCTCGCGCAGGAGCCCGGTGAGGCGGTGGCGCAGCGCCACGAGGGACGGCGCCTCGGAGTGCGGCAGCAGCGCCCCGGTGTACTCGCGCAGCGCCCGCCGGTGCGAGCCCCGGGCGAGCAGCTCGAGCACCCGGCCCGCGTCCGAAGGCAGCGGGGTCTCGAGCCGGTAGGGGCGGGAGGCGATCGCCGGCCCGCCCCGGGACTCGAGCAGCCGGCGCAGCCGCAGCACCTCGGCGCGCACCGTGGTCTCCTGCGCCCGGCCGGCCCACAGCTGCTCCGACAGCTCCGCGGTGCACAGGCCGTTGCCGGCGCGGGACAGGGCCAGGAGGATCTCGGCGTGGCGCTCGGTGAGCTCCAGCGCCTGCCCGTCCAGCACCAGCGCCGGCGGGGCGTCGCCGAGCACGCGCAGGAACGCGCCGTGGGCGGGGGCGGCGGACGGAGCCGCCGCGGCGTTCTCGGAGCGGTGCGCGGAGCGCAGGGCGAGGGCGAGCTCGGCCCGGGCGGCGCGCACGGCCGCGCCGACCAGCGCCCGGGTGGCGGGGGCGGCGGCGGCGTCCCCGCCCGTGAGGTCCACGGCCCCCAGCAGCGCCCCCGTGACAGGGTGCAGCAGCGGGGCGGCCGTGCAGCTCCAGGGCCGGGCCTCGGGGTAGAAGTGCTGCTCGCGGTGCACGGTCACGGGCCGGCGCAGCACCAGGGCGGTGCCCGGGGCGTTGGTGCCCACGGCCGGCTCGGACCAGTCCGCGCCCTCGACGAAGCCCATGGACTCGGCCCGCCGCCGGGTCGCGGCGCTGCCCCGGACCCGCAGGATCACCCCGCCGGGGTCCGTGACGGCCACGACCAGCCCGGTGTCCTCGGCCAGCGGGGTGAGCAGCTCGTCGAGCACGGGCATCAGCAGCCGCAGCGGGGAGCGGGCCTCCCGGACGTCGGAGCCGTCCAGCACCACCCGCGGGGCGCAGCGCTCGGGCGCCGAGAGGTGGTCCAGCGAGCGGGCCCAGGACAGTCGCAGCAGCGGGTCCGTCGTCGTCGGTCCGTCCGCCGGTGCGCCCACGCGCCGCCTCCTGTCCCGTGCTGTGACCCAGCTCTCATGCCCGTCCCAGGGTAGCCCGCGACGCGTCCAGGAACAGCGAGGGGCGGGGAACTGCCGGAATGCGTCGAGCATTCTCGCAGTTCCCCGCCCCTCGCGGTGGGGACGGCGGCGCCGGGGCTCAGCGGGCCGCGGTCGCCGCGGCGTCCTCGGGAGCGGCGTCCTCGGGAGCGGCGTCCTCGGGAGCGGCGTCCTCGGGGACGAAGGGGTCGCCGGAGCGCGGGGCGTCGTAGAGCTCCCGGTCCAGCAGCCCCTCGCGGTGGGCGACGATCGTGGGCACCAGGGCCTGGCCCGCCACGTTGAGCGCGGTGCGGCCCATGTCGATGATCGGGTCCACGGCCAGCAGGAGGCCCACGCCGTCGAGCGGCAGGCCCAGCGTGGACAGTGTCAGGGTGAGCATCACGGTGGCGCCGGTGGTGCCGGCGGTCGCGGCGGAGCCCAGCACGGACACGAGCGCGATGAGCACGTAGTGCGTGACGTCCAGCTCGATCCCGTAGAACTGCGCGACGAACAGGGCGGCGATCGCGGGGTAGACCGCGGCGCAGCCGTCCATCTTGGTGGTGGCCCCGAGCGGCACGGCGAAGGACGCGTAGGCGCGGGGCACGCCGAGGCTGCGCTCGGTGACGCGCTGCGTCAGGGGCATGGTGCCCACCGAGGAGCGGGAGACGAAGCCCAGCTGCACAGCCGGCCACACGCCGGAGAAGTACTGCCGGACGGAGAGCCCGTGCGCCTTGACCAGGGCCGGGTAGACCACGAACGCCACGACCAGCAGGCCGGCGTAGACGGTCGCGACGAACGCCAGGAGCCCGCCCATCGAGGTCCAGCCGTACTCGAACACGGCCCGGCCGATCAGCCCGAGGGTGCCCAGCGGGGCGAGGCGGATGATCCACCAGACCACCTTCTGCACCACGGCGAGCGCGGCCCGGACCACGGCCAGGAAGGGCTCGGCGGGGGCGCCCACCTTGAGCGCCGCGATGCCGACGGCGGCCGAGACCACGAGCACCTGCAGCACGTTGAAGCCGAGGGACGTCTGGACGGTCTCCGGGTCCACCACGGAGGAGGAGACCTGCAGGCCCAGGAAGTTGGCGGGCACCAGGCCGGTGAGGAAGCCCAGCCACGAGCCCTGCGTCCCGGTGTACGCCTCGGCGGGCGCGGCCGCGCCGCTGCCGGCGCCGGGCTGGACGACCAGGCCGAGCACCAGGCCGACCGTCACGGCGATCAGGGCCGTGATCCCGAACCACAGCAGCGTCTTCCACGCGAGCCGGGCGGCGTTGGAGACCTCCCGCAGGTTGGCGATCGAGGAGATCACCGCGGTCACGATGAGCGGGACCACGGCGGCCTTGAGCAGGCTGACGTAGCTGGTGCCGATGGTGTCCAGGGCGGTCATCAGCCAGTTGGGGTCCGTGTCGGGGTCGCCGCCCAGGGCGTCGGCCACGGTGCCCAGGACCACGCCCATGAGGAGGGCGAGCACGATCTGCGGGCCGAAGGAGGTCATCCACCGGGGCAGCCGTCGAGTGCTTTCTGCGGAAATCATGTGGCCACGATAGGGCGCGGGAATATACAACACCGAATGACGGTGACGAAATGTGACGCCGGAATGACGGAGGTCACAGGGCGAGCGCGTACCGCAGGGTGTCCAGGCCCACCGAGCCGACCCGCAGCGCGCGGGTGTGGAAGTCCTGGAGCAGGAACTCCGGGCCCGCCGCGGCGCGGGCCGCCTCCCGCGCCTGCTCCCACAGCTGCTGGCCCACCTTGTAGGACGGCGCCTGCCCGGGCCAGCCCATGTAGCGCATCCACTCGAAGCGCAGCATCGGGTCCGCCATCACGATGTTCGAGCGCAGGAACTGCCAGCCGTCCTCGGGCGTCCAGACCTCGCCGGGGCGGGCCCCGCCGAGGGCGTCCCCGAGCTCCGCGGGGATCCGGTAGCCGCAGTGGAAGCCGACGTCGAACACCACCCGCGCCGCCCGCAGCCGCTGGGCGTCCAGCATCCCCATCCGGTCCCCGGGGTCCTGCAGGTGGCCCAGCTCGTCCATGAGCCGCTCGGCGTACAGCGCCCAGCCCTCCCCGTGGCCCGAGACCCACACGCCCATCCGCCGCCACCGGTTGAGCTCGCCCGAGTTGGCGAGCGCGGTGGAGAACTGCAGGTGGTGGCCGGGGACGCCCTCGTGGTAGACGGTCGTGGTCTCCTCCCACGTGGTGAAGGTCCGGGTGCCCTCGGGCACGGACCACCACATGCGCCCGGGGCGGGAGAAGTCGGCGCTGGGCATCGAGTACCAGATCCCGCCGTCGTGGGTCGGTGCGATGCGGCACTCGAGCCGGCGCATGGGACCGGTGAGCTCGAAGTGCGTGTCCGCGAGGGCGTCCACGGCGGCGTCGGAGAGGTCCTGCATCCACGCCTGCAGCGCCTCGGTGCCGTGCAGCTGCCGCGCCGGGTCCGCGTCCAGGGCCGCCATGGCCTCGGCGACCGTGGCGCCGGGGGCGATCCGGCGGGCGAGCTGCTCCTGCTCCGCCACGATCGTGCGCAGCTGCTCCACGCCCCACGCGTAGACCGTGGCCGGGTCCAGGACGGCGCCCAGGAACTCCTGCAGGCGCAGCGTGTACACGTCCGGTCCCACCGCGTCCGTGCGGGGCGCGTCCGCGGCGAGCTCCCTGCCCAGCACGGCGGCGAGGCCCCGGTAGGCGTGCCGCGCCGCCTCGGCCGCCTCCCCGACCTGCTGCCGCAGCGCCTCGGGGACGCGGGGACTGCGCGCCAGCCGGTCGAAGAAGCCGTGGCGCGCCGCGTAGCCGGTGCACTGCCGGGCGGCGTTGCGCAGCTGCGCCGCGGAGGCCGAGCGGCCGAGGGAGCGGGCGTGCCGCAGGCCCAGGACGTAGGAGTCCACGGCGGCGGGCACGGCGCGCAGCCGGCCGGCGAGGTGCGCCCAGTCCTCGGCGGTGCCCCGGGGCAGGTCGTCGAAGACCTCCCGGATCTCCTGCACCGGGGAGGAGATGTTGTTGACCTCCCAGCCCCGCAGCCCCTCCTCGTACAGGAGCAGATCCAGGCCCAGGCGCTCGCGCAGGGCGTGGCCGGTGATCCGGTCGACGTCGTCGACCGGGGCCGCGCGATCGAGCTCCGCCAGCGTCCGGCGGGCGGCGTCGGCGTGGGCCTCCAGGCCCTCGGGCCCGAAGTCGCGGTACTCGGTCTCGTGCCCGGGGAAGCCGTGCACGGTGGCCTGGGCCGGGTCCAGCTCCATGGCGCGCGCGAACCAGCGCTCGGCCACGGCGTCCACGTCCGTGGGCTCGCGCCGCCCCGCGCCGAGGGGCGCGGGGCCGGCGCCGGTCAGGGGGTCGGGCCGTTGATCGGTCATGCACGTCACAGTAGCGCCGGGCGCTCCCTAGACTGCGGAGCATGTCCGCTCCTGCGCCGCGCGCGAACTCCGCGCCCCCCGCGACCTTCCCCGCCGGGCCCTCGGGGACCGCCGGGACCGGGCCCGCCCTGCTCGTGGTGGTCGCGGGGGTGGTGGGCGCCCTGCACGTGTGGAAGCTGGCCCCGGCGCTGCCCGTGCTCTCCGCCGAGCTCGGCCTGAGCCTGGTGCAGGGCGGGTTCCTGCTCTCCACCGTGCAGGTGGCCGGCATGCTGCTGGGCGTGGTGGTGGGGCTGTCCGGGGACCGGATCGGCCTGCGCCGGGGCCTGGTGCTCGGGCTGGGCCTGCTCACCGCGGGCTCCGTGACGGGCCTGCTCTCCACGGGGTACGGCCCGCTGCTGGGCTCCCGGGTGCTGGAGGGCGTGGGGTTCATGCTCGTGTCGATCTGCGCCCCGGCCCTGATCCGGCGCACCGTGGCCCCGGCCCGGGTGTCCCTGCTGGTAGGGCTGTGGGGCTGCCACATCCCGGTCGCCGCGGCCCTCTCCCTGCTGCTCGGCGGGCTGCTCAGCGAAGCCCTCGGCTGGCGCACCTGGTGGGCGGCCGCCGCGGCCGGCTCCGCGCTCCTGGGCGTGCTGGTGCTCGCCGTGCTCCCGCCGGACCCGGCCCACACGGTGGTGCACGGGGTGCGGCAGCGCCTCGGGCTGACCCTGCGCGCACCGGGGCCGTGGCTCGTGGCCCTGGTGTTCGGGCTCTACACCGCCCAGTGGAACGGGGTGGTGCAGTTCCTGCCCTCCATGTACGCCGAGGCCGGGATCGCGGCGGGCGCCGCCGCGGGGCTCAGCGCGCTCGCCGCGGGGGTCAACGTGGTGGGCAACCTGGGCGCGGGCCGGGCCCTGCAGCGCGGGGTGCGCCCCGTGGTGCTGTGGTGCACGGGCTTCGCCGTGCTGGGCCTGGCCGCCGTGGTCGCGTTCGGGATCGCCCCGCTGCTGGACGAGGGCGTGCGCTTCGGCGCCCGGTACGGCGCGGTCCTGGTGTTCTCCGCGGTGGGGGGAGTGGTGCCGACCACGGCGATCGCCAGCCTCATGCGCGTCGCGCCCACCCCCACCACGGTGGCCACCACGCTGGGCCTGGGCCAGCAGTTCAACGCCCTGGGCCAGTTCGCCGGCCCGCCCGCGGTCGCCTCGGTCGCGCAGGCGACCGGCTCCTGGGACCTGACGTGGGCGGTGACGGCGGTGCTCGCCCTCGCGGGCATCGCGGTGGCGCTCGTCGTCTCGCGCCGGATCCCCCGGGAGCCGTGACCGGGCTCCACCCGGGTCACGGTGTGCGGGTCACTCCTCCGGCCCGGTCACTCCTCCGGCCGGGTCCGCCGCCACGCGCCGCGGCCCGGGCGCAGCTTCAGGCCCAGCCGCATCCGGCGGAACTGGTCACGGCGCCCCGGGGAGCCCTTCGCGTCGTCCTCGCCCGCGTGCCGGCGCGCGAGCAGGACGGCCGTGACGGCGGCGACCTCCTCCGGCGTGGGGCTGCCGGCCGTGAAGCGCAGGGACGGGGTGCCCTCGGCGGGCTCACGGGGGGTCACAGCGGGATGTTCCCGTGCTTCTTGGTGGGCATCGACGCGCGCTTGTCGCGCAGGGCCCGCAGGGCCTTGAGCACCTGCACCCGGGTCTCGGACGGGGAGATCACCGCGTCCACGTAGCCCAGCTCGGCGGCCTGGTAGGGGTTGAGCAGGCTCTCCTCGTACTTGCGCACCAGCTCGGCGCGCAGCGCCTCGACGTCCTCGTCGTTGTCCGCGGCGGCCTTGAGGTCCCGGCGGTAGAGGATCTCCACGGCGCCCTGTGCCCCCATCACGCCGATCTGCGCGGTGGGCCAGGCCAGGTTGACGTCCGCGCCGAGCTTCTTGGAGCCCATCACGATGTAGGCCCCGCCGTAGGCCTTGCGGGTGATCAGGGTGACCAGCGGGACGGTCGCCTCGGCGTAGGCGTAGAGCAGCTTGGCGCCGCGCCGGATGATGCCGTTGAACTCCTGGTCGGTGCCGGGCAGGAACCCGGGCACGTCCACGAGGGTGAGGATCGGGACGTTGAACGCGTCGCAGTGGCGCACGAACCGGGCCGCCTTCTCGGAGGCCGCGATGTCCAGGGTGCCGGCGAACTGCATGGGCTGGTTCGCCACGACGCCCACGGTGTGCCCCTCGACCCGGGCGTAGCCGATCATCACGTTGGGGGCGTAGAGGGCCTGCATCTCCAGGAAGTGCCCGTCGTCGACGATCGCCTCGACCACCGCGCGCATGTCGTAGGGCTGGTTCGCGGAGTCGGGGACCAGCACGTCCAGGGCGAGGTCCTGGTCGGTGACCTCGTCCTCCTGGTCGTGGTCCACCAGGGGCGCCTCCTGCAGGTTGTTCGCCGGCAGGAACTCGAGCAGCTCGTGCACGAAGTCCAGCGCGTCCTGCTCGTCCTCGGCGAGGTACGTGGCCGTGCCGGTCGTCGCGTTGTGCTGGCGCGCCCCGCCCAGCGTCTCCATGTCCACCGTCTCGCCCGTGACCGTCTTGATGACGTCCGGGCCGGTGATGAACATGTGCGAGGTCTTGTCGACCATCACGATGTAGTCGGTCAGGGCGGGGGAGTAGGCCGCCCCGCCCGCGCACGGGCCCATGATCAGCGAGATCTGCGGGACCACCCCGGAGGAGCGGACGTTCATGTTGAAGATGTCCGCAAACATGGCCAGGGAGGCCACGCCCTCCTGGATCCGTGCCCCGCCGCCGTCGTTGATCCCGATGACCGGGCAGCCGTTGCGCAGGGCGAACTTCTGGACCTTGACGATCTTCTCCCCGTTGACCTGGGACAGCGACCCGCCGAAGACCGCGAAGTCCTGGGAGTAGACCGCCACCAGGCGCCCGTCCACCGTGCCGTAGCCGCTGACCACGCCGTCGCCGGGCAGCTTCTTCGACGCCATCCCGAAGGCGGTCGAGCGGTGGGTCGCGAGGGCGTCGAACTCCACGAACGAGTCCTCGTCCAGGAGCATCTCCACGCGCTCGCGGGCGGTGTTCTTCCCGCGGGCGTGCTGCTTCTCGACCGCCGCCTGCCCCGCGGGCACCTCGGAGCGGGCCCTGCGGTCGTGGAAGTCGGCGATCTTGCCGGCGGTGGTCGTCAGGTCGTGGGTCACAGGCACCTCGTGGTCTGGTACGCGGCCGGCCCGGCGGGCCGATCGGTCCGGTCCGGGGTGGTCAGGGGACCTGCTCACTCTAGTCCGCGGCCGCGGGGGCCTCCGTTGTAGAACTCCTACAAAATCCGTGCCCGGGTCCGGGGGACACGGGACGGTGCTCAGCCGACGCTGCCGAGGACCACCTTCCAGGGACGGACGGTCCGCTCGGTGACCACCCCGTGGCGCACCAGCGGGTCCTCGTCGGTGAGCCGCTCCACCGCCCCGGCGTCCTCGGCGGCGAAGACCAGCAGCGCGCCGGGCGCGCCGTCGTCGTCGAAGGGACCGGACGCGAGCAGGTGCCCCTGCTCCACGAGCCCGCCGAGGTACTCGCGGTGCTCCGGCCGGCGCGCGGCCAGGACGTCGGCGGGCCCGCCGTAGACGTAGGTGACGGCGAAGGTCGTGCGGTTCTCGGCTGCGCTCACGGTGGCTCTCCCGGGGGTCGTGCCGCGGCCCCGCCCGGCCGGACGGGACCGTCCAGCCGGTTCCCGGGGAACGGGGCTACTACTGTGGATGTGGTCCGAACACTACGCGGACGGCGCCCGGCCGGACAGCACCGATCGCCCCGGCCCGTGCGGACCCGCCCGTGACGACCGACCCGTGACGACCGACCCGAGGAGCACCGTGCCCGACCCCTGCGCCGCCGACCTGCGCGAGCCCGCCCTGCTCGCGGCCCTGGCGGACCTCGGCCTGGGGCGGATCGACGTCCTCGACGAGGTCGGCTCCACGAACGAGCACCTGACGGCCGCCGTCACCCGGCAGGCGCGCGGGCCCCGCCCGGACCGGCCGTGGACCGACCTGTCCCTCGTGCTCACCGGCCACCAGAGCGCCGGGCGCGGCCGGCTGGACCGGGTGTGGACCACCGAGCCCGGCACCGCGCTGACCTTCAGCCTCCTGCTGCGCCCGGCCGACGCGCGCGGCCGCCCGCTGCCCACCCAGCACTTCCCGTGGCTGACCCTGCTGATGGCCGCGGCCGTCGTCGACGCCCTGGACGGGCTCGCGGCGGCCGGCGCACGGATCAAGTGGCCCAACGACGTCCTGGTGGACGGGCGCAAGGCGGCCGGGCTGCTCGCAGGTCTCGTGCTGGACGGGCAGCACCCGCCGGCGGTGGTCCTGGGCACGGGCATCAACGTCGCCCAGCAGGAGCTGCCCGTGGACACGGCCACGTCCGTCCGGCGCGCCACCGGCCGCGAGGTCGAGCGCGCCGCCGTCCTGCGGGCCGTGCTGGGCGCGTTCGTCCCCGTCTACCGGCAGTTCTGCGCGGACCCGGAGGCGGCCGTGGGCCCGGGCGGGCCGCTGCGCGCCCGGGTCACCGGGCGGATGGAGACCATCGGCCGCCCGGTGCGCGCCGAGCTGCCCGGCGGGGCCGCCCCCGTCACGGGCACCGCGACGGGCCTCGGCGCGCACGGGGGGCTGCTGGTGCGCGAGGACGGCGGCGCCGAGCGCGAGGTGACGGCGGGCGACGTGGTGCACCTGCGCCCGGCCCCGGACGCCCCCGGGGCGGTCTGAGCGTGCCCGCCCGTCCCGCCCTGCAGCCCGGGGAGCGCGTGCTCGTGTCCACGCGGGCCCACGGCGCCCGGCTGACCCGGCCCTTCCTGGTGCTGCTGCTCACGGTGTTCGCGCTCTCCTTCGCCCAGCGGGCCCTCGAGCTGCGCTGGCGCCCCGTGGCGGAGCCGTGGACCACGGTGCACGCCGGGGTGGAGCTCACCCTGCTCGTCGCAGCCGGCTGGGTGGTGCTCCGCAGCTGCCTGCGCCCGCTGGTGCGGTGGTGGCGCACCCGCTACGTGCTCACCACCCGCCACCTCGTGCTGCTGCGCCCCGGCGGGGCCCGCAGGACCGTGTCGCTGCCCCTGCAGCAGCTGCGCCGGGTCTCGGTGGAGCGCCGGCGCGGTCCGGCCCTGGGCCGGCACGACGGGCGCGTCGTGGCCGACTTCGGGCCCTTCGGCGGCCTGCGCCTGGAGCACGCCCCGGAGGCGCAGCGCCTGGCCGGGCTGATCCGCCGGGCCGCCGAGGACGAGTGGGCGGCGGGCGGCGGCGCCGGCCGGGCGGGGGATCCCGGTCCCGGTGGGAGTGCGCCGTGGCTCCGTCCCACTAGAGTGGACCGCGACGCGGTCGTGGCACCACGCCCGGGCCCGTCCGGCGCCCCGCGCCGACTGTGGAGCCGGCGGGCCGTCCACCAGGAACAGGAGTGACGTGTGGCGAGTGAGGACCCGGAGAACCAGGGCGAGCCGGAGCTCGGCCCCCAGACGGCACAGCTGAACCTGAACCTGCACAACCCCGTCCAGGCCAACCTGTACCGCTCGGACGAGTCCAAGGCCGCCGTGCAGGCCCTCGAGCAGACCCTCCTGGGCTCCGAGCGCGACCTGCGCCGCCGGGAGGCCGCGCGCCGGGGCGGGCTGTCCCTGCTGTCCGCGCGGAAGGTGTGGCGGGCCCTGGGCTTCCCGAACCTCACCGACGACGACCTCTGGTTCACCGAGCAGGACTCCGAGGCCCTCCGGGTGCTGTCCACCATGGTCCTCGAGGAGAAGGTCACCGAGGAGGCGGCGCTGTCCCTGGTGCGCTCGATCGGGCAGATGACCGACCGCATGGTCGTGTGGCAGGTCGAGGCGCTCGTCGAGGACATGGTCGTCCACCGGGGCATGACCGACGCCGCCGCCCGGCGGCAGCTGCTGCACCTGCTGCCCGACCTCATCGACGCGATCGAGAACCTCCTCGTCTACTCGTGGCGGCGGCAGATGAACGCCGCCGTGCAGCGGCTCGCGATGCGCGTGGAGCGCCCGGACGGCTCGACCGCCACCGGCCCCACGTCCGACGACGGGGCGTCCGCCGTTCTCCCGCTCGCACGCGGGGTGGGCTTCGCGGACCTGGTCTCCTACACCTCGCTGTCCCGGCAGATGAACGAACGGACCCTGGCGAACCTCGTGCAGCGCTTCGAGAACCGCTGCGCCGAGGTGATCGCCGTGGGCGGCGGCCGGCTCATCAAGACCATCGGGGACGAGGTCATGTTCCTCGCCGAGACCCCCGAGGGCGGGGCCCAGATCTCCCTGGCCCTGGCGCGCGCTATCCGGGACGACCCCGAGCTGCCGCAGGCCCGCGTGGCCTTCGTCTGGGGGCGCGTGCTGCCGCGGCTCGGGGACATCTACGGGCCCACGGTGAACCTCGCCTCCCGGCTCGTGTCGCTGACCGAGCCGGGCTCCGTGCTCGTGGACGCCTCGACCGCCGCGGTGCTCTCCGGCGACGACCGCTTCATCCTCCTGCCGCAGCCCACCCGCAACGTGCGGGGCTTCGGCGACGTCCAGCCCGTCGCGCTCTCCCAGGGCGCCGGTCCCGGGCTGGAGGTCGACTTCGAATGAGCGCACCCCTCGTCATCCGCGCGGGCGCGTCCACGGACCGGGGCCTGCGCCGGGAGTCCAACGAGGACGCCCTGGTGGTCACGGCCGCGATGTGCGCCGTGGCGGACGGGATGGGCGGGCACGAGGCCGGTGAGGTGGCGAGCGCCCTGTGCGTGCGCACCCTCGGGGCGTCCCCCCTGTTCCAGCTGGAGGACTTCCGCTCCTTCGAGGTCCTCGAGCCGGAGCCGCCCCGGGACATCGCCCGGTTTCGCGCCGTGGTGGAGCGCGAGCTGCGGCTGGACCCGGAGATCCCCGACGACGCGATCGAGGCCGTCCGCCGGGTCCGCTCCGTGCTGTGGCAGGCGGACCAGCACATCCAGCACGCCGTGGAGGGCCGGGCGGGCACCACCGTCACCGGTGTGTGGCTGCTGCGCATCGACGGGCGCATGCTGTGGGTCGTGTTCAACACCGGCGACTCCCGGACCTACCGGCTGGTCTCGCCCCAGCCCGGGGGGCGGGCAGGCGAGGGCGAGGGCGGGCCGCGGATCGAGCAGCTGACCGTGGACCACTCCGAGGTGCAGTACCTCGTGTCGATCGGGCAGCTCACCGCCTCCCAGGCGCTCGTGCACCCGCGCCGCAACGTGATCACCCGCGCCCTGGGCACCGGCCAGGTGTGGGAGCCGGACGTGTGGGTGCTCCCGGCCCGGCACGGGGACCGGCTGATGCTGTGCTCGGACGGGCTGACCAACGAGCTGAGCCCCGCCCACATGGCCCGGGTGCTCGCCTCGGTGCCCCACCCGAAGGAGGCGGCCGACGTCCTGCTGCAGGCCGCGCTGCGCACCGGGGGGCGGGACAACGTCACCGTGATCGTGGCCGACGCCGTGCGGCCGGGGGAGTACGCCCCCGGCTTCTGAGCCGCGCGCGCCGCGTCCCCCGAAGTGGGGGGCATCATGATCCGTCACAACGGCACCGCTCCCACCAGGCCTGTTTACCTTTGAGAACATGGTTCTCTCGCGCCGCTCGTTCGTCCTCTCCGGCCTGGTGCTCGCCGCCTCCGGGGCCTTCGGGGGCGCCCTGACGGAGCTCCCCGCCGGCCGGCGGCCGTTCGTGCTGTGGGGCTCCTCCTCGGCGGCCAGCGCCCTCCACCGGGACCGCCCGCGGGGCTTCCCCGCGGTGCGCATCGACGACCTGCTCTCGCAGCTGCTGGAGGTGCCCGGGACCTCGCGCGCGGTCAGCGGCGACCGGTCGTGGCAGACCCTGGCGATGCGCAGCAGCGCCCACCCCTACCTGCCCCGGCTGGGCTCCGGCTACGGGGTGGGGCGGATCCCGGCCCACGGGTCGCTGGTCGTGCCCACCGTGGACGGCCGGGTGCCCAGCGTCCACCTCGCGATCCCGGGCACCGTCTCCGGTCTGCCGTGCACGATCCAGGCCGTGGGGCGGGACGAGGGGGACGTGGTGCTGCGCCGGGCGGTCCCGGGGGCCGAGCTCGAGGTGGCGCCCGCGTCGGAGGCCCGCTGGCGCACGGCGCTGGAGGAGGAGCACCGGGGCCACGTCCATCTGCTGTGGACGGGCAAGAACAACATCGAGGACCCGGACCAGGTGCTCTCCGACACCCGTGCCGCGTGGGGGGTCGAGCCGGGCACGTCCGTGGTGATGGGCCACTGGCACACCGCGGCCGACCGTCCCGGCACCGCGGGGTGGGAGGAGGTGCGCGCGGTGAACGCGGCCCTCCGGGCCGAGTACGGCGACCGGTTCTACGACACCATGGCCGATCTGCGCGATCCCGGTCTCTGGTCCCTGGCGGCGCTGCGGGCCCACCGGATCGGGGCCTCGCCCGCGGACCGCCGGTGGCTGGGCCTGGGGCTGCCCCCGCGCTCGGTGGTCGCCGCGGACCGCCGGCACCTGAACGCGCTGGGCAACACGATCGTGGCCCACGGTCTGCGCCGCCACCTGACCGGCGCGGCGGGCCTCTACTGAGCGCTCCGCGGCCCCGGAGGTCACACCCGGGTCCGAGGACCCGGACCTCTTGCGCCGGGACACCGAGCGTCCTAACATACAACCAAATGGTTGTACGAAATGAACTGACGGACGACGAGGTCGACCGCATCTTCCAGGCCCTCGCGGACTCGACGCGACGGGACATCGTGGTGCGGGTGCTGCGGCAGGAGCAGTCGGTCTCCGCGCTGGCCGCGCACTACCGGATGAGCTTCGCCGCCGTGCAGAAGCACGTGGCGGTGCTCGAGCGGGCCTCGCTGGTCACCAAGGAGCGGCGCGGCCGGGAGCAGGTGGTGCACGCCGGGGTGGCCACGCTGCGCCGGGCGGCGGCGCTGCTGGCGGACTACGAGCAGATCTGGCGCGGGCGGGCCCGCGCCATCGAGGACCTCCTCGCCGAGGAGACGCCCCCGGGGGACCCGGGGGCCCAGGAGGAAGGGAGCATGACATGCCGGTCATCGACGTGCACAAGGACACCGAGGCACTGACCCTGACGTTCGTCGCGGAGTTCGCCGCGGACGTCGAGCGGGTCTGGCAGGTCTGGGCCGACCCGCGCCAGCTCGAGCGCTGGTGGGGCCCGCCCGAGTGGCCGGCCACCTTCGAGGAGCACGAGCTCTCCGAGGGTGGGCGGTGCCGCTACTACATGACCGGCCCCGGCGGGGAGAAGGCCCGGGGCTGGTGGACGGTCACCGCCGTGGACCCGCCGCACCGGCTGGAGTTCGACGACGGCTTCGCGAGCGAGGACGGCGAGCCCGACCCCGCGCTGGGGGCCACCCACGGCGTCGTGACGTTCGAGGCCGTCGACGGCGGGACGCGGATGACCACGGTCTCGACCTTCGAGAGCGCGGACCAGCTGGAGCAGATGTCCGCGATGGGCATGGAGGAGGGCATGCGGGAGGCCATGGGCCAGATCGACGGCCTCCTCGCCGGCGCCGTACCCCGCTGAGCCGCCGGGGCCCTGGCCGCCGACGGCGCAGCCCTCCCCGGTCCTCGCCCGCGCCGCGGGACCGGACGACGACGCCGCCCCGGGGCCTCCGGGGCGGCGTCGTCACCGCCGGGCCCGCCGACGGGTGACGGCGGGCGACGGCGGGTCAGGCGTCCTGGGTCACGGCAGCGCCCTCGGCCGGCGCGGTGCCGGAGGCGGGCTCACGGCCCTCCGCCGGCTCCCGGCCCTCCGCGGACCTGCGGCCCGGCTCGGCCGCCCGCTGCGCGGACGCCGCGGCCCGCTGCGCCGCCTTCTTCAGCGGCTTCAGCTCGAGCCGGCGCTCGTGCTTGCGCTCCGCCCGGCGCTCCGTGCGCCGCTCGGCCTGCTTCTCGGCGCGGCGCTCCCGCTTCGCCTCCTCCGGTGCCTTCTCGCCCGGTGCCCCGGCGGCGGGGGTGGCGGTCTCCCGGCGGGGGGCGCGCTCCTTGACCGGGGCGCTGCCCGAGGCGCGCAGCCGCCGGTAGTGCTCGGCCGCCTCCTCCTGGCGCCGGGCCTCGATCCCCGTGGCGATCTCGGCCCGCAGGTGCTCCGGCTCGAGCTCGAACGCGGCCACGAGGTCGAGGGCGTGCGGGCGCAGGCGGGCGAGCAGCCGGTCGATGTACTCGTCGAGGCTGCGCCCGCGCCGCATGGACAGCCGTCCGTAGGAGAGGTACCACGCGAGGTTCTTCTCGATGAGCCGCAGCCCGAAGACGTCGCGCAGCCAGGTGAGCACGGTGCGGGTGCCCGGGTCCTCGACCTGCTCCAGGCCGCGGGTGAAGGCCTCCCACTGCAGCAGCTCCGCGTGGGCGCGCGCCGCGGCGATGATCTTGTGCTGGTTCTCGTTGAACAGCGCCGCGGCCTCCGCCCGGGGGAGCTTGGCGCTGGGCCGCAGGTTCTCCGCGATCTCGGCGACCATGGTCTGCACCCGGTCCGTGAGCAGCGCGCGCTGCGCGGACTCCTCGCGCAGGGCGTTGACCGATCGGCGCACGTCCCCCGTGTCCCGGAAGGCCTGGCCGAGCTTGCGCAGCCCCGACCGGTGGTAGGTGGCCTCGGTGGCCCGGCCGGCCACGTAGCGGGCCATCACGCCCACGTCGACGTGCTTGAACTCGTCCGCCCAGTCGGAGAGCAGCCGCTTGGCCACGAGCTGCAGCAGCACCGTGTTGTCGCCCTCGAACGTCGCGTAGACGTCCAGGTCGTGGCGCAGGGAGGTGAGCCGGTTCTTGGTCAGGAACCCCGCCCCGCCGCAGGCCTCGCGGCACTCCTGGACGGTGTCGAGGGCGCTCCAGGTGGACAGCGCCTTCAGAGCCGCGGCGAGCGTCTCGAGGTCCTGCCGGTTCTCGTCGGTGTCCTCGCGGCCGGAGAAGACGTCGTCGTACTTGTGCAGCAGCTCCTGGTGGGCGAAGTGCATGGCGTAGGTCTCCGCCAGCCGCGGCAGCAGCCGCCGCTGGTGCTGCTGGTAGTCCATCAGCACCTCCTCCTGGACGTCGGAGGACGCGTTGAACTGCCGGCGCTCGCTGCCGTAGCGGATCGCGATGCTCAGCGCGGCCTTGTTCGCCAGGACGGCCGCGCCGTCGAGGGAGACCCGGCCCTGCACCAGGGTGCCGATCATCGTGAAGAACCGGCGGCCCGGGCTCGCGATGGGCGAGCTGTAGGTGCCGTCCGGAGCCACGGCGCCGTACTTGTCCAGCAGGTGCGTGCGCGGGACCCGCACCCGGGTGAAGTGCAGCCGCCCGTTGTCGATCCCGTTGAGCCCGCCCTTGTGGCCGTCGTCCTCGCCGCCCACGCCGGGCAGGAAGTTCCCGTCCGCGTCCCGCAGGTCCACCCAGAACGCGTGCACGCCGTGGTTCACGCCGAGCGTGACCAGCTGGGCGAAGACCACGGCGGCGCGCCCGTGCACGGCGGCGTTGCCGAGGTAGTCCTTCCACGCCGCCGTGAAGGGGGTGTGGATCTCGAACTCCTCCGTGGCGGGGTCGTACGTGGCGGTGGTGCCGATCGAGGCGACGTCGGAGCCGTGGCCGATCTCGGTCATCGCGAACACGCCCGGGATCTTCAGGTCCCGGATGTCCGCGAGCCAGCGCCGGTGGTGCTCCTCGGTGCCGAGGTTGAGCACCGCGGAGCCGAACAGGCCCCACTGCACCCCGGCCTTGATCTGCATCGAGGGGTCCCCGAGCAGCAGCTCCTCGAAGCCCGAGACGTTGCCGCCCGGGTCGTTGTGCCCGCCGTACTCCTCCGGCAGCCCGCGGCTCATCGCCCCGTGCTCCACCAGCAGGTGCAGCTGGCCCAGCACCCGCTCGCGGTGCTCGTGGTGGGTGAGGCCCGGCTGCTGGTGCAGCCGCTCGTCGAGCAGCATCCGGCGGGTCTCGCGCCGGACCTCGGCCCAGCGCCCGAGCAGCACCTCGCCGAGGGCGGCGACGTCCACGGCGGGCGCCGGGAGTCCGGCGCCGTCCGCGGTGGCGGGCCCGGCGGCGGAGCCGGCGGCGGCGGTGGTCGGTCGGTCGACGGTGGTGGTCATGTTCGCTCCTGTCGTGGGTGACCGGCGGTGGCCGGTGCGGTCACGGGGTGGTGGGGGCCGGCCGGGGTCCGTGCCGGCCCGGGCGGTGGTCAGGTCGAGGGGGGCTCCGGCACGGGCGCGCCGGGCGGGCGCAGGCCGTCGACGGCCCAGCCCACGATCAGCTCCGTCATCCGCTCGCGGGACGGTCGCCGCGTGCCCCCGGGGGTGTTCATCCAGGCCTCGCCGGCGCCGCGCACCATGCCGATCGTGGACGCGGCCCAGTAGCTGAGCACCGGCTCCTCGAGCCGGCGCTCGGCGGGGGTGTGGCGCACGTGGGCCTCCGCGAGCAGCCCGCTGACGGACTCGGCGAACTCCTGGATCAGCCAGCGCTCGCCGCCGTCCCCGGCCGGGGCGTCCTCCTTGCCGGAGCGCTCGCCGCGGGCCCGCTCGGCCCGGTGCCGGTCGTGCCGCGAGCGCCCGGGGTCGGGGGAGAGGGCCACGACGAAGCGGTACACCGACGCCGAGCGCTCGATGCTGAGCAGGTACTCCGCGACCATCGCCTCGACCGAGTCCTCGAAGGAGCCGGCCGCGCGGGCCGCCTCCTCGAGCCGGTCGCGCATCCGCGTCACGGTGTACTCGCCGACCGCCCGCTGCAGTCCCGCCTTGTCCCCGAAGTACCGGTAGTAGACGGACTTGGAGGTCTGGCACGCGGTGGCGATCTCCTCCATGGACGCCTGCGCGCCGAGCTCGTCCACGGCGCTGCGCGCGGTGCGGATGAGCTCGATCCGGCGCTGCGCGCGGTGCCGGGCCCAGCGGGAGGAGCGTCCGTCCGTGGCGGGCGTGCCGCCCGGGGCGGCGGAGTCAGTGGCGTCGACCTGTTTCACGATACCCAGAGTATCAGGTATTGTCTTTCGTGACGTGATCATCATCACAACACCACCGAGGAGTTACCTGTGAGCGAGTCCACCCCCGAGCAGACCGTCGAGCCCACCGCCGAGCACACGACCCCCAGCGGCGCCGGACGCACCGGCGTGGCCCGCCGTGCGGTCGTGGTCGGCGCCAACCGCATCCCCTTCGCCCGGGCGCACGGCGCCTACGCCAACGCCGGCAACCAGGACATGCTCACCGCCGCCCTGGACGGCCTGGCCGCCCGCTACGGCCTCGCCGGGGAGCGGATCGGCGAGGTCGCCGCCGGCGCCGTGCTCAAGCACCCCAAGGACTTCAACCTCACGCGCGAGTCCGTGCTCGGGTCGGTCCTGGACCCCCGCACCCCGGCCTTCGACGTGCAGCAGGCCTGCGCCACCGGCATGGAGGCCGTCTCCACGCTGGTCAACAAGATCCGGCTCGGCCAGATCGACTCGGCCGTCGCCGGCGGCGTCGACTCCGCCTCGGACGCGCCCGTCGTGGTGAGCGAGCGGCTGCGCCGGACCCTGCTCGAGCTCAACCGGGCCAAGAGCACCCCGCAGAAGCTCAAGGCCCTCGCGGGCCTGCGCCCGGCCGACCTCAAGCCGGTGGCCCCCGGCACGGGCGAGCCGCGCACGGGGCTGTCCATGGGCGAGCACCAGGCCCTCACCACCGCCCGCTGGGGGATCTCCCGCGAGGCCCAGGACGAGCTCGCCGCCGCGAGCCACCGCAACCTGGCGGCCGCCTACGAGCGCGGGTTCTTCGACGACCTCGTCACCTCCTTCCGCGGCCTGTCCCGGGACAACAACCTCCGCCCGGACAGCACGGTCGAGAAGCTCGCCGGGCTCAAGCCGGTCTTCGGGAAGTCCCTCGACGCCGGGGCCACCATGACGGCGGGCAACTCCACGCCCCTCACCGACGGCGCCTCGACCGTGCTGCTCGCCTCCGAGGACTGGGCGGCGGAGCGCTCCCTGCCCGTGCTCGCCGACGTCGTGGACGTCGAGGCGGCCGCCGTCGACTTCGTGCACGGCGACGAGGGCCTGCTGATGGCCGGCGCCTACGCCGTGCCCCGCCTGCTGGCCCGCCAGGGCCTGGCGCTCGAGGACTTCGACTTCGTCGAGATCCACGAGGCGTTCGCCGCGACCGTGCTCGCGACCCTCGCCGCGTGGGAGGACGAGCAGTTCGGCCGCGAGCGGCTGGGCCTGGACGGCGCCTTCGGCACCGTGGACCGCAACCGGCTCAACGTCACGGGCTCCTCGCTCGCGGCCGGGCACCCGTTCGCCGCGACCGGCGGGCGCATCGTGGGCACCCTCGCCAAGCTCCTGCGCGAGCGCGCCGACGAGACCGGCCGCCCCGCCCGCGGGCTCATCTCGGTGTGCGCCGCCGGCGGCCTGGGCGTCACCGCGGTCCTCGAGGCCCGCTGAGCCCGCGCCCCCGACACCCCGCCGACCCCCACAGCAAGGACCACACCCCCATGGCAGACACCTATCTCGACCTCGTCAGCTCCGGCCCCGGCGGCCGGCTCGCCCGGCAGCTCGGGCTGCCCGCCCCCGCCCGGCTGCGCCGCCACCGCGCCGGGGACCCGCTCGTGCCCGGCCCCGTTCTCGTGCTGGGGCGGGGGGAGGAGGCCGACCGGATCGCCGCGGCCCTGCTCGGCTGGGACCTCGACGTGCGCCGCCACCCCGACGACGTCCACCGCCTCGGCGCGGTCGTGCTGGCCCTGACCGAGCTCGCCCGGCCCGCCGAGCTGGCCGAGCCCGCGCTCGGCCTGGGCGGGGCGCTGCGCTCGCTCGCCCCCGGCGGCCGGGTGGTCACCGTGTCCCGGCCCGCCCCGGGCATCGGCACGGGCGCGGCCTCGGCGACGCCCGCGGCGGCGGAGCCGCTCGACCCGGCCGTCGCCGCGGCCCGCCAGGCCGTCGTCGGCCTGCTGCGCTCCACCGCCCAGGAGATGCGCGGCGGGGCCACCGCCAACGGCGTCCTGCTCGCCGAGGGCGTCGCCCCCGAGGCCCCCAGCGTGCTGGGCGCCCTGCGGTTCCTGCTCTCCGGGCGCAGCGCCTTCGTCTCCGGGCAGTTCGTGACGGTCGGCGACGACGCCGGGGCTCTGCCCGAGGACTGGGAGGCCCCCCTGCGGGGCAGGGTCGCCGCCGTCACCGGCGCCGCCCGCGGCATCGGCGCGCAGATCGCCCGCACGCTCACCGGCGCCGGCGCGCGCGTCGTCGTCGTGGACGTCCCCGCCGCGGGCGAGCCCCTGGCCGCCCTCGCCAACGAGCTCCACGCCGTGGCCCTCCAGCTCGACGTCACGGACGAGCACGCCGGCGAGCGGATCCTCGGGCTCGCCCGGGAGCGCTTCGGGCACCTGGACGTGGTGGTGCACAACGCCGGGATCACCCGGGACAAGCTGCTGGCCAACATGGACGAGTCCCGCTGGGCCTCGGTGCTGGCCGTGAACCTCGAGTCGCAGCTGCGGATGAACGACCAGCTCCTGGCGGGGGAGGGCCTCGGCGAGGCGCCGCGGATCGTCTGCCTGGCCTCCACGAGCGGTGTGGCGGGCAACCGCGGCCAGACCAACTACGCCGCCTCGAAGGCCGGGGTGATCGGGATGGTCGCCGCCACCGCGCCCCTGCTGGCCCGGCGCGGCGGCAGCATCAACGCCGTGGCCCCCGGGTTCATCGAGACGGAGATGACCGCCCGGATCCCGGCGGCCCGCCGCCAGGTCGCGCGCCGGCTGAACTCCCTGCAGCAGGGCGGGCTGCCCGAGGACGTGGCCCAGGCCGTGCTGTTCCTCGCCTCGGACGCCGCCGGCGGCGTCAACGGGCAGACGCTGCGCGTGTGCGGCCAGAACCTGGTGGGGGCGTGAGCATGACCGCCGACCGGCACGAGACCGTGGTCCTGCCCGGCGTCCCCTCGCTGGGCGGGCTCTACGCCCGTGCGGCCGCGGGTGCGGCCGGGGACCTGCTCCCGCGCGCCCTCGCCGACCGGCTGCCCGGCCGGCCGGCCGGGTCGCACCGCGGCACCGGCGACGCCCCGCCCGTGCTGCCGGCGGCGGCGCACGTCGTCGAGGACGTGGTCGTCGACCCCGCCGGGCACGAGGCGTTCTGCCGCGCGGTCGGGGCGCCGCTGCGCGAGGGCCCCGGCGGCACCGAGGCCTTCTCCGGGCACCTGCACGCCCTGGCGTTCCCCGTGGCCATGAGCGTGCTCACCCGCCCGGACTTCCCGCTGCCGGTCCTCGGCATGGTGCACCTGGCCAACGAGGTCGAGCACCGCGGGACCACGGCGGTCGGGGAGCACCTCACGGTCACCGCCACCGCCGAGCGGCTGCGCCCGCACCGCTCCGGCGCACAGGTCGACGTCGTCGCCCGCCTCGCCCGCCGGGACGGCGAGACCGTCTGGACGGGCCGCTCCACCTACCTCGCCCGGGGCGTGCGCGTGCCCGGGGCGGCCCACGACGCCCCGCGCGCTGAGTTCGTGCCCCCGGCGCCGACCGGGCACTGGCGGCTGGCGGCCGGCGCGGGGCGGGACTACGCCGCGGTGAGCGGGGACTGGAACCCCATCCACCTCTCCGGCCCGAGCGCCCGGGCGCTCGGCATGAAGGGCGTCATCGCCCACGGCATGTACTCCGCCTCGCGCGCCCTCGCCGAGGTCGGGGTGCCGTCCGGGACGCCCTTCCGCTGGACGGTGGAGTTCGCGGCCCCGGTCCTGCTCCCGGGCACGGTCGCGGTCGCGATCACCGACGACGGCCGGGGCCCCGGCTGGCGGGGCTCGCGCTTCGCCGGGTGGGACCCGCGGCGCAGGCGCCCGCACTTCACGGGGACGGTGGCGCGGCTGGACGGCTGACCCGCCGCCGCGGGCCCGGTCGACGGTGGCGTCCGGCGCGTGGGCCACAATGGTCGGGTGAGCCCACAGCAGAGGACAGACGCACGACCCGTCGACGCCACCGGCCAGGACCTCAACCCCGCCCCGCCCAGCGAGGACCTCAAGGAGCAGTACGCGGAGCTCGTGGACCGGGTGCGCGCGGCGCGGACCGCCTACTACGTCGAGGACGCGCCCACCATCTCGGACGCGGAGTACGACGAGCTCTACCGGCGGCTCGAGGAGGTCGAGGCGCTGCACCCCGAGCTGGTGGCCAACGACTCGCCCACCCAGGAGGTCGGCGGCGAGGTCTCCGCGGCGTTCACGCCCGTGACGCACCTCGCGCGGATGTACTCCCTCGAGGACGTCTTCTCGATCGACGAGCTCACGGCCTGGCTGGCGAAGACCTCCGCCTCCATCGAGGCGCTGCCGGACGCCCCGGAGTCCGCGTGGCTCACCGAGCTGAAGATCGACGGGCTGGCCGTGAACCTGCTCTACCGCAACGGCGAGCTCGTGCGGGCCGCGACCCGGGGGGACGGCACCACGGGCGAGGACGTCACGCACAACGTGCGCACCATCGCCACCATCCCCACCGTGCTCACGGGGGAGGACGTGCCCGAGGAGGTCGAGATCCGCGGCGAGGTGTTTATCTCCTCCCGCGACTTCCGCGCCCTCAACGAGGCGATCGTGGCCGAGGGCCGGGCGCCCTTCGCCAACCCCCGCAACGCCGCGGCGGGCTCGCTGCGGCAGAAGGACCCGGCGGTCACGGCCCGGCGCCGGCTGTCCATGTACGTGCACGGGGTGGGGGCCGCCACGGGCCTGCACGCCGACACCCAGTCCCAGGTCTACGAGCTGCTCGAGCGGTGGGGCCTGCCCGTCAGCCCGTACTGCCGCGTGCTGCCCTCCACGGAGGACGTCCTCGCGTTCATCGAGGAGTACGGCCGCCGCCGCCACGACCTCATCCACGAGATCGACGGCATCGTGGTCAAGGTCGACGACCGCCGCACCCAGTTCCGGCTCGGGCACACCTCCCGGGTGCCCCGCTGGTCCGTGGCCTACAAGTACCCGCCCGAGGAGGTGCACACCCGGCTCAAGGACATCCTGGTCAACGTGGGCCGCACCGGGCGGGTCACCCCGTTCGGGCTCATGGAGCCGGTGCGGGTCGCCGGGTCCACCGTGGAGATGGCCACCCTGCACAACCAGGACGTGGTGCGGGCCAAGGGCGTGCTCATCGGGGACACCGTGGTGCTGCGCAAGGCGGGCGACGTGATCCCCGAGATCGTGGGGCCCGTGGTGGCGCTGCGGGACGGCACGGAGCGCGAGTTCGTGATGCCCACCCACTGCCCGTCCTGCGGCACGGAGCTGCGCCCGGCCAAGGAGGGCGACGTCGACATCCGCTGCCCCAACGCCCGCAGCTGCCCGTCCCAGCTGCGGGAGCGGGTCTTCCACGCCGCCGGCCGCGGCGCGTTCGACATCGAGGCCCTCGGCTACGAGGCCGCCCTCGCCCTGACCCGGCCCGACGAGCCGGAGACCCCGCCGCTGACCAGCGAGGCGCACCTGTTCGACCTCACCCCCGAGGACCTGCGCGAGGTGCGGATCCGGCGGGAGAAGAAGTCGCGCGGCACGCCCACGGGCGAGACCGAGCTCGTGCCCTACTTCTGGACGAAGGGCACGGCCAAGAAGCCCTCCGAGCCCACCGCCAACACCCGCAAGCTGTTCGAGGAGCTCGAGAAGGCCAAGGCGCAGCCGCTGTGGCGCGTGCTCGTGGCCCTGTCCGTCCGGCACGTCGGCCCGACCGCGGCCCGCTCCCTGGCCACGGCCTTCGGCTCGCTGCCGGCCATCCGCGACGCCGACGAGGAGACCCTGGCCCAGGCCGACGGCGTGGGGCCCGTGATCGCCGCGGCCCTCACCGAGTGGTTCGCCGAGCCGTGGCGCCGGGAGATCGTGGAGCGCTGGGCGGCCGCGGGCGTGCGCATGGAGGACGAGGTGGACGAGTCCGTGCCGCGGACCCTCGAGGGCACCACCGTGGTGATCACCGGCACCCTCGAGCGCTTCAGCCGCGACTCCGCGAAGGAGGCGGTGCTGGTGCGCGGCGGCAAGGCCTCCGGCTCCGTGTCGAAGAAGACGCACTTCCTGGTGGCGGGCGAGAACGCCGGCACCAAGCTGGACAAGGCCGAGCAGCTCGGGGTGACCGTGCTCGACGAGGCCGGGTTCGAGCGGCTCCTCGCCGAGGGGCCGGACGCGCTCGCCGGCGCGGGCGGGAGCACCTCCGAGGACGCCCCGGCCGGCACGGAGAGCGGCACGGAGAACGGTACGGACGACGAGGACGGGGCCTGAGCATGGGACGCCACGACGACGCGCTGGAGGGCCTCGGCCCGACCGGCGCCCACCTGGAGGAGCTGCTGGAGCTGGCCCTGGCGGCCGCCGAGTCCGGGGCGGAGGTCCTGCGGGGCCGCGACGCCGGCCGGCTGGGCGTCACCGGCAAGTCGGGGGAGGGGGACTGGGTCACCCGCTTCGACGTCGCCGCCGAGCAGGCCGTGCTGCGCACCATCCTGGACCGCCGCCCGCACGACACCGTCACCGGCGAGGAGTCGGGCACGCACCGGCCGGAGCACCCCTCCGGGATCCGCTGGTCGGTGGACCCGCTCGACGGCACCACCAACTTCATCCGCGGCATCGTCTACTACTGCACGTCCGTGGCCGCCGCCGACGCGCAGGGCAACTGGCTCGTGGGCGCCGTCAACGCCCCGGCCCTGCGCCGCACCTACTTCGCCGTGCGCGGGGCCGGCGCCTGGGTGGAGGAGGACGGGGCGTCCCGCCGGCTCGAAGGGCCCGTGCCGGACCGGCCGGGCCGGCTCTACGGCACCGGCTTCTCCTTCGACGCCGACCGGCGCGAGCGCCAGTTCCCGGCCTTCCTGGCCACCATGCGGCAGTACACGGACATGCGGCGCCTGGGCTCGGCGGCCCTGGACCTGTGCATGGTCGCCGACGGCGCGCTCGACGGGTACGGCGAGCAGGGTCTGCACGAGCACGACTGGGCCGCCGGCGCGCTCATCGCCGAGGAGGCCGGCGCCCTCGTGACCCGGCCGGAGCTGCCCTCCCCGGCGGCGGGCGAGGTGCCGGCCGCCGACCGCCTCGCGGCCTGGATTACCGCACGCGAGCGCGGCATTCCGGGCTGAGCGCGGGCCGGGGCCGGGCCCGCCGACGGTGTGAGATGGCTCTCGTCACTTGACCGAGACCAAAACGTTGCCATAGCGTGACCTTTGAAGCGTTCTTCCCGAGGGCATGCCCTCCGCTTCCCGGAGTGCGAGCTCCGGCGCCGGCGTCCTTCACGGGCCGGCACCCCTGCAGACCGCGAACGTGTGATACCTCACGACGGGCCGAAAGGGGTAGCGCAACGAAAATCGTTACGCTATCGTGATAATCAGCTTCCCCGAGGATTCCTCCGGGGATCCGGTGTGCCTGGAGTCCGACTCCCGGCGCGCCACCACACCATGCTGGGTGCTGCCGTAACACCGCACGTCGTCTGAAGGGCAGACACCTGTAAGCACTTACCCACCAACACCTTGACGGGTAGACGACGACGCGAAGACATCCGGGGACGGAAACGAGCGCAGGTGGCCCAGGGAGCATCATGACCAACGCTTTCGCTGTTCGTCGCAACGTCCGTCGCGGTGCCGCCGCTCTGATCCTCGGCGGGACCGCCGTGGGCGCCATGGCCCTCCCGGCCAACGCCGCCCCGGCCTCCACCTGGGACGCCCTCGCCGAGTGCGAGTCCGGTGGCAACTGGAACACCGCCACCGGCAACGGCTTCTCCGGCGGCCTGCAGTTCACCCCCTCCACCTGGGCCGCCTTCGGTGGCCAGGGCGCCCCGCAGGACGCCTCCCGTGAGCAGCAGATCGCCGTGGCCGAGAACGTTCTCGACGGCCAGGGCTGGGGCGCATGGCCCGCCTGCTCCGCGAAGCTGGGCCTGTCCGGCTCCGCGGCTCCCTCCGCCAACCCGATGGGCTCCGCGTCCGTGACCCCGCAGTCCGTCGAGGCCCCGGCCCCGATCGAGGCTCCGGCCCCCGCCCCGGTCGCCGCCCCCGAGCCCGGCCCCGTGGCCGCTCCCGTCGAGGCCCCGGCCGCCGTCCAGGCCCCGGTCGTCGAGTACGTGGCCCCCGCCGCCGCCGTGGCCCCGGCCTCGGTCTCCGCCGAGACCTACACCGTGGTCGCCGGCGACACCCTCGGTTCCATCGCCGACAAGCTCGGCATCGAGAACTGGGAGGACCTGTACGCCGCGAACGAGGGCACCATCGCCGACCCCAACCTGATCTTCCCCGGCCAGGTGCTGAACATCCCCGCCTGATCCCCACAGGATCTCGCACGGCGCGGCCACGGCCGCGCGGCAGCACACGAAAGGGCCCCTCCGTCCGGAGGGGCCCTTTCGTGTGCCCGGAGGCGGCTCGGCGCCGCGCGTGCGCTCAGCTCAAGGAGCTGCGCGTGCGCTCAGCTCACGGCGTGCGCTCGGGCCGGCTCCACAGCCACGGCTCGGCAGGCTCGGCCCCGGCGTCGCCGAAGCTCACGGAGCGCTCCGCGCCCTTGACCCGGTACGGCTGGATCACCGTCAGGGACTCGCCCTCCCGGTGCTGGGTCTCCACGGCCACGGCCGTCTGCCCGGAGCGGTCCGGCAGGGTCACGGGGAAGGCGACCGCGGCGCAGAGGAGGTCGTCCCGCAGCTCCACCGCCCGCGCCCGCAGGGCGTCCAGGGCGGCCTCGGGGCTCAGCTCCTCCGCGTCCTCGGCCGGCAGGCTGTCGAGCTCGTACTCGCCGTCCTTGCGCGCGGTGACGAGGAAGGGGGGGAACGCCCCGTGCTGCCCCAGCTGCTGCTCGGCCACGGCCTGGACGTGGGCCATGACCGTGTCGATCGTCGCGGCGGCGTCCTTGCTGACCCGCTGGCGCCACGCATTGGCGGCGTCCGTCGCGGAGGTCGCGCGCGCGGCCTTCCCGGAGCGGGCGCCGGGGCGCCCGCTCTTGGCGCCTCGGTCCTTCTTCGTGCGGGCGGGGGTGCTCTTGGCCATGTCCGGGTGCTCCTGTGCGGTGGTCGGTGCGTCCCTCCAGGGTATGCCCCTGAGGGGCCCCCTCCGGCCGGGAAGGAGGGGAGTGCCGCGCGGCTAGACTGGACCGGAAACCACCCCCGATCACGAGCAGGAGTGCGCATGTCTGCGATCACCCGCGAGCAGGTCGCCCACCTGGCGAAGCTCGCGCACCTCGAGATGACCGAGGAGGAGCTGCGGTCCATGGCGAAGGAGCTCGACCTCGTCGTCGACTCCGTCGCGTCCGTCAGCGAGGCCGCCGGCCCGGACGTCCCGGCCACGAGCCACCCCATCCCGCTGCAGAACGTCTTCCGCGAGGACGTCGTGGGCGAGACCCTCACCGCCGAGGAGTCGCTGCTCAACGCACCGGACGCCGCCGAGGGCAAGTTCAAGGTGCCCGCGATCCTGGACGAGGAGTAGCCGCATGAGCAGCACCGGAACGCCCCAGGGACCCGTCGGTCTCTCCGCCGCCGAGCTCGCCCTCCGGCTCGCCGCCGGCGAGATCACCTCCGTCGACGCCGTCCAGGCCCACCTGGACCGCATCCGGGAGACCGACGGCGATCCCGTCGACCCCGCCGACCGCAGCCGCGGCAGGACCGGGCTCAACGCCTTCCTGCACGTCAACACCGAGGAGGCCCTGTCCGTGGCCGCCGAGGTGGACGCCGCCCGTGCCCGCGGCGAGGAGCTGCCCGAGCTCGCCGGCGTGCCGATCGCGGTCAAGGACCTCATCGTCACCAAGGGGCAGCCCACCACCGCGGCGTCCCGCATGCTCGAGGGCTGGATGAGCCCCTACGACGCCACCGTGACCCGGCGGCTGCGCGCCGCCCGGATGCCGCTGCTGGGCAAGACGAACCTCGACGAGTTCGCGATGGGCTCCTCCAACGAGCACTCCGCCTTCGGCGACACCGCCAACCCGTGGGACCTGTCCCGCATCCCCGGCGGGTCCGGCGGCGGGTCCGCCGCCGCCGTGACCGCGTTCCAGGCGCCGCTGGCCCTGGGCACGGACACCGGCGGGTCCATCCGCCAGCCCGCGGCCCTGACCGGGTCGGTGGGCGTCAAGCCGACCTACGGCGGGGTCTCGCGCTACGGCGTGATCGCCATGGCCTCCTCGCTGGACCAGGTGGGCCCCGTGTCGCGCACGGTGCTCGACGCCGCGCTGCTGCACCAGGTGATCGGCGGGCACGACCCGCAGGACTCCACGTCCCTGCCCGACCCGGTCGGCGACCTCGCCGCCCAGGCCCGGGCCGGCGCCGCCGAGGGCGGGCTGGCGGGCCTGCGCGTGGGCGTCGTCAAGGAGCTCACGGGCGAGGGCTTCCAGCCCGGCGTCCAGCAGCGCTTCGAGGAGGCCGTGGAGCTGCTGCGCTCCGCGGGCGCCGAGGTCGTGGAGGTTTCCACCCCGAACTTCAAGTACGCCCTGGGGGCCTACTACCTCATCATGTCCTCCGAGGTCTCCTCGAACCTCGCCAAGTACGACGGCGTGCGCTTCGGCCACCGCGTGCTGCCCGCGGACGGGCCCCTGACCATCGAGCGCGTGATGGGCTCCACCCGCGCCGCCGGCTTCGGGGCCGAGGTCAAGCGCCGCATCATCCTGGGCACCTACGCGCTGTCCGCGGGCTACTACGACGCCTACTACGGCTCGGCGCAGAAGGTCCGCACCCTCGTGCAGCGCGACTTCGCGGCCGCGTTCGAGCAGGTGGACGTGCTGGTCTCCCCGACGTCCCCGACCACCGCGTTCGAGCGGGGCGCCGTGGACGAGTCCGCCGACCCCATGCAGATGTACCTGAACGACATCGCCACCATCCCCACCAACCTGGCCGGGGTCCCCGCGATCTCCGTCCCCGGCGGCCTCGCCCCCGAGGACGGGCTGCCCGTGGGCATCCAGTTCATGGCCCCCGCCCGCCAGGACGCCCGGCTCTACCGCGCGGGCGCCGGCCTGGAGGCCCTGCTCGAGCAGCGCTGGGGCGGACCGCTCTGGCAGCGGCTGCCGGACACCGCCGCCCTGGTCCGGGACCTGGCCGGCGGCCCCGCCGCGTCCGATCTGTCCGCACCCGTCCGGGGAGGAGCCCGCTGATGAACCGGAGCACCGAAGAGGTCCTGTCCTTCGACGAGGCCATGGAGAAGTACGACCCCGTGCTGGGCTTCGAGGTCCACGTGGAGCTCAACACCCGGACCAAGATGTTCGACGCCGCCCCCAACGTCTTCGGGGACGAGCCGAACACCAACGTCACCCCCGTCTCGCTCGGCCTGCCCGGGGTGCTCCCCGTGGTGAACCGGGTGGCCGTGGAGTCCGCGATCAAGCTCGGGCTCGCCCTGGGCTGCGAGATCCGCCCGGTCTCCCACTTCGCCCGGAAGAACTACTTCTACCCGGACACCCCCAAGAACTTCCAGACCTCCCAGTACGACGAGCCGATCGCCGAGAACGGCTCCGTCGACGTGGAGCTGGAGGACGGGACCGTGTTCACGGTCGAGATCGAGCGCGCCCACATGGAGGAGGACGCCGGGAAGCTCACGCACATGGGCGGCGCCGCCGGGCGCATCCAGGGCGCCGACTTCTCGCTGGTCGACTACAACCGCGCCGGCGTCCCGCTCATCGAGATCGTGACGAAGCCCATCGTGGGCGCCGGCACCCGCGCGCCCGAGCTGGCCCGCGTGTACGTGGCCCTGATCCGGGAGATCGTGAAGAACCTCGGGATCTCGGACGCGAAGATGGAGCGCGGCAACGTCCGCTGCGACGCCAACGTGTCCCTCATGCCCAAGGGCAGCGCCACGTTCGGTACCCGCTCCGAGACGAAGAACGTGAACTCGCTGCGCGCCGTGGAGCGTGCCGTGCGCTTCGAGATCCAGCGCCACGCGGCGGTCCTCGACTCCGGCGGCACGATCGTGCAGGAGACCCGGCACTGGCACGAGGACACCCGCTCCACCACGAGCGGGCGCCCCAAGTCGGACGCCGACGACTACCGCTACTTCCCTGAGCCCGACCTCGTGCCGGTCGTCACCGACCACGAGTGGATCGAGCGGCTGCGGGCCGAGCTGCCCGAGCCCCCCGCCGAGCGCCGGAAGCGGCTCAAGACCGACTGGGGCTTCTCCGACGAGGAGTTCCGGGACGTCGTCAACGCGGGGGTCCTCGACGAGATCGAGCAGACCGTGTCTGCCGGCGCCGCCCCGGCCGCGGCCCGCAAGTGGTGGATGGGCGAGATCGCCCGGCTGGCCAACCAGCGGGAGGTGGAGATCGCCGAGCTCGGCGTCACCCCACAGCACGTCGTCGAGCTCAACGGGCTCATCGACGCCGGGAAGATCAACGACAAGCTCGCCAAGAAGGTTCTCGCCCACGTCCTGGAGGGCGAGGGCTCGCCCGCGGAGGTCGTGGAGCGGCGCGGCCTGGCCGTGGTCTCCGACGACTCGGTGCTGACCGCGGCGATCGACGACGCCATGGCGCAGATGCCCGACGTCGTGGCGAAGGTGCAGGCCGGCAAGGTCCAGGCCGTCGGCGCCCTCATCGGCCCCGTCATGAAGGCCACCCGCGGCCAGGCCGACGCGGGCCGGGTGCGCGAGCTGATCCTGGAGAAGCTCGGCGTGCAGGGCTGACCGCCGCCCGCGCGCCCGCGCAGGACCGCGCGCGCCGGCCCGGAACACCGAGGGGTCGCCTCCTGTGGGAATCTTCAACGGATTCCGGCAGGACGCGACCCCTCGCCGCGCGGCGGGGTCCAGACGTGACCCCTCGCCGCGCGGCGGTGTCCGGTAGCGACCCCTCGCTGAGCGGCGGGGTCCGGACGCGACCCCTCGCTGCGCGGCGTGCGAGCATGGGCGCATGGACCCTGCGTGCGACGTGCTCATCATCGGCGGCGGCATCGCCGGACTGTCCCTGGCCTCGGAACTGGCCGAGCGGCGGGGGAGCGGCGCCGGGATCGTGCTCGCGGAGACCGAGCCCGCCCTGGCCCACCACACCTCCGGGCGCTCGGCCGAGCAGCTGATCCCCAGCTACGGCCCGGCCCCCGTCCGGGAGCTGACCGGGGCGACCGTGGCCCGGCTGCTCGACCCGCACCCGGCCCCGCCGCGGCCCCTGGCCTGGCCCAGCCGCATGGTGCTCGTCGGGACCGAGGCCCGGCTGCGCGCCGAGGCCGCCCCGGGGACGCGGCCGCTGTCCCGGGCGGAGCTCGTGGAGCTGTGCCCCGAGCTGGCCTGCTCCCCGGCGGACGCGGTCGAGGCCGGCCGCCTCGACAGCACCTCCGTGCGCACCGACGCCGCCGCGCTCGTGGCCTGGCACCGCGACCGGGCCGCGGCGGCGGGCGCCCGGCTGCTCACCGGCGCCGCGGTGACCGCGGCCGAGCCGGACGGCGCCGGCTGGCGGGTCGCGGCCGGCGGGGACCGGATCCGGGCCCGGCAGGTCGTCGTCGCCGCGGGCGCCTGGGCGGACGAGGTGGCGGGCCTGTTCGGCGCGGCCCCGCTGGGCCTGCGCCCGTTGCGGCGCACCGCGGCCCTCGTGCGGCTCGCGAAGCCGCTGGCCCCGGACCACCCCATGGTCGTCGCCGCGGACTCCGGCTGGTACTACCGGCGGGCCGGGGACGGCGCGCTCGTCTCCCCGTCCGAGGCCGTGCCGAGCGAGCCCTGCGACGCGCAGCCGGTGCTCGAGGACGTCGAGGACCTGCTGGGGCGGCTCAACACCGTGACCTCCCTCGGCGCCACGGGGATCGAGCGGGCCTGGACCGGTCTGCGCACCGAGTCCCCGGACGGCGTGCCCGTGTGCGGGACCGACCCGGCGGTCCCGGGGCTGGTCTGGCTCGCCGGGCAGTCCGGCTACGGGTTCCAGACGAGCACGGCCATGGCCCGGGCGGCCGCGGACGTGCTCCTGGAAGGGACGGTGGGCCCGTGGTGCTCCCGGGACACGGCCGCCGCCCTGGACCCGGGCCGCTTCCGGCGCTGAGCCACCGGGGGGGTGCGGCGCGGCGGGTCCCGTGCCGTCGGGCGCCGTGCCGCTCGGCCGCGGGGGCCCGGCGGGGGCAGGTCGCGCGCGAAACCCGCCGGCCCGGCTCAGGCGCCGGCGAGGCCCATCCGGTCCAGCACCCAGGCGTACTCCCAGGCCGTGTCCTTCCACTGCGAGTACCGCCCCGAGGCGCCGCCGTGGCCCCCGGCCATCTCGCAGCGCAGCAGCACCGGCTCGCCGGAGGTCGAGGCCCCCCGCAGCGCGGCGACCCACTTGGCGGGCTCCACGTAGAGCACCCGGGTGTCGTTGAGGCTCGTGACCGCGAGGACCGGGGGGTAGGGGAGCGGCCGAACGTTCTCGTAGGGCGAGTAGTCGCGCATGTACCCGTAGACGTGCGCGTCCTCGATGGGGTTGCCCCACTCCTCCCACTCGAGGGCCGTGAGCGGCAGGGACGGGTCGAGGATGGAGGTCAGCGGGTCCACGAACGGCACCGCCGCCAGCGCGCCGCAGTACCGCTCCGGGGCGAGGTTGAGCACCGCGCCCACCAGCAGGCCGCCGGCGGAGCCCCCCATCACCAGGATGCGCCGCTCGTCGACGTCCGGCCGGGCGGCGAGGTGCTCGGTGACCGCCACGTAGTCGGTGAACGTGTTCGTCTTGTGCAGCTTCTTGCCGTGCTCGTACCAGGTCCGCCCCAGCTCCCCGCCGCCGCGCACGTGGGCCACGGCCCAGACCACGCCGCGGTCCAGCAGGGACAGCCGGGAGACCGAGAACGCGGGGTCGGTGCTGTGCTCGTAGGAGCCGTAGGCGTACTGCAGCACCGGTGCCGGCACGGAGGGGTCGAGGTCGGCGCGGCGGACCAGGGAGACGGGGATGCGGGTCCCGTCCGCCGCGGTGGCCCAGTCCCGCTCCACCGCGTAGTCGGCGGGGTCGTAGCCGCCGAGCACCGTGGCCTCGCGCCGCAGCAGCGGCTCGGCGGGCAGTGCGCCGTCGTCCCCGGTGGCGCCCGCCACGAAGAGGTCGTAGACGCGCGGGGGCGTCGTGAAGGACGTGTAGGACAGGCGCACCACGGGGGCGTCGTGCTCCGCGGCGGAGACGCTCGCGGTGTAGAGCTCCTCGGCGAAGGCCGGTTCCACGGGGGCGGCCTGGGCGGCCGTGCCCAGGCCGGCGAGCGGGAGCAGCCGGACCCGCAGCGTGGTGTCCGCCCGGACGGAGACCACCAGGTGGGTGGCCGTCACGGCGCAGCCGTTGACGCGGACGGTGTCCGAGGCCGGCACGACGTCGCGCAGGACCACCTCCGCGACCGGGCGGCCGAGGTCGGCCGGGTCCATGAGGGAGATCCGGGAGTTCGGGGCCTCGTGGTCGTGGGTCAGCAGGATCTGCTCCCGCCCGTCCAGCAGCAGGGGCTCCGCCTCGTAGAGCACCCGGTCGGTGCGGGGCAGCACCACCCGCAGCGGCGCGGCCGGGTCCGCGACCGGCTGGATGAGCTGCTCCGAGAACTCGGAGCACATGGCCTCCACCACGATCCAGCGCCGGTCCGCGGACAGGCCCGCCCCGAGCCACAGGCCGGGGTCGGCCTCCTCGTGGACGAGGACGTCCTCGGCCACCGGGGTGCCCAGCTCGTGCCGGCGCAGCTGGTGGGGGCGCCAGGACTCGTCCACCACCGTGTAGTACACGGCGCGCGCGTCCGGGGTGAGGAAGGACCCGTAGAACGTCCCGGGGATCTCGTCGGCGAGCAGCGCCCCCGTGGTGAGGTCCCGGACCCGCAGGGTGAAGCGCTCGTCGCCGGTGACGTCCTCGGCCCAAGCCAGCAGCTCCCCGTCCTCGGAGACGTCGAAGCTGCCCAGGGAGTAGAACTCGTGCTTCGCGGCCTCCGCGTTGGCGTCGAGGAGCACCTGCTCCCCGGCCATGGGGGTGCCGGGCTCGACGACAGGCGGGGTCCAGTCCGCCAGCACGTCGCCGGTGGTCACGGCCGGGACCCGGCAGAACACCTGGTGCGCGCCGCCCTCCACGGTGCGGGCGAAGTACCACCAGGCGCCGCGCCGGCTGGGCACGGACAGGTCGGTCTCCTGGGTGCGGTCCTTGATCTCCCCGAAGATCGCCTCCCGCAGGCCCGTGAGGTGGGCGGTGGCGGACTCCGCGTACTCGTTCTCCGCGGTGAGGTGGGCCAGCACCTCGGGGGAGTCCTTGTCCCGCATCCACTCGTACGGGTCGGAGAACACGTGGCCGTGGAAGGCGCGCTCGACGGGCTGCTGGCGGATCTGCGGGGGAAGGACAGTCATGGTCCCCATCCTAGGGAAGACGTCCCGGGTGGGGAGGGCGGTCCGGTCGGGCCCGGGGGCGCCCGGCGCGGGGTGCGCGGGGCGGCCGGCGGGCCGGTGCCAGAATGGCCGCATGAGCACCCCTGCCCACCTCGCCCCGCGACCGCCCGCCTTCGGCTCCACCCGCGCCGATCTGTGGCTGCAGGTGCTCCTGGTGCTCGGGGTGTCCCTGGGCGCCTCGGCCCTCTGGGCGGTGCTGTCCCTCGCCGAGCACCTGGCGCGCGGACCGCTGTCCGAGGCGCAGGCCACGATGAACCCGCCGCTGAGCCCGCAGCCCCTCATCGACCTGCTGCGCCAGCTCACCGGGATCGCCCTGGACCTGGTGCCGGTGCTGCTCGCGCTCTACCTGCTCGCCGGCTCCGCCGGCGCGCTGGGCACGGTCCGCCGGCGGATCGGCCTCGACGCCCGGATGCCCCTCCCGGACCTGGGCCTCGGCACCGTGCTCTTCCTGCTCATGGGCCTGGGCACGCTGGCGCTCTACGGCGCCGGCCGGGCCCTGGGTGTCACCGCGGAGGTGACCACGTCCGGGCTCGCCGCGCACTGGTGGACGGTGCCCGTGCTGCTGCTCTCGGCCGTGCGCCACGCCCTGGTCGAGGAGGTCGTGGTGGTCGCGTTCCTGACCGACCGGCTGACCCGCATCGGGTGGAGCTGGCCCGTGGTGCTGGTGGTCACGGCCCTGTTCCGCGGCAGCTACCACCTCTACCAGGGGATCGGGCCCTTCCTCGGCAACGTGGTGATGGGCCTCGTCTTCGCGGAGCTCTACCGGCGCACCGGCCGGGTGATGCCCCTCGTCGTCGCGCACTTCCTGCTGGACGCCGTCGGCTTCCTCGGGGCCGCCCGGCTGCTGGGCTGAGCCCCGCCCCGCGGTGCCCGGCCTCAGATGGTGACGGCGCCGTCCGGGGTGCTGAACGTGACGGAGAGCACCCCGGGGGTGCCGTCCGGATAGCGCCAGTCGACCTCGAGGTCCTCGAGGGCGGTCTCGACGGGAGCGCCCAGCCACTCGGCGACCCGCTCCGGGGCACCGGCGATGGTCATCCCTGCGAGCCCGACGTCCGTGATCCGCGCCTGGGACGGGTGCATCTCCGGGGCGGAGTCGAAGTGGATCATGAACGGCAGCTGCGGATCGGCGATCAGGCCCTTGACGCCGATCTGGTGCCACTCCAGGCACCGGCCGTCCGGGAACACCCGGTGGCCGGGCACGGAGCGGCGCCCCAGGCGCTGCTCGAAGGGGGCGAGGTCCTCGACCTCCACGACCCAGCCCAGCCAGCCGCCGCCGGCGGCGGACCGCGCGCGCACGGCCTGGCCGAAGGGCGCCTTCTCCGCCGCCGGGTGCTGGAGGACCTCGACGACCTCCACGTACTGGTGGTTCGTGAGCGGCAGGATCATGTTGCGGGTGCCGAAACGGGGGTGCACCCCGCCCTTGACCGGTTCGATCCCGAGCTGGTCGGCGATGCGCTCGGTGGTGGCCTCCAGGCCCTCCGGGCGGCAGGCGTAGGACACGTGGTCGACTCTCATGGGCACATCGTGGCACCCTGTGAGTTTCGTCTCCAAATCGGTCCGCGACGCGCCAGGCGCCGTGCGGGCGACACCCCTGCGGGGGCGTCACGCCGAGCCCCGGCTTGACGCCGTGCGGGCCTGATCCGGAGAATGCTGTCCAGGTCATGAGCGCCAGCGTCCAAGCCCCAGCTAGCTGGCCGGCAACCCTCCACCGCGGTGGGGTGCCCTGGGTGAAGACCAGGCTCCTCGCGACCGGCGAGCGAGCAAGCGCGGGTCCCCGGCGCCCGGCCGTTCCCGGCCGCACCGCCTCGGCCGGGACGGGACCCCTGAGATCCACAAGGAGTCCCACGGCATGTCCGATCTCCCCAGCACCGACGCCTCCGCCGCCCGCACCGACGCGGCCGAGCGCCCCACCCCCGAGAACCCCGGGGGCTGGGCCTTCGAGACCCGGCAGATCCACGCGGGACAGAGCCCCGACCCGGTCACCGGCTCGCGCGCCCTGCCGATCCACCAGACCACGTCCTTCGTCTTCCCCGACGCCCAGGCCGCCGCCGACCGCTTCGCGCTCGCCGAGCTCGGCCCGATCTACACGCGGATCGGCAACCCGACCACGGAGGTCGTGGAGAACCGGATCGCCGCCCTGGAGGGCGGCGTGGGCGCCCTCATGCTCAGCGCGGGGCAGTCGGCGACGACGTTCGCCGTGCTCAACGTCGCCGGCGCGGGCGACCACCTCGTGGCCAGCCCCAGCCTGTACGGCGGGACCTACAACCTCTTCAAGTTCACGCTGCCCAAGCTCGGCATCGAGACCACCTTCGTCTCCGACCCCGACGATCCCGAGGCGTGGCGGCGGGCGGTCCGGCCCAACACCAAGGCCTTCTTCGCCGAGACGATCCCGAACCCGCGCAACGACGTCCTCGACATTGAGACGGTCTCCGGGATCGCCCACGACCACGAGGTCCCGCTCATCGTGGACAACACCGTGGCGACCCCCTACCTCGTCCAGCCCCTGCGCTGGGGCGCGGACGTCGTGGTGCACTCGGCCACCAAGTTCCTCGGCGGGCACGGCACGGCCATCGGCGGAGTGATCGTGGACTCCGGGGCCTTCGACTACGGCCGCTACCCGGACCGCTTCCCCGGCTTCAACCAGCCGGACGAGTCCTACGGCGGCCTCGTCTACGCCGAGGCCCTGGGCGCTGAGGGGCCCTTCGGCGTCAACCTGTCCTACATCCTCAAGGCCAGGGTGCAGCTGCTGCGCGACCTCGGCTCGGCGATCTCCCCGTTCAACGCGTTCCTCATCGAGCAGGGCATCGAGACGCTGTCCCTGCGGATGGAGCGGCACGTGGCCAACGCCGGGACGGTGGCCCGCTGGCTCGAGGCCCGCGAGGACGTGCGCTCGGTGACCTGGGCCGGGCTGGAGTCCTCCCCGTGGCACGAGCGGGCGCAGAAGTACGCGCCCCGGGGCGCCGGGTCGATCCTGGGCTTCGTCCTCGACGGCGGCCGGGAGGCCGGGGCCGCCTTCGTGGACGCCCTGACCCTGCACTCGAACGTCGCCAACATCGGCGACGTCCGCTCCCTCGTGATCCACCCCGCGTCCACCACGCACAGCCAGCTCCTGCCCGAGGAGCAGCTGGCCGCCGGCGTGGAGCCCGGCTTCGTGCGCCTGTCCGTGGGCCTGGAGCACATCGACGACATCCTGGCGGACCTGGAGCAGGGCTTCGCCGCGGCCGCGGCCGCGCAGGGAGGACAGGAGTGACCGTGACGGTCGTGAGGGGCTCCGGCGCCGGGACCGCCGTCCGCGAGGACGGCGTGCCGCGGGTCGCCGGGATCGGCGAGCTGGAGCTCGAGTCGGGCTTCCGGCTGCCCGACGTCCGGATCGCCTACGAGACGTGGGGCACGCTCGCCCCGGACGCCTCCAACGCGGTGCTCGTCGAGCACGCCCTCACCGGGGACACCCACGTGGCGGCCGGCCGGGCCCGCCCCGGCGCCCCCGAGGCCGAGCGGCGCGCCGCCGAGAGCGGCGGCTGGTGGGAGGGCCTGATCGGCCCCGGCGCCGCCATCGACACGGACCGGTGGTTCGTGGTCTGCACCAACATCGTGGGCGGCTGCTACGGGTCCACGGGCCCGGCGACCCCCGCGCCGCCGAGCGTGGACCCCGAGGGCCGCCCCTGGGGCTCCCGCTTCCCGCTCATCACCGTCCGGGACTCCGTGCACGCCGAGGCGGCGCTGGCCGACGCCCTCGGCATCGACGCCTGGCGCCTGGTCATCGGCGGCTCCATGGGCGGGGCCCGCGCCCTGGAGTGGGCCGTGACCCACCCGGACCGCGTCCGGGCGTGCGCGGTGGTCGCCGCGTGCGCCCAGTCCAGCGCCGAGCAGCTCGCGTGGGGCCAGGCGCAGAACCTCGCGATCCGCCAGGACCCGCACTTCCGCGGCGGGGACTACTACGACGGCCCGCCGCCCGTCACGGGCCTGGGCCTGGCCCGGCGGATCGCCCACATCACCTACCGCTCGGCCGACGAGCTGCACCACCGGTTCGGGCGCTCGCCGCAGGCCGAGGAGCAGGTCATCGACACGCACGCCGGCGGGCGGGGGCGCTACCAGGTGGAGAGCTACCTCGACCACCAGGCGTCCAAGCTGGCGGGCCGCTTCGACGCCAACAGCTACCTCGCCGTCAACGAGACGCTCATGTCCCACGACGTCGCGCGGGGCCGCGGCACGCTCGAGGAGGCGCTGTCCGTGACCTCGTGCGAGTGGCTCGTGGCGGCGGTGGACTCCGACCGGCTCTACCTGCCCCGCGAGTCCGACGTCCTGGCCGCCGCGCTGCCGGGGGACGTCCGGCGGCACACCCTGACCTCGCCCTCGGGCCACGACGGCTTCCTCATCGAGGCGCCCCAGCTCGGCAAGCTGCTCGTGGAGACCGTGCTGCCCGAGCGCTGAGCCGGGACGGGGTCCTCAGCAGTTCCCGCTCGCTCAGCCGTCCGCGGCCCCCCGGTCGTCGCCGGGCCCCTCCCCGGGGGACTCGCCGGGCGCGACGCCGCCCCCGGGCACCGTGGGGGTGCCGAAGTGCGGCCGCTTCGGCCGGACCTGCGCCCCGGAGCTGGTGCGCCGGATCCGGCGGGCCACCCACGGGCGCAGATAGCGGTGCGCCCAGACGAGGTCCTCGCCGCGGGCCTGCCGCCAGGACGAGGGCGGGCGGTCGGGCACCACCTCGGGCACGAGGCCGTGCGCGAGGCCCAGGGTGTCGAGGGCCTCGACCGCGATCCGGTGGTGGCCCAGGGGCGAGAAGTGCAGCCGGTCGGGGTCCCACATCGCCGGGTCCGCCAGCTCCTCGGCGACCCGGTCCGCCCAGCCGCGGTGCCCGCCGGGGGAGCCGGGGTCCGGGTCCCCGATGCCCTCCGTGAACGAGTCGCCGATCGCCACCATGCGGCGCCACGGGTGGACTGGAAGTGCGGTGTCCGGGGGCCCCGGCGTCGTCTCGGTCATGCCTCCCGGTCTACCACCGGTCCCGGCGGGCGTCCACGCGCCCGCGCCGCGGGCCCCCGGGACCGGGTGGCACACTGGTGCCATGACCGACGCCACCGTCCCGACCGGGACCGCCACCCCCTTCGCCGTGTGGAGCAGGGACGCCGACGCCCGCCCCGGCACCCCGCTGCTCGTGCTCCTGCACGGCTACGGCTCGCACGAGCAGGACCTCATGGGTCTCGTCCCGGCCCTGCCGGGCGAGTTCAGCGTGGCGTCCGTGCGCGCCCCCCAGCCCGCCGGGTTCGGCTACCAGTGGTTCCCGCTGGCCGCGGACCTCAGCTTCTCCCTCGACCGGGTGGCCGAGGCCGTGGAGCCCGTCGCGGCGTGGCTGCGGAAGCTGGCCGCGGACCACCCCAGCACCACGCTGCTGGGGTTCTCGCAGGGCATGGCCATGGCCACGTCCCTCGCCCGCCACATGCCGGGCGAGATCGCCGCCGTGGTGGGGCTCTCCGGCTTCGTGGTCCCCGGCGAGCACCCCCTGTTCGCCGACGAGCAGCTGCGGGAGCGGCCGCTGCGGATGTTCTGGGGCCGTGACCCGCAGGACCCGGTCATCCCGCAGGAGCTCGTCGACTCCACCGCCGAGTGGGCGCTGGAGCACGCCGACGTCATGAAGGTGCACTACACCGGGGTCGGCCACGGGATCAGCCCGCAGGAGGTGGGGCACGTGCGCGAGTACCTCACCCACGTGGTGCTGGGGGACCCGGACCGCCCGGTCAGCCGCCCGCGGTGATCCGCACCGAGGCGCCCCCGGCGGAGACGACGTCCCCCGGGTGCAGCTGCCGGCCGCGCCTCGTCTCGACCTCGCCGTTGACCGAGACCTGACCGTCCTCCACCAGGCCCCGGGCGTGCGCCCCGTCCTCGGCGAGGTTCGCCAGCTTCAGGGCCTGGCCCAGCCGGATCATGTCGTCGCGGATGGGCAGTTCGTCGGGGCCGCCGGGCTGCTGGGGAGTCGTCATGCCCCCATTGTCCCAGGTCCCGCCCGGTCGGCGGGCACGGCGGGAATTGGCTACCCTGGGACGAGGACGTCGCACGCGGCGTCCTCGTTCGTGACGGCCGACGACGGCCGGTCCCCGCCCGGCGCACCGCCGGGCCACACCACCCACCACGCGCGTCCGCAGCCGGCGGTCGGGCGAGACCCTGGAAGAATCCCACATGGCCCCCAAGTCCACACTGGACAACGTCATCTCGCTGGCCAAGCGCCGCGGTTTCGTGTTCCAGGCGGGTGAGATCTACGGCGGTTCCCGCTCGGCCTGGGACTACGGGCCCCTCGGCGCGGAGCTCAAGGAGAACATCAAGCACGAGTGGTGGCAGACCTTCGTGCGCGGGCGCGAGGACATGGTGGGCCTCGACTCCTCGATCATCCTCCCGAAGGCCGTGTGGGAGGCCTCGGGTCACGTGGCGACCTTCACGGACCCGCTCGTGGAGTGCACCTCCTGCCACAAGCGCGCCCGCCAGGACCACCTGGTCGAGGCCTTCGAGGAGAAGAAGGGCCGCGCCCCCGAGAACGGCATGGCCGAGATCCCCTGCCCCAACTGCGGGACCAAGGGCCAGTGGACCGAGCCGCAGCAGTTCTCCGGGCTGCTCAAGACGTTCCTCGGCCCGGTCGACAACCAGGAGGGCCTGCACTACCTGCGGCCCGAGACCGCCCAGGGCATCTTCGTGAACTTCAACAACGTGGTCACCGCCGCCCGGAAGAAGCCGCCGTTCGGCATCGGGCAGATCGGCAAGGCGTTCCGCAACGAGATCACCCCCGGCAACTTCATCTTCCGCACGCGCGAGTTCGAGCAGATGGAGATCGAGTACTTCACCCACCCGTCCGAGGCCGGGCACTTCTTCGACGAGTGGGTCGAGGCGTGCTGGACCTGGTTCACGGACCTGGGCATCGACCCGGACCACATGCGCCGCTACGACGTCCCCGAGGACGACCGGGCGCACTACTCCGCCGGCACCATCGACATCGAGTACCGGTTCGGCTTCCAGGGCAACCCGTGGGGCGAGCTCATGGGCGTGGCCAACCGGACCGACTACGACCTCGGCGTGCACAACGAGCACTCCAACACGGACCTCAGCTACTTCGACCAGCAGACCAACGAGCGCTACGTCCCGTACGTGATCGAGCCGTCCTTCGGCCTGACCCGGTCGATGATGGCCTTCCTCGTGGACGCGTACACCGAGGACGAGGCGCCCAACTCGAAGGGCGGGGTGGACAAGCGCACGGTCCTCAAGCTGGACCCGCGCCTGGCCCCGGTCAAGGCCGCGGTGCTGCCGCTGTCCCGCAACGAGGACCTCTCGCCGAAGGCCAAGGACCTGGCCGCCGAGCTGCGCCGGAACTGGAACATCGACTTCGACGACTCGGGGGCGATCGGGCGCCGCTATCGCCGCCAGGACGAGATCGGCACCCCGTTCTGCATCACGGTGGACTTCGACACCCTCGAGGACCAGGCCGCGACCATCCGCGAGCGGGACGCGATGACCCAGGAGCGCGTGGCCCTCGACCAGGTGAAGTCCTACCTCGCCGGGAAGCTCGTCCGCTGATGAGCGGCGCGCTGACCGGCCCCGGGCTGCGGCCCTGGCGGGACGGGGACGACCTGCGGCTGCTCGAGGTGTGGCCCGACCCGGAGACGCCCCAGGCCGCCGCCTTCCGGGCGACCCTGCGCCCCGACGACGACGCCCCGTGGTCCCGCACGGTCGTGGCGGAGGACTCCGGCGTGCCGGTCGCCGCCGGCACGGTCTACGAGTCGGCGCTGCACCCCTCGAGGCTGTGGGCCTACGTGGAGGTCGCCCCCGACCGCCGCGGCGAAGGCCTCGGACGGGACCTGCTGGAGCGGCTGCGCACCGAGGCGGCGGGCTCGCCCTCGGGCGTGCAGGCCCTGCGCACGAAGGCGGCGCCCGGCTCGGCCGGCGAGCGCTTCGCCCGGGCCGCCGGCCTGGACCCCGTCCAGGACTCGCGCGTGGTCCGGGTGGCGGCCGGTGCCCTGCCCCTCCAGCCGCTGCGGGAGCACCCCGACGGGACGCCGGCGCAGGCCGTCGAGGACCTGGCCACCGGCTCCGTCGAGCTGACCCGGGCGCTGTGGGCGTTCTACCGGGCCGTGCACGCCTGGGACGAGCCGGCGGACCTGTCCGTGGGACGGGTCAACCAGCTGTTCCTCTCCGACGCCGCGCACGCCTTCGGGGCGCTCGTGCTGCGCAATGGCGTGGGCCCGGGGGAGCGGGGCAGGATCTCCGCGTTCGCCGTGAGCTACCGGCCCGTCGAGCTCGACGCCGCCCCCGGCGCCCCCGCCCCGGAGGACGCGCCGGACGAGCCCGCCCACGTCGTGCTCGGCTGGACGCCGGGGGACGCCGCGGCAGGTCCCGCGCTCGAGCAGCTGCTCGCGCTGCTGGCCCACCACCACCCCGTGCAGTTCCAGGTGGACGGGTCGATGGAGCCGCTGACCGCCGTCGTCGACAACCTCCTGGCGGCCGGCGCCGCCACGGTCGTGGAGACCTCCGTCGTCCTCGCGGAGCCCGGGGACTGAGCGCACGGGCCGAGCACCGGTACGCGGGAGGCCCCGGCACCTCGAGGTGCCGGGGCCTCCCGCGTGCCGGCGCCGGGTCCGGCCGCCGCGGGGAAGGGCTCAGCCCGCCGTGCTCGCGTCGACGCGCCGGACCTCGGCCCGGTCGCCGGCCTCGGCGCCGGTGTAGTCCTGCTCCCCGTAGAGCCAGTCGGTGTAGTCCCAGATGCCGTGCCGGTCCGCGGACTTCCACAGCATGTTGCGCACGGTCCGCTCGACCGGGCCGGTGAGGTGCCAGGACTCGCCCCACACCCGCGCCGTCGTCTGGATCCGCGCGGTGCGCGGCTGGCGGACGGCGTTGTACTCCCGGAACACGGCGTTCCACCGGGAGGCGTCGTGGTGCTCCGGGTCCGCGAACACGGACCGCGCGGCGATGGCCTCGAGGGCGGCGGCGTCCTCGAGGGCTTGGCAGGCGCCCTGGGCGAGGTACTGCAGCATCGGGTGCGCGGCGTCGCCGGCCAGGGCGATGTTGCCGTCCACCCAGTTCTCGATCGGCACGCGGTCGAACATGGGCCAGCGCTGCACGTGGCTGAGGTTGTCGAGCGCCGCCCGGACCTCCGGCACGCAGTCCCGGTAGGCCTCGCGCAGCTCGGCGTCGCCCTCGTAGACGAGCTGACCGGCGGCGAAGGACGGCGAGCGGTAGACGGCCACGGTGTTGAACAGCTCCCCCTGGCGCAACGGGTACTGCACGAGGTGGCACTCGGGGCCCATCCACACGACCACGGCCTCCATGTCCCCGGCGTGGGTGATCTGCGAGATCGGCAGCGCGCCGCGGTAGGCCACGTACTCGGAGCCGACGGGCTGGTCGTCGGAGAGCTGCGCGCGGACCACGGACCTGATCCCGTCCGCGGCGACGATCGCGTCGGCCTCGAAGACCCGGCCGTCGTCGGCGGTCGCCCGGGCCACGGCGCGCCCATGGACCTCCACGTTCTCGGTCTTCGAGACCCGGACGTTGTTGTGCAGGGTCACGCCGAGCTCGGCGCACTCCTCCATGAGCAGGCGGTGCAGGTCCGAGCGGTGGGCCACGATGTAGGGGGCGCCGTAGCGCTCGTAGTACTCGCCGGTGACGTCCTCCCGGAGCAGCTCCTCGCCCGTGAGGGCGTCGCGGAAGACGATGTACCGGGGGGCCACGCCGGTCTCGACGGCCCGGTCGAGCACCCCCCACTCACGCAGCAGGCGGGTGGCGTTGGGGGACATCTGCAGGCCGGCGCCGACCTCCCCGAACTCGGGGGCCTGCTCCACGAGCTCGACCTCCGCGCCGAGCCGGCGCAGGGCGAGGGCGTTGCCGAAGCCGCCGATGCCGCCTCCGATGACGAGGACCTTGGTGTGCTGTGCCATGGTGGTGATTCCTTTCGAGCTGTGCGGGACGATGTCAGGCAACCGGCTGGGTCCGTACGACCCGGGGCGCTTGGCGGGCCTTGGTGATGACGGGCAGGAGGGCGAACTGCAGGACCGTGGCGACGGCCGCCGCCCCCGCGAAGAGCAGGAACACGGGGTGGACGCCGTCGGCGGGGTCGGCGTGGGCGCCGAGCACGAGCCCCGCCGTCTGCGGGGCGAGGACGGCGCCGATGCGCCCCACGCCCAGGGCCCAGCCGAGGGCGGTGCCGCGGAGGCTGTCCGGGTAGTACAGGGTGATGGCGCCGATGATCAGGGACTGCGTGCCGTGCGTGCCGACACCGGCGAGCACGAGCATCAGGTAGATCAGCCAGACCGGCTCGTCGCCGACGACCATGATCACGAGCAGCCCGGCCGCGGCGGCGCCCGAGGCGACGGCGCCGGTGAGCACCGGGCCGAACCGGTCCCCGGCCCAGGCCGTGAGCACGGAGCCCAGCACCGCGCCGAGATTGAGGACGAGCGCGAACGTCAGGGCCCCGCCGATCTGCGCGCCCTGCAGCCGCATGAGGTTCGGCAGCTCGGTGCCCAGCCCGTACCAGGCGAAAAGGGTCGCGAGGGTGGCGGCGGCGAACAGGATGCTCATGGTCAGGTGGGGCGGGCGGAGCAGGGACCCGAAGCCGGGTCCGTGCACCTGCGCGGCGGCCGCGGCGGCCCGCTGCTCCGGGCCGGGATCGGCGGGGATCACCTTCAGGGCCACGGGCACGAGCACGACGAGGGCCAGGACGGGGAAGACGAACATCCACCGCCAGCCCTCCCATCCGAGCCAGTCCGCCGGGATCACGGGGATGCCGGTCAGGGCGGCGAGCGAGCCGCCGATCGGCACGCCGGACATCATGAGCGTGGCCATGGCCGAGCGCCACCGGGGCGGGATGAAGTCCGCGGCGAGGGCGTTGGCCGAAGGCACGAGACCGCCCAGGCCGAGCCCCGCCACGAGGCGCAGCAGCGCGAAGACCCACTCGTCGGGGGCCACGGCGCACGCCACGGTCGCCAGGGAGAACACCACCGTGCACCAGACGACCGTCTTCTTCCGGCCCAGCCCGTCGGAGAGCCGCCCGGCGAAGACCGCCCCGATCATCATGCCGAGGAACGCCGAGGAGCCCACCGTGCCGGCGGTCGCCTGGGACATCCCCCACTCCTCCATGAGCGAGGGCTTGACCGTGCCGAAGACGATGAGGTCGTAGCCGTCGAAGACGATGAGCAGCCAGCAGACCAGCACGGCGATCCATCGGGCGCGCCGGCCCACCGGGGCGGGCGGGGCGGCGGCGGCAAGAGCCGTTGCGGACATCGGGACTCCGTTTCACAGGTGAGGGGCGCCACCGGCGTGCGGCGCGTCACACCAGGATGTGCCCGTGACCGGCACGCCCCGAAACTTATTCTGCTGGATGGAACAAACGGTGTGCCGTGGATCTCCACCGGGGTGCGGCGGGCGCCTACACTGGGCCCGTGCAGAACCAGGACCTGGAGCGGAAGCCGGCCTACTCCCTGCAGTCCGTGGACAACGTCCTGCGCCTGCTCCAGATGCTGCGCGACTCCGGCGGGGTGCGGCTCAAGGACGTGGCGCAGGAGCTGGGGGTCGCCCCCTCCACCGCGCACCGCCTCCTGTCGATGCTCGTCTACCGCGGCTTCGCCGTCCAGGACGACTCCCGCCGCTACCTCGCGGGGCCGGGGCTCGGCGTCTCGGTCCCCGAGTCCGGCTCGCACAGCCGGCTGCGCGCTCTCGTGCAGCCCTACCTGGAGCTGCTCAGCGAACGGACCCACGAGACCACGAACCTCATGGTCAGGGTCGGCACCACGGTCCGCTTCCTCAGCTCCGTGGAGGGGGCGGGGCTGCTCAAGGTCGGCGACCGGCGCGGCGCCGTCCTCCCGGCGGCCGCCACCTCCGCGGGCAAGCTCCTGCTGTCCTACCTCTCCGAGGAGGACCTCGCGCGGCTGTTCCGCACGGGCTCGGCCCGGACCGTGGGGGAGTACCTGGACGAGGCCGCCTTCGGCTCCTTCGTCCGGTCCCTCGCGATGATCCGCTCCGTGGGACTGGCCTTCAACCGCGAGGAGGCCGAGCGCGGCGTCTCCGCCGTGGCCTGCGCCGTGCGCGATCCCGAGGGGCGCCCCCTGGCCGCCCTGTCGGTGTCCGTGCCCGTGCAGCGGGCCGGCGTGATCGAGGACCGGGCGGTGATCCGGGCGCTGCGGGAGGTGTGCCGGGAGATCGAGGGGGAGATCGCCGCGGAGATCGAGTCCGGCCGGCCCCGGTGAAGCGGCCGCGGAACACCGGAGGAAGTTTCCATCCAGCAGAATTCATTGCCGGTCCCGCCGGTGCCTGCTCTAGCGTGGCCAGTAACTCACATCACAGCGCAGGGTGGTCCGCCCCGCGACCCGCGAGCACCGAGGAGCTCACCATGAGTCACGACAACCAGATGACGGTCCCGGCCCCCACGCCTCAGGAGCAGGCCCAGCTCGACGCCCTCTACCAGGACTTCGAGTCGGGCCACATGGTCCCGCTGTGGACGGAGATCGGCAACCTCATGCCGGAGGCCCCGGCCTCGGCGGCCGTCCCGTTCGTGTGGGAGTGGGGAAACCTGCTGCCGCTGGCGCAGCGGGCCGGGGACCTGGTGCCCGTGGGCCGCGGCGGGGAGCGGCGGGCCATCGCGCTGGCCAACCCCGGTCTGGGCGGGCGCCCGTACGCCACCCCCACCCTGTGGTGCGCCATCCAGTACCTCGGCGGCCACGAGGTGGC
>NZ_JAVKPS010000081.1:0-503 GCF_040981005.1 Kocuria sp. CPCC 205258 | reverse complement strand
CCATCGGTGCTCACCATGATGAGATGGAGATGAACACATTATTGGCTCCTATCGTACAGGTTTGTGATGCTATCTCTGGTGCTCGTCCTGGTGCCCGTCGTGAGATTGTAGAGGCTTATATCAAGCGTTTGAACGATCTTGAAGCAATCGCCATGAGTTATCCTGGCGTAACCAAGACTTACGCTATCCAGGCAGGTCGTGAACTCCGTGTCATCGTGGGTGCGGATAAGATGAACGATGAAGAGAGCATCAAGCTTTCTGATGAAATCGCAACCAAGATTCAGAATGAGATGACTTATCCTGGTCAGGTTAAGATTACTGTGATTCGTGAGACTCGTAGTGTAGCTTACGCTAAGTAAGATAGAATTATATTTGAAGTTTAAATTGTCGTTTCTCTTCTGCAAGGTAGAGAGATGTATCTTGATAAAGCCGTACTCTGGAAAAAGGGTGCGGCTTTTCTTTTCCCTTTTCAGAATATGATGAAAGCAGAACAGAAAGTATTA
>NZ_JAVKPS010000080.1:0-504 GCF_040981005.1 Kocuria sp. CPCC 205258 | reverse complement strand
CCACCGACGGCGACGGCGGCGGCCCGTCGACGAGGACGGTCTCGGTCCGCCGGCCGAGCAGCGCGTCGATCGCGTCGCCGATCTCGGCCACCGTGGGCGCGTCCGGGTCACCCGCGTTCAGCACCCGCGAGCCGGGCCGGCGGGCCGACAGCCGGACCAGTTCCGCCACGTTGGACACGTGGACGGGATGGAACCTGCTGAGCCCGCCGTACGCCAGCACTCGTACCTGGCGGCCGTCCAGTGCCCGCTTGACGAAGTACAGCTCACGCGGGGTGCGGCAGTGCGGCCCGTGGACGGCGCCCGCCCGCAGCAGCGTCACGGGCAGCTCGTCACCGGCGGCCAGCAGCTCCTGCTCCAGCGCCACCTTCCGCGTGCCGTACGTCGACTCCCCGGCGGCCACGGTGCTCTGGGCCTCCGGAATCGGCACCGGGTAACGGGGAAAGCCGTCGGGCCGGTCCTGGGTGTCGAAGCTGCGTCCTCGGTCGTCCTCGTAGACCGCGCCGC
>NZ_JAVKPS010000008.1:0-186703 GCF_040981005.1 Kocuria sp. CPCC 205258 | reverse complement strand
ACCCGCATCGCGCAGCCGCGGCAGTCCCAGGGAAACGCTCATGTCACCGCCTCGGTGGTCGTCTCCGGCCCGCACGGTGCTCGGCGTGCCGGGATGGTCCGCCCAGTGTAATCAGTCCCCAGCATGCCGAGAATGCCCCGGCCGCCGTACGGGGTCACGCCGGCTCCGGCGGGGCCTGCTCGTCCAGCCGCGCGAGAGCATCCGTCCACCGGGCCTCCTGCTCGGCGGGAGACTGCTCCCACCACGGCGTGCCGCGCTCACCGAGGCCCAGCTTGGCGATCCCCACCCGGTCCCGTACGGCCCGCAGCTCCTCCTCCGTGCCGTCCCGCCGCACCGTGCGGACGGCCGCCCGGGCCCGGCCCAGGTGGGACGTCAGTCGGGCCGCGACGTCCTCGGGCAGCCCGGGGTCCTGGCGGCGCCACCGCCGGCCGTCCACCACGATCCACCGTCCGTCCGGCGTGTGCTCCACATCCCGTCGCGTCATGGCCCCGATCCTGCCAGGACGGGCGCGCCCCGGCACCTACGCTGGAGGAATGAGCAGGCACGTGCAGCACCCGGTCCGCAGCGTCGACGAGCACCGCCGTGCGGTCACGGAGGCCCTGCGTGGCGTCCGCGCCCGGACGGAGACCCTGCCGCTGGCGGCCGCGCCGGGCCGGGTCCTGGCCGAGGACCTCGTGGCGCCCCTGAGCCTGCAGCCCTTCGACAACTCCCAGATGGACGGTTTCGCGATCCGCGCCGCCGACAGCCGGACGGCGCCCGGGGAGGACGGGCGCACCCCGTTCGTCGTCGTCGCCCCCGTGCCCGCCGGCCACGTCCCGGGTCCGCTCGGCCCCGGGGAGGCGGCCCCCGTCATGACCGGCGCGCCCCTGCCGTCCGGCGCGGACGCCGTGGTGCCCGTCGAGGAGTCGCTGCCGGGGGGCTTCCCGGCACCCGGGACGCGCCTGCGGCTCCCGGCGGGCCAGCCGGCCGGGAGGTTCGTCCGCCGCGCGGGCGAGGACGTCGTCGCCGGGGACACGGCGCTGGTCGCGGGGCAGCGGCTCACCCCCGCCCGGATCGGGCTCGCGGCCGCACTGGGGTGCGCGGAGCTGACCGTGCGCGCCCGCCCCCGGGCCGTGCTGTACACGACGGGCGACGAGGTCGTGGCGCCCGGCGCTGCGCGCGGCCCGGCCCAGATCTTCGACGCGAACGCGGCGATCCTGCGCGCCCAGCTCGCGGAGGCGGGCGTGGAGGTGGTCGGCGCCCACCTGCTCTCGGACGACGCCGGCGCCTTCGCGGCACGCCTGGCGGAGGACACCGCGCGGAGGCCCGACTTCTTCGTCTCCTCGGGCGGGGTGAGCGAGGGCGCCTACGAGGTCGTCCGGCAGGTGCTCGCGCCCCACGGCGAGTTCGTGCACGTCGCGATGCAGCCCGGGGGGCCGCAGGGCCTCGCGGCGCCGGGCGGCGTGCCCTTCGTCTGCCTGCCCGGCAACCCCGTCAGCACCCTCGTGTCCTTCGAGATGTTCCTCCGCCCCGCCCTGACCGAGACCGTGGGCGCCCCGGTGCCGCGGGCGCGCCGCACGGGGCCCCTCGCGGAGGCCGTCCGGCCGCTGCCCGGGCGGACCCAGGTGCGCCGCGCCGTCTGGGACGGCGCCACGGTGCGGATGGCGGGCGGGCCCGGCTCCCACCTGCTGGCCGCCGCGGCCCGGGCCAACGCCCTCGCGCTCGTGCCGGCGGGCGGGGCCGAGCTGCCGGCGGGGACCCCGGTGGAGCTGCTGCTGCTCGACTGACCCGGTGCGGGCCCGGGGCGCCGCGGCGGTGTCCCCGCCGCTCGCTAGACTGGTCCGCGCCCCCGCCCGGACGATCGCACAGAACAGGTCCCCATGACGTCCCTGCTCGCCCCGCTGCTCCTCGCCGCCACCGCCGTGATCCAGGCGCTCGGCCGCTACGAGTACCACCAGAACGGCATCACCGTGGTGGGCCAGATGCTCTTCCCGATCTTCTTCGCCGTCCTGGCGCTCTTCCTCGCCCGCCGCGGCGAGCGGGGCGCCTTCGGCACCGCGCACCTCGGGCTGCTCGTGCTCGGGGGCGTCCTGTTCGTGCTCACCCTGGTGGGCTGGAACGGCACCGTCCCCCAGCTCTACCCCTCCGTGGGGATCTACTACGCGGCGTTCGCGCTGCTGGCGGTCCAGGCCGCGCTGCGCATCGCGGGGACCCCCCGGCGCCGGCGCGAGGACGCGCCGTCCGAGGGTCCCTCCCCGCGGGGCTGAGCCGCTACGGGGTGTTCGCGGTCCCGCCGACGCGCTCGAGCACCAGTCCCGCCAGCTCCACGGCACGGGTCTCCGGCAGCCAGTGGCCGGCGTCAAGCTCCACGAACCGGTAGGGCCCCCGCACGTGCTCGGCCGTGAGCTCTGCGGCCCGCCGGCCCAGGGCGGGGTCCCGGGCGCCCCACGCGTACGTGGTCGGCACGTCCACCGGTCCGGTGCGCAGCCGGGACAGCGGCAGGGCGCGGTACCAGTTCAGGGCGCCGGTGAGCGCGCCGGGCTCCCGCATCCGGGCCGCGTAGCGGGCGGCCTCCGCCGCGGGCAGGCCGGAGCGGCGCAGGAGCTGCTCGAGGCGCGGGCCGAGCAGCGCCTCCGGGAGCCGGGGCACCTGGAAGGCCCCGACGTAGGCCGAGCGCAGCGCCTGCGGCGAGCGGGTCAGGGAGCGCGCGAGCGCCCGGGGGTGGGGGACCGAGGCCACCGTCAGGGACGCCGTCCGCTCCGGCCGGTGGGCCGCGAAGGCCCACGCCACGATCCCGCCCCAGTCGTGGCCGACGACGTGGGCGCGCTCCAGCCCGGCGGCGTCCAGCAGCGCCACGGCGTCCTGGACGAGCAGCTCGAGCCGGTAGGCGCGGCGGCCCCGGGGCCTGGCGCCGGGGGAGTAGCCGCGCTGATCGGGCACGAGCGTGCGCAGGCCGGCGCGCCGCAGCACGGGCGCGACCCCGGACCAGCTCGTGCCGTCCTGCGGGAAGCCGTGCAGCAGCAGCACGGGCTCCCCGTCCGGGGGCCCGTCGTCGCGCACGTCGAGACGCACGCCGGGGCGGAGGTCGCCGGGAGGGCGGAGGGTCGGCCGGTCCATCCGGCCAGGCTAGTCCCGGCGCGGTCCGGGCGTCGGGCCACGCGTGGAACGCAGCGTCCGGGCGCTCACTCGTCGGGGGCGCGCCGCACCCCCGAGAGCGGGGTGCGCCACACCTCCGGGTCCGCGACCGGGAACCGGCGGCCGGTCACGAGGGACGGCACGACCCGGACGAAGACGCCCTTGCGCCCCGTCTGCCACGGGAACAGCGGCAGGTCCAGGGTGTCCGTGAGCTCCTGGATCTGCTGGATGCGCTCGGCGCGGCCCCTGACCACCACGCTCCACGCCTTCCCTGCGGGCTCGTCGTACCCGTCGATCTCGACCGCCACGGGGATGTCCGTGAGGGCCCCGGCGACCTTCGTCCCCTCGGCCGTGCGGAAGACGAGGGTCCCGTGGTCCACCACGAAGTTGATCGGGAAGATGTCCGGGTGGTCCTCCACCCACACGGCGAGGCGGCCGACGCCCGCGTCCCGGAGCAGGTCCCAGCAGCTGTTGACCGCCAGCTCCTCCACGTCGCCGGAGTGCTCGTCCGTCATGCTGTGCTCCTCGGGCTGGGCGGGTGGCGCCACGGCATCGTGGTCGCGTCCCGTCAAGCTAGCACCGCGCCCCGGGGCGGGACCAGACATGACGCGGCGGTGCGCGGCACGGGGGTGGGCCAGAATGGGAGGGACGCACCATCCGGGAGAGCCGAAGGGGACCGAACCGACATGACCGAGCAGCAGCAGAGCCTCACGCACGTCCGGGCGGACGGGTCCGCGCACATGGTGGACGTCTCCGACAAGGCCGTGACCACCCGCGAGGCCACTGCGACGGCCACGCTGCGCACCCGCCCCGACGTCGTCGAGCAGGTCTTCGCCGCGGACCTCCCCAAGGGGGACGCCCTGCCGGTGGCCCGGGTGGCCGGCATCATGGCGGCCAAGCGGACCCCGGAGCTCGTCCCGCTGTGCCACCCGCTGCCGATCAGCAAGGTGACCGTGGACTTCGAGCGGCTGGCGGACGGCGTGCGGATCACCGCGACGGTGCGCACGCGCGGGGTGACCGGCGTGGAGATGGAGGCGCTGACCGCGGCCTCGGTGGCCGCCCTGACCCTCTACGACATGATCAAGGCCGTGGACAAGCTGGCCGAGATCGACCGGGTCAGGGTGCTCGCGAAGTCCGGCGGCAAGTCCGGGGACTGGGCGCGGACCGACGGGGACACCGCATGAGGAGTGCCGCCGTCATCGTCGCCTCCACCCGCGCCGCCGCCGGGGTCTACCAGGATCGGAGCGGGCGGATCGCCGCCGACTGGTTCGGCTCCCACGGCTTCGAGGTCGAAGGTCCGTTCGTGGTGGCCGACGGCGAGGACGTGCGCGCCGAGCTCGAGCGGCTGCTCGTGGCCCGGGTCCCCGCGGACCGCCCCCGGGTGGTCGTCACCAGCGGCGGGACCGGTCTCGGCCCGGACGACCTCACCCCCGAGATGACCCGGCCCTTCCTCGACCGCGAGCTGCCCGGCATCATGGAGGCACTGTGGGCGGAGGGCCGGAGGACCACCCCCCTGGCGGTGCTCAGCCGCGGGCACGCCGGGGTCAGCGGCGCCACCTTCGTGGTCAACCTCCCCGGCTCCACCGGCGGGGTCTGGGACGGGCTGAAGGTCCTCGAGCCGATCCTCGACCACGTCTGCGACCAGCTCGAGGGCCACCGCGACCGCGGGCACGACGGCCCCCGCCACGACCCCCGACCGCACGAGGAGACCGACCGATGAGCACACCCGGACCGATCCAGGCGGAGACCGCCGTGGTCGGCGCCTTCGTCACCGAGGAGCCCCTGGACCACGCCCGGGCCGTCGAGGCCGTGCAGGACGAGCGGACCGGCGCCGTGGTCTCCTTCAGCGGTGTCATCCGCGACCACGACGGCGGCCGCCCCGTCACCAGCCTCGACTACACCTGCCACCCCGGCGCGGACCGGGCCGTCCAGGACGTGGCCCGCCGGGTCGCCGAGGAGTTCCCCGGGGTGCGGATCTGGGCCGCCCACCGGGTCGGCCACCTGCGCGTGGGGGACTCCGCCCTGGAGGCCGCCGTGGCCGCCGCCCACCGCAAGCTCGCGTTCGCCGCCTGCGACGCGCTCGTGGACCGGATCAAGACCGAGGTGCCCATCTGGAAGGAGCAGCGGTTCGCGGACGGCTCCACCGAGTGGGTCGGACTGGACGCCTGAGCGCCGTGGACCTCTCCCCGCTCGTCGAGCCCGCCGCGGAGCTCACCGACGCCGAGCTGCGCCGCTACGCCCGCCACCTGACCGTCCCCGAGATCGGCGAGGAGGGCCAGCGGCGGCTCAAGAACGCCCGGGTGCTGTGCGTGGGCGCGGGCGGTCTCGGCTCCCCGGCCCTGCTCTACCTCGCCGCCGCGGGCGTCGGGACCCTCGGCGTCGTCGACGACGACGACGTGGACGCCTCCAACCTGCAGCGCCAGGTGATCCACGGCGAGGGGACTCTCGGGGCGCCCAAGACCGCCTCGGCCGCCGCGCGGATCGCCGACCTCAACCCGCTGGTGCGCGTCGTGGAGCACCGCGAGCGGCTCACCGCGGACAGCGCGGAGGAGGTCCTCGCCGGGTACGACCTCGTCCTGGACGGCACGGACAACTTCGAGACCCGCTACCTCGTCTCCGACGCGTGCGAGCTGGCCGGTGTCCCGCACGTGTGGGGCTCGATCCTGCGCTTCGACGGCCAGTACTCGGTGTTCTGGGGCGCGCACGGGCCCACCTACCGCGACCTCTACCCCGTGCCCCCGGCGCCGGGCACGGTGCCCAGCTGCGCCGAGGCCGGGGTGCTCGGCGTGCTGCCGGGGTTGCTGGGCACTGCCATGGCGGTCGAGGCCGTCAAGCTGGTCACCGGGATCGGCACCACGATGCTCGGCCGGGTCGCCACCTACGACGCCCTCTCGGCGCGCTGGTGGGAGATCCCGCTGGTGCCCACGCCGGGCCGCGCGCCCGTGACCACCCTGGCGTCGGCCGGCGACAGCGCCCCCGCCTGCCCGGCGCCCGGCCCGCAGCCGGGAGGCGTCCCCACCGTGACGGCCCCCGAGCTCGCGGAGCTGCTGGCGGCCCGGGAGCGCGGCGCCGCGGACTTCGAGCTCGTCGACGTCCGGGAGCCCTACGAGGCCCGGCTCGCGGCGATCCCCGGGGCACGGCTGCTCCCGCTGGACCAGTTCGAGTCCGGGGAGGCCCTCGCCCGGATCGCCCCGGGCCGCCGGGTGCTGCTGCACTGCAAGGCCGGGGCGCGCTCCGAACGGGCCCTGCACCTCCTGCGCGCCGCGGGCCGCACCGACGTCGCGCACCTCGAGGGCGGGGTGCTGGCGTGGATCGAGCAGGTGGACCCGTCCCAGCAGCCCTACTGACCCGGTCCGCCCGGGCGGCCGCCCCCGTCCACGGCGTCGAGAACCCGGCCGGGGCCCGGCTACGCGGGGAGCGGACAGCCCTGGCCAGGGACCGGTCCCGTCTGTCTACGGTGGGGCCGTACCGTTGCCGACGAGAGGAACCACCCGTGTCCGAGAACAGCCTGTCCGCCAGCCGCGTCATCGACGCTCCCGCCGACGCCATCTTCGACGTCCTCAGCCTGCCGTCGCGCCACCGGCAGATCGACGGCTCCGGCACGGTCGTCTCCGGCGACGACCAGCGCATCCAGAAGGTCGGCCAGGTGTTCGTGATGAACATGAACGGCGAGCACATGGGCGGCGACTACGTCATGGAGAACACCGTCTCCGGCTACGACGAGAACAAGCTCCTCGCTTGGAAGCCCAAGCCGCAGGGCGCCGAGCTGGAGGGCTGGGAGTGGATCTGGGAGCTCGAGCCCCAGGGCCCCGGCGCCACGCTGGTCACCGAGACCTACTCGTGGGAGCACGCGACCCCGGACGCCAGGAAGGCCGTGTCCTTCCCGCTCTTCGAGGAGGGCGCCCTGGAGCACTCCCTCGAGCGGCTCGCGGCGGCCGTCTCCGAGAAGTGAGCACCTGAGCCGCCGAGGCGGGACGGAGCCCGGTCACCCGTGGTGACCGGGCTCCGCCGTGCCCGCGGTCACCGCCGGCGGGCGGCGCGGACGGAGGCCGCCGCGGGATCGACCCACAGGATCTCCCACTGGTGGCCGTCGGGGTCCCGGAAGCAGCGCGAGCGCAGGAAGCCGTAGTCCTGGGCGTCGCCCTCGGTCCCGCCGGCGCGGACGGCGCGGTCGACGATGACGTCGATCTCGTCCGGGGAGTCGACGCTGAGCGCGTTGACGACGGAGGCGTCGGCCGGGGTGCCGGGGGTCCCGGGCCCCACCAGGCGCAGGTGGCGGTCCTCGCTCAGGACCATGACGTGCTCGTCCTCGCGGATCTCGACGGTCCCGGCGCCGGTGCCCTCGAACGCCGGGTGCAGCCGCCAGCCGAGACAGGAGTAGAACCGTTTCGATCTCTCCAGGTCCGAGACGGGAAGGGTGATGAAGTCTGTCGGTGCCATGGTGCTCCCCTTCGTGGTGCGGCGGGACCCGCCCTCAGCATGGCCCCGGACCGGCGGGGCCGCAACGGTGTGACGGGATCCTCGCCCGCATGTCAGGACGGCATCGGAACGGCATCGGAACGGCATCGGCGCGGAGCCGGAATGGGTGCGGGCGCCCCGGGGTTGGAACGGGCATGCGAGTCATCGGAGTCGAGACGTTCGGAGGGCCCGAGGTCCTCGCCGTCCACGAGGTGCCGGACCCCCACCCCGGTCCCGGAGAGGTCCGGATCCGGGTCAGGGCGGCCGCCGTCAGCCCCACGGACACCCTGCTGCGCGCCGGCGGTCAACCCGTGGAGCACCTGCGGCCGCCGTACGTGCCGGGGATGGACGCGGCCGGGGTCGTCGACGAGGTGGGGGAGGGCAGCGCCTGGCGCGTGGGGGAGGCGGTCATGGCCATCGCCCTGCCGCGCGGGGAGCACGGGGGCGCCTACGCGGAGCTCCTCGTCGCCCCCGACGACTCGATCGCCCGTCTCCCGGCGGACACGGACTTCGCCACGGCCGCCACGCTGCCCATGAACGGGCTCACGGCCCTGCAGGTCCTCGAGGTGCTGGACCTCCAGCCCGAGCAGACCCTGGCCGTCACCGGGGCCGCCGGGACCCTCGGCAACTACGTGGTGGAGCTCGCCAAGCACGAGGGCCTCACCGTGATCGCGGACGCCGCGGAGCACGATCTGGAGCTCGTCGACAGCCTCGGCGCCGATCACGTGGTGGCACGCGGGGACGACGTCGCCGAGCGGATCCGGGAGTTCTTCCCCGACGGGGTCGACGCCCTCGTGGACGCCGCCGTGCTGAACGAGAAGGCGGCCCCCGCCGTCCGGGACGGCGGAGGGTTCGCGACCGTGCGGCACTGGACGGGGGACCCGGGCCGGGGGATCACCGTGCACCGGATCAGCGTGCCCCAGGAGTACCACTCGGGCGAGAAGCTGGACCGGCTGCGCCGGTACGTGGAGGAGGGGGTGCTCTCCCTGCGCGTGGCCGCCGTCCTGCCCGCCGCGGACGCCGCGGAGGCGCACCGCCGGCTCGAGGCCGGGGGAGTGCGGGGGCGGCTCGTCCTCGAGCTCTGACCCGCCCCGGTCCCAGGCGCGGTCCTAGAAGTGCGAGCGGTACTGGTGGTCGATGCCGGCCTGGTCCACCTTCCGGTGGAAGCGCATCCCGGCCAGGCCGCCGAGGACCGCCGCGAGCAGCGGGATCAGGACGGCGACCACCAGGGCGATGATGCCGCCCGTGGTCAGGGCGCCCTCGCCGATCGGGATGCGGGGGAAGCTGTTGAGCTCGCGCAGCACGTTGAACTGCTCGCCCGCCACCGCGCCCAGGACCGCCAGGACGATCGCGATGAGGACCGCCCACACCCACACGGCGACCCCCTGCTTGGCGCCGTCGAACCGGGCCATCCGCCCGGCCACGTAGCCCCCGGCGAAGTAGGCGACGAAGAGGACCAGGGCCAGGGCGATGCCGCTGACGAGGCCCACGGTGCCGGCGTCCTGCGCCACCTGCTCCGCGATCTCGCCCGGGTCCGAGCTGGTCGCCACGCCCACGCCCGCACCGATCGCACCGAGCAGGGCGGTGAGCAGCACGGCGATGCCCGTGGCGGTCATCCAGCCGAAGAACGCGGAGCCGAACTTCACGCCCCCGAACTCCCGCTTCTCCGCGGCGACCACCTCCTGCCGCCGCCCTCGCGGGGTGGAGGCGCCCGGCCGGTCCTTCCCGGGCTCCCGGGGTTCCTCCGGGACGGTCGATCCTGACGGGTCCTGGTGTGCCATGACGCTCTCCTCGTCTCCGACCATCAGCTTGCTTAAGATCTTCCTCTCCTCGGCCGCGGTCCGCAACGGCTCCGGCCGGGGGGTGTGCCCAACGTCACCGCCGGGAATAGGCTGGTGCCCCCGGGCCGTCCCGCACGGCGGTCCGCGCTCTGCACGGAGGGAAGGCGACGACCATGGAGCACGCTCCCGACTTCGAACCCCGCACGGCCGTGGTGACCGGCTCCGACTCCGGCATCGGGCGTGCGACCGCCGTGGCGCTCGCGGCGGCCGGCATGGACGTGGGGATCACCTGGCACCGGGACGAGGAGGGTGCCGAGCGGACGGCGGAGGAGGTCCGGTCCTACGACCGCCGGGCCGTGGTGGCGCGGCTGGACACCACGGAGCTGGAGCGCTGCGGCGCCGTCGTCGACGGCCTCGTGGAGGGACTGGGCGGCCTGGACGTGTTCGTGCACAACTCGGGCACGGGGGCGAACGTCCCGTTCCTGGAGACGTCCCTGGGCACGTGGCGCAAAGTGCTCGCCACCGATCTCGACGGCGCGTTCGTGTGCCTCCAGGCGGCGGCGCGGCACCTGGTGGCCGCCGGGCGGGGCGGGCGGCTGATCGCCGTCACGAGCGTCCACGAGCACGTGCCCCGGGTCGGCTCGAGCGCCTACGACGCCGCCAAGCACGGCCTCGGCGGACTCGTGAAGACCATCGCGCTCGAGCTGGGGGAGCACGGGATCACCGCGAACTCGGTGGCCCCGGGGGAGATCGCCACCCCCATGACGGGGCAGGAGGACGAGAACCCGCGGGCCGCCCACCGTCCCGGCGTGCCGCTGGGCCGGCCCGGGGACGCCCGCGAGGTCGCCGCGGTCATCGCGTTCCTCGCGTCCCCGGCCTCCGCCTACGTCACCGGGGCGTCCTGGGTCGTCGACGGCGGCATGGTGCAGATGGGACCGCAGGCGGGCTCGCACCTGACGAGCGACGAGTGGCGGAAGGGGTAGCCGCTCCCGTCCGCACGCGGCCCCGGTCCTTCCGCGGGAGCGGAGCAGTGCCCGCCGGAAGGGCCGTCAGCGGTCGAAGTGGGTGGTGGCCGGGCCCTGTCCGACGGTGGCGACCAGCTCCGCGGCCAGGTCGCGCAGCTTGACGTTGCGGTGGCTGGAGGCGGACCGGAGGATGTCGAAGGCCTGTTCCTGGGTGCAGCGGTTCTGGCTCATGACGATGCCCACGGCGAGGTCGATGGTGGTGCGCGAGGCCATGGCCGCCCTCAGGTCCGCCTCGGCGTCCCGGTGCTTCTCCATCCGCACGGCCAGGCGCAGCGCGCTGGAGGCGGAGGCCACCTCGCGCTGGATGACCTCGATCGTCGCCCGGTCGAACTTGTGCGGACGGTCGGCATAGACGTCCAGGGCCGCCGAGGCCTCGCCGGCGAGGTCCAGGGGCACCCCCAGGGCGGAGAGGATGCCGTGGGCGGCGGCGGCCCGGCCGTACTCGGGCCACCGGGGATCGGAACGGGTGTCCGGGACGTGGACCAGCCGGTTCTCGCGGGACGCCGTGAGGCACGGCCCGTCACCGTAGTGGTACTGGATCTCGTCCAGGGCCTCGGCCGCGGGGCTCGAGGAGGCCACGGTGGAGGACCGCTTCGGCCGGAGCAGGGTGACCGCGCACCACACCTCGTCCCCGTCGGTGGACAGGGCCTGGGCGATGCGGCCCGAGAGGGCGTCGAGGAAGGACGCGATGTCCTCGCTCTCGAGCAGCAGCTCGTGCAAGGACGCCCCGGGCGGGCCGCCCGTCTCGTGCTCCGTCATGGTTCTCCTCCGGTGCTCGCGGCAGGCACGCGGTCCCGGTTGCCCGGGGTGCGTGCCGTCGCGGTGTCTCCGACGTGTCAGGGTCCATCATGCCGTGTTCCCGGGCCGTCGGCCCCGGCCCCGGGCCGGCCGGGACGGGGGGCGGGACCGGGGCGGGCTTAGAGTGGGTGCCGCAACCTCCGCCTGCGTCCGCTCCGGCACGCACCGACCCGAGAACTGAGGCCCTGGTGAGCGTTCCGTCCGCCGCCGTCGCGTCCCGCACCGGACGCTCGACGGCGCTGACCGGCCTGGTGTGGCTGCTGCTGGCGGGCGTGCTGGTGCGGTCCGTGTGGCTGGTCCTCGACAGCAGCATCGACCTGGACGTCTACCGGCTCGGCGGGATGGCCGTGGTGGACCGGCACGGCTTCGACGACGAGCTCTACGGCCCCGGGCTCAGCCCGGACGGCGACGGCGGGCTGCCGTTCACCTACCCGCCGTTCGCGGCGCTGCTGTTCGTGCCGCTCGCCTTCCTCCCCGAGCGGCTCACCGAGCTCGCCCTGGGTCTCGCCTCGATGGGCGTCGCCGCGGTCCTCTCGGCCGTGCTCCTGCGCCGGGCGGCCGCCCGCGGCCGGCCGGCGCCCCTGCAGGCCCTGCTGGGCCCCGCCACCGCAGTGGCCGCCGGCACCGCCGTGCTGCTGTGGTCGGGGCCGTGGATGCGCAACGTGGGTCTCGGGCAGATCAACGCGCTGCTCATGGCCCTGGTGCTCTACGACCTGCTGCGCACCCGCGACGACACCCTGCTGGGCCGGATCCCGCGCGGGTTCTGGATCGGCCTGGCCGCCGGCATCAAGCTGACCCCCCTCGCGTTCGGGCTGGTGTTCCTGGTCCGCGGACAGCTGCGGCCGATCCTCACGATGGGCCTCACCTTCGCCGCGACCGTGCTGATCGGGTTCCTGGCGCTGCCGCGGGACGCGGTCGTGTTCTGGACCGAGGCCGTGCTCAGCGACGAGCGCGTCGGCGACACCGCGTACGTCGACAACACCTCGCTGCAGGGGGTGCTCCTCCACCTCGGCGTCCCCGGGGAGCCGGAGCCCCTGCTGCGCGGGGTCCTGCTCCTCGCCGCGGTGGTGGGCGTTGCCCTGCTGATCCGGGTCCTCGCCGCCCGGGGGATGATCCTCTCCGTGGTGGCGGTCAACGCCCTCCTCATGCTCTACCTGTCCCCGGTGACCTGGTCCCACCACCACGTGTGGTGGGGGCTCGTGTGGACGGCGCTGTGGGTCGAGGCGTGGCCGGCGTTCCTCCGGGACGGTCCGCGCCGGCTCGCCCTGGTGCTGGGCGGGGTCGCCCTGGTGGGCCTGTACGTCGGGCCGATCCGCTGGGACGCGTGGCTGAGGCCGGTGGGCATCCCCGGGCCGGCGATCGACGCCGTGGCCGCGCTGCCCTATCTCGCCCTGTTCCTGCTCCTGGGCCTGTGGGTGGTCACCGGGCTGCGGGCCGGGGCCCGGGAGAACCGCGGGGCCGGTCGTGGCTGAGCCCGGCGGCTGGACCGGCTACGACCGCGGCAGCCGGGGCTACCGCCGGGTGCTGCTGGCGCTGCTGTGCGCCGGCGTGGCGACGTTCGCCCAGCTCTACTCCGTGCAGGGCGTGCTGCCCCTCCTGGCCGCGGACCTCGGGATCGACGCCGCGCGGGCGTCCCTGGGCGTCTCCGCCGCGACCTTCGGCCTCGCCGTGGGCGTCCTGCCATGGTCCGTGGTCTCCGACCGGTGGGGCCGGCTGCGGACCATGGTGATGGCCGTCGTCTCCGCCACGGTCCTGGGGCTCGTCATGCCCCTGGCGCCGAGCTTCGAGGCCGTGGTGGCGCTGCGCTTCGCGGAGGGCATCGCCCTGGGCGGGATCCCCGCCGTGGCCATGGCCTACCTCGCGGAGGAGCTCGACCGCCGGCACGCGGCCGTGGCCGCCGGCACCTACGTGGCGGGCACCAGCCTGGGCGGCCTCGCCGGGCGCATCATCGCCGCACCCGTGGGCGACGCCTTCGGCTGGCGGACCGGCACGATCACCGTGAGCGTGCTCGCCGCGCTGGCCGCCGTGGTCTTCGTCCTGATCGCCCCGCGCCAGCGCGGGTTCGTGCGCCAGACCGTCCGGCTCACCGGGCCGGCCGGTCTGCTCGGGCGGCTGCGGGCGAACCTCGCGGACCGCGGTCTGCTGGTGCTCTACCTGCAGGGCTTCCTGCTCATGGGCGGGTTCGTGGCGATCTACAACTACCTGGGCTTCCACCTCGGTGAGGAGCCGTTCGGGGTGTCCCAGACCGTGGTGAGCCTCCTGTTCCTCGCCTACCTCTCGGGCACCTGGTCCTCCGGGACGGCCGGCCGGATCGCGGCGGCCCACGGGCGCCGGGTGGTCCTCGCGAGCAGCGGGACCGTGATGCTCGCCGGGCTGCTGGCCACGCTGGTCCCGTCGATCCCCGTGATCGTCGTGGGGCTGCTGCTGTTCACCGCCGGCTTCTTCGCCGCGCACGCCGTGGCGTCCGGATGGGTCCCGGTGCGCTCCCGCACCGGCAAGGCGCAGGCATCGTCCCTCTACACGCTCTTCTACTACGCGGGCTCGTCCGTGCTGGGCACGGCCGGCGGGGTCTTCTACACGGTCACCGGCTGGGCCGGGGCCGTCGGTTTCGTGGCGGCCCTCGTGGTCCTCGCCGTGCTGCTGGTGCTCCTGGTCCTCCGGGAGCCCGAGTCGGCCTGACTGCTCCGCGCCGGCGGAGCCGGGCTCAGTCCTCGGTGCCGCCCCACCGCAGGGGGAGCACCTCGAAGGAGCTCGCGAGCGGCACCCCGAGCCGCTCGCCCACGGCGGCGGCGTTGCCCCGCAGGAAGGCGTCCGGGTCGAAGTCGGCCCAGCCCAGGCCCTCCAGGTAGGCGCCGTGCGCGCGCAGGGACTCCACGCCGGCGTCGAAGGTCTCCGTGACGTCCGCCGCGTGCCGGGAGTCGGGCGAGGCCGCCGCCCACACCGCCAGCACGTCGGGCCACGGCTGCAGGCCCGCCTCGACCTGCTCCGGGAAGACCCACCGGTTGCCGGCGTCCCGCACGGCGTCCAGGGTGGCCCGGCCCGTGGCGATGTGGTCGGCCTGGTTCAGGTTGGTGGCGCCGTCCCAGGTGTCGCGGAAGTTGTTGGTGATCACCACGTCCGGGCGGTGCCGGCGGACCACCTCCGCGATCCGGCGCCGCAGCGCCACCCCGTACTCGAGCACCCCGTCCGGCAGGTGCAGGAACTCCACCTGCTCCACGCCCACGACCCGGCAGGACTCCCGCTGCTCCGCCTCCCGCAGCGGACCACACTGCTGCGGCTCGAGGCCGTCGATGCCGGCCTCCCCGCTGGTGACGAGGCAGTACACCACGTCCTTGCCCTGTCCGGTCCAGCGGGCCACGGCCGCGGCGGCGCCGAACTCCATGTCGTCCGGGTGCGCCACCACCACCAGGGCGCGCTGCCAGTTCTCGTCGACGTGCGTGAGCGGGGTCTCGGTCATGGTCCCCATCATGGCCCCGCCGCCGGGGACCGGCAACGGCGGCTCGCCCGGCGTCGACGGTCCGGCAGGGTGCGCCGGCCCCCGGGCGAGCGCTGCGCCGCTCAGCGGCCGGCGGCGGCGGGCACCAGCGGCAGCGCCTCCGTCGGGGCCTCCGCCGGGAACGCCTGCTCCCCGGCCGGGAGCTGCTCCGCCACGCCGTCGGCGCCGTGGTCCCGCTCCGCGACCCGGTCCGCCTCCGCGCTCTCGTCCGCGCTCTCGTCCGTGGCCCGGGCGCGGTCCCGGACGGCGCCCACGAGCTGCCACAGCGCGTAGCCGAACAGCGCCGCGGCGACCAGCACGATCCCGCCGCGCTTCTGCTCCGCGTCCAGGAGGGTGGCGGCGTAGCCCGCCCAGGGCACGTGGTACTTCACCAGGCCGCGCAGCTGGGTGGCGGTGACCGGCTCCGCGTCCGGGGCGGCGTTGGCGTCGCCCTGCGTCGTGAAGCTGCGCCGTCCCTCGCCGTCCACCGCGACGCCCACGATCCGGTGGGTCACGAGGGTCGGGTCGTCCGGACGGGGCATGAACGTCACGACGTCCCCGGTGCTCAGCCCCGCGGCGTCGTCCTCGCGCTCGAGCGGGGCGACTACGACCTGGCTGCCGGTCGGGACGGTCGGCTCCATCGAGCCGGAGAGCACCGTCAGGGGCACCCAGCCGAGCGCGAGCGGGAGGGCGACGACGGCGAGCAGCAGCGCGGCCACCGCGGCCAGGGCGAGCACGAGCAGCGGGTGGAGCGTCTTGCGGAGCACGGTGGTCATGACGGGAGTCCTTCACAGTTCATCTTGCCGCTTCCGCCGGGCGTCTTGAGCTTCCACGCGTAGGCGCTGTCCGCGTGGGACGCCGGCCCCGTGGCGAACACTGCCCGCACGAGGGTCTCGTAGTCCTGGCTGGGCCGGTTGTCCGATGAGGCCGGCAGCTCGGAGACGTCCACGTGAACCGTCCGTGCCGCTCCGCCCGAGACGGTCTTCACCCGAGTGGGCGCCGCCGTGGTGCCCAGCGGGCGCATCCAGATCTCCCATGCGGTGACGGCCGGAGCATCGGCGCCACCGGACCAGGTCCACCGGAGCAGCGCGGCTGGCCCGTCAACGCTGCACTGTCCCGCCGCCGGGCGGGGAGGAGCGGTCGTCGGCTGCTCCTCGGCCGGCATCTTCAGGACGAGCGGCACTGTCCACGGGCGGGTCACGGGCCAGGCGCCCTCCTCGAGCGAGGCGGCCTCCACCTGCGTCACGACCCGCAGTTCCTGCTCGTTCAGCGCACGCAGCGCGGCGACCGGAACGGCCTCGGTCGAGACGGTGAGGCACAGCCCGGCGGGCCGGTCCTGCTCCAGGGGCGCCCGGAGCTCCCCGCGGACGTCCACCGCGGCGGAGCCGCCGGGCGCGACGGCGGTCCACTGCGCCGGAGCCGTGCCGCCGGCGCAGGTGGCACCGGTGCGGTAGGCGAAGCCCATGTCCTGCGGAAGTGCCACGGACTCCCCGGCGGCGTCGACGAGGGAGACCTGCACCGGCCGGTACCGGACGTCGAAGCCGGACGTGCTGGTCAGGGTCGCGGCGCCTTCGGCGCTCTCGACCGCGGCGATCTCGAAGCCGATCCGGCCCGTGGTCATGGTGGGCACCTCGGCGAGGGCGGTGGCGGACCAGCGGGCGTGGGTCCCGCCGTTCGGGGTCGTGAGCACGATGACGGCGAGCAGGACGAGGACGCCGAGCACGTAGGCCGTGGGGGTGCGGTACTGGCTCATGGGAGCTCCTGGGAGAGGGGGGATCAGTGCTGGGTGAGGGCGACCGTGAGCGGGCCCGGCGTGACGGTCGTGCCCTGGGCGGCGGGGTCCGGGGACACCTCGTAGGAGACGGTGAGGTCGTAGACCGCGCCGTCGTGGGCCGAGGTCACCGTCCAGGAGGTCGGCCCGGGCTGCGGCGGCGCGCCGGAGACCGGCACCAGATCGACGCGGGGGACGACCGCGCCGCCGGCCGGCACGCCGGGATCGACCGTGAGGGTCGCGGCGAGGTTCGCGCCCTCGACGTCGAGGACCGCGCGGGTCGTGACGACGACCGTGTCGCCGGGGGCCAGCGCGGACAGGGCGTCCGCCGCTCCGGTGACGTCGGTGGTTCCGCGCCGGAGGGCACCGGTCGCGGGATCGACGTCGGTGCGGTGGAGGGTCGCCCGCGCGGGCTCCAGTGCCACGTCGAGGGCGCCGGTGCTGACGGCCTGCGTCTCGAGCGGCGCCTCGTCGGACCAGCGGGCGGCCGTTCCGAGGCTGTTGCCCAGCAGGGTCAGCGCCAGGAGCGCGGCCGCGGCGGCGGCGAGGGCGCGGCCGGCGGTCGAGGGGCGGGAGCGGGGAGTGCGCGTCATGGGAGCCTCTGGGGGTGAGACGGAGCGAGACGGGGTGTAAGGGGCAGCGCGCCCCGGTGCGGCGTCGTCGCCGCACCGGGGCACCGTGGGGCCGGTCGGCCCCGGACGGTCACTTCTGGGCGAGGACGAGCTTGGTGCCGTTCAGCGACTTGGCCACCTTCTCGCCGGCGCTGCCGGTGGTCATGTCCGCCTTCCAGGTGAACGTGGCGACGGCCGTCACGGTGTCCCCGTTGTCGTCCTTGGTGACCGGGAACGAGTCCCGGGCCGACTTCTCGTCGCTGGCCAGCGTCACGTCGTAGGACACGTAGCCGGCCTTCTCGAGCGCGTCGATCTCCTGCTGCAGCTGTGCGGGGAGCTGCAGCTCGAGGGACCCCTGCAGGTTGGCGCCCTCCGCGATCACCGTGGTGGAGGCGTGGAGCTGGACGGTGTCGCCGGGGACGATCTTGTAGACGGCCGGGTTGATGTCCTTCCCGGCGCCGTCCGTCCAGGACACCGTGGTGTTCTTCATCGAGAGCTCACCGGCCATGATGCGGTCGGCGGAAGCAATGGCCTGCTCCTCGGACCACTTGGCGAAGGTCCCGCCGCCGGCGGCGAGGAGGCCGACGGCCACGGCGCCGGCCAGGACGGCCTTGCCGGCCCGCCGGTTCCGACCGGCCTGCGCGGTGGACTCGGACAGGGGGGTCTGCGCTGCAGTGTTCATGGTTCCGCCTTCGAGCGAGAGAGGGGTGAGAGGAGAGGCCGCGCGGGATCGGTGCGCGTGTGGTGCCGGGCATCCGGTGGGGTGTCCGCGGAGGCGGCGTGCACCCGGTCCCCCCGGATCACGGGGGACGGGGTGCCCGCTGCGACGGCCGCGCCTCGGCGCGCCGGCCCGTGGAACCGCAGTGGATCGCCCGGGGGATCCGCCGGCAGCCCTGCCGCCGAATTCCCTTGACACGTCAACTCTAGACAAAAGTCTATGAATAAGAACAGAACCTGCCTGTCCCCACTTCGCCCGACGTTACTGTTCGGTAATGCCGCCGCTTCGGCCCCCGCGGGCCGCGCCCATAGGATGCCGGGGAGGGCTCCCACCCGGTGGAGCCGGGACCGGAGGACCGCCATGACCCGAGCTTCCCAGCGGCGCCGCGTGCACCGGTACACCGCCGACGGCGGCGGGACCGGACGCGCGGACACCCTGGCCGGCGAGGAGCCCCTGGAGATCCGGCTCGACGGCAGGCCGTTCACCGTCACGATGCGCACGCCGGGTCACGACTTCGACCTCGTGGCCGGGTTCCTCGTCTCCGAGGGCGTGGTGCGCACGCCGGCCGAGATCGTGCAGATGGACTACCGCAGCGGCGTCGGCCCGGACGGGCAGCGGACCTACAACGTGGTGGAGGTGCGGCTCGCGCCGGGGGTCGCCCTGCCGGACACCTCCATGGAGCGGCACGTCTACACGTCGTCGTCGTGCGGGGTCTGCGGCACGGCGTCCATCGAGGCCGTCACCAAGGTCTCCTCGTTCGACCCCGCCGCGGACCGGACCGGGCTCCCCGTGCCCGCGCTGCTCGCCCTGCCGGACCGGCTGCGCACCGGGCAGAAGCTGTTCGCCACGACCGGCGGCGTCCACGCCGCGGGGCTCTTCCGCTTCCCGGACGGTCCCGACGGCGACGGTGCCGGCGAGCCCGAGCTGCTGTGCGTGCGGGAGGACGTGGGGCGGCACAACGCCGTGGACAAGGTGGTGGGCTGGGCCCTGCGCGAGAACCTCCTGCCTCTGGGCTCCACCGTGCTCCAGGTCTCGGGCCGCGCCTCGTTCGAGCTGGTGCAGAAGGCGTACATGGCCGGCGTCCCGGCGCTCGCGGCCGTCTCGGCGCCCTCGGCCCTCGCCGTGGACCTCGCGGAGCAGACGGGGGTCACCCTGCTCGGCTTCAGCCGCGGCACCTCCTTCAACGCCTACGCGCACCAGGAGCGCCTCGTCCCCTGAGCGGGCGGGGGAGCGCCCCGCCGCTGGCTACGATGGGGTCATGAAGCCCTTCCTGCTGCTCGCCACCCGCGCCGAGGACGACGTCGCGGACGAGGAGTACGAGACCATCTGCCGCTTCAGCGGCCTGCAGGAGAGCCACCTCCACCGGGTCCGGCTGGAGGCCGGGCCCATGCCGCCGATCGACCTCGAGCGCTACTCCGGGGTCGTCATCGGCGGGTCCCCGTTCAACTCCTCCGACCCGCCGCAGCAGAAGTCGGAGGTGCAGCGGCGGGCCGAGTCCGAGATGCGGGACCTGCTCGACGAGGTGGTCGCCCGGGACTTCCCGTTCCTCGGCGCCTGCTACGGCGTCGGCACCCTCGGCACGCACCAGGGCGGGATCGTGGACCGCACCCGCGGCGAGGAGATCGGCGTCATCGAGGTCACCCTGACCGAGGAGGGGCTGCGGGACCCGCTGCTCCGGGAGTTCCCGCCGGCGTTCCACGGGTTCGTGGGGCACAAGGAGGGTACGCGCACCCTGGCGCCCGCAGCCGTCCTGCTCGCGACCGGAGCGGACTGCCCCGTCCAGATGTTCCGGATCAAGCAGAACCTCTACGCGACCCAGTTCCACCCCGAGCTCGACGCCCCCGCCCTGCTCCGCCGGATCGAGGCGTACAAGGAGCACGGGTACTTCCCGCCGGCCGAGGCCGAGGACGTCAAGGACCGGATCCGCACGGGGCCGCCCGTGACCGAGCCCGAGAAGATCCTCGCCGCCTTCGTGGACCGCTACGCCCGCTGACGCGCCGCGGACGGGCCCGTCCCGTCCGTCCAGCACGACGCGGAGCGACTTCTCCGAGATCTGAGAGAGCGCTCTCTTGACGGTGTGAGTCACGGCACATACAGTCGAGGCACAGCAGAGAGAGCGCTCTCTCAAAAGCAGCTCCTCTCCAGCCCTTCACACAAGGAGTGACCGTGGGACACACGCGACTCAAGCGAACGACAGCCCTGGCGGGTGCGGCGGCACTGGCAGCCGTCGCCACGGGGTGCGGCGGGGGCGGAGGCGAGCCGGCCAGCGCCGACAACCCCGTCGAGCTCACCGTCACCACCTTCGGGACCTTCGGCTACGACGACCTCTACGGCGAGTACGAGGAGCTGAACCCGGGCGTGACCATCAAGGCCACGAACATCGACCGCGGCTCGAACGCGCGCACGGACGCCTTCACCAAGATCGCCGCCGGGTCCGGGCTCAGCGACGTCACCGCCATCGAGGAGGGCTGGCTCGGCTCGATCATGGAGGTCTCCGACCAGTTCGTGGACCTCAACGAGCACGGCGCGGCCGACATCAAGGACAACTGGGTGCCGTGGAAGTTCGAGCAGGGGACCGACCCCGAGGGCCGCGTCATCGGGTACGGCACCGACATCGGCCCCCAGGGCCTCTGCTACAACGGAAAGCTCTTCGAGGAGGCCGGTCTGCCCAGCGACCGCGAGGAGGTCGCGGAGCTCTTCGGCGGGGACGACGCCACCTGGGAGACCTACTTCGAGCTCGGCCGCGAGTACCAGGAGACCACGGGCAAGGCCTGGTACGACCAGTCCGGCTTCGTGTGGAACTCGATGGTCAACCAGCTCGACGAGGGCTACTACACCGCCGACGGTGAGCTCAACGTGGAGGGCAACGAGCAGCTGCGCGAGCGCTTCGACCTGCTCGCCGCGGGCACGCTGGACGGCCTCTCCGCCAACCAGACCCAGTTCGACTGGGGCAACGGCCAGGCCTTCGTGGACGGCTCCTTCGCGACCTTCGTCTGCCCCGGCTGGATGCTCGGCACCATCGAGGGCCAGCTCGAGTCCGCCGGCGGCGGCGAGGGCAGCGGGTGGGACTTCGCCGACGTCTTCCCGGGCGGCGCCTCCAACTGGGGCGGCGCGTTCCTCTCCGTCCCGGAGACCTCCGAGCACCCGGAGGAGGCGGCGAAGCTCGCGGCCTGGCTCACCGCGCCCGAGCAGCAGGTCAAGCAGTCGGCCAAGGCGAACAACTTCCCCAGCACCATCGAGGCCCAGGAGAAGCTGGTCGAGGACGCCGAACCGAACCCCGTGTTCAACGACGCACCCACCGGGGTGATCCTCGCGTCCCGCGCCGAGGGGGTCGTCGCCCAGTTCAAGGGCCCGCACGACTCCGTGATCCAGGAGAACGTCTTCCTGCCGCCGCTGAAGCGCCTCGACGCCGGGACCGCCACGGCCGACGAGGCCTGGGACGAGGCCCTCGCGCTTCTCGACGACCTGGTCGTCAACAACTAGCAGGACCCGGCCACGGGGCCTCCGGAATCCGCCGGAGGCCCCCTCACGGAAGCGCGAGACCCTCATGACCACGACAGCCCACCGTCCCGCCGCCGCGGCGCCCGCCGCGCCGGCGCCGAGTCCGCCCAGGCCGACCCGCAGACAGCGGCTCATCGTCCTGGACCTGAAAGCCTCCCCCTACCTGTACATCGCGCCCTTCTTCGTCCTCTTCGGAGTGGTGGGGCTCTTCCCGCTCGGGTACACGTTCTTCGTCTCGCTCTTCGACTGGCACCTGCTCACCGGCCGGGGCGAGTTCGTGGGGCTGGGCAACTTCACCGAGGTGCTGCGGGACCGGTTCTTCTGGAACTCGCTGTTCAACACGGTGAGCATCTTCCTGCTCTCGAGCATCCCGCAGCTGGCGGCCGCGGTGCTGATCGCGGCGGTCCTGGACCAGAACCTGCGCGCCAGGACGCTGTGGCAGATGAGCGTGCTGCTGCCCTACGTGGTCACCCCGGTGGCCGTGGCCATGATCTTCACGAACATGTTCGGCGAGCAGTACGGGCTCATCAACAACATCCTCGGCAGCTTCGGGGTCGACCCGATCCTGTGGAAGAACGAGACGCTGCCCAGCCACATCGCCATCGCCGCCATGGTCAACTGGCGCTGGACCGGCTACAACGCGCTGATCCTGCTCGCGGCGATGCAGGCGGTGCCCCGGGACCTGTACGACGCCGGCGCGATCGACGGCGCGGGCCCTCTCCGCCGGTTCTTCAGCATCACCCTGCCGAGCATCCGCCCCACGATGGTGTTCGTGGTCATCACGACCACCATCGGCGGACTCCAGATCTTCACGGAGCCGAGGCTCTTCGACCCCGTGGCCGCGGGCGGCACGCAGCGCCAGTTCCAGACCACGGTCCTCTACCTCTGGGAGATGGCCTTCCAGCGGCAGAACTTCGGCAAGGCCGCGACCATCGCCTGGCTGCTCTTCCTCCTCATCCTGCTCTTCGGCCTGGTCAACTACCTGGTCTCGCGCCGCATCGCGACGGCGTCCGACGGAGGGAGGCCGCCGCGCAGAACCGGGCGCGGGGCCGGTCGGCGGCGGAGGCCGCGTGCGGTGGACGCCGTCGTCCCCGACGCGGCGGCGAACACCGGCACCGGGGCGCCACGGGCGGCCGCAGCACCGACGACCACGAGGAGGACACGATGACCGTCACCGGCGCACCCACGAGGACCAGGACGCGGCGGTCGCGGGCGGTGCCCGTGCGCCGGCGGATCTTCGGGGACGGGCACCGCCCCGGCTTCCTCACCTACGGCCTGCTCTCCGCGTTCTTCCTGGCCAGCGCCTATCCGCTGTGGTGGTCGGTGATCATCGGCAGCCGCTCCAACGAGGCCCTCGGCCGCACCTGGCCGCCGCTGCTGCCGGGCGGCAACTTCTGGACGAACGTGGGCGAGGTCTTCGACACCATCCCCTTCTGGCTGGCCCTCGGCAACAGCGTGCTCATCTCGGGGATCATCACCGTCTCGGTGGTCACGTTCTCCACCCTCGCCGGGTACGCGTTCGCCAAGCTGCGGTTCAAGGGGCGCGACGGCCTCATGGTCGCGGTCGTCGCGACCATGGCCATCCCCACGCAGCTCGGCATCATCCCGCTGTTCATGCTCATGCGCGAGCTCGGCTGGACCGGCGAGATCGGGGCGGTCGTCGTGCCCACCCTCGTCACGGCGTTCGGCGTGTTCTTCATGCGCCAGTACCTCGTGGACGTCATCCCCGACGAGCTCATCGAGTCGGCCCGGATGGACGGGGCGTCGATGATCTCCACGTTCTGGCACGTCGCGCTCCCCGCGGCCCGCCCGGCCATGGCCATCCTCGGCCTGTTCACCTTCATGACGGCGTGGACCGACTTCCTGTGGCCGCTGCTCGTCCTCGACGCGAGCAACCCCACCCTGCAGACGGCGCTGAGCCAGCTGCAGTCGGCCCGCTACGTGGACTACTCGATCGTCCTCGCCGGCGCCGTCATGGCCACCCTCCCCCTCCTGGCGCTCTTCGCCGTCGCGGGCAGACAACTCATTTCCGGAATCATGCAAGGAGCAGTGAAGGGCTAATGCCGAACAACGCAGAAGACGCAGCCGTGCACCACCGCAGCTGGCCCGAGGGCTTCCTCTGGGGCTCGGCCACCGCCGCGGCCCAGGTGGAGGGCGCCGGGCACGAGGGCGGCAAGGAGGACTCCGTCTGGGACGCCTTCGCCCGGCTGCCGGGCGCCGTGGCCAACGGCGACACCCTGGAGGACGCCGTGCAGCACTACCACCGGATGCCCGAGGACGTGCGGATCATGAAGGAGCTCGGGCTCGGCTCCTACCGCTTCTCCACGAGCTGGGCGCGGGTGCGCCCCGGCGACCGGGCCCCGAACCCCGAGGGCCTGGACTTCTACTCCCGCCTGGTCGACGAGCTGCTCGAGGCCGGCATCCTGCCCTGGCTGACCCTGTACCACTGGGACCTGCCGCAGGCGCTCGAGGAGAAGGGCGGGTGGGCCCACCGGGACACCGCGCACCGCTTCGTCGAGTACGCCGACGACGTGCACTCGGTGCTCGGCGACCGGGTGCGGCACTGGACCACGTTCAACGAGCCCTTCTGCTCGTCGCTGCTCGGCTACGCGGCCGGGGTGCACGCGCCCGGACGGCAGGACCCCCGGGCCGCCGTCGCCGCCGTGCACCACCAGCACCTGGCCCACGGCCTCGCGGTCGAGCACCTGCGGTCCCGCGGTGCCGAGCACCTGGGCATCACCCTCAACCTCAGCAACTCGATCCCGCGCGACCCCTCGGACCCGGTGGACCTCGACGCGGCCCGGCGGTTCGACTCCCTGCAGAACCGCCTCTTCCTGGACCCGATCCTGCGCGGCGCATACCCCGAGGACACCCTCGCGGACCTGGACCGGTTCGGCCTCCGCGAGCTCGTCCGGGACGGTGACCTCGCGACCATCGGGGCGCCCCTCGACTTCCTCGGCGTGAACCACTACCACGACGACCTCATCAGCGGGCACCCGGAGTCCTCCGGCGGCGACGGCCACTCCGGCGGCGCCAGCCGCCCCACGTCCTCGTGCTGGATCGGCTCCGAGGACATCGCGTTCCCGAGCCGCGGCCTGCCGCGCACGGCGATGGACTGGGAGGTGAACCCGGACGGACTGCGGAAGCTCCTGGTGCGCCTGGGCGAGGAGTACCCCGCGCTCCCGCCCCTGTACGTCACCGAGAACGGCGCCGCCTACGACGACGTCGTCAGCGACGACGGCGCCGTCCACGACACGGAGCGCACCGAGTTCGTCCTCGGCCACATCGCGGCCGTGGGGGCGGCCATCGACCAGGGCGCGGACGTCCGCGGCTACTTCGTGTGGTCGCTGCTGGACAACTTCGAGTGGTCGTGGGGCTACGGCAAGCGCTTCGGCGTGGTCCGGGTGGACTACGGGACGTTCGAGCGCACGGTCAAGGACAGCGGTCGCGCCTACGCCGGGGTCATCGCCGCCGCCGCGGACCGCACGCCGGTGGCCCCGTCCACGGGCGCCTAGCATTGATGCCAGCCCATCCGCCGAGAGCACCGGAGATGATCATGACGCAGCGCGCAGGCGGCTCCCGGCCCGTGCCGACGCTCGAGATGGTGGCCGCGCTGGCCGGGGTCTCGCGGGCGACCGTGTCCCGGGTGGTGAACGACTCGCCCAGCGTCGACCCCGAGCTGGCGCAGTCGGTGCGGAAGGCCATCGAGGCCCTCGACTACACCCCGAACCGGGCGGCGCGGTCGCTGGCGAAGCGACGGGCCAACTCGGTCGCCCTGATCATCCCGGAGTCCACGTCCAAGGTGTTCGCGGATCCCTTCTTCACGACCGTGGTCCAGGGCATCGCGATGTACCTGACGGACACCGACTTCACCCTGAACATGGTCATCGCGTCCGAGGCGAAGCCCGAGAAGACCCGCAGCTTCCTGCTCGGCGGCAACGTGGACGGTGCCCTGGTGGTCTCGCACCACAGTGGCGACCACTCGTGGACCCACCTCTCGGGGTCGCTGCCCATGGTGTTCGCGGGTCGCCCGCTCGTCGGCGCCGAGGACGCCTACTACGTGGAGGTCGAGAACGAGGCCGCCGCGTGCAGCGCCACCCGGCTGCTCACCGCGAGCGGGCGGCGGAGCATCGCGACCATCGCCGGGCCGCAGGACATGCCCCCGGGCATCGACCGGCTGGCGGGCTGGCGGACCGCGGTGCGGGAGGCCGGGCTGGACGACCAGCTGGTGGAGGTGGGCGACTTCACGCTCGCCTCGGGGGCCCGGGCCATGCAGCGGCTGCTGGACCGCGGCCGGCCGGTCGACGCCGTGTTCGCCGCGAACGACCAGATGGCGGCCGGGGCGTACACCGTGATCCAGGGCCGCGGCCTGCGCATCCCGGAGGACATCGCCGTGGTGGGCTTCGACGACGACTCCTTCGCGACGTCGGTGACCCCCGCGCTGACCACGGTGAACCACCCGATCGTCGAGCTCGGCCGGAAGATGGCCGAGACCCTCGTCGACATGATCGAGGGCCGGCCGACGGACCGGGTGACCATCATGCCGACCTCGCTCGTGCTCCGGGACTCCGTCTAGTCCTTCCCGCCCCGAGCCGGGCGGCGCCCCGGCGCCGTCGTCGGCGTCCCCGGATCCTCCTCGAAAGGCCACCATGCCCCCTCCAGCCCTCCCCGCCCCGGTGGCGGGCGACGACCCCGCGACGGCGACCGGCCGTCCCGTGCACTGGGGGGTCGTCGCCACCGGGTCGATCGCCGGCCGCGTGGTCCAGGACCTGGCGCTGCTCGACGACGCCGTGCTCTCGGCCGTCAGCTCCCGCTCCCGGTCCTCCGCCGAGGCGTTCGCCGAGCGCTTCGGCGCGGCCCGGAGCCACCACGACCACGACGGCACCACCGGCTGGGAGCGCCTCGTCGCGGACCCCGCCGTGGAGGTCGTCTACGTTGCCACGCCCCACGCCCAGCACCACGCGGTGGCCCGCGCGGCCCTCGAGGCCGGCAAGCACGTGCTCTGCGAGAAGCCGCTGACCATGAACGCCCGGGAGGCGGGGGAGCTGCGGGAGCTCGCCCGGGCGCGCGGGCTGTTCCTCATGGAGGCGGTGTGGACGCGCTTCCTGCCGAGCTTCGGGCGCGCCCTCGACATCGTCCGTTCCGGCGAGATCGGCCGGGTCCGCTGGCTCCAGGCGGACCTCGGCGCCCCGGTGCCGTACGACCCCGGGTCCCGGCTCTGGGATCCCGCGGCGGGCGGAGGGGCCCTGCTGGACCTCGCCGTGTACCCGCTCACCTGGGCGCTCGCGGCGCTCGGCGCACCGGACGGCCTCACGGCCCACGGCGTCCTCCACGAGGACGGCGTGGACCTGCACAACGCTCTGACCCTCACGTGGGCGGACGGCGCGCACGCCCACCTCACCACGTCCATCGAGACGGACTGCCCGGGCACGGTCACCATCAGCGGGACGGACGGCTGGCTGCGCACCGGGGCGCCCCTGTACCACCCCGGTGAGCTGGTGGTCCGGTCCGGGGGAGCCGCGCCGCGGACCGAGCGCTTCCGGGCCGCCGGGCACGGCTTCGCCCACGAGCTGCGGGAGGTGACCCGCTGCCTCCAGGCCGGCCTGACCGAGAGCCCGCGCATGCCGCTCGCGGACACCGTGCTGGTGCTGGAGCTGCTCGACGACGCGCGCCGGCAGATGGGCCTGCGCTACCGCAGCGACCTGCCCTGACCGGCGGGCGCCACGACGGGGCACCGGACGGGCGCCCCCGAACTGTCGCGTGTCCGGAAGGGACCGGCTGCGGATACCGTGGGAGGCATGACCACGCGCGCCGCCCCCTGGAGGCAGGGATCCCTCGACGACGACCCCTCGGGCCCCGGGCCCCGGATCCTGCCGTACCACCGGCTCGGCCACGCCGACCCCGACCACCGGTGGTGGAAGCCGCTCGTGGAGCTGCTGCTCTTCGGCGCCTTCTACGGGGTGCTGGCCATCGTGTTCGGCATCGTGTGGGCCGTGGGGCTCGTGGCCGTGCGCGGCGAGGAGGCCCTGGACGAGGTCTTCCTCGGGGGCACGGAGCTGGACATGATGGACCCGGCGATCTTCTTCATGCTGTTCTTCTCCCTGGTCCTCATGATCCCGGCGCTCCTCGCGGCCCGGGCCATCACGGGCCCCCGGCCCCTCGGGCTGCTGCTGTCCGTGACGGGACGGCTGCGCTGGGGCCTCCTCGGCCGGTGCCTCCTCGTGGCCCTGGCCGTCTACGCGGTGGGCCAGGCGGCCGCCCTCCTCGTGGAGTACGCGCTGCTCGGCTCGCTGACCGCCCCGCAGCCGGTGGAGGGCTTCTGGTGGCTGATCGCCATGATCGTGCTGGTGGTCCCGCTGCAGTGCGCGGCGGAGGAGCTCGTCTTCCGGGGCTACCTGCTGCAGACCGTGGGACGGTGGCTGCGCCGGCCCGTGTTCGCGATCCTGCTGCCGGTGCCCCTGTTCACGTTCGGGCACCTGTACGATGCCTGGGGGCTGCTGGCGGTCGCGGTCATGGCGGTCGTCGCCGGCTGGCTGACGTGGCGCACCGGCGGGCTCGAGGCGGCGATCGCCCTGCACGTGGTCAACAACGTGATCGCCACGCTCTTCGGGGCGCTCGGCCTGGCCGACCCGGACGCCGAGGAGTCGTCCTGGGTGGCCCTCGCCCTCTCGGCGGGCCTGCAGCTGGTCTTCGCGTGGCTCGTGGTCCGCGGCGCGCGCCGGCGCGGCGTGGAGGTGACCCGGACCGTGCACCCGCCGCGGCCGCCCCTCCTCCTCGCGGCCGGCCCCGGACCCGGTGGGGAGGGCCGCGGGCCCGGAGCCTGGGTGTGCCCCGGCCCGCCCGCCTGTCCCGGCCACTGGGCGGGACAGGCTCCCGGACGCGCGCCCCAGCACCTTTCGTAGACTGACGGCATGGAACCCCGCACCGCAGTCGACCCCCGGTCCGCCGTCGAGGACCTCGGCCGCTACGTGATGGAGTCGCCGAGCTCCTTCCACGCCGCGCACGCCGCCGCCGCGCGGCTGGAGGAGGCGGGCTTCGTCCGCCTCGACGAGACGGAGGACTGGGCCCGGACCGGCGTCCGCGGGCGGCGCTACGTGCTCCGCGACGGGGCCGTCATCGCGTGGGCCACCCCGGCGGAGGTCCCGCCCGCGGCGGGGTTCCGGATCCTCGGCGCGCACACCGACTCGCCGGGCTTCAAGCTCAAGCCGAGGCCCACCACCACGGCCCACACCTGGCTCCAGGCCGGGGTCGAGACCTACGGCGGGGCGCTGCTGAACTCGTGGCTGGACCGCGAGCTGCGCCTGGCGGGCCGGCTCGTGGTCCGCGGGACGGACGGCGCCCCGGTGGAGCACCTGACCGCCACCGGCCCCGTGGCCCGCATCCCGCAGCTCGCCATCCACCTGGACCGCGAGGCCAACAAGGGCCTGCAGCTCGACCGCCAGCAGCACGTGCAGCCGATCTGGGGAGTGGGGCAGCCGGAGGACGCGGACGTCCTCGCGCTGCTGGCCGAGCACGCGGACGGCGGGCCCGTGGACCCGGCCCGCATCGTCGGCTACGACGTGGTGCTGGCGGACGCCCAGCCCCCCGCCGTGTTCGGGCAGGGCAGGACGCTGTTCGCCTCCGGTCGGCTGGACAACCTGTCCTCCGTGCACGCCGGGCTGAGCGCCCTCGCCCGCGAGGCCGAGTCGGTCGAGCAGGGCCGGCACATCGCGGTGCTCGCCGCGTTCGACCACGAGGAGATCGGCTCCCGCACCCGCTCCGGCGCCGCGGGACCGTTCCTCGAGGACGTGCTGGTGCGCATCGGTGAGGGCCTGGGCCGCTCCGCCGCCGAGCACCGGCGCTCCCTGGCCGGGTCCGTGTGCCTGTCCGCCGACGCCGGGCACCTGGTGCACCCCAACTACCAGGGCCACCACGACCCCGTGAACCGGCCGGTGCCGGGGGCGGGGCCGCTGCTGAAGATCAACGCGGACCAGCACTACGCCACGGACGCCGTGGGCGCCGGGATCTGGGCCGAGGCCTGCGCGCGCGCCGGTGTGGGCTACCAGGAGTTCGTCTCCAACAACCGGGTGCCGTGCGGGTCCACCATCGGGCCCATCACCGCGGCCCGGCTGGGGGTGCGCACGATCGACGTCGGCATCGGCCTGCTGTCGATGCACTCCGCCCGGGAGCTGTGCCACGTGGACGACGTCGCGGCCCTCGGGGCCGTCGCGGGGGCCTTCTACACCGCCTGACCCGCTGCGCCGCCTGCTCGAACTGCTGCGCGAGGGGTCGCCACTGAACGGTGCGAGTCGCTCGTTCCGTTCGGTGGCGACCCCTCGGCGCGGACGGTCCGCTGCCGCCGAGGGGCGGCTCAGCCGGGGATCGACGCCGTGCCGACCGCGACCCGCTCGGCCGGGAACTGCGGCATCGCGATGTCGGCCATCCGGGCGAGCACCCGCACGACCTGGCAGGAGTAGCCGAACTCGTTGTCGTACCAGACGTAGAGCACCAGCGAGCTGCCGTTGACGATCGTCGCGAGACCGTCGACGACGCCCGCGCGGCGGGAGCCCACGAAGTCGGTGGACACGATCTCGGGGGAGTCGGTGTAGTCGATCTGCTTGCGCAGGGACGAGTTCAGCGAGATGTCCTTCAGGTACTGGTTGACCGCGTCCTCGGACTCCGGGGCCTGCTCGAGCTGCAGGTTGAGGATGGCCATGGACACGTCCGGGGTGGGGACGCGGATCGCGTTGCCCGTCAGCTTGCCGGCCATCTCCGGCAGCGCCTTGGCCACGGCCTTCGCGGCGCCGGTCTCGGTGATGACCATGTTGAGGGCGGCGGAGCGGCCCCGGCGGTCGCCCTTGTGCCAGTTGTCGATGAGGTTCTGGTCGTTGGTGTAGGAGTGGACCGTCTCCACGTGGCCCTGCGCGATGCCGTACTTGTCGTGCAGGACCTTCACGACCGGGGTGATCGCGTTGGTGGTGCAGGACGCGGCGGACAGGATGGTGTCCTCCGCGGTGATGACGTCGTCGTTGACCCCGCACACGATGTTCTTCAGGTCGCCCTTGCCCGGTGCGGTGAGCAGCACCTTGGCCACGCCCTTGGCCTGCAGGTGCTTCGAGAGCCCGGCCTCGTCGCGCCACACGCCCGTGTTGTCCACGACGATCGCGTTGTCGATCCCGTAGGCGGTGTAGTCGATCTCGGTGGGGTCGTTCGCGTAGATGAACTTGATGGCCACCCCGTTGGCCGTGATGACGTCGTTCTCCTCGTCGACGTGGATGGTCCCGTCGAACTTCCCGTGCACCGAGTCGCGGCGCAGGAGGGAGGCGCGCTTGACCAGGTCGTTGCCCGGCTTCTTGCGCACCACGACGGCGCGCAGGTTCAGGCCGGTGCCGTCGTTGCGGTTGATGAGGATGCGGGCGAGCAGGCGGCCGATGCGGCCGAACCCGTAGAGCACCACGTCCTGGGACTCCGGGGAGTTCTGGGCCCTGCGGTCCACCACAGGGGCGAGCTCCTCGCGCAGGAACGGCTCGAGGTCCTGGTCCGACTCGTGGGCGAGCCGGTTGAGCTTGCCGAGGTCCACCGCGCAGGTGCCGAGGTTCAGCCCGGACATGGCCTCGAGCAGGCGGGTCGTGTCCTCGAGGGGCAGCTCCTCGCCGTCGATCCGGCGGGCGAAGCGGTGCGCCTTGATGATCTGGGTGACGGACTTGTGCACCAGGGAGCGGCCGTAGACCGTCGGCACGACCTTGTTCTCACGGTGCAGGCGTCCGACCAGGGGGACGATGCCCTCGGCGAGCGACTCGCGGTCGGCCCAGCTTTCAGGAGTGCTCAAGAATGACTCTCTTCCTCGGCCGGGGACGTCATCGTGTCCGGCCGTGACGTGCCGCGCCTCGTTGCGCGGTCGGGTGCGCGCCGCTGCGGTTCGCGCAGGACGCCGCCCTCCATTCTAGGGGCACCGGGGGCGGGAAGGGCTCCCGTTACGGGCCCGGCGGGCCGGTCCGGTGCCGGGGCCGGCGGGGGCGGCGGGTGCTACCGTGAGAGCATGCTGACGGTCATCGGTGAGGCGCTCGTGGACGTGGTCTCGAAGCGCGGCCAGGAGCCCCGCGCGCACGCCGGGGGAAGCCCCATGAACGTGGCCGTGGGCCTGGCCCGGCTCGGCCACGAGGTCCAGTTCCTCGGCCGCTACGGCGAGGACGAGTACGGCACGCAGGTCGAGGCGCACCTGCGGGACAACGGCGTGCTCCTGCCCTTCGACGCCGACACGCGGCCCACCTCCGTGGCCGAGGCCGTCATCGGGGAGGACGGCGCCGCGACCTACGACTTCCAGCTCGACTGGTCCCTGGACCTCTCGGACGAGCAGCTGGCCGAGCTGCTCCGGGAGACCTCCCTGCTGCACGTGGGGTCGATCGGGGCGATGCTCGAGCCCGGCGCCTCGAAGGTCCTGCACGCCGTGGAGCAGGCCCACCGCTCGGCCCTGATCTCCTACGACCCCAACTGCCGGCCGTCCATCATCCCGGACTCCTCGGACGCCCGGGCCCGGGCCGAGCAGCTCGTGGCCCTCGCCGACGTCGTGAAGGCCTCGGACGAGGACCTCCTGTGGCTGTACCCCCACCGCAGCGTCGAGGAGAGCGCGGGCGCCTGGCTCAAGGCCGGCGCGGAGCTCGTCGTCGTCACCCGCGGGCCCCTGGGGCCCTGGGCCCGCACCCGCGCCACCGGGCCGCGCGGGGTGGAGGTGCCCGCCGCCCGCACCACGGTCGCGGACACCGTGGGAGCCGGGGACTCCTTCATGGCCGCGCTGCTCGGCTGGCTCACCGACCACGGCTACACGGGCGCGCCGGCCCGCGAGCGGATCGACAACCTGGACGAGCAGCAGGTCGGCGAGCTGCTGCGCTACGCCGCCTCGGCGGCCGGCGTCACGGTCTCCCGCGCCGGCGCGGACCTGCCCCGCAAGGACGAGCTGCCCGCGCCCTGACCCGTCCCGCCCCGCCCCGCCCCGACCCCACCCGTCCCGTCCCGAAGGAGAGCCCGTGCCCGAGCGCGACCCGTACGCCGACCTGCCCGACCTGCCGAGCTTCACCCTCACCTCCGAGGACATCTCCGACGGCGGCCCGCTCGCCCCGGCCCAGCTCTCGGGCATCATGGGCGCCGGCGGCCAGGACGTGTCCCCGCAGCTGAGCTGGTCCGGGGCCCCGGAGGGCACGAAGAGCTACGTGGTCACGGTCTTCGACCCGGACGCCCCCACCCCCAGCGGCTTCTGGCACTGGTGCCTGTCCAACATCCCCGCCGACGTCACCTCCCTCGCGCGCGGCGCGGCGTCCGACCCTCCGGCCGGGGCGGTCAAGCACCGCAACGACGGCGGCACCGACGAGTACGTGGGCGCCGCCCCGCCCCCCGGCCACGGGCCGCACCGCTACATCGTGTGCGTGACCGCGGTGGGCGAGGAGCAGATCGAGGTCGACGAGAGCGCCAGCCCCGCCGTCGTGAACTTCCAGCTCTTCAGCTCCGGGATCGCCCGCGCCTGCCTCACGGGGACGCACGAGGCCTAGGTGGCAGAACACCCGTGAGCCCTGATCCGGAGGTCCCCGGGACGGCGCCGATCCGGATGATCGCCAGCGACCTCGACGGCACCGTCCTGGGGCACGACTTCCGCTTCCGCCCGCGCACCGTCGACGCGATCCGCGCCGCCCAGGACAGCGGCATCCACGTGGTGTTCGTGACGGGCCGGCCCATGCGCTGGCTCGACCCGCTGCGCGAGCAGCTCGGCCACGAGGGCGTGGTCATCTGCTCGAACGGGGCGGTGGTCTACGACCTCAGCGCCGACCTGGTCGTGGAGTCGAGCCTGTTCCCGGCCCGGGACGCCTTCGCGGTCATGGACGAGGTCGCGGCCCGGCACCCCGGCACGCTGTTCGCGGCGGAGACCCTCGAGGGGGTCTTCACGGACCACGGGTGGGCCAGGACCGACCGGATGGAGGTCGGCGCCCCCCTGGTCGGGGCGCTGCGGGACCGGCTGCCGGAGGACCAGGGGCTGGTGAAGTTCCTGGCCAAGCTGGACACCGCCGAGCCGCAGGAGTACTTCCGGGCGCTCGCCGAGCTCGTGGCCGGCAGGCTGTCCGTGACGCACTCCGTGGCGGCGGCCCCGCTCGTGGAGATGGGTCAGAAGGGGCTCACCAAGGCGCGCACCCTCGAGCAGTACGCGGCCGAGCGCGGCATCCGCCCGCACGAGGTGATGGCCTTCGGCGACATGCCCAACGACCTCGAGATGCTCACGTGGGCCGCCCACGGCTACGCCATGGCGAGCGGGCACCCCGCGGTCGCGCGGGCCGTGGGCCGCACGGCCCCGCCGTTCGAGGAGGACGGGGTGGCCCAGGTGATCGAGGCCCTGCTGCGCGGCGGCCGACCTGGCGCGTCATGGGCGGGACAATCCGCTACCACGGGGTAACAATAGGGGGGTGACCCCTCCAGCGCACCGGCGCGACGCCCCCGCAGCCCTGGCCCACCGCGGTTTCTGCCGGGACGGTGCCGAGAACACCCTCGACGCCTTCCGGGCGGCCCGGGACCTCGGCTACGAGTGGATCGAGACGGACGTCAACACGACGGCCGACGGGGTGGTCCTGTCCTTCCACGACGAGACCCTCGACCGCGTCACCGGCGGCAGCGGGAAGGTCTCCGCTCTGACCTGGGCGCAGATCAGGGCCGAGCGCGTCGCCGGTGCCGGGCGCATCCCCCGCTTCGCCGACCTGCTGACGGAGCTCCCCGAGCTGAAGTTCAACGTGGACGTCAAGGACGAGGCGTCCGTGGCGGCCCTGCCGGCGCTGCTCCACGAGCTCGGCGCCGTGGACCGGGTGCGGGTGACCTCCTTCTCCGAGAGCCGCCGGCGCCGCACGCTGCGGCGGATCCGCGAGCTGGACGGCCGGACCGTGCCCACGTCCTCCGGCAAGGAGGGGATGCGCCTGCTGCTCGTGTGCTCGTGGCTGGGCGGGCCCACCTGGCGTCTCGCGCGGCGGGCGGCCGCCCGGTGGATCGAGCCGTTCGACACCGTGCAGATCCCCCGCCGGTACCGGGTGCGGGGCGGGGCCGAGGTCCAGCTCGTGACCCCCCGCTTCCTGGACTTCGCCCACCGGCACGGCATCGACGTGCACGTGTGGACCGTCAACGAGACGGCCGAGATGGCGGAGCTGCTCGAGCTCGGGGTCGACGGGATCGTCACCGACCGGGCCGACCTGCTCGCCTCCCTCCTGGCGCAGCGTGGACAGTGGCCGCCCTCCGGCGTGTGAGCCGTGGCACGGCGGCGCGGCCCGTGGCAGGGTGGGAGCCATGACCGACACCGCCACGACCGGCACCGCGCAGCACGTCCTGACCGAGGTCCGCAACGGGACCGGGCACATCGTGCTCAACCGGCCCCGTCAGCTCAACGCTCTCACCGCCCAGATGTACCGGGACCTCAAGGCCGCGCTCGACGCGTGGCGGGACGACGACGCCGTGCGCCACGTGCTCGTCACCTCCGCCTCCCCGCGGGCGTGGTGCGCCGGCGGCGACATCCGGGAGGTCCGCGACGCCGTGCTCGCCGGGCGGACGGAGGAGGCCACGGGGGTGTTCGCCGTCGAGTACGCCCTCGACTGCCTGATCGCGGACTACCCCAAGCCCTACGTGGCGCTCATGAACGGGATCTGCATGGGCGGCGGCATGGGCATCTCCGTGCACGGCTCCCACCGCGTGGTGGGCCCCTCCACGGTCATGGCGATGCCCGAGACGAAGATCGGCTTCTTCACCGACATCGGCGCCTCCTGGTTCCTGCCGCGCGTCTCCCGGCCGGACCACCGCGGCGAACCGGGCCTGGCCGTGGGCCGCTGGCTCGCCCTCGGCGGGCAGCGGCTCGGCGGCGCGGACGCCGTCGCCCTCGGGTTGGCCGACGTCCTCGTGGCGGACGAGGACTTCGAGGCCCTCGCCGGGGCCGTGGTGGAGGAGGGCCCGGAGGGCGCCCTCTCCCGCTTCGCGCGCGAGCCCGAGCCGTCCTCCGTGGTGGCGCGGTGGGAGGAGATCGAGGAGCGCTACGGCGCCCCGACCCTCGAGCAGATCGTCGCCGCCGCGCCGGAGGACCTCGCGGGGATGAGCCCCTCCTCGCTGGTGCGCACCTTCGAGCTGCTGGAGCGCGGGGCGGCCGACGACAGCGTGCGCTCCTGCCTCGAGCGGGAGCTGCGCCTCGCCGCGGACACGATCGCCCGCCCCGACTTCGCCGAGGGCGTGCGGGCGGTCCTCGTGGACAAGGACAACCGGCCGGCCTGGGAGCACGCCTCCGTCACGGACGTCGACGTCGCGGCCGTCCGGGCCGTGCTCGACGAGAAGCTGCCGCTGCCCCGCTGACCGGCCGGCACCGGCCCGGCGCGCTCAGCGGCGGGACGGGTGCTTCCCGTTGTCGCTGACCACCGGCCGGGGAGGACCCCACCGGTCACCGGCCGGGGTGGGGCGGTCCACGAACCGGCGGTAGCCGAGGTACAGCACCACGGCCAGCGCCACGGTGACCACGGCGAACGAGGCGACGGTGTCCTGCGAGACCAGGCTGCGGACCACGCTGTGCAGCAGCGTGAACAGACCGCCGAGCAGCACGCCGTGGGCGAGCACCGGCCGGCGCCGCTCCACCGCCAGGCTCGCCCCCAGCAGCACGACGGACGCGACCAGGGCGATCACGCCGACGTCGCGGCTGTACCGCATGTGCTCGACCTCCCACGCCCCCCGTTCGCGCTCGTAGGCCGCCCACCGCTGTTGCTCCTCCGGGGCGAGCTCGCGGGTCTCCCGCGCCATCGCGACCGCCGGGGGCGGCGCGGGCTCCTCCGGGCCGGGGTGGACCGTGGCGACGCCGAGACCCACGAACAGGGCCAGCAGCAGCCCCAGGAAGAACGTGTAGACCGTCCGCATGACCCTGCCGTCCGTGCGGTCCTCGGCGCTGTCCTGCGTGCGGTCCTTCATGCGGCGTGCTCCGTCTCCCCCGCCGGTGCGGGACGTCCGTCCAGGGCGCCCGGATCCGCGGCCGGCCGGCCGCCGGGGCGTGCTCACATTGTGGGGCGGGCCTGCTCCGTTGTCCACGTCCGTCACCTGGCCCGCGGGCCTTCCACCGTGTTCCCCGCCTGCCTACGCTGGAGTCCTCCGCGGCGGCCCACGGGACCCGGGGGCGCGAACGGAGCCGGGCGAGCACCGGAGGGCGGTGGGCCGCGCGCCCGCCGGAGAGGCGGTGGGGACCATGGTGGTCTTCGAGAACAGGGTCGAGGCCGGGCGGCAGCTGGGGAAGCGGCTGAGGTCCCTGCGCGGGCAGGACGTGGTGGTGCTGGGGCTGCCCCGCGGCGGGGTGCCCGTGGCCCACGAGGTGGCCCGCATCCTGGACGCGCCGCTGGACGTGATCGTGGTGCGGAAACTGGGGGTCCCCTCCCAGCCCGAGCTGGCCATGGGCGCCATCGGGGAGGAGGGCGCCCGCGTGCTCGACGAGCGGACCCTCCAGTACTTCGGGGTGACGGACGCGCAGCTCGAGCAGATCGAGGCGCGGGAGCGGGCCGTGCTCGAGGCGCGGACGGCGCGCTTCCGGGAGGGCCGGGAGCGGGTCGATCTCACCGGGCGGACCGCCCTGGTCGTCGACGACGGCATCGCCACCGGCTCCACGGCCCGCGTGGCCTGCCGGATCGCCCGCCAGCTGGGCGCCGCGCGCGTGGTGCTGGCCGTCCCGGTGGCCCCGCAGGAGGCCCTGGGCCGGGTGGTGGAGGCGGACGAGGTGATCTGCCTCGCGACCCCGCCGTACTTCACGGCCGTCGGCTACCACTACCGGGACTTCTCCGCCACCGAGGACGACGAGGTGGTGGCCCTGCTGGACGCCGCCCGGCGCCGCCACCAGCCGGAGCTGCCCGCGCCGCCCCGGGCGGGGCCGGCCGCGCCCGGCTATCCGGTCGACGCCGACGTGCGCATCCCGGCCGGGAGGGAGCAGCTCGAGGCGCAGCTGCACCTGCCGGGGCCCGGCGCCGGGGTGGTGGTCTTCGCCCACGGCAGCGGCAGCAGCCGGCGCAGCCCGCGGAACCAGTACGTGGCCTCCGTCCTGCAGCAGGCGGGGCTCGGCACCCTGCTGCTCGACCTGCTCACCCCCGGGGAGGAGACGGACCGGGGCAACGTCTTCGACATCGGCCTGCTCGCCGAGCGGCTGCTCCTGGCCACGGCGTGGCTGCGCGAGCAGCCCGGTTCCGCGGCGTCCCCGGTCGGGTACTTCGGGGCGAGCACCGGCGCCGGCGCCGCCCTGTGGGCCGCGGCCGAGCCCGGCGCGTCCATCGCGGCCGTGGTCTCCCGCGGCGGCCGGCCGGACCTCGCGGACGAGCGGCTGCGCTCGGTGCAGGCACCCACCCTGCTGATCGTCGGCAGCGAGGACTCCGAGGTGCTCGGCCTCAACCGGTGGGCGCAGGAGTCGATGCGCTGTCCCACCCGGCTGGCCGTGGTGGAGGGCGCCACACACCTCTTCGAGGAGCCCGGCACGCTCGCCGAGGCCGCCGCGCTGGCCCGGGACTGGTTCCTGCGCCACCTCTCCCCGGCCGGGGAGCACGGCGACGGGACGTCCCGGTGAGCCCGCTCGGGCGCGGGCCCTCCCGGGAGGCCGGGGTCCTCGCGGAGATCCGCTCCCTCGCCCAGCCGCTGGAGACGGCGCAGGACCTCGATCCGCTCGTGGAGCGCTGCGCCGGCGCCCGGTTCGTGTGCGTGGGGGAGGCGTCCCACGGCACGCACGAGTACTACCGGTGGCGGGCCCTGCTCAGCCGCCGGCTCATCGAGGAGTACGGCTTCACCTGGATCGGGGTCGAGGGGGACTGGCCGGACTGCTGGCGGATCGACCGGTGGGTGCGCGGCGAGGCGGACCAGGACCTCGACGCCCACGGCGTCCTCGCGGGCTTCGAGCGCTGGCCCACGTGGATGTGGGCGAACGAGGAGGTCGCCGAGTTCCTCGACTGGCTCCGGGAGGAGAACGCCCGCCGGGCCGGCCACGAGCAGGTCGGCTTCTACGGCCTGGACGTCTACTCGCTGTGGGACTCGCTGCGGGAGATCATCGGCTGGCTCGGGACGAGCGCCCCCGAGGCGCTGCCCGCCGCGCTGCAGGCGTGGCAGTGCTTCGTTCCCTTCCACGAGGACCCGCACCGCTACGCGTGGCGGACGCGGATCGTGCCCGAGAGCTGCGAGGCCGACGTCGTCGCCCTCCTCGCCGAGGTGCGCCGGCGCACCATGGACCGGACGGCCGGGGACCCCGCCGCGTTCGACGCCGCCCTCAACGCCATGGTGGCGGTCGACGCCGAGCGCTACTACCGGACCATGGTGCGCGGCGACCAGCAGTCCTGGAACGTGCGGGACGAGCACATGGCGGACACCGCGGACCTGCTCTCCCGCCACCACGGGCCCGGCGCCAAGGGCCTGGTGTGGGAGCACAACTCCCATGTGGGGGACGCCCGGGCCACCGACATGTTCGACGCCGGGCTGGTCAACGTGGGCCAGCTGCTGCGCGAGCGCCACCCCGCGCACGAGGTGGTCCTGGTCGGCCTCGCCTCCTGGACCGGCACGGTCGTCGCGGCGGAGGCATGGGGCGCGGCCGAGGAGGTGCTCGCCGTCCCGCAGGCGCGTGCCGGCAGCCACGAGGACCTCCTGCACCGGGCGCTGGAGGAGGACGCGGTGCTCGTCTTCGGCCGCGACCGCTCCGGGCCCTGGCTCTCCGGGAGGTTCGGCCACCGGGCCGTCGGGGTGGTGTACCACCCGTGGCGCGAGGCCGGCAACTACGTCCCCACCCGCATGGGGGAGCGCTATGACGCGCTGCTGTGGTTCGGGACGACCGCCGCCCTGCGGCCCCTGCACCACGAGGCCCCGCCCGAGGAGCCCGAGCTGGAGACCGAGCCGACGGGCTTCTAGAGGCGTCCCGGCGGAGCGGCTCAGACGCCGCTCTGCTCCCGGTGCGCCTCCTCGGGCGCGCCCGCCGGGGGGCGGTCCTGGAAGAAGCGCCGGTGGCCGAGGACCAGCACCACGGCCAGGCCCACGCTCACGGCGACGAACGTCATGGTGGTCTCGCTGGAGGCGAAGCTGCGGCCGATGGCGTAGATCAGGGTGAACAGCCCGCCCAGCATCACCCCGTTGGTCAGCACCCTGTTGCGCTTCTCCAGAACGAGGCTGAGACCGAGCAGCACCACGGAGGCGCCGAGGGCCACGACCGCCACGTCGCGGCTGTAGCTCTGCTGCTCCTCCTGCCACTGCCGCCACTGCCGGTCGTTCTCCTCCATCTCCGCGCGCTGCTCCTCGGTCGGAGCGCCCCCCTCGGGCACGAACTCCATCCCCGCGGTCGGCTCCGGCATCTCCGGCCCCGGGTAGAACGTCTGGATCCCCAGGCCCACGAACAGGGCCAGCAGGGCCCCCAGGAAGAACGTGTAGACGATCTTCATCACGTTGTTGTCCACGGCGGACACCCCGATCTCTCCCGGTCCCCGGGGTGGCCGCCGGACGGCGACAGGACCCGTGGGGATGCCCCGATTATCGCCCTGTCGCACCTGCGAATCCAGCGTCCCCGGGGCCGGCGGAGCGGGCCCCCGTCATCATGCGTCCCGGACCCCGCGGCCCTTACGCGCCCGGTCGGCGGTGTCTACGCTTGAAGGGTCGAGGCGGACCGCACCGGTCCCGCCGGACGTCCCGGACGGCCGCGGCACCGGTGCCACGGGAAGGAGTCAGGTCATGGCCGGATTGATGCGCAGGGAGGGGCTGGAGATGCTCGAGCCCCTCCGACGCCTCCTGGAGGGGGACGTCGAGGCCTCCTGGCCCCGTGTGGAGGAGTACCGGGACGGCGACACCGTGGTGATCCGGGCGGAGCTGCCCGGCATCGACCCCGAGCAGGACGTGGAGCTCACGGTGGCCGACGACGTGCTCCACCTGCGGGCCGAGCGCAGGGAGCGGACCGAGCACAAGGACAAGGGCGGCTACCGCTCGGAGTTCCGCTACGGCTCGTTCTCCCGCGCCCTGCCGCTGCCCGCCGGGTGCCGGGACGAGGACATCAGCGCCGCGTACCGCGACGGCGTGCTGGAGGTGCGCGTGCCCGTCGCCGGGCACGTCGAGCCGCCCGCGACCCGGAAGATCCAGGTCACCCGCGGCTGAGGACGCCGCGCTCCGCCCGTGCGACGGCAGGCGGGACGGGGCGGTTCCGCCCGCCGGCCGTCATGCGGGCCCCGGGACCGGGGATCCGTTGTGACGGACCTCACCGGGTCCTATCGTGGAGACAGGCGGACCGGCCGGCCCGCCGGGAACAAGGGGGAACACCATGGGCGAGCCGTCGTCCGGAGGCCGGATCGTCGTGGGAGTCGACGGGTCCGGGTCGTCCAAGGCCGCGCTCCGGGAGGGAGTGCGGCTCGCCGAGGCCCTGGGCGCACCGCTCGAGGCCGTCATGTGCTGGGAGGACCCGCTGCTCTACGAGAGCTACCGTGTGGTGGACCCCGAGGAGTTCCGCCGTGGCAGCGAGCAGCTGTTCGAGAGCACCCTCGAGGAGGTGTTCGGGGAGCAGCGCCCGGCGAACCTGACCACCCGGCTCCTGCGCGGCCAGCCCGCCGCCCGGCTCATCGAGGAGAGCGAGGAGGCCCGGATGCTCGTGGTGGGCCGGCGGGGAACGGGCGGGGTGCTGGGGATGATCCTCGGCTCCGTCTCCTCGGCCCTCGTCTCCCACGCCAAGTGCCCCGTCCTCGTGGTGCGGCACTGAGCGGTCCGCCAGGTTCCTGGCGGACGGAGCGCGCCCCGGGCACGGACCGCGGGCGCCGGAACGAAGGAGCTCGGCCATGGACGCACCGTCCCAGCAGCGGATCCTCGTCGGCATCGACGGATCGGACTCCTCGAAGGAGGCCCTCCGGGCGGGGGACAGGATCGCCCGGGCCCTGGGCGTCCCGCTGACCGCCCTCATGTTCTGGGAGGGGCCGCCCCTCTACGAGGGCTGGGAGACCGTCGACCCGGAGCGGCCGCCGGCCGGCAGCGTGGAGCTGCTCCGCTCGACGGTCGCCGACGTGTTCGGCGCGGACCCCCCGGAGCACGTGCGCGCCGAGCTGCTCCACGGACGGGCCGCGGCCCGCCTGGTCGAGGAGAGCGAGAACGCCCTGATGCTGGTGCTCGGGCGCCGCGGCCACGGAGGCCTGCGGGGCTCGGCCCTGGGCTCCGTCTCCAACGCGTGCATCGACCACGCCCACTGCCCGGTGCTGGTCGTCCGGCACTGACCGGCCGGCGCCGGACCACCCGGCGCGGGCCACGCGGCACCGACAGGCCGGCTCCCGGCAGCCGGCCCGGACAAGGAGGTTCGGTCATGAACGCACCGACGGACCAGCGGATCCTCGTGGGGATCGACGGCTCGGAGTCCTCGATGGAGGCCCTGCGGCTCGCCGCGAGGCTCGCGGAGGCCCTCGACGCCCCGCTCGAGGCGATCGCGTGCGCGGGGGACCCCACCGTGCTGGACGCCGAGCTCCTCGTCGACGAGGAGGCGCTGCGCGCCAACCACGAGCGGATCCTCGCGCGCACGGTCGCGGCCGTCTTCGGGGAGGACGTCCCCGGCCGCCTGACCACCACGGTGACGCACGGCCGCCCGGCGGGCCGGCTCATCGCGGAGAGCGAGACCGCGCAGCTGCTCGTGCTCGGCCGGCGCGGCCGCGGCGGGCTGCTCGGCTCCTCCCTGGGCTCGGTCTCCCACGCGTGCGTCTCCTACGCCCACTGCCCGGTGCTCGTCGTCCGGCACTGAGCCGGCCCGTCACCGTTCGCCGCGGGGCCCGCGGAGGGCGCGCAGGGCGTTGAGGATGGCCAGGAGGTCCACGACCTCCTGGCTGAGGGCGCCGAAGATCGCGGGGATCGCCCCGGTGGCGGCCACGAGCATGAGCACCACGGACAGGGCGATGCCCAGCCAGATGCTCTGCAGGGCCACCTGCATGGTGCGCCGGCCGATCCGCACCGCCGTCGCGGTCCTGGCGAGGTCCTCGGTGAGGATCACGACGTCGGCGGACTCGCTGGCGGCGGTCGCGCCCCGGGCGCCCATCGCGACGCCGACGTCGGCGGCGGCGAGCACGGGGGCGTCGTTGACGCCGTCGCCGACCATGAGCACCGGACGGTGCGGGGCGCCGCGGACGGTGCGGACTTTGTCCTCGGGCAGGCACTCGGGCAGCACTCGGGTGATGCCCAGCGCCGCGGCGACGTGCTCCACGGTGGCGCGGGCGTCACCGCTGAGCACGAGGATCTCCCGGACCCCGAGCGCGGTCAGCTCGGCCATCGTGGCCGCCGCGTCCTCGCGCACCTGGTCGCTCATCACCAGGGTGCCGGCGAAGCGGCCGTCCACGGCCACGTAGACGGCCAGCTCGCCCGGACCGAGCGCCTGCTCGACCACGTCCGGGGCGGAGCGGGCCACGTGGGCGCGCTTGCCGACCACCACCCGGCGTCCCTCCACGGTGGCGGTGACCCCGTGGGTGGCCTCCTCGTGGGCCTCCTCGGCCGGGGCCGGCACCAGCCCCCGGGCGAGCGCGGCGTCCCGCACCGAGGCGGAGAGCACGTGGGAGGAGTACTGCTCGGCGGACGCCGTCAGGCGCAGCAGCTCCTCCTCCGGGAACGGGGGGCGGGCGTGGACGGCCAGCAGCTCGGGGCGGCCGTAGGTGATCGTCCCGGTCTTGTCGAAGGCCACGGTCCGCACCGCGGCGAGCCGCTCGAGGGTCCCGGCGTTCTTGATGATGACGCCGTTGCGCGCCGCCCGGCTCATCCCGCCCAGGAACGCCACGGGGGCGGCGATCAGCAGCGGGCAGGGGGTGGCCACCACGAGCACCTCGGCGAAGACCACCGGGTCCCCGTGGTACCACCACGCCAGCCCGGCCACGAGGAGGGCGAACGCGGTGAAGGGCACGGCGTAGCGGTCGGCCAGGCGCACCACCGGCGCGCGGGACTCCGCGGCCTCCCGCACCATCGCCACGATCTGGGAGTACTGGCTGTCCGCCGCGGTGGCGGTGGCCCGCAGCACCACGGCCTGCTGCTCGTTGAGGACGCCCGAGAGCACCGACTCCCCGGCGCGGCGGGTCACGGGCAGGCTCTCCCCGGTGATGGAGGACTCGTCGAACTCGGCCTCCGCGCCGACCAGGCACCCGTCCACGGGGACGACCTCGGCGGGGCGGACCAGCAGCTCGTCCCCGGGGCGGACCTCCTCGACCGGGACGTCCTCGACGGACCCGTCCGGGTGCCGCCGGTGGGCCAGCACCGGGGCCCGCTCGAGCAGCGCGTTGAGCTCCTTGCGGGCCCGGTTCGCCGCGTAGTCCTCGAGAGCCTGGCCCCCGGTGAGCATGAGGACCACCACGAGGGACGCCAGGTACTCGCCGACCGCCACGGTCGAGCTGATCGCCGTGACGGCCAGCAGGTCCACGCCCCAGTGCCCGGCGACGACGTCCGCGACCATGCCCCACGCCACCCGGGCGGCCACGACCAGGGCCCACCCGGAGCCCAGCCACTGCGCCGGCCCCGGCTGCCCGGCGACCAGCAGTCCCACGACCACGGCGCCCACGGCCAGGGTCACGGCCACGAGCGGATAGCGCCGCGGGAACTCGAGCAGCCGCCCCGCGCGCCCGGGCTCGACGTCCAGGTCGGGGCGTGCGCCCACCGAGAGGCTCATGCGTCCATTGTGCTCCCGGGCCCGGGCCCGGGCCCGGCCGCGAGGCGCCGCTCGGTCTCGGCGATCCCCCGCGCGGTGCGCAGGAAGCTGTCCGGGTTCAGGGAGATCGAGTCGATCCCCTCCCGCACCAGGAACTCGGCGAAGTCGGGGTGGTTGCTGGGCCCCTGGCCGCAGATGCCGATGGGGATGCCCGCGGCGTGGGCCTTGCGGATCGCCTCGCTGATCATCCGGGTCACGGCCTCGTCCCGCTCGTCGAACAGCGCCCGCAGGGCCTCCGCGTCCCGGTCCACCCCCAGGACGAGCTGCGTGAGGTCGTTGGAGCCGATGGAGAAGCCGTCGAACCGCGTGGCGAACTGCTCGGCCAGGACCACGTTGGAGGGGATCTCGCACATCATGTACACCTTCAGGCCGTGCCGCCCGCGCTCGAGGCCGTGCTCGGCCATCGTGGCCAGGACCCGGTCCGCCTCGCCCACGGTGCGGCAGAAGGGGACCATGACCACCACGTTGTCGAAGCCGATGCGCTCGCGCACCCGCCGCAGCGCCCGGCACTCGAGGGCGAAGCCCTCCCGGTACCGGGGGTCGTAGTAGCGGGAGGCCCCCCGGAAGCCGAGCATCGGGTTCTCCTCGGGCTCCTCGAAGGCCGCCCCGCCCACGAGGTGGGCGTACTCGTTGGACTTGAAGTCGCTGAGCCGCACGATCACCGGCCGGGGGTGGTACGGGGCGGCGAGCTTGGCGAGGCCCAGCGCCAGCGTCTGCACGAAGTACTCCTGGCCGTCCGGGAAGCCCGCCGTCAGCTCCGCGATCCGCCGGCGGTCCGCCTCGTCCCGGACCCGCTCCGGGTGCACGAGGGCCATGGGGTGGACCTCGACGATGTTGTTGACGACGAACTCCATCCGGGCCAGACCCACCCCGTCGGCCGGCAGCCGCCACCAGCGGAAGGCCGCGGCGGGGCTCGCCACGTTGACCATGATCGCGGTGCGCGACTCCGGCAGCTCCCCGAGGTCGACCTCCTCGACGTCGAACGGGAGGGTGCCCTCGTAGACCGTGCCCCGGTCGCCCGCCGCGCAGGAGACCGTCAGCTCCTGGCCCTCCGGGATCGTCCGCGAGGCGTCCCCGGTCCCGACGACGGCGGGCAGGCCCAGCTCCCGGCTGACGATCGCCGCGTGGCTGGTGGTCCCGCCGTGGTCGGTGACGATCGCGGCGGCGCGCTTCATCACCGGGACCCAGTCCGGGTCCGTCATCTCGGTGACGAGCACCGACCCGTCCCGGAAGGACTCGATGTCCGCCGCGGTGCGGACCACGCAGGCCGGGCCGGTGGCCACGGCGTCCCCGACCGCGGCGCCCACCGCGAGCACGCGCCCCTCGCCCCGGAGGTGGTGGATCGTGAAGCGGGTCCCGCTGCGACCGGCCTGGACGGTCTCCGGCCGGGCCTGCAGCAGGAACAGCTCGCCCGTCAGCCCGTCCTTCGCCCACTCCAGGTCCATGGGGCGGCCGTAGTGGTCCTCGACGAGCACGGCCCAGCGGCCGAGCCGCAGGACGTCGTCGTCGCCGAGCACCCACGCCTGCCGCTCCGCGGGGGAGGTCTGCACGAGCCGGGTGGCGGCGGCCCCGGCAGGGGCGTCGTCGTCGTGGACGAGCTTGTGCAGCTTGGCCCCCCGGGTCCGCTCCACGATCGGGGCCTCCGCCACGTCGAGGAGGGGCTTGAACACGAGGTACTTGTCCGGGTCCACGGTGCCCTGCACGACCGTCTCGCCCAGGCCCCAGGTCGCGCTGATCACGGCCACGCGCGGGAAGCCGCTCTCGGTGTCGATCGAGAACATCACCCCGGAGCAGCCGAGGTCCGCCCGGACCATCTCCTGCACGCCGACGGACAGGGCGACCGCGAGGTGGTCGAACCCCTTGAGCTCCCGGTAGGTGATGGCCCGGTCCGTGAACAGGGACGCGTAGCACCGCCGGCACGCCTCCAGCAGCTCGTCCTCGCCGACCACGTTGAGGAACGTCTCCTGCTGGCCCGCGAAGCTCGCGTCCGGGAGGTCCTCCGCGGTCGCGCTGCTGCGCACGGCCACGGACAGTCCGGCGCGGCCCGTGCGCGCGGAGAGCTCCCGGTAGAACTGCCGGATCTGCCGTGCCGTCTGCGCGGGGAACTCGCCGCGCAGGAACAGCTCGCGCACGGCGGCGCCGGTCTCCCGCAGCGTCGCCCGGCCCGCGCGGTGGTCCTCGAGCCGGTCCCGGAGGGCGGGCCCGATCCCGTTGGCCTCCACGTAGGACCGGTACGCGTCCGCGGTGGTCGCGAAGCCCCCCGGCACGCGCACCCCCCGGGAGGCCAGCTCCCGGACCATCTCCCCGAGGGAGGCGTTCTTGCCGCCCACCCGGGGGACGTCCGCGATCCCGAGCTCCTCGAACCAGTGGACCTCGGGGGCGGCCACGTCAGCTCCGCCGGCTCAGCAGGTCCGCGCAGGCCTCGTCGCACCGCTCGCACGCCTCGGCCACGAGGGCGCAGTGCTCGTAGACCTCGGCGTGCCGCCGGCACGCGTCCCGGCACGCCCGGGCCGCGGCCCCGCACGCCTCGAGCAGCGGCACCAGCACGGCCCGGCCGTCCCCGGGCTCCGGGAAGCCGAGGCGGGCCAGCACCTGGGCGGTGGCCGAGCCGATCACCGCGCAGTCCTGCTCGGCGCGCAGGCAGTCGCGGAGGTCCGCGACGGCGTCCTCCTCCACGCAGGCGTCGGCGCCGATCCGGCAGATCTGGGCGGCCTCGAGGCACGCCTCGATGCACCGGACCTCTGCCGCCCGCTCCTCGTGCGCGAGCTCGGGGGCGGCGGGGTGCGCCATCAGGACGCGGCTGATCGTGCTCACGGGGTGTCCTCCCTCTGGTGGGACGGTACGGGCCGGTTCAGCCCGCGAGACGGGACCGCGGGGCGGCTCCGCTCCGTGCCCCCCGGCGCGCGGGCTCGGGGGCCCCGGGGCGGCGGCGGGCGTTCGCCCACCCGGCGAGCCGGGTCACGGTGCCGTGGCCGGGGAGCTCGGCGGGGAGGACGAAGTCGACGGCGGGCGTGCCGCGCACCGCGTCCTCGTGCTCCGCGGCCCAGCGCAACAGGTCCACGGCGACCGGTTCGACGTGGTGGGCGGTGGTGAGGTCCACGACCACGGCGATGTCCGGGGCCAGGGTGCGGGCGCGGCGGACGAGGGGGCACAGGGCCCGGTGGTTGAGCTCGGTGACGCACCCGCTGACGACGAGCCGGATGTGCCGGCCGTCGAGGTCGACCTGGACGAGAACGGACGGTTTGTGGTGCATGGTCTCTCCCCTGCAGCTCGTGGTGCGCGGCCGGCTGCTCGGCCCTCCCGCACTCCACGCTAGGGGAAAGGAGACCTGGGTCACCAAGAAAAGCGGCCCCTCACCGGCACATTTCGTCTACCGACGAGTAGAGGGGTGTCCGGCGCAGCTCAGCCCAGGGGGGAGGGCAGCCGCGTGGTGTCGGGGGCGAGCGGGTCGCTGCCCACCGTCCCCCGCACGCGGGCCAGGAACGACATGAGGTGGTAGACCACGAGCGTGGCCGCCGTGCCGAGGGCGATGCCCGCGAACTGCAGCCCGGAGGCCTCCCACGTGTAGTCGGCGATCCCGATGATCATGGCCACCGCGGCGGTGGTGAGGTTGACCGGGTTCGAGAAGTCCACGCGGTTCTGCACCCAGATCCGCACGCCGAGCATGCCGATCATCCCGTACAGCACCGTGGCGGCCCCGCCCAGGACCCCTGCGGGGACCGTGGCCACCGCGGCGCCGAAGACCGGGAAGACGCTCAGCAGGATCGCCACCACGGCGGCGACCCAGTAGGCCGCCGTCGAGTAGACGCGCGTGGCCGCCATGACGCCGATGTTCTCGGCGTAGGTCGTGGTGCCCGAGCCGCCGCCCGAGCCGGCGATCATGGTGGCGAGCCCGTCGGACATGATCGCCCGCCCCATGTACGGGTCGAGGTCGTCGCCGGTCATGAGCGCCACGGACTTCACGTGCCCGATGTTCTCGGCGACCAGCACGAGGATGACGGGGACGAACAGGCCCATCAGGGGCAGGTGGAACTCGGGGGTCTGGAACGGGGGCAGCCCGAAGAGGCCCTGCTGCTGCCAGGCGGTGTCGATCCGGCTGAAGTCCACCTCGTCGCGCAGCACCGCGGTGACGTATCCGATGGCCACGCCCAGCAGGATCGACAGGCGCCCGGGCAGGCCGCGGAAGAGCACCGAGACGAGGATGATGGAGGACAGCGTCACCAGCGCGGTGACGGGGGCTTCCATGAAGTTGTCCTTCGCGGACGGCGCCAGGTTGAACCCGATGAGCGCCACGATGGTGCCCGTGACCAGCGGCGGCATGAGCTTCTGGAGCCAGGCGGTGCCCGCGAACTGCACCACCAGGCCGATGAGGAACAGCGCCGCGCCGGCCATGAGGACGCCGCCCAGCGCGCCGCCGGGACCGTACTGGTTCATCGAGGCGGTGATGGGGGCGATGAAGGCGAAGGACGAGCCGAGGTAGGAGGGGACCCGGCCGGCGGTGACCACCAGGAACAGGATCGTGCCCACGCCGGAGAAGAACAGCGTGGTGGAGGGCGGGAAGCCCGTGATCAGCGGCACCAGGAACGTGGCGCCGAACATGGCGACCACGTGCTGCGCGCCGATGGTGACCGTCCGGGGCCAGGTGAGCCGCTCCCGCGGCCTGACGACCTCACCGGCGGTGACGGTGCGGCCGTCGCCGTGGAGGCGCCAGCCCAGGCCGAGGCGGGTGGCGATGGTGCGTCCGGGCACGGGGGAACTCATGCGGGTCTCCTCGACGGCGGGGTGGGAGCCCGGATCCGGGCCTCCACCACTGTACTCGGTGCCCCGCCGGGCGGAGAGGGGGGCCGGACCCGGCGCTGTCGGACGCCGTCCATATGATCAGCACGGTGATGGAAACTATGATGGTGGGCGATCACCCCCAGCACCCGGACAGGAGTCGACACATGCGTCAGCCACAGCCACGAGGGCCGCTCGGCGAGGACCTCCTCGCGGTGCTCCGGGAGGAGCCCGGCACCCCCGGGGCCGAGGCCCGGGCCGGGGGGCTGTCGGCGGCCGCCCGCGCCGCCGTGTCCCGCGCGGACGGCGTGCTCGCCGACGACGACGTCCAGCTCAGCCTGTTCGTCCTGCACGCCCTGCACTACCAGGGCGTCGACGGGGTCGACGACCGCTGGGAGAGCGACCCCGAGCTGCTGCGCGCGCGGGAGGTCCTCTCCGGCGCGCTCGAGGCCGAGCTGCGCGCGGAGCTGCCCGCCGACACCGTGCCCGGCACGCCGCAGGCGGTCGCCGACGCCCTGTTCGCCATCGCCGCCGACGACGACGGGCCGAGCCTCGCGCGCCACCTCTCCGGCCGGGCGGACGCCGAGCAGGCCCGGGAGTTCCTGCAGCTGAAGTCCGTCTACCAGCTCATGGAGGGCGACCCGCACACCTGGGGCATCCCCCGGCTGAGCGGCCGGGCGAAGGCCGGCCTGATCGAGATCCAGGTCGACGAGTACGGCGGCGGCGACGCCGCGCGCATGCACTCGGCGCTGTTCGCGGCCGGGATGCGCGAGGCCGGCCTCGACGACTCCTACGGCAGCGCCGTGGACCGGGTGCCCGCCGAGTGGCTCGCCGGGGTCAACACCGTCACGATGTTCGGTCTGCACCGCCGGCTGCGCGGCGCGGTGGTGGGGCACCTGGCGATGTACGAGATGACGTCGTCGGTGCCCTCCAAGTTCCTGGCGCGCGGCTTCCACCGCCTGGGACTGCCCGCCGCGGCGGCGTTCTACGACGAGCACGTCGAGGCCGACGCCGCCCACGAGCAGATCGCGGCCCGGGACATGGCCGGCGGCCTCGTGGTCGACGAGCCCGCCGTCGCGGCGGACGTCTTCTTCGGCGCGCGCTGCGTCCTGCACCTGGACGCGCTCGCCGCCCGCCACGCGCTCGCGCGGTGGGAGGCGGGGGAGTCCGCGCTGCGCCCGGCCGCGGCGGAGCCGTCCCGGCGCGGCGCCGCGGAACTCGTCCGGTGAGCGCCGCGGAGCGCCCCGAGGACGCCCGGGCGGTCCCGGGCCCGGTCCCGGCCGCCGAGCCCGTGCCCGAGCCTGCGCCGGTGACCGGGCCTGCGCCGGTGCCCGACCCCGGGCCGGCCGCTGCTGCCGGGTCCGGCGCGGCGGCGACGATCACCGTGTGCCCCGACGGCCCGCTGCTGGTGCGCGGGGGCTACGAACTCCTGGACGGCGACGACCGGCCCATCGACCCCGGGCGCGCCACCGTGGCGCTGTGCCGCTGCGGGGCGTCGTCCATCAAGCCGTTCTGCGACGGCTCGCACAAGCGGGCCCGGTTCCGGGCCCGCTGAGGCTCAGCGGCGCGGTCCCGGCTCGCGCAGCAGCCACTGGGCGAGCTGGTCCAGCGCCATGCCCAGCAGGCCGATGACGAGGATCACCACGAGCATCTCGTCGTAGGCCAGCCGGTCCCGGGCGTTGAGGATCTCGTAGCCCAGGCCGCTGCTGACCCCGAGCATCTCGGCCGGCACGATGACCACCCACGAGATCCCCAGGGCCAGCCGCACCCCGGTCATGACGAACGGCCGGATGCTGGGCAGCACCACGGTGCGCAGCCGCTCGACCGGGGTGGCCCCGAGCGTCTCGGCGACCCGCAGGTGCAGCGGGTCCAGGGCCTTGACGCCGGCGGCCGTGTTCATGGTGATCGGCCAGACCGCGGCGGCGGCCACGAGGAAGACGACGGGGGCGTTGCCCACCCCCAGCAGCGCCACGGCCACGGGCGCCCAGGACAGCGGGGAGACCATGCGCAGGAACTGCACCACCGGGGCGCTGGTCCACCGGAAGCGGCGGTAGGAGCCGATGAGCAGGCCCAGCGGCACGCCCAGGCCCGTGGCCACGGCCAGCCCGCACAGCAGGCGCCACAGGCTGGTCAGGCCGTCCTGGACCACCACCCCACGCTCGGCCAGCGAGGCCACCGCACCGGGCATGCGCTCGGGCTGGAAGGAGGCGATCATGGTGTTCGCCCCGGCCGCGGCGTGCGTGAACGCCCACCACACGGCGATCGTGACCAGCACCCCGAAGGCCCCCCAGGCCGGGCCGGTCCAGCGGGACCCGGTGCGCCGGGTCGTCCGCGCCGGGGCGGGGCCCGCCGGGCCGGTCCCGGGCGGAGAGCTGCGGGCGGCGTCGTCGAGGTCGGTGGGGGACCCCGGGGTGTCCTGCGGGGTGTCGTGCGGGGCGGGGTGCGGCGCGCTCATGCGCTGATCTCCTCGGTCCGGGTGGTGCCGGTCATGCCGAAGGCGGCGAGGCCGCCGGCCTTCTCGATGCTGCGGGTCACGAGCGTGTCGTCGACGAGCTCGCGGTGCACGAGCGCCGGGTCCAGTCCGTCGAGGAACCCCGCCGGGGCGTCGACGACGGTGTCCTGCATGGCGCGGACCAGCTCCTCGGTGAAGCTCGCGTACGGGTAGGGGCGGAAGTCCAGGCGCTCGCCGTGCCAGTCCGGGTGGTGCAGGGCGTCCCCGTGCGCGGCGGCGGAGTAGGTCAGGGCCTGCTCGATCACGGGCCGGGGCTGGGGGAGGTAGCCGGCGGCCAGCAGCGCCGCGGTCTCGGGGCGGTTCTGCCGGGCCCACGCCTGGGCCCGGACGAGGGCGTCCATGAACCCGGCGGCGTGCGCGGGACGGTTGCGGAGGAGCTCGCCGCGCATCATGGTCACGCAGCACGCGTGGTCCCGCCACACGTCGCCGAGGAACCGGTGGATGTGCCCCACCTGCCGCGCCTCGGCGGCGGCGTTGAACGGGTCGGCCACCACGTACCCGCCGATCACGCCGTTGTTCAGCGCCGGGAGCATGTCCGAGGGCGCCATGGGCAGCAGGGCCACCGTGCGCCGCGCCCGGGACGGGCTCTCGCGCATCACCGGGGTCAGGCCCGCGGCCCGCAGCAGCTTCTGGACCACCACGTTGTGCACGGACCACCACGCCGGGATCGCCACGGACTCCCCGGCCAGGTCGGCGATCTCCGCCACGTCCGGGCGGACCGTGAGGGCGGAGCCGTTGGTGTGGTTCCACGCGGTGATGCGCACGTCGGCCCGCAGCCCGTAGCGCATGTACAGGGCCATGGGCATCAGCAGGTGGATCGCGTCCACCTTGCCCGCCACGAACGCCTCGGACAGCGACGACCAGCTGCGGAAGAGCACGGGGTCGGCCACGGGGACGGCGGCGTCCTCGTAGTACCCGTTGGCGTGGGCGACCAGCAGGGGGGAGGCGTCCGTGATCGGGAGGTACCCGATCCGCACCGGGCGCTCCGGGTCGGCCGCGCCGCGCGCCTCCTGCTGGCTGTCCGCGTAGAGGGAGCCCGCGCCCCAGCCGAGCCCGGTGAGGGCCGCGGCCCCCGTCCCGGCCCGCAGCAGGACCCGCCGGCTCGGCCCGCCGGCGCTCATATGACCCAGTTCCCGGAGCCGTCGTCGGCCCCGCGGTAGTGGGCGAGGATCTGCTCGGCCGTCGTGCCGTCCTGCGCCGGGACCCACTGCCGGCGGAAGCCGCGCGGACCGGCGAAGAAGCCGATCCGGTCGCCGAGGGTGATGGCCTCGTCGACGTCGTGGGTCACGAGGAAGACCGTCAGGTCCAGCTCGGTGGCGAGCCCGCGCAGCCACAGCTGGAGGTCCTTGCGGGTCGCCGGGTCCAGGGCGCTGAACGGCTCGTCGAGCAGCAGCACGTCGGGGCGCACCGCGAGCGCGCGGCCCACCGACACCCGCTGGGCCTGCCCGCCGGAGAGCTCCTGGACGGGGGTGTGCGCGAGCGGGACCAGACCGAGGATCTCGAGCAGGTCGTCCACGCGGGCGTCCTCGAAGCGGTCCCGGTTGCGCCGGTACCGCCCGCCGAGGGCGATGTTCTGGCGCACCGACAGCCAGGGGAACAGCCCGGGGTCCTGGAAGACGACGGCGAAGCGCTCGTCGGCGCAGCCGAACTCGATGCTGCCCCCGTCCAGGGGCTCGAGCCCCGCGATCGCCCGCAGCAGCGTGGACTTCCCGGACCCGCTGGGGCCCAGCACCGCGAACGTCTCACCGCTGCGCAGGGTCAGGTCCACCCCGTCGAGGGCGGGCGCGGAGGCCCCCGGGTAGCTCTTGCGCAGCCCGCGGACGGTGAGCGCCGGCGCGGCGCGGCTCAGGCCAGGTTCTGCAGCACCCACCGCAGGTGACCTTCCGTGGGGGACTGCACGGGCAGGAACGCGGCCTCGCGGGCCCGGCGGGCGGTGGGGGAGGACATGGCGTAGCCGCGCCCGCCCACGACCTTCCCCTCGATCCGGGTCGCCCGGCCCGTGAGCAGCGCGGCGTCCAGCCGGAGGGAGAACAGCTCCCGGGGGGCGGTCTCCCGGGGTGCCTCCGCCAGGCGCAGGAGGTCGGCGCGCAGGCGGCGGTACTCGGCGGCCGCCTCCTCGAGCTCCTCCCGGAACACCTCGGCGACGCCCTGCAGGGCCTCGTGCGCGGCGGTCAGCGCGGCGGCCGAGAGGCCGAGGCAGAAGGCGGTCTGCAGCAGCAGGAACGGGCCGCGGACGGCGGCGAGGAAGGACGGGACGTCCTCGCTCAGCAGGTCCTCGGCGGGGTCGACGGCCACGCCCTCGAGGACGAGAACGCCCGAGGCCGTCGCGTTGAGCGCCATCAGGTTCTCGAGCAGGCGCACCGTCACCCCCGGTGCCGAGACCCGGGTCCGGACCACCACGCGGGTGCCGTCCTCCCGGACGGCGGGCAGGACCACGACGCCCTCGGGGTACAGGTTGGAGGCCCACGGCACGGTGCCGTCGAGGACAGGTCCCGCCGCGCCGGCGGTCAGCGTCACGGGGATCTCGCCGATGCCGGCGGCGTCCTTGAAAGCCGGCGCCATCGCCGAGCAGCCGGGCACGGCCCCGGAGCGCACGTCCGCGGGGATCTCCGTCCCGGTGGCGGCGAGGTACTCGACGGTCGCCCGGTGGGCCCACAGGGAGAACGCCGTGGCGGTGCACTCGGTGGCGAGGTCGAACACGACGGCCGCCTGCGGGGCCAGCGACCCGGTCAGGCCGAGGTCCAGCAGCCCCCGGGCGCCCAGCTCGCGCAGGGTCCCCAGCGGGGAGGCGGCGGCCGTGTCGACGTCGCGGGCCCGCGCCGCGGCGGTGCGGCGGACGAACTCGTGCTCGGGGTAGTCGACGAGCGGCGCGAGCAGGGGCCGGCCCTCGGGGTCCGGCCCGCCGGCCGTGGACGGGGATCGCGTGGACTGGGTCATGGTCTTCCGTTCTGCCGGGGAGTGCGGGGCGGGGCTCGTCCGCTCGGCGGGCGGGCCCGGGCGTCGAAGCACGACGGCGGCCCCCGGCTCGCGGGGACCGCCGTGTCGTCGCGTGCTGCGGCCCGTCAGACGTTGAGCTTGAACAGCCGGTCGAACGGGGTGCCCACGGCCTGGCGGGCCCGCTCCACGGCCGCCTCGTCGGGGGCGTTGTAGAAGCACAGGCACTTGGCGGTGTCCTCGCGCACGTAGGTGCGCAGGAAGGAGACCTCGGGGACCTCGGCGTACTTCGGGGAGTTGGCCTTCTTGCGCGCCAGGTACTGCTCCATGGTGATCTCGGCGGGGATGTCCCACTCCACCAGGTACTGCGCATCGCCCTTGAGCTTCTTGATGTCGTCGAGCTCGGCGCCCACGAGGCGGACGGCGTCGGGGCCGGTGACCTCCGCGGCGGCGTCCCCGGCGGCGGTGCGCACGGTCTGGGCGAGGCCTTCGGCGCTGTCGGCCTCCACGATCACGAACACCCGTCCGTGGTCGGCCGTGACCTGGGACTCGATGAACTCGGCGCCCGCCGCGGAGACGGCCTCGGAGACCGTGGCGATGAGCTGGGTCACGGCGTCCTTGGACGCGGAGGCGGGAACGATCTCGAGCAGGTGGAGCGACATGGGGGTTCCTTCCGTCGGGTCGGGGCGGCGGCGTCGCCGCTCGGGCACTCCTGCCAGGCTAGGCTCCTGCCACCGGAAGGTCCCGGAATCCGTCACACTTCGCAACACGGGGCGTCCAGGCCGGTTCTCCTCGTGCCGGGGGCCCGCAGGGTGCATAATGCGCCCCGGTCCGCTCGCCCGGGGTCGGCGCCGGGCGGCGCCGTCTGCGGGTCGCTAGCCTGGGGGAGTGCGCGCGGAAGAACTGAACCGGTCCGTCCAGGACTGCCTGAAGACGGTCTGGCTGGCCCAGGAGTGGTCCTCGGACGCCGTGACCACCACCGGGCTGGCCCAGCGGTTGGGCCTGTCCCCGTCCACCGTGTCGGAGGCCGTCAAGAAGCTCACCGCGCAGGGGCTGCTGAGCCGGCCCGCCCACGGCGGGATCGTCCTCACCGACCGCGGCCGGGACGTCGCCGTCCAGATGGTGCGGCGCCACCGGATCCTCGAGGCTTTCCTCACCGGCCACCTGGGCTACTCCTGGGACGAGGTGCACGAGGAGGCCGAGGTCCTCGAGCACGCGGTCAGCGAGAAGTTCGTCGCCCGGCTGGACGTCCTCCTGGGCCATCCGGAGCGGGACCCGCACGGCGACCCGATCCCGCGGCGGGACGGCACCGTGCCGTCCGCCCCGGCCGTGCTCCTCGCCGACGTCGCCCCGGGCAGTCCCGTGGTGGTGGCCCGGGTCTCGGACGCGGATCCGGCCGTGCTGCGCCGGCTCGGAACCGCCGGCATCCGGCCGGGCACCGAGCTCGTGCTCGGCGAGCACCGGTCCCGCGCGGTGCCCGTGGTGCTGGACGGGGACGTCGTCGAGGTGGACGTCCTCGCCGCGGAGGCGGTCTGGGTCCGGCCCCGGGACCGGCCCGGACCGCCTCCGGGGCCCGTCAGGAGATGACGCCGTCCACCAGCGCCTTGGCCTCCCGCTGGACCTGCTGCAGGTGCTCCTCGCCGAGGAACGACTCCGCGTAGATCTTGTAGACGTCCTCCGTGCCGGACGGCCGGGCCGCGAACCACGCGTTCTTCGTGGTGACCTTCAGCCCGCCGATCGCCGCGCCGTTGCCGGGGGCGTTCGTCAGCTTCGCCGTGATCTGCTCGCCGGCCAGGGTGTCCGCCTCGACCTGGGCCGGGGAGAGCTTCTTCAGGGCGGCCTTCTGCTCCCGGCTCGCCGGGGCGTCGATGCGCTGGTAGACGGGGGCGCCGAACTCCTCGGTGAGCTCCGTGTAGCGCTGGGACGGGGTCTTGCCGGTGCGGGCCGTGATCTCCGAGGCCAGCAGGGCCAGGATGATCCCGTCCTTGTCGGTGGACCACACGGAGCCGTCCCGGCGCAGGAAGGACGCGCCCGCGGACTCCTCGCCGCCGAAGCCGATCGAGCCGTCCATCAGGCCGGGCACGAACCACTTGAAGCCCACCGGCACCTCCACGAGCTCGCGGCCCAGCGAGGCCGCCACCCGGTCGATGATCGAGGAGGACACCAGCGTCTTGCCGACCCCGGCGTCCGGGGACCAGCCGGTGCGCTCGCGGAAGAGGTAGTCGATCGCCACCGCCAGGTAGTGGTTGGGGTTCATCAGCCCCGCGTCCGGGGTCACGATGCCGTGGCGGTCGGTGTCGGCGTCGTTGCCGGTGGCGATGTCGTACTTGTCCCGGTTGCCGATGAGGGAGGCCATGGCGTTCGGGGAGGAGCAGTCCATCCGGATCTTCTCGTCCCAGTCGAGGGTCATGAACGCCCACTGCGGGTCCACCTGCGGGTTCACCACGGTCATGTTCAGCCCGAAGCGCTGGGCGATCTCGCCCCAGTAGGCCACGGAGGCCGAGCCCATGGGGTCCGCGCCGATGTGCAGACCGGAGTCCCGCACCACGTCGAGGTCGACGACCTCCGGCAGCGTCCGCACGTACTCCTCGAGGAAGTCGTAGCCGCCCGTGGTCTCCGCCGCCCGCGCCCGCTCCAGGGAGACCCGGCGGACCCCGGACATGCCGTTCTCGAGGAACTGGTTGGCCCGCTGGGCGATCCACTCGGTGGCGTCGGAGTCCGCGGGGCCGCCGTTGGGCGGGTTGTACTTGAAGCCGCCGTCACCGGGCGGGTTGTGCGAGGGGGTGATGACGATGCCGTCGGCCACCGCCTCCGCCCGGCCCGCGTTGTGGGTCAGGATCGCGTGGGACAGCGCCGGGGTGGGCACGTAGCCGTCCCGGGAGTCCAGCAGGACGGTGACCTCGTTGGCGGCCAGCACCTCGAGCGCGGTGTCCTGCGCGGGCCCGGACAGGGCGTGGGTGTCCTTGCCCATGAACAGCGGGCCCGTGATCCGCTGGCCGGCGCGGTACTCCACGATGGCCTGCGTGATGGCCGCGATGTGCTGCTCGTTGAACGAGGCCTTGAGGGACGAGCCGCGGTGCCCGGACGTGCCGAACGCCACGCGCTGGTCCGGGTCCGAGGGGTCGGGCACGACGTCGGTGTAGGCGTCGAGGAGCTTGCCGAGGTCGACGAGGTCACTGGGTTGGGCGACGGTGCCCGCACGATTGGTCATGGCGCCCAACCTACCGCCGGGCGGCGGGCCCGCGGGGGCTGGCACGCGATCGGGTCGCCAGGTTTCGTGCTCCGTGCCGCGCGGGAGGCCCGCGCGGGGGTGGAGGAATCGCGGCCGGTGGGACAGGATGAGGGCACCAGACAGGGCAGGACCGAACGAGGAGGCAGGGACACCATGAGCGACGCACCCGGCGGGACGACCGAGGGCTCGGGCAAGGGCCCGGAGGGCACCGTCCCGGACAACGAGCAGGGCATCGGGCTGACCACCGACGAGAACGCGACCGGCTTCGAGCCGGAGGAGGACCCCCAGGCGGCCACCGATCCGGACGACCCCGACACGGAGGAGGAGGCCCTGGGCCACTCCTAAGCCGCGGCGCGGGGGCCGGGGCGGCCCTGGTCCTCGAGCTGGGCGACGACGGCGAGCAGCTGCGCCTCCGCGCTCGGGCGGCCGATGAGCTGGACGCCCATGGGCACGACCGGCCCGTCGTCGTCGCCCGCCGCGCGGGTCCACAGCGTCGGGACGGTCACCGCGGGCAGGCCCACGACGTTCACGACCGAGGTCCACGGCGTGTACCCGCACTGGCGCCGGTAGTCCTGGTCCGCGCCCGCGGGGTCCGCGAGGTCGTAGCCCTCCCAGTACCAGCCCAGCGGCCGCGGTGTCATGGCGAGCGCGGGCGTCAGGACCACGTCCCAGGCGCCGTAGGCCCGGACCACGTCCTGCTCGATCCGGCGCAGGACGCCCACGGCCTGGGCCAGCTCGACCGCCGACCGGCGCAGGGCGCGGGCGCGGAAGGCCCCCGCGAGGCCGGTGAGCCTCCCCGCCTGCTCGTCGTCCAGCGGGGCCGTGCCCATCGAGGTGGTCCACACGTCGAAGAAGGCCCCGGGGTACTCGGGGTCGTAGGACAGCTCGGCCTCCTCGACCTCGTGCCCGGCGGCCCGCAACCGGGCGACGCCCGCGTCGAGGGCGGCGCGGGCCTCCGGGGAGACCTCGATGTCCTGGACGGCGTCGAACGGGGAGGCGGTGCTCACCCCGATCCGCAGGGGCCGGTCCCCCCACGGGAGGTCGCCCCGCCGGGCCGCGCGCACGCCGTCCAGGAAGGACCCCTGCGGGGCGGCGCGGACCGCCCGCCGCACCACGTTGCCGTGCGCCGGGCCGGGCGCGGGGGCGCACAGGACGTCGAGCAGCAGCGCCGCGTCCTCGGCCGTGCGGGCGAGAGGCCCGTTCACCACGAGCTGAGCGGCGTCCGACTGCGCGTCCGCGGTGGGCACCCGGCCGCGGTTGGGCTTGAGCCCGACCAGCCCGCACACCGCCGCCGGGATGCGCACCGACCCGCCGCCGTCGGAGCCCGGCGCCACCGGGAGCAGCCCCGCCGCCACGGCCGCCGCCTGGCCGCCCGAGGAGCCGCCGGCCCCCGTCGACGGGTCGTGCGGGTTCCGGGCGGGCGGGGCCACGAGGTTCTCGGAGTAGCAGTTGAGGCCGAACTCGGGCACCTGGGTCTTGCCCAGGCACACCGCCCCGGCCGCGCCGAGCAGGGCCGCGAGGTCGTCGTCGGCCTCCGCCACAGACGCGCCGCCGCGCCGCCCGGTCACGGCGGCGGAACCGTAGGTGGTGGGCATCCCGGCGACGTCGTGCAGGTCCTTCACCGCGAGCGGCACGCCGTGCAGCGCTCCGCGGGCGGCCCCGGCGGGCAGGGCGTCGAGCGCGCGCGCCCGGTCGAGGGCGAGGTCCGCCGCGACGTGGACGAAGGCCCCCAGGGCCGGATTGCGCGCCTCGATCCTGGCCAGGAAGTGCTCGGCGGTCTCCACCGCGCCCAGTTCGCCGCGCGCGAGCGCGTCCCGCAGCTGCACGGCGCTGAGGTCTCCGATCGAGGTCACGGCAGGCTCCTGTCCGACGGTCGCGCGGTCCCCTCCGGGGCTCCGCAGGGCGCTGAGCCCAGGCTAGTAGGCTGGCGGCTGTCCGGGGCGTGCCCGCACGCCCCGGTTCCCGACCTTCCCCGACCCGCAGGAGACCCCCGTGCCCACCGCCTGTGCGCCCCGTCCCGCGGCGATCCGCGCGGCGACGGCGTCTGTCCTGCTCCTGGCCCTCGCCGGCTGCTCATCGCCCTCCTCCGACGGGGACAGTACGGCCGGCACCGGGCCGGATGCGACGGCGTCCGCCGCCGCGAGCGCCCCCACGGACTCCGGCGGGGCCTCGCCGGCCACCGTCCAGGAGACGTGCGCCCGCGTGCTCGAGACCGTGCGCACCGCGCCGCAGCAGCTGCGGGACGATCCCGCCGGGCTGTTCACCGAGGTCGACGAGCTCGCGGCCACCGCCCCGGACGAGCTGTCCGGGCAGCTCACCTCGGTCCGTGAGGCCGTCGCCGGCTTCCGGCAGGGCGAGCGCTCCTTCATCAGCGTGGTCCAGGAGGTCAGAGGCCTGCAGGAGCGCTGCTCCGGCTGACCTCTCCACCGTGTGCGAGGGGTCGCGTTCGGCGCTCCCGGTGCGCGAGGGGTCGCGTTCGGTGGGAAACAGCGTCGCGGAGGGTCCGGCAGCGACCCCTCGGTGATGGCGACGTGCAGAACCCGCCCCCTCGCCCTGGAGGGGCCGCAGAATGCCGGGCGGCGCAACCGCACTCCACCGGGGCACGATGACGGTCCGGGAGAGCAAGACTGCGCCACTCCGTGTGCTCGCGCCCTCCTCCGCCCGTCCACGTCGGTCATGCTCTCGGCATGAGACACCCCGGGCCCCTGCCGCCCGAACTCCGTGGAATCGGCTTCTCACGTCAGGAGGCACTCGCCCTGGGCGTCGCGGAGCACCGGCTCCGGGACGCCGACCTCACCAGTCCCGTCGGCAGGGGAGTGCGGGTCCCCGCCGGCTGTCCCGCTCCGCTGCTGGAAGCGGCACGGGCACTGACCCGCCGGTATCCGGGGACGGTGATCAGCCACCGCTCCGCGGCGCTGCTCCACCGGATGCGGGTTCCTGACCCCTGGCAGCGGTCCTCGGAGCTGTGGCTCACGCGCGCCGACGACTCGAGGGCCCTGAGGCGGCCCGGCGTCGTCTGCCGGAGGGGACGCCTCGGTCCGCACGAGGTGGTCCGCGTCCACGGGGTGGCCGTCACGTCACCGGTGCGCACGTTCCTGGACGTCTGCGCCGAACTCACGGTGACGGAGGCAGCGGTGCTCGCCGACGGGCTGGTCGACGCCCACCGCCACGGGATCCGCCGGGCCGTGGCCGCGGTGTGCCGGCCGGACGAGCTCGAGACCGGGGTGCGGGCGCACGCCGGGCGGCGTGGCATCCGGACGGCCCGCGCCGCGGTCGAGCGGATGCGGGTGGGGTCGGACTCGCCCGGCGAGACACGGCTGCGGCTGCTGCTCGAGGACCACGGGATCCGGGGCCTGGTGCTCGACCATCCCCTGCTGGGGCCCGACGGGACGCTGCTGGCGCAGCCCGACCTCGCCCTGGAGAGCCACCGGCTGAGCCTGCAGTACGAGGGTGCCCACCACGACCGGGCGGAGCAGCGAGTGCTGGACATCAGGCGGTTGCGGGCCACGGAGTCGGCGGGGTGGCGGGAGCTCCGGATCTGCGCTCACGACCTGCACCGGCACACGACGACGACGCGGGGCCGGGTGCCGGTGGCGGTCGCCCTGGTGTGGGAGGCCATGGGGGTCGCGCACCGCCGGTGACGGGGCCGAGCCGGGGTGCGCGGGGCAAGGGGCCGCGACCGGCCGCCCGCCGCGCCGAGGGGGCCCGTCCGGACGGAATGTGACTGACTGACCGTGCGAACGAGACCCCTCGGCGCGGCGGGAGGGTGGCGCTGAACGAGACCCCTCGAGCTCGCCTAGGCCGCCGCGTTGCGGACGGCCTGGGCGAGCACCTGCAGGCCGTCGCGCAGCAGCTCCTCGCCGATGACGAGCGGGGGCAGCAGGCGCACGATGTTGCCGAAGGTCCCGCAGGTCAGGATGATGACGCCCTGCGCGAGGCACTCCGCGGCGATCGCCTTGGCGGCGTCGGCGTCGGGCTCCGTGCCGCCGGGCCGGACGAACTCCAGCGCCATCATGGCCCCGCGGCCGCGGATCTCGCCCACGGTGCCGGTCTCCTCGGCCACCGGGGCCATCTCCTCCCGGATGATCTCCTCGATCCGGCGGGCGCGGGCCACGAGGTCCCACTCCTCGATGGTCTGCAGCGCGCCGAGGGCGGCGGCGCAGGCCACGGGGTTGCCGCCGTAGGTGCCGCCGAGGCCGCCCGCGTGGACGGAGTCCATGATCTCGGCGCGGCCGACCACGCCGGACAGCGGCATGCCGCCGGCCACGCCCTTGGCCACGGTGATCAGGTCGGGGACGACGCCCTCGTGGTCCACGGCGAACCACTCGCCGGTGCGCGCGATGCCGGACTGCACCTCGTCGACGACGAACACGGCGCCGTTGTCGGTGCACCACTCGGACAGCGCGGGCAGGAAGCCGTCGGCCGGCACGATGAACCCGCCCTCGCCCTGGATGGGCTCGATCACGACGGCGGCCACGTTCTCGGCGCCGACCTGCTTCTCCACCTGGAGCAGCGCGCGGCGGGCGGCCTCGGCGCCGGTCATGCCCTCCGGGTCCCGGAACGGGTAGGACACGGGCACGCGGTAGACCTCGCCGGCGAACGGGCCGAAGCCCTGCTTGTAGGGCATCACCTTGGCGGTCATCGCGAGGGTCATGTTCGTGCGCCCGTGGTAGGCGTGGTCGAAGACGACCACGGCCTGGCGGCCGGTGTGCACGCGGGAGATCTTCACGGCGTTCTCGACGGCCTCGGAGCCCGAGTTGAACAGCGCCGCCTTCTTCTGGTGGTCGCCGGGGGAGAGCTCGGCGAGCTTCTCCGCGACGGCCACGTAGCCCTCGTACGGGGTGACCATGAAGCAGGTGTGGGTGAAGTGCGCCACGGCCTCCTGCACCTTGGCGACCACGGCGGGGGCGGAGGCGCCCACGCTGGTCACGGCGATGCCGGACCCGAGGTCGACGAGCTGGTTGCCGTCGACGTCGAGCACGATCCCGCCGTCCACGTCCGCGGCGTAGGCGGGCACGGAGGAGGCGACTCCGGAGGCGACGGCCGCGGCGCGCCGCTCGGACAGCTCGCGGGACTTGGGGCCCGGGAGGGCGCCGTCGAGGCGACGGACCTGCTCGAGCCGGTACTGGATCTCGGTCACGACGAGATCTCCTTTCGGTGGGGACGGGACGGTGAGGACGGGACGGAACGGTCGGGGGCGCCGGGCGGGAGTGCCCCGGCACGGGACGGCGGCCGCCGCAGCTGCCTGCGACGACCGCCGTCCCGGTGCGGGAACGCGGGTCAGGACCTCAGGCGGGGGTGCCGGTGCCGGGGTTCGGGACGTTGGCCCAGGGGTTCTCCACACCGATGTACTGGGTGGTGGTGTACTCGTGCAGGCCCTCGGCCCCACCCTCGCGGCCCAGGCCGGACTGCTTGACGCCGCCGAACGGGGCGGCCGCGTTCGAGATCACCCCGACGTTGAGGCCCATGAGGCCGAACTCGATGCGGTCGCCGATGCGCAGGCCGCGGGAGATGTTCTCGGTGAACACGTAGGAGGCCAGCCCGTACTCGGTGGCATTCGCCAGGGCCACGGCCTCGTCCTCGTCCTTGAAGGTGACGACCGGGGCCACGGGGCCGAAGATCTCCTCGGTCACCGCCCGGGCGTCGACGGGGACGTCGCGCAGCAGGGTGGGCTGGAAGAAGTAGCCGGGCCCGTCCACGCGCGCCCCGCCGACGACGACCTTCGCCCCGCGCTCGACGGCGTCGGTGACGAACTCCTCGACGGAGTCGCGGGCCTTGGCCTCGACCATCGGGCCCACGCTCACGCCGTCGTCCACGCCGTTGCCCACGGTGAGCGCGGCCATCTTCGCGGCCATCTTCTCGACGAACTCGTCGACGACCGACTCGTGCACCAGCAGCCGGTTGGCGGCCGTGCAGGCCTCGCCCATGTTGCGCATCTTCGCGGCCATGGCTCCGGCCACGGCCTTGTCCACGTCGGCGTCCTCGAAGACGATCAGCGGCCCGTTGCCGCCGAGCTCCATGGAGGTGCGCAGCACGTTGTCCGTGGCCAGCTTCATCAGCTGCTTGCCCACCGGGGTGGAGCCGGTGAAGGAGACCTTGCGCAGGCGCGGGTCGGCCATGATCGGCTCGGAGACCGCCGCGGCGGAGGCGGAGGAGACGACGTTGAGCACCCCGGCCGGCAGGCCCGCGTCCAGCATGAGCTGGGCGAAGTACTGGGAGGTGAGCGGGGTCAGCCGTGCGGGCTTGAGCACCATGGTGCAGCCGGCGGCCACGGCCGGGGCGACCTTGCGGGTGGCCATCGCCAGCGGGAAGTTCCACGGGGTGATCAGCAGGCACGGGCCCACGGGCTTGTGGGTGACCAGCATCCGCAGGTTGCCCTCGGGGGTGTCGAGGTAGCGGCCGTAGTCGCGCACGGCCTCTTCGGCGAACCAGCGCAGGAACTCACCCCCGTACTTGACCTCCCCGGCGGCCTCGGCCAGCGGCTTGCCCATCTCCAGGGTCATCAGCAGGGCGAGGTCCTCGGCGCGCTCCTGCACGAGGTCGAACGCGCGCCGCAGGATCTCCGAGCGCTCCCGGGCGGGGGTGCGGGCCCAGGACTCCTGGGCGTCGGCGGCGGCGTCCATCGCGGCCTGGGAGTCCTCGCGGGTGGCCGAGGCCATGGTCGCGATGACCTCGCCGGTGGCCGGGTTCTCCACCTCGAAGGTCCCCCCGTCCGAGGCGTCGCGCCACTGACCGTCGATCAGCAGTCCCGTGGGGGTCTTGGCGAGGACCGCCTCGATGCGGTCCTTCATGCCGGTGGCCGCGGGGGCCTTGTCCGTGGTGCTCATGTATCAGCCTCTCTTCTCGACGCGCGCCGGGCCACCGGGCACCGGTGGCCCTGCGCTGCGTCAGGGGGTTCGTCGGACGGGCGGGCGACAGCACTGGGCCCGCCCGTCCATCGTAGGACTCCGGACGGGCTCCCCCGCGGGGACGTCGTCACCGGGTGACGCCGAGCCGGGGCGGAGCCGGCGCCGAGGGGCCGCCACGGTCCCCCGACTGCTCCAGGCTAGCGCCGGGGCGACCCAGCAGGATGCTGAATCTTCGTGACGTCGTCGTGCACAGTGCACAGAGGAACGACGGCGGGCTACGGCGTCGCTCGGTCGGGCCGGTCGGACAGCCGCAGGGCGATCCACAGCTCCGCGCGCAGCTGCGGGTCGTCCACGGACCGGCCGAGCGCCTCCTCGACCTCCTGCAGCCGCTGCTGCAGGGTGTTGCGGTGGATCCCCAGGGCCTCGGCCGTCCCGCTCCGGTTGCCGTTGTGGGCGAGGAACGTGCGCAGCAGGGACAGCCGCCCGGCCCCGTCGACGGGGCCGAGCAGCTGCCGCGCCCAGGCCCGGGCGGCCTCGGGCGGGAGGAGACCGGCGACGCCGCCCGCCACGAGGTCGTCCCACGTGCCGACGCGCTGACGGTCCGTGGTGCGCTCCAGCGCCTCGCGGGCCTCCCGGTCGCTCGCGTCCGTCTCGTGCACGGCCGCCGGGCCGCCGATGCCGGCCCGCAGCCCGGAGGCCTCGGCGGCGGCACGCACCTCGGCGAGCCGCTCCGGGAGGTCCTCCAGCAGCACCGCGACGGTCTGCTCGCCGCCGGGCTCCGTGGCCGGCGCCCCGACGAGCACCGGTCTCGCGCCGTGGGCGGCCTGCGCCTCGAGGCGTCGCACGCCGTCCCGCAGCTCCTCGGCGCCGCCGCGCAGGCGGGCCACCCGCACCCGGGGTGCCGTCAACCACGTCGTGTCGTCCGCCACCCCCAGCAGGGCGTCCGCCGAGCGCACCTCGCCGTTGAGCAGGAGGGCGAGGGCCCCCGCACGGACCCGGCGGCGGAACAGCGTCTGCTCCGCCGCGCGCTCCGCGTGCAGCGAGAGCAGGGCCACGGCGGTGGCGATCACGCCGGTCCGGACGGGATCGACCGGGCCGGGCAGGACCACCACGAGGTAGCTCTGGGGGGCGCCGTCCACCCCGAGGGGGTGGACGACCACCGCGCCGGCCGGGCCGGACTCGCTCAGGGACCCGCGCAGCCCGGCCGGGCGCAGCCGGTCGAGGAGCTCGGGGAGCGTCCGGCCCGCGGGCAGCTCGGGCAGCCCGGGGCCGGAGCGCTCCACGATCCGGGCGTCCGCCGCGCAGACGCCCGCCCACCCGCCGCCGAGCACCGACACCAGCGTGCGGACCACCCGGGCCGGGCCGTTCCGCCCCACCGCGGCCCGGGTCAGGCGCCGCTGCTCGGAGAGCATCGCCTCGAGGGCGGTGCGCGCCTCCGCCGCGCGCATCTCGGCCGCGGCGCGGATGATGCCCAGGAAGGGGGTGCGCTCGGGCACCCGGAACAGGGTCAGCCCGGCGTCCCGGCACGCCGCGGCGAGCGCGTCGGGCACGCGGAGGTAGGACAGCCGTCCGCCCACGCCCAGGCCCAGCGCCACCACGCCCCGGTCCGTGAGCCGGCGGACGTACTCCGTCCAGGAGTGCGCCCGGGCAGAGGTGTGGAGGCCCGTCAGCAGGAGGACCTCTCCGCCCTCGAGGTACGGGGTGGGATCGGCGAGCTCGCTGGTCACCACCCAGCTCACCGGCAGGTCGGTGGCCGCCTCGACGACGGGCTCCAGCCCGAGCCCGGGCAGGCCGAGCACCTGGGCGACCGTGACCATGGGCAGTCCTCCTCTTCCGCAGTCCTCGCTGTCCTTCCCGGCGCGCCGGGGACCGCCCGGCGCGGCGGTTCCCGGCGCGGCGGCCGTCTCAGCTCCGCTGCCTGCGGCGCTCGACCTCGGCGACGAGCCGGTGCTCGGCGTCGGCGCCCGGCCGGATCCCGGTGGGGATGCGCAGCAGGAACACGAGCCCGAGCAGCCACCACAGCCCGAAGATGGTCCAGGCGGGCGCGCTGAGGAAGGCGGGCATCCCGGGCAGGTACAGGCTGATCAGAGCGAGGCACAGCACGACCGAGAGGACGCCGATCGCCGTTCCGCCGTGGCCGTGGCCGCCGATCCGGAAGGGGCGTTCCATGCCGGGCTCGGTCCGGCGCAGGATCACGAAGACCACGGAGACCAGGGCGTAGGCGATCACGATGGACGGGGAGCCGGAGTCCACGAGCCAGCCCAGCATCTCGGCGCCGAAGAACGGGGCCACGAAGGAGAGGGCGCCCACGAAGAGCAGGGCGTTGGCCGGGGTGCCGTACTTCGGGTGGAGGCGGCCGAACCACTGCGGCACCATCCGGGAGTTGCCGAGCGCCCAGAGCAGGCGGGACGCCCCCATGAGGAGCGAGTTCCAGGACGTCAGGATGCCGGCGAGGCCGCCGGCGATGAGCAGGTTGGCCACGGCCGTGCTGGAGAACATGGCTCCCATGGCGTCCGCGACCGCGATGTCCGCGCCGGCGATGTCCGCGCCGGACATCGCCGAGGACGTGGTGAGCACGACCATGACGTACCAGGCCGCGGCGAGCAGCACGGAGACGATGATGGTCCCGCCCAGCTGCTTGGCCGGCAGGTGCATCTCCTCGGAGACCTGGGGGATGACGTCGAAGCCGACGAACAGGAACGGGACGGTGACGAGCACGAGGAAGAAGCCGGCCGTGCCGCTCGTGAAGAACGGCTCCATGGTGTCGACCGAGCCGCGGGTGAACGCCCCGAAGATCATCATGAGTCCCACGATCAGCAGGAAGAGGATCACGAAGATCTGCACCATGGAGGCGTGCTTCACGCCGCGGATGTTGATCGCGGTGATGATGACGGCGGTCAGCGACCCCACCAGCGCCCAGGTCAGGTTCACCTCGAAGCCGGCCACCGTCCACAGCGGGATCTGGCTCAGGCCCGGGAAGATGTACTGCAGGGTGCGGGGGACCGCCACGGCCTCGAAGGCCACGATGGTGATGTAGCCGCCGGTGATGGCCCAGGACCCGACGAAGGCCCACCGGGCGCCCATGCCGCGCAGGAGGTAGTTGTGCTCCCCGCCCGCGTACGGCATGGCGGCGACGAGCTCGCCGTAGACGAGTCCGACGACGGCCATGATGAGCCCACCGGTGACGAGGGCCAGCACGGTGCCCATGGTCCCGGCCTCGGCCAGCCAGTCGCCGGTGAGGATAACCCAGCCGAAGCCGATCATCGCGCCGAAGCCGAGGGCGATCGCGTCGAGGCGGCCGAGGACCTTCTTGAAGCCGTGGTCCTCGCGGTCCGGGGCGTCGGGCCCCGCGCTGCGGGGTTCGCTGGTGCTCATGGGAGTTCTTCCTTCTGTCGAGGACACCCGGACGAGGTGCCTGGTCGGACCCGCCGCACGGCACTCCCGGCGGCGAGGGCACAATTTATACAGGGATTGTTTCGTTTCTGTGTGCCGCCTGGAAGCCCCCGGCCGCCCGCGGGGTGGGCGCACCGGCCCCCGTGCCCGCGGACTAGGCTGGTCCGGGACAGCCCGTTCCCGACGAGAGGACCCGGACGATGGACAACCTGGACAGCCTGCCGAGCGCCTCGGTGGAGGAGATCCCCGAGGGCGCACGCGTCCTGGACGTGCGCGAGGACGAGGAGTGGGAGGCCGGGCACATCGCCGGTGCCCAGCACATCCCGCTCCGGCAGCTCCCGGAGCGCTACGGCGAGGTGCCGGTGGACGAGGACGTGTACGTGATCTGCCGCTCCGGCGGCCGGTCCCTCAAGGCCACGGCGTACCTCCAGCAGTACGGCTTCGACCCCATCAACGTCCTGGGCGGCATGGGGGCGTGGATGGACGCCGAGAAGCCCATGGTGTCCGAGACGGGCGAGACCCCGAACGTCCGTTGAGGTACGCCTACCTGGGCCCCGCCGGCACCTTCACCGAGGCCGCGCTGCTGAGCGTGGCGGGCGCCCGTGAGGCGGAGCGCCTCCCCGTGTCCTCCGTGCCCGTGGCGCTCGCGGCCGTCCGCTCCGGCGAGGTCGACGCCGCCATGGTGCCCATCGAGAACTCCGTGGAGGGCGGCGTGACCGCGACCCTCGACGCGGTGGCCACCGGCAGCGAGCTGCGCATCGTCCGGGAGGCGCTGGTGCCCATCAGCTTCGTCCTCGTGGCCCCGCCGGGCACGGCGCTCGCCGACGTCCGCACGGTCTCCACGCACTCCCACGCATGGGCCCAGGTGCGGGGCTGGATGGACGAGCGGCTGCCGGGCGTGGACTACGTCCCGGCGTCCTCCACGGCCGCCGCGGCGCTCGCGCTGCTCCCCGGCGGGGCGGGGCGCGAGGGGCCGGCGTCCCGGGCGGGCTTCGACGCCGCGGTCTGCTCGCCCGTGGTCGTCGAGCAGCACCCCGAGCTCGAGGTGCTGGCGGAGGACATCGGGGACAACAGGGCGGCCGTCACCCGGTTCGTGCTCGTGGCCCGGCCCGGGGCGCCCCTGCCGCCGCGCACGGGCGCGGACCGCACCACGCTCGTCATTCCCCTGTGGGAGGACCGCGCCGGGGCCCTCATGGAGATCCTCGAGCAGTTCGCGACCCGGGGGGTCAACCTCTCGCGGATCGAGTCGCGGCCCACGGGCAACTTCCTCGGGGAGTACTTCTTCAGCGTGGACGTCGACGGTCACATCCTCGACGCCCGGGTGGCGGACGCCGTCGAGGGACTGCGCCGCGTCTGTCCCAGCACACGCTTCCTCGGCTCCTATCCGCGGGCCGACCACAAGGTGGCGACCGTGGCCCCGCACCACTCCGACGACGCCTTCCGCGCGGCGGCCGCCTGGGTCGCCGCCCTCCAGGACCGCGACCGCCGGGCCCCGGAGACCCCGCCCGCGCAGGGCGCGCCGGACGGCGCGTAACGCGAGGACGCGCACCGCACCCCCGCTTGTTAGCAATTGCGAATACATGCACCATGGGGAGTGCGGGCGCGTCCGTGCCCGCGATCTTCAGCCGGTGTCGATCGACCCCCCGGGTCGGGACCGAGCCCGACCGGAGGTGCCACCATGCCTGCTCCCGCCGTCCGCCGCCTCACCCTCGCCGCCGCCCCGGCCCTCCTGGCCTGCGCGCTCGCCGCGCCGCCGGCCGCGGCGGCCGCGCCGCCCGAGCCCACCCAGGTGGTCCGCGTCGAGATCGGCCCGAGCCCCGTCGTCGGGGACCCCCGGCCCGCCGACGCCCTCGACCTCGTGCCGGCCTCCCGGGTCGTCCCGGAGCCGGTCGCCTCGGTCACGGACCGCGGGCAGGGCCCGCTCGTGGCCGTGGGACTGGCCGTGCTCGCCCTCGTGGCCGCGTTCGTGGCGGGCCTGAGCCGCCGGCCCGATCCCGCCGACTGACCCGCGGGGCCCGGGCGCCCGTGCGGGTCAGTCGCCCTGGGAGGGCGGCACCCGCACGGAGAGCGCGCCCGGGAGGATCTCGGACTCGAACCCGTTGATCAGCCCGGTGCCGTCCCCGTCCATCTGGGACTCGATGGGCTCGTGGAACTCCACGCGCACCTTCTTCGCGGCGAAGAACTCGATCACGGGCAGGTCGCGCCGCTGCCGGAACACGACCTTGGCGGCCATCAGCGCCCACTCCAGCGTGCTGCGCGGGGACATCACCACGAGGTCCAGCAGGCCGTCGTTGATCTTCGCCTGCGGCACCAGGATCAGGCCCGCGGTGAGGATCCCGCAGTTGGCGGCCATCACGGAGCGGACGCGGCGGCTCTGCCACTCGCCGTCGTCGATCCGGAAGCGGGCCCACCGCGGGGGCGCGATCAGGTGCCGGACTCCGGCCTCCCCGTAGGCCGCCCAGCCGACCAGCTTCTTCAGCTCGTCCCGGGTGTCGGTCATGATCTGGGCGTCGAAGCCCGCCCCGCCCATGACGCAGAACGCGTGGTCCCCCACGGTCCCGTCCTCGAGCTCCACGCGGAACGTGGCCATGTCGATGGCCCGCTCCGCGCCGAAGAGCGCGATGTCCACGTTGCGGTGGGGATCGCCCAGGTCGGCGCCCAGGTTGCGGGCCAGGAGGTTGCCGGTGCCCAGCGGGATGAGGCCCAGCGGGGTGTCGTGGCCGACCAGCGCCTCCGCCACGGCCCGGACGGTGCCGTCGCCGCCGGCGGCGATGACGAGGTCGGCGTCCTGCTCGAGCGCCTCGCGGGCCATCGAGGAGCCCGGGTCGTCCTCCGCGGTCTCGTAGAACACGGGGTCGGGGAACCCGCCCTTGCGGCACCCGATGATGACGGCGTCGCGGGCGACGTCCGCGTCGGCCTTGATGGGGTTGATGACGACGGCGACCCGTTTGGGGGCCACGGGAGTGGCGGTCACGGAAGGACTCCTCGGTTCTGCGGCGCCGGGGACCGGTGGCGCCGTGCGGTGGGGCGGTGGCGCCGCGGCACGGGGCCGCGGGCCCGCGGCGCCGGGCGGATCGCGACGGGCCTCCACCCTAACCCCCGTCGCGTCCGGAGGACTTGGGTACCCTGTCAGGGTGATCGACATCAACCAGCTCCGTGAGAACCCTGACGTCTTCCGCGCCTCGCAGCGTGCCCGCGGGGCGGACGACACCCTGATCGACCGGATCCTGGAGGCGGACGTCGAGCGCCGCCGGCTGATCACCGAGTACGAGTCCCTGCGGGCCGAGCAGAACGCCTTCGGCAAGCAGGTGGCCCGGGCCCAGGGCGAGCAGAAGCAGGCGCTGCTCGCCGAGGTCAAGGAGCTGGCCGCCCGGGTCAAGGAGGCGCAGGCGGCCGCGGAGGCCGCCCGTGCCGGTCAGGACGAGCTCGTCGCGGTCGTGGACAACCTCGTCCTCGACGGCGTCCCCACGGGCGGGGAGGACGACTTCGTCCTGCTCCGGACCGTCGGGGAGCCCCGCGACTTCGCCGCGGAGGGCGTCGAGCCCAGGGACCACCTGGAGATCGGCGAGCTCGTGGACGGCATCGACATGGAGCGGGGGTCCAAGGTCTCCGGCGCCCGGTTCTACTTCCTCAAGCGCGACGTCGCCCGGCTCGAGACCGCCCTGCTGCTCATGGGCCAGGACCAGGCGCTGGACAACGGCTTCGTCCCCATGACCACCCCGAACCTCGTGCGCCCCGAGATCATGAGCGGCACGGGCTTCGACGTCGCCCACTCCGACGAGATCTACCACGTCGGCAAGGACGAGCTGTATCTCGTGGGCACCTCCGAGGTCCCCCTGGCGGGCTACCACGCCGACGAGATCCTCGACCTCTCCGACGGCCCGCTGCGCTACGCCGGCTGGTCCTCCTGCTACCGCCGCGAGGCCGGCTCCGGGGGCAGGGACACCCGGGGCATCATCCGCGTGCACCAGTTCAACAAGCTCGAGATGTTCGTCTACTGCTCCCCGGAGGACGCGGAGGCGGAGCACGCGCGGCTGCTCGCGTGGGAGGAGGAGATGCTCGCCAAGTGCGAGCTCGCCTACCGGGTGATCGACACCGCCGCCGGGGACCTCGGCACCTCCGCGGCCCGCAAGTTCGACTGCGAGGCCTGGGTCCCCACCCAGGGCAAGTACCGGGAGCTGACCTCCACGTCGAACTGCACCACCTACCAGGCGCGGCGGCTCAACATCCGGGAGCGGCTGCCCGAGACCACGGACGCCGCCGGCAAGGTCCGCAAGGGCGGCACCCGCACGGTGGCCACCCTCAACGGGACGCTGGCGACCACCCGCTGGCTGGCCGCCATCCTCGAGACCCACCAGCAGGCCGACGGGTCGGTGCGCGTCCCCGAGGCGCTGCGGCCCTACCTGCGCGGCCAGGAGACCATCCCCGTCCGGCGCTGAGCCGCCGGGAGGCGTTCGGCTCCTGTTCATCTCACATCGACATCTCGGCCATCCTGTCGGTGTGATGTGGCACCATGTCCCGCATGACAAAAGAAAAGACCGCTGGCACCGAGGACCAGCACGAACTCGTCGGCATCAACTCCACCGTCCCGCTGAAGGTCGAGCACTCGGAAGACCTCAGCGACACGGCCGGCGGCACCACCGCGCCCGCGCGCTCCGCCGCCGACGTCCGGATCCCCCTCAAGGTCCAGCCTCCCCGCTCGAACGGCTGGAAGAAGGAGGCGGGCGTCCAGTACCTGGTGGCCCTCGACGTCGACGGCACGCTCGTCGACCACGACGGCCACATGTCCCGCCCGGTGCGCGAGGCGGCCCAGGCCGTGCTCGCGGCCGGCCACCACGTGGTCATCTCCACCGGCCGCTCCAAGGGGGCGACCCTGCCCGTGGTGGAGCTCATCGGCCAGGAGCGCGGCTACGCCGTGTGCTCCAACGGTGGCATGACGCTCGAGCTGGACCCGGAGCTGCCGGCGTACCACCGGGTGCTCGAGTGCGTCTCCTTCGACCCCGGCCAGGCCCTCGAGGCCCTCGAGCAGCGCCTGCCCACCGCGAAGTTCGCCCTCGAGACCGAGGACGGGTCCTTCTACTCCACGGAGCGCTTCCAGGACGCGTCCTTCGGCATCGAGGCGATCGGCGTGGACCTGCACCAGCTGGCGCGGATGAAGGCCGTGCGCATGGTGGTGTACAGCACGGAGCACACCCCGGAGGAGTTCGCCCGGGCGATCGACGAGGCCGGGCTGCACGGCGTCACGTACTCCGTGGGCTGGAGCGCCTGGCTCGACATCGCCGCCAACGGCGTCTCCAAGGCCAGCGCCCTGGAGCAGATCCGCCGCCGGCTCGGCGTGGACCCGTCCCACACGGTCGCCGTCGGCGACGGCCGCAACGACATCGAGATGCTCGACTGGGCCGCCCGCGGCGTGGCCATGGGCCAGTCCCCGGACGAGGTCGCGGCCGCGTGCCACGAGGTGACGCACACGGTCTACGAGGACGGCGTCGCCCGGATCCTGCGCTCCCTGCTCTGAGCCCGGCGGCTCAGAGCCCGTACTCCTCGAGCAGCCGCAGCCAGACCTCGCTGATGGTGGGGAAGACGGGCACCGCGTGCCAGAGCCGCTCCAGCGGCACCTCGCCGACCACGGCGACGGTCGCCGCGTGCAGCAGCTCCGTCACGTCCGGGCCGGCGAAGGTCGCGCCCACGAGGGTCCGGCGCCGCCGGTCGACCACGAGCTGGGCCCAGCCCCGGTAGTCGTCGCGGTGCAGGAGCGCCCCGGCCACGTCGATGGCGTGCTCCACGACGTCCACCTCCAGGCCGTCCGTGCGGGCCTGCTCGGCGGAGCGGCCCACGGAGGCCACCGCGGGGTCGGTGAAGACCACCTGCGGGACGGCGCACCCGTCGGCGGTGGACGCGTACGGGGACCACGGGGGCGCGGACGCCCCCAGCCGGCCGGCCGCGCGCGCCACGACCGAGTCCGCGACGGCGCGCGCCTGGTACTTCCCCTGGTGGGTCAGCAGCGGCCCGCCCGCCGCGTCCCCGGCGGCGTAGAGCCAGCCGCCCTCCGCGCCCGCCACCAGGCCCGAGCCGTCGACCCGCAGCGCGGAGGGGTCCAGGCCGAGCTCCTCGAGGCCCAGGCCCGCGAGCGCGGGCCGCCGCCCCGTGCTCACCAGCAGCCGCTCCGCGGACACGGTCCCGCCGCCCTCGAGGACGAGCTCGACGCCGTCGCCGGCGGACCGGACCCGCTCCGTGGCCCGCCCCTCGACGACCGTGACGCCCTCGGCGTCGAGGGCCTCGGCGACCAGCCGCGCGGCGGTGGACGGGAAGGCGCTCAGCAGCCGGCTGCGGGCGACCACCGTGACCCGGGAGCCCAGGCGGGCGAAGGCCTGCGCGAGCTCCGTGCCGGCCACGCCCCCGCCGAGCACCGCCAGGGACCCGGGGACCTCCTGCGCGGCGGTGGCGTCCCGCGTGCCCCAGAACGGCACGTCCCCGAGACCCGGGACCGGGGGCGCGACCGGCCGCGAGCCCGTGGCCAGCACCACGGCGTGCCGGGCCTCGAGCACCCGGACGCCGCCGTCCTCGGCGGTGACCCGGACCCGCCGCGGCCCAGCCAGCGCGCCCCGGCCCCGGACCAGGTCCACGCCGGCCCCGGCCAGCCACTCCGCCTGGCCGGTGTCGTCCCAGTGCGCCGCAAACCCGTCCCGGCGGCGCAGCACCGCCGCCGCGTCCGGCGGGCCGGTGACGGCCTCGGCCGCCCCGGCCACGCCGCGGGCGGCCTCGAGGGCCGCGCCCGGGCGCAGCAGCGCCTTCGAGGGCGTGCACGCCCAGTAGGAGCACTCCCCGCCCACGAGCTCCGCCTCGACGAGCGCGGCGCTCAGCCCGCCCCGCACCACGCGGTCGGCCGCGTTCTCGCCGACCGGACCACCGCCGATCACCACCACGTCGTACCTGTCCCGGGGCTCTGTCATGCCCCGAGTCTGCCAACGGGCGCGCCGCCCGACAACAGCACCGACGGCGCTCGGGCGGGTGTGATCCGGGCCATCTCCATGAGAACGGAGTGCTAGCCTTCTTGCCAGACCGGGTGACCACGTCATCGACGACGACCGAAGGGTGTGCCGTGATCGAGTACGTGTCCGACCGGTGGGAACAGATCCTCTTCGCCAGCTGGCAGCACTTCTCCCTGGTGGTCCAATGCCTGGTCCTGGCCACGGTCCTCGCGGTGGCCCTCGCGGCGCTGTGCTACCGCTCGCCCCGGCTCACGACCGTGGCCAACAACGTCTCGGCCGTGGGGCTGACCATCCCGTCCTTCGCACTCATCGGCCTGCTGATCGCCCCGCTGGGCTTCGGGGTGACCCCCGCCGTCGTCGTCGTCACCTTCTTCGCCGTCCTCCCCGTCCTGCGCAACGCGCTCGTGGGGCTCGCCGGGGTCCCGCAGGCCACCGTGGAGGCGGCGCGCGGGCTCGGCATGAGCAGGGCGGCGACCTTCCTGCGCGTGGAGCTGCCGATGGCGTGGCCGGTCATCCAGGCCGGCATGCGGGTCTCGGCGCAGATGGTGATGGGCGTGGCCGCCATCGCCGCCTACGTGCTCGGCCCCGGTCTGGGCGGCTTCATCTTCTCGGGCCTGTCGCGGCTCGGGGGCGCCAACTCCTTCGCGTCGGTCGTCACCGGCGTCGTGGCCGTCATCGTCGTCGCACTCATCCTGGACGGGCTGCTCGTGCTGCTCGGCCGTCTCACCACATCGCGAGGTATCCGTGTCTGACTCCGTGACCACCCCCCGCACCGACTCCTCCGTCACCGGGGCCCGGATCCTGCTGGAGAACGTCTCCAAGCGCTACCCCGGGCAGGCCAAGGCCGCGGTCGACGGTCTGACGCTGGAGATCCCCGCGGGCAGCATCGTCATGCTCGTGGGCCCCTCCGGCTGCGGCAAGACCACCACGCTGAAGATGATCAACCGGCTCATCGAACCCACCGAGGGGCGGATCGTCATCGACGGCCAGGACGTGACCTCGATGAACGGCGACGAGCTGCGCCGGGGCATCGGCTACGTGATCCAGGCCGGCGGGCTGTTCCCGCACATGAGCGTGGCCACCAACATCGGCATGGTCCCGAAGATGCTCGGCTGGGACAAGCAGTGCATCGCCGCCCGCGTGGACGAGCTGCTCGAGCTCGTCTCCCTCGACCCGGCCGTCTACCGCGACCGGTACCCGAGGGAGCTCTCCGGGGGCCAGCAGCAGCGCGTCGGCGTGGCCCGCGCCCTGGCCGCGGACCCGCCGGTGCTGCTCATGGACGAGCCGTTCGGGGCGGTGGACCCCATCACCCGCCAGCGGCTCCAGGACGAGCTCATCAACATCCAGCACGAGCTGCAGAAGACCATCGTGTGCGTGACCCACGACTTCGACGAGGCGGTCAAGCTCGGCGACTGGATCGCGGTCTTCGACGAGGGCGCCCGGATCGTCCAGTACGACGCCCCGGAGCGCGTCCTGGCGGAACCGGCCGACGAGTTCGTGGAGGACTTCATCGGCTCGGGCGCGGGACTCAAGCAGCTCACCCTCACCCGGGTCCGGGAGGTGGACCTCGTCCCCGCGGTGACCACCCGCCCCGGCGAGGACGTCCGGGCGGTGCTCGGGCGGGTCGACGAGGCGGGCACCCGGGACGTCGTCGTCGTCGACGACCGCGGCCGGCCGCTGTCCTGGCCCTCCCGCCGGCAGCTCGAGCGCTTCGGGACCGTCCCCGGGGAGCGCAACGACCGTCTGCCCCTGGTCGGCACGGGCGCCACGCTCAACGACGCGCTGGACACCATGCTCGTCTCCAGCACGGGGGCCGCGCTCGTGGTGGGGGCGCGGGACCGGTTCGAGGGCGTCATCTACGTCGAGACCGTCATGGCGGCGATCACCGAGGCCCGCCGGACCGTGGCCGCGGAGGACGCGCCCCTCGGCCACAACACGGGCGAGATGCCCGCCGTCAGCGCGAGCCCGGGAGGCGGGGACCGATGAGCGCGCAGACCGAGCGCCCCGCCGCCGCGGAGCCGGAGCCCGCCGACGACCCGGTGTCACGCCCGGCCACGGCCGACCCGGACCAGCGCACCTGGAAGGGCCTGCTCCTGCAGCCCGTGGCGATCCTCGCGGCGCTGGGCCTGCTCGTGCTCTGGCTGACCACGGCGGAGCTCACCGAGACGGAGGCCGTGACCCTGAGCCCCGCATCGCTGTGGGCCCTGACCCTGGAGCACCTGCAGCTGACGGTCGTGGCCACGGTGGTGGTCCTGCTCATCGCGATCCCGGTCGGCATCCTCCTGACCCGCAGACCGCTGCGCTTCCTCACGGGCCCGGTCATCGCGCTGGCGAACGTCGGCCAGGCCGCCCCGGCGGTGGGCCTCGTCGTCCTGTTCGCCTTCTGGTTCGGCTTCGGCTTCAGGGCGGCCGTGGTCGCCCTGATCGTCTACGCGATCCTGCCCGTCCTGAAGAACACCATGGTGGGTCTCGACGGGGTGGACCGGAGCCTCGTCGAGGCGGGCCGTGGCATGGGGATGAGCGCCGCCTCGGTCCTGTTCCGGGTCGAGCTGCCCCTGGCCGTGCCCGTCATGCTGGCCGGCGTGCGCACCGCCCTGATCCTGGTGGTCGGCACCGCGACCCTCGCCACGTTCATCAACGGCGGCGGGCTCGGGCTGCTGATCACCACCGGGGTCAACCTCAACCTCGTGCGGGTGCTGATCGCCGGCTCGATCCTCGTGGCGCTGCTCGCCCTCGCCATCGACTGGGTCGGCCGTGTCGTGGAGCACGTCGCGCGGCCGAAGGGACTGCGATGAGAACCTCCCGCGCCGCCGCCGGCGTCCTGCTGCTCTCCTGCGCCGGCCTGCTGCTGACCGGCTGCGGGCTCGAGCCGTCCACGGCCTACGTGCCCGACGCCGCGCCCGGCTCCATCCGGCCCGTCGAGGGCGCGGAGGGGACCGAGGTGCGGGTGACGTCCAAGAACTTTACCGAGCAGCTCATCCTCGGCAAGATCGGGGTGCTCGCGGTGCAGGCCGCCGGCTTCGAGACCGAGGACATCACCAACGTGCCCGGGTCCCAGCCGGTGCGCGAGCTCATGCTCTCCGGGGACGCCGATCTCACCTTCGAGTACACCGGCACGGCCTGGCTGACCTACCTCGGGCGGGCGGAGGGCATCCCGGACCAGCAGGAGCAGTGGCGGGCCGTGTACGAGGAGGACCTCGGCAACGGGCTGACGTGGGGCGCCCCGGCGGCCCTCAACAACACCTACGCCATGGCCGTGCGCTCCGAGTACGCCGAGGCCAACGACCTGGCGACCGTCTCGGACATCGCGGACCTGCCGGTGGCCGAGCGGACGTTCTGCGTGGAGTCGGAGTTCAACTCCCGCAGCGACGGGATGACCCCCCTGCTGGCCCACTACGGCCTGGACCGCGGCAGCGAGGTGCCCGAGGGCAACATCGGCATCTACGACACCGGCGCGATCTACTCGGCGACCGACGACGGGGAGTGCAACTTCGGCGAGGTCTTCTCCACGGACGGCCGCATCCCGGCCCTGGACCTGACCGTGCTCGAGGACGACCGGCAGTTCTTCCCCGCCTACAACGCCGCCCCCGTCTTCAGCACGGAGCTGCTGGACGAGTTCCCCGCGCTCGAGCAGGTCCTGGAGCCGGTCGCCGCGGCGCTCACCGACGACGTGATGCAGGAGCTCAACCGGCAGGTGGACGTCGAGGGGCGGGACCCGGCCGACGTCGCCTACGAGTGGATGCTCTCCGAGGGGTTCATCGTCGAGCCCTGAGCCCCGCCCGCCGGGCCGCCCTGGGCCGGCTCGCACAGGCCCAGCAGCCGGGCCGCCGCGGGCCGGGCGTCCTGCTCCTCCTGCCACAGGGAGCGGGCCACCGCCTTGGAGACCGCCTGCGGGGAGATGCCGAGCTCGGCGGCGACGGCCTTCTGCTGACCGCGGGCCCCCGGCACGAGCAGGTCGACCACGCGCCACTCCGCGTCGCTGCGCTCCGCCACGATCCGGCCCAGCAGCCGCAGCACGGCCTGCGCCTGCGCCGCGGCCGGCGCGTCCTCGGCGACCACGCGCACCGGCACCCGGCCCGCGGCGGCCTCGGCGGCGGCGCGCGCGTGCGCGGTCCCGGGGCCGTCGGCGCGCAGGCCCGTCCGGCCGTCCGGGTCGGTCGCGGTCTCGAGCCGGACCCGCCCCACCCCGACCCCCACGCTCCAGGCCGATCCGCGCAGACCGGCGAGCGCGGCCGCGACCGCGGCGCCGGGATCGGCGGTGATGCCCTGCACCGCGTGCGCCCGGGCGCGCTGGAACGGCACCACGGTCTCGAGGTCCGCGAGGCGGCGCAGGAGGCCCGGCACGAGGTCGCCCGCCTCGCGGCGGCGCTGGTCCAGGGTCACGACGTACACGGTCCCAGTATCGGGCACGGGGGCCGCGGGGGAGCGGGGGCGCGGCGGGGACTCACTCCCAGAACCGCGGCTCGATGTCGACCCCCTGCACGATGAGCTCGTCCTCGAGGGGCTCCCGGCACACCACCGGCAGGCGCAGGCAGCCGATGCGGTCGTCGGGGCCGAAGTAGGCGGTGAGCCGGTCGAAGCCCTGCCGGAACGGGGCCAGCTCCTTGGCCGTGGCGGCGACCTCCGCCAGGTCGGCGTCGGAGCCGAGCACCCAGAAGGAGTCCGGGTCGGTCAGCTGGAGCAGTCCCACGGCCGCCCCGGCGTCGTTGTTCTCGGTCCCGGCCCAGCCCGGGGCCCGCAGCCACCCGCCCGGTGCTGCCGCGCCCAGGGCCGGCGCCAGGGGGTCGTACTCCCACGCCCGGGCCCGCTGCAGCCACGCGGGCGGCGCCGGGAGGTAGAGCGGGCCGTCGAGGTCCACGGGCCACCGGGCGGCGGCGAACGCCCCGGCGTCCACGCGGTCCCAGAACTGCTCCGCGGTGAGGTCGGTGCCCACGCTGTTGAGCGCCGCCCCGGGATCGTCCTGGCGCATGCCGTGCCAGTAGGTGGGGCGGGTCCGGACGTCGGCGCGCCGCAGCAGGGCGTCCAGCTCCTCCAGGTGGGCCGGCTCGCCGAGCACCACCGTCCTGGACTCGAAGTGCAGGACGTAGGGCACGCGCTCGGTGCTCACGGCAGCCCCGCGGGCCGTCCGCGGCGGCACAGCCGCGTGAAGCGGCCGAGCACCTGCAGCGCCTCCGGGGTGGCGGGCAGGTAGTCCGTCAGGGCGGGGGAGCGCACCACCACGGCGCACCACTGCCCCCGGGAGACCGCCACGTTGAGCCGGTTGGGGGAGAGCAGGAACTCCATCCCGCGGGGGCCGTCGGCGGCGGAGGCGGCCATCGACACGATCACGACGGGGGCCTCCTGGCCCTGGAACCGGTCGACGGTGCCCACCCGGACCCCGCCGCCGTCCTCGTCCCGCAGGCCCGCGGCGGCGAGCTCCCGGCCGATCAGCTCGACCTGGGCGTTGTACGCGGCCACCACGAGCACGTCCTCGGGCGCCAGCGGCACGGGGGGCGCCCCCGGGCCTGAGCGCCACGGCGTCCCGGCGAACCCGTGCACCAGCTCCACGACGCGCCGGGCTTCCTCGGGGGAGGCCGTGCGGTTGCCGGTGTGCTCGACGTAGCAGGTGCGCAGGCCCGGGGCCACGCCGGTGAGCTCTCGGCGGCCCGCGGCCGGAGCGGACCCGAGCCGCCCGGCGTAGGAGAGCTCGGAGACCGGTTCGCACAGGGCCGGGTGCATCCGCCAGGTGCGGTCCAGGAAGTAGCCGTGCTCGGCGGGCAGCGTGGGCGAGCCGTGGGAGAGCCAGCCCAGCGCCGACTCGTCCACGGGCAGGGGGTGGGTGCCCTGCGAGACCTGCGGCAGCTGCTGCGGGTCGCCCAGCAGCAGCAGGCGCCGCGCGGCCCGGGACACGGCCAGGGTGTTGGCCAGCGAGTACTGCCCGGCCTCGTCGACCACGAGCAGGTCCAGGGCCTCGTCCTCGAGGTGCTTGGCGTTGGAGAAGTCCCACGCGGTGCCGCCCACCACGGCGCCGCCGTCCGCCAGGAACGCGGCGAAGTCCTTCCCCGGGACCTCGCGCCACGGCGTCGCCCGGTCCGCGGGGCGGCCCGAGGGCGGCTTCTTGCCGACGCGCTCGGGGGCGACCCCGCCCTTCTCGAGCACCCCGGTGAGGAGGTTCTCGACGACGGCGTGGGACTGCGCCACCACGCCGATCCGCCAGCCGGCCTCCACGAGCCGGCCGATCACGTGGGAGCCGAGGAACGTCTTGCCGCTGCCCGGGGGCCCCTGGACGGCGAGGAAGCTGCGGTCGAGGGAGCGCAGGGCCCGCACCACGGCGTCGATCGTGCCGTCGGGGCCGTCGTGCGGGCGGGGCAGGGGGCTCCCGTCCGCGGGCCGCGGCGCCCGGCGCTGCAGCAGCTCGAGGCCGGGCTGCCGCGGGAGCTCCGGCAGGGCGTCGGCCGTGCGGGCGGCGAGGGTCTGCAGGGACTCCTCGAGGGAGCGGGCGGCGATCGGCTGGGCCGGGCCCAGCGCGATCGGCAGCTCCGTCCAGGGCTCGGGAGCCGGGGCGTCCCGCGGCTTCTTGAGCCGTTCGCGCACGGTGAGCACCGCCGTGCCGTCCTCGTGCTCCTCCACGTCCTCGAGAGCGGCGGTCCAGTCCCCGGCGCGGCCGCTGCCGCGCGGGGCGGCGTCCTCGGCCAGGTGCGCGGGCACGGGGGCCCCGTACATCAGGAACAGCCCGGCGGTGCCGGGTTTAGGCGTGGAGCCCTCGCCGAACCGGCCTGCGAGGCGCAGGAGCCGGGTGGGTGCGGCGCTGCTGCGCTTGCCCGGGTCCTTCGCCCAGTCCTCGAGGACCTCCGCGCGCCGGACCACGAACACGTCGCGGGTGTCCTCCCAGTCCTCCACGGGGCCCTCGAGGCGGTCGAAGTGGGACCACCAGTACTGCTTGCGCTCGCGCCGGTGGTAGCCGGTGGCGGAGGCGACCATCGCGACGGCCGTGCGCTGCTCCTCGGTTAGGGCGTCCCGCGCGGACGGGTCGTCCAGGTGCTCGTGCAGGCGCTGCTCGGCACCGGTCATCCCGGCGTCCGGCAGCTCCTCGGGCAGCTCGAGCCGCTCCTGGGCGGGGCGCGGCGGGTGGTCCGCCGGGTCCGGGGAGATCCCGGCGAGGCCCAGCAGCCAGTCCCGCAGCCGCAGGGTCGAGAGGCAGTCGTAGGCGTTGTAGTCGGCGATCCCGGCCAGCAGCCGCGCCGCGTCCTCCTCCCGCCCGGCCGCCCGGGCCGTGCACCAGTCGGCGTAGGCGACCACCGAGGCACCGGCGTCCACGACGTCCCCGGTGCGCAGGTGCTCGCCCATGTAGAGCGGCTCCAGCTTCTTGATGGAGTACGAGCTCTCCGACAGCCGCAGGCTTGCCCGCACGGTGTCGTAGAGGTCCACCAGCACGTTCTCGCGCAGCAGCTCGTCCACGGCGTCCTCGCCCACCGCGTGCACGAGCGAGAGCCGGCGCAGGGCCGCCTTCTCGTAGTTCGCGTAGTGGTAGACGTGCATGCCGGGGAAGCGCCGGCGCCGTTCGGCCACGTAGTCGAGGAACGCCAGGAGCGCGTCCCGCTCCTGGGCCCGGGAGTGCGCCCAGAACGGACGGAAGACGGGGGCGGCGCCGGGCTCCGGGGGCTGCTCCACGACGCCGAACAGGTACTCGAGCCCCCAGGACGTCGCATCCCCCGGGTCCTGCCACAGCGGGTCGCCCTCGAAGTCGAAGAACACGTCCCCGGCGTCCGGGGCGGGCAGCCGCCGCACGGGGTCCGTGGCCGTGACCCGGTAGGCGACCCGGCGGGTCCCCCCGTCCTTCCGGTACTCGACCGAGCCGTCCTCCCCGCCCCGGCCGGTCTGCATGGCCGCCTGGTCCCGCAGCCGCCGCAGCGCGGCGGGGAGCCGCCGGTCCTCCAGCAGCGCGAGCTCGTCGACGGTGCGCACGCCGTGCCGGTCGCGCAGCGTGCGGCGCACCCGCACGGACAGCCCCGCCGTCAGCAGCAGATCCCGGTGCTCGGCGACGGCCCGGGCGCAGTGCTCGCACCGGCCGCAGCGGGCGACGTCGTCGTCCTGCCAGTCCACGGGCCCGGTCCGCGCCCGGTGCGCGGCGGCGGCCGCGACGAACCGCTCCCGGCGCTCGCGGTAGACCGCCAGGTGCTCGGAGACGGGGAAGACCGCCTCCCGCTGGTCGCCGAGGACCAGGGTGACCTCGGGGGCCACGTCCACCCCGGCCCGCTCGAGCTGGTCGGCGTAGGCGGCGAGCTGGAGCAGGGCGGTGACCTTGGCGTGCCGGGCGAGCTTGGTGTCGTGCACCGCGTACGCGCCGTCCGGGCGGCGGACGAGGAAGTCGGCGCGGCCGTGGAAGGCGCCGTCGAAGAAGGAGGCCTGGAAGACCACGTCGGCGCCCGCGCGCAGGGCGTCCAGGGACTCGGCGTGCTTGGCGGTCAGCTCGTCCCGGTCCATCCGCCGGGCCGGCTCGACCTCGTGCACGCCCCGTCCGGTCGTCGCGTCCCAGGGGCCGAACGCCGCCAGGTGCGCGGCCAGGACCCGGTGCTCGTGGGCGTCGCCCAGCTCGGCCGTGCGGGCGAGCATCGCGTCCCGCTCCGGGGCCCGGCGGGGCGCCCGCCCCAGCTTCTCGTCCAGGACGCACAGGCTCGCGTAGGGGCACTCGGCCGCGCGCACCAGGTCGCTCGCGGAGAAGACGAGGTCCGCCTCGGGGCCCAGCAGGAACATGCGCATCCTTCCGACGGCGCCGGGTCCGTCCCGGGTCCGCGTCCATCGAACCACAGGGACCGGACGTCACAAGGAGGGCGGGACCGGCAGCGCAGGACGGGGATCGGCCGGCAGGTCCTCGGACCTGCCGGCCGACTCCCGGGGACCGGTGACCGGCCCGCCGGGATGGACCGGGAGAGATCGATGGGATGCGGCGCGGGTGGGGGGACCCCCGCCGCCACCGGGCACCTCGCGGGTGCGCTCCGGCGACCTCGATCCCGGTCGGCGGCCCGGATGCCGATGGGGGGATGCATCCTGGGGCCGTCGGGCCGGCTGAGCCGGCCGATCCCAATATAACGAAAATCATGGAATCCCTGTAGGGCGCACGTCACGCGCCGACCCGGGCCGGGCCCGGGGCCCCGGACGCGCGGGGGCCGGGGACCCCTCCGGTCCCCGGCCCCCGCGCGTGCCCGTCCGCTCAGTCGGTGGACGCGGCCTTCTCCTCGGCCTCGGCGGCCGAGTCGTAGTGGGACTGCTCGAAGCGCTCGCGGGCCTCCTCGACGAGGCGCTCGGCGGTCTCCCGGCCCTCCCAGCCCTCGCCCTTGACCCACTTGTTGGGCTCGAGGTCCTTGTAGCGCTCGAAGAAGTGCTGGATCTCCTTGAGCTTGTACTCGTCGATGTCGTCGAGACCCTGGATGTGGTCGTAGCGCTTGTCTGTGGACACGCACAGGATCTTCGCGTCCCCGCCGGCCTCGTCGTTCATGTTGAACACGGCGATGGGGCGAGACTCCACGAGCACGCCCGGGACGATCTCGAAGTCCAGGAGCACGAGGGCGTCCAGCGGGTCGCCGTCCTCGCCCAGGCTGTCCTCGAAGTAGCCGTAGTGCGCGGGGTACTGCATCGACGTGAACAGGACGCGGTCCAGGCGGAGGCGGCCGGTCTCGTGGTCGATCTCGTACTTGACGCGCGATCCCCGGGGGATCTCGATGGTGACGTCCAACTCCATGGTGCTTCTCCTCGTGCTGGATGGGCCCGGAAGGGCCGGAAAGGGCTGACAGCGGCCGAGCGCGGCCGCACCACCCGGGCGGGGTGGGGCAGATCCGAGACCCACGATAGCGGCGGCCCCGCGGGCGGCGGTAACCGTCCGGCCCGCCACGGGGCCGCGCCCGGGCCGCCGCGGCCCCGCCCCGGGGCCGGCGCCGGAGCCGCCGCGGCGCCGCGGACCGGGCCACAATGGGGGCATGAGCAGTCCCCGACGCCACGGTCCCCTCGCCGGACGACGGCGGCCGCGGGCCCGTCCGGGCCCCGGTCACCGTGCCCTGACGGCGCTGCTCGCCGCCGGCTGCGTGGGCGTGGCGGGCTGGCTGCACCCCCACTGGGCCCCCGCGCTGGGCCTGGGCGGGGACGACCTCCCGGCGGCCCGCGTCCTCCCCGTAGGGGCGCCCGCTCCCGCCGGGGCCGTGCCCCCCGACCCGGCCGCCCCCGTGCCAGGCGCCGACGAGGTGGCCGCGGCGGTGGAGCCCGTGCTCGCCGGGGCCGCCGCCGGACGGCGCTCCGTCCTCGTGGCCGACGCCCTCACCGGGGAGCCGCTGCTCGAGCGGGACGCGGACGCGCCCCTGGTCCCGGCCTCCAACCAGAAGCTCGTCACGGCGCTGTCCCTGCTCACCCACGCCGACCCCGGCCGGCGGCTGCGCACCACGGTGGTCGAGGGGCCGGAGCCGGGCACGGTGGTGCTGGTGGCCGGCGGGGACACCCTGCTGAGCCCGGGCGGCTCCGACCCGGACGCCGTGCTGGGCCGGGCCGGGATCCGGACCCTGGCGCAGGAGACGGCCGAGGCGCTCGCCGAGCGGGGGGCGGCCGGGCCCACCGCCGTGCGGTGGGACGCGAGCCTGTTCGCCGGACCGGACGTCAACGAGGACTGGGCCGCGGGGGACGTCGCGGCGGGGCAGATCGGGCCGGTCGCGCCCATGGCGTTCTGGTCCCACCGCGTGCCCGCGGGGGAGGGCCCGTCGGCGGAGCGGCCCGTGGACGCGGCGCAGGACGTCGCCGAGGTCTTCGCGGCCGAGCTCGCGGCCCGGCTCCCCGGGGGCGGGGCGCCCTCCGTCCCCGGGGTCGCGCCCGACCGGGCGCCCGAGGGCGCGGCCGAGCTGGCCGCCGTCGAGTCCGCGACCCTCGCCGAGCAGGCCGAGCTCATGCTGCAGGACTCCGACAACCACCTCGCCGAGGTCCTCTCGCGGCTCGCGGCCCGGGCCGCGGACCGGCCCGCGAGCATCGCCGGCGGCCGTGCCGCCGCGGCCGCGGCGCTCGAGGCGCACGGCGTCCCGGCGCCGGGCGCCGTGCTCTCCGACGCGTCCGGGATGTCCCTGCGCAACCGGATCCCCGCCCGCGCGCTCGAGCAGGTCGTGCGGGCCATGGTCACCGACCCCACGGGGGCGCTGACCCCCGGCGCCCGGGCGCTCCCGGTGGCCGGCGGCAGCGGGACCCTCGCCGGCCGGTTCGACGACGACGCCGAGCGCCCCGGGCGGGGCCTGGCGCGGGCGAAGACGGGCACGCTGAACTCCGTGGTCGCCCTCAGCGGGCACGTCAGCACGGACGGGGGGCGGCTGCTGACGTTCTCCGTGGTGCTCAACGAGGTCGCCGACCCCGCCGCCGCCCGGGACGCCGTGGACCGCGCGGTGGCGGCCCTGGCCCTCCTGTGACGGCCCGCGCCGGCCGCTCCCAGGCGCGTGTGGTTGCATGAGGCCATGAGCGCAGCACAACGACCGCCGGAGACGGACGCGCCCGGGATCGTCCGGTGGGACCTCGCGGCCTCCGCCGCGGCCCGGCTCACGCCGCCGGGGCCGAGGATGTCCGCCCGGGCCATGCAGACGGCGGTGGCCTCCATGCGCCGCCACGCCGAGGCGTCCGTGGACCACGTCCACCGGATCACCGGACTCGAGGCGGCGCGGGACCTGCGGGACTCCACCGTGCTCGTCGTGGACCGCGCCGGGTGGTCGAAGGCCAACGCCCAGGCCTTCGAGGTCCTCATGGAACCGGCGGTCGAGGCCCTGCGCCGGCGCCGCCCGGAGCAGTTCGGCGCGGCCGCCACCGCCCTCGGCGGCACGGCCACCGCCATGGAGATGGCGGCGGTCCTCGGGTTCCTCTCCGCGAAGGTCCTGGGCCAGTACGACCCGTACGCCGGGCTGGTCTCCGCCGTGGCCGCGCAGCGGCACCCCGGCGGGCGGCTGATGCTCGTCGCGCCCAACATCCTCACGGTCGAGCGGGAGCTCAACGTCGAGCCGGAGGACTTCCGGCTGTGGGTCTGCCTGCACGAGCAGACCCACCGCGTCCAGTTCGCCGCGGCCCCGTGGCTGCGCGAGCACATGATCGAGCAGATCAACGAGCTCGCCGACTCCCTCATGGGGCACGCCGAGACCCTCGGGGCGCGGCTCACGGAGGCGGTCCGCTCCCTGCCCGGGCGCGGCGCGGGGGCGGAGGAGCCCCGGGCCTCCCTCGGCGTGGTGAGCCTGCTCATGGGGCGGCGGGAGCGGGAGGTGCTCTCCCACCTCACCGCCGTGATGAGCCTGCTCGAGGGGCACGCGAACTTCGTGATGGACGGGGTGGACGCCTCCGTGGTGCCCTCCGTGAAGACGATCCGGCGGCGCTTCGAGCGGCGCTCCGAGCTCCAGGGCAGCCTCGACCGCTTCGTCCGGCGCCTGCTCGGGATGGACGCGAAGATGCGCCAGTACAGCGACGGCCAGCGGTTCGTCACGACCGTGGTGGGGACCGTGGGACTGGAGTCGTTCAACCGGATCTGGGAGGCCCCGGAGCACCTGCCCACGGAGGCCGAGATCCACGCCCCGGAGCGCTGGATCGAGCGCGTGCTGGGCCCGGGCGCACCGCCCCGCCGGCCCCTCCCCGCCCCGGAGCCGCCGGGAATGTGGTAGACACCACGCACCCCCGTTTGACATGCAGATTCATACACATTAGGGGTGGGGCGCCCCGCCCCGGAGACCTCGGTCACAGCGCGACACGCGGTAGGTCGGATCACCTTTGTGTGACAAAATCTTTACGTGAGCACAGAGAATATCGAACAGCAGGTCAAGCTGTACGGCCAGCCCCTGTCGGAGCGCTTCGGCACGGTCGTCCAGGCCTACGGCATCACGCAGCGGCGGCTGGCCGAGGTCCTCGGCCTCTCCGCCCCCATGCTGTCGCAGCTCAACAGCGGCCGCCGGATCAAGATCGGCAACCCGGCGGTCTACGAGCGCCTGGTGATGCTGGAGCAGCGCATCGGCACCCCCGACATCGAGGAGGTCCTCGCCGCGGTCGAGGCCTCGCAGCCCGTGCTGTCGACCACGCAGATCCAGGCCGGCATCCACAGCGAGACCAACGCCGTGGCGGCCCTCGCCCACGTGGTCCCGCGGCAGGAGCTCGAGGCCGCCCTGGACCTGCTCGGCGAGACCGCCCCGACCCTCGCCAAGGTCGTGCGCCTGGCCGTGCGGGAGTCGCAGAACCAGCAGGCCGCGAGCGACCGCGAGGACGCCCGCCGGTGACCCAGTTCGCCCGCCGCGGCCGACTGTCCCCGGACGTCGCCGCGGGGCGGCGCCGTGTGCTCGACTCCGTCCGGCAGCACGTCCCCCGGACCTCCGCGGAGCCCCCGCTCGTGCTGGTGGCCTGCAGCGGCGGGCCCGACTCCCTCGCGCTGGCCGCCGCCGCCGCCCACTTCGCCCGGCGCGGCACGCTGCGCGTGGGCGCCGTGGTGGTCGACCACGGCCTCCAGGAGGACTCCGCGGCGGTCGCGGCCCGCGCCGCCCGCACGCTCGAGCAGACCGGGCTGGCGCCCGTCGTCGTCACGGCCGTGACCGTGCGCCGGGACGCGGGCGGTCCCGAGATGGCGGCCCGCACCGCCCGCTACGCGGGCATCGCGGAGGTCGTGGGGCGCACGGGCGCCGACGCCGTGCTGCTCGGGCACACCCTGGACGACCAGGCGGAGTCCGTCCTGCTGGGCCTCGCCCGCGGCTCCGGCACCCGCTCGCTGGCCGGGATGCCCCCCGTGCGCGAGCTCGACGGCGTCACCTACCTCCGCCCGTTCCTCGACCTCTCCCGCGCGCAGACCCTGGAGATCTGCGCCGCCGAGCAGCTCGAGCCCTGGCACGACCCCACGAACCGGGACACCACCCTGATGCGCTCCCGGGTCCGCCACCGCGTGCTCCCGCTGCTGGAGGACGAGCTCGGACCCGGTCTGGCCCGTGCCCTGGCCCGGTCCGCCGCGATCCTCGGCCCCGACGCGGACTACCTCGACGGCGCCGCGGGGGAGCTGCTCGAGCGCGCCCGCGCCGCCGCCCCGGAGCTGCCCGGCTCCCTGGCCCTGGACCTCGCCACGGTACGGGCCGCGCACCCCGCGCTGCGCCGCCGCGCCCTGTCGGCGGCCGTGGTCGCCGCCGGCGGGCAGACCCCGGCCTACGAGCGGCTCGGCGCGCTGGACGAGTTCGCCGCGGGGCACGGGGCCGCGGGGCCCGTGCAGATGGCGGGTAAGGTGTCGGTGTGGCGCCGCCGCCCGACGGCGGGCACCCGTGGCCCGGGGCACCTGGAGCTCGTCCGCCCGCGGCCTGCGAGCGCCACCCGACCCGCATCCGCATCACCCGAGGAGCGCCGTGAAGGCTGAGGACGTCCAGGGGGATCTCACCGAGGTCCTGTACAGCAAGGAAGACATCGACACGAGGATCGCCGAGCTGGCGGCCGCCGTGGACGCCGACTACCGGGGCCGGGACGTCCTGCTCGTGGGCGTGCTCAAGGGCGCGGTGATGGTCATGGCCGACCTGTGCCGGGCGCTCCAGGGCCAGTACCCCATGGACTGGATGGCCGTGTCCTCCTACGGCTCCGGAACCAAGTCCTCGGGCGTGGTCCGCATCCTGAAGGACCTGGACACGGACCTCACGGGGCGGGACGTGCTCATCGTGGAGGACATCATCGACTCGGGCCTGACCCTGTCCTGGCTGCGCGCCAACCTCGAGTCCCGCGGCACGGCCTCGGTCGAGATCTGCGCCCTGCTGCGCAAGCCCGAGGCCGCGAAGACCTCCATCGACGTCAAGTACGTGGGCTGGGACATCCCCAACGAGTTCGTGGTGGGCTACGGGCTCGACTACGCCGAGAAGTACCGCAACCTCGACTGCATCGCGACCCTGGCGCCGCACGTCTACGAGTGAGCCGGCGCCCCGGCCGGGCGTGCGCCGCGGCGGTTCCCGGGCCGGGTGTCCGCTGACAGGGAACTCCCGGCCCGTCCGGGGCCCGACCCCGAGTCCGGGCTGTACATTGTAGGTCTGCGTCCCCTGGACCTCCGGCCCTGGGCGGGCACGGGCTCGAGGGGGCCCGGACAACCATCCACGGGAGGATCAGCGGCTTGGCCACGGCGAAAAAACCCAACAACTTCTTCAGGGGACCCTGGTTCTGGGTCCTGCTGGCCGCTCTGATCCTCTTCCCCCTGGTGGGCACGCTCACCACGGGCTCCTCCGGGCGCGTGGACACCAACGTCGGCCTGCAGCTGCTCCGCGAGGGCCAGGTCGCCGAGGCGAAGATCTACGACGGCCAGCAGAAGGTCGAGCTCCAGCTGGAGGAGGACCTCTCCCTCGACGGCCGCGACCTCGGGCGCAGCGTGGAGTTCTACTACGTCACCCCGCGCGGGGAAGAGGTCGTCGACGCGATGAACGCGGCGGACCTCCAGGGGTTCACGGACCAGCCCGTCGAGTCGAACTGGTTCACCAGCCTCCTCGGCTTCATGCTGCCGTTCCTGATCATCCTCGCCATCTTCTGGTTCGTGTTCTCCCGGATGCAGGGGGGCGGGTCCCAGGTCATGCGCTTCGGCCGCTCGCGGGCCAAGATGTTCGACAAGGACAACCCCACGGTGACCTTCGCCGACGTCGCCGGCGCGGACGAGGCCGTGCAGGAGCTCGACGAGATCAAGCAGTTCCTGGTGGAGCGGGAGCGCTTCACCGCCCTCGGCGCGAAGGTGCCCAAGGGCGTGCTGCTCTACGGCCCGCCCGGCACCGGCAAGACCCTGCTCGCGCGGGCGGTGGCCGGCGAGGCCGGCGTGCCCTTCTTCTCGATCTCCGGCTCCGACTTCGTCGAGATGTTCGTGGGCGTGGGCGCCTCCCGGGTCCGCGACCTGTTCCAGCAGGCCAAGGAGAACGCGCCGGCCATCATCTTCGTGGACGAGATCGACGCCGTGGGCCGCCAGCGCGGCGCGGGCATGGGCGGCGGCAACGACGAGCGCGAGCAGACCCTCAACCAGCTGCTCGTCGAGATGGACGGCTTCGACGCCACCACCAACGTCATCCTGATCGCCGCGACCAACCGCCCCGACGTCCTGGACCCGGCGCTGCTGCGCCCGGGCCGCTTCGACCGCCAGATCGGTGTGGAGGCCCCCGACATGAAGGGCCGCCTGCAGATCCTCCGGGTGCACTCGCAGGGCAAGCCGCTCGCGGACAACGTGGACCTCGCCGCCGTGGCCAAGCGCACCCCCGGCTTCACGGGCGCCGAGCTCGCCAACGTGATGAACGAGGCCGCGCTGCTGACGGCCCGCTCCCACGCCCAGCTCATCGACGACCGCGCCGTGGACGAGGCGATCGACCGGGTCATCGCCGGTCCGCAGAAGCGCAGCCGGATCATGAAGGAGCTCGAGCGCAAGGTCACCGCCTACCACGAGGGCGGGCACGCGCTCGTGGCCGCGGCCCTGCGCAACACGGACCCGGTCACGAAAATCACCATCCTGCCCCGCGGCCGGGCCCTGGGCTACACCATGGTCATGCCCATGGACGACAAGTACTCGACCACCCGCAACGAGCTGCTCGACCAGATGGCCTACGCCATGGGCGGGCGCGCGGCGGAGGAGATCGTGTTCCGGGACCCGTCCACCGGCGCGTCCAACGACATCCAGAAGGCCACCGACACGGCCCGCAAGATGGTCACCCAGTACGGCATGAGCGCCCGCGTGGGCTCGATCAAGCTGGGCGGGGACAGCTCCGAGCCGTTCCTCGGCCGGGACGCCGCCGGCTCGGGCCGGGAGTACTCCGAGCGCACCGCCGCGATCGTCGACGAGGAGGTGCGGGCCCTGCTGGACCAGGCCCACGACGAGGCGCACGCGATCCTCATGGACAACCGCCCCGTCCTCGACCGGCTCGCCCTCGAGCTGCTCGAGAAGGAGACGCTCAACGAGGCGCAGATCGCGGACCTCTTCCACGACATCCGCAAGCGGGACCTGCGGCCCGTGTGGCTGTCCAAGGACACCCGGCCGCTCTCCGAGGACCCGCCCGTGGTCACACAGGCCGAGCGCGAGGAGGCCCGGCGGCTGCACGCCCAGGACCCCGCGACCCTGGCCCCGCAGGACCAGGCGGCCGCCGCGAAGCCGGAGCACCCCCTCGAGGTCCCGGAGCGCGGGCACTCGGTGCCGCCGGGGGAGGGGGCGGGCTCCTCGAGCACCACCGGGCCCTCCGCGGAGCGCACCCCGGGGGCCGGCACGGACTGAGCCGGGCCTAGGATGGAGCGACAGCCGGTCGCGTCCGCCGACTCCCGTCCCGTCCGGCAGACCCCGCCGCACCGGCAGATCCCGAAGGAGGGCGCGTTGCCCCACGAGGCCCGCACGAAGCAGACGAGCGCGCACGACCTGCGCGCGGAGGCGTTCGACCCGCCGTACCCCGACCCCGCCCCCGCGCTGGAGGCCGGCGCCGGGGCGGTCGACCAGCCGCGCGTCGCGGCGGCCGTGCGCGAGCTGCTGCTGGCGATCGGCGAGGACCCGGACCGGGACGGCCTGCAGGGCACCCCGGGACGCGTGGCGCGGGCGTACGCGGAGATGTTCGCGGGCCTGCACCAGGACCCCGCCGAGATCCTCGGGACGACCTTCGACATCGGCCACTCCGAGATGGTCCTCGTCAAGGACATCCCCTTCTACTCGACCTGCGAGCACCACCTCGTCCCGTTCCACGGGCACGCCCACGTGGGCTACATCCCCGGCCACGACGGGATGGTCACCGGCCTGAGCAAGCTCGCCCGCCTCGTGGACCTCTTCGCCCGCCGGCCCCAGGTCCAGGAGCGGCTGACCACCCAGGTGGTGGAGGCGATCGTGGAGCACCTCCAGCCGGCCGGGGTGATCGTGGTGGTCGAGTGCGAGCACCTGTGCATGTCCATGCGCGGGGTGCGCAAGCCGGGCGCCAAGACCGTCACCTCGGCCGTGCGCGGACAGCTGCGCGAGCCCGCCACCCGCGCCGAGGCGATGAGCCTCATCCTGGGGCGCTGAGCACATGACGACCCCCCTCCGCACCGACCCCGCGCACCGGCCCTCCGGCTGGGGCTCCTTCGAGAACCTGCCCACCGGGCGCACGCTGGTCATGGGCATCCTCAACGTCACCCCCGACTCCTTCAGCGACGGCGGCGAGCACGCCGGGCACGAGGCCGCGATCGCGCACGGGCTGCGCATGCTCGCCGAGGGCGCCGACATCGTCGACGTCGGGGGCGAGTCCACCCGGCCCGGCTCCGAGCGGATCGACCCCGCCGAGGAGCGGCGCCGGATCCTGCCCGTGGTCGAGGCCCTCGCCGCCGCGGGCGCGGTGCTCAGCGTCGACACCCTCCACGCCGGGACCGCCGAGGCCGTCCTGGACGCCGGGGCGCACATCGTCAACGACGTCTCGGGGCTGCGCGCGAGCCAGGACATGATCGACCTGGTCGCCGAGCGGCAGGCCCCCTACGTCCTCATGCACGCCCGCGGCCTGCCCGACGTGCAGGACTCCCGGGCCGTCTACCACGACGTGGCCGGGGAGGTGCTCGGGGAGCTCGAGGCGCTGACGGAGCGCTGCCTGGCCGCCGGCCTGGCCCCCGAGAAGCTGGTCCTGGACCCCGGGCTGGGCTTCGACAAGCGCGGGGCGCAGAACTGGGAGCTGCTCCGGGCGCTGCCGCGCTTCACGGCCACCGGCCACAAGGTGCTCGTCGCGGCGTCCCGCAAGCGCTTCCTCGGCACCCTGCTCGAGCAGGACGGCGCGCCGCGCCCGGCGGCCGGGCGGGACGCGGCGACGGCCGCGATCAGCGCGCTGTCCGCCCACGCGGGCGCGTGGTGCGTGCGCGTCCACGCCGTGCGCCCGAGCGTCGACGCCGTGGCCGCCGCGCACGCCTGGCGCGGTGTGGAGCCGGCCCTGCTGCGCCCCGCCGCCGCCGCCGGCGTGCTGCCGGCGGCGTCCTCCGGAGCGGACCGGTGAACCGCGTGCCGCGCGAGGACGCGGACGCCGCCCGGATGCGCGCCGGGGACCGGGCCGGCCGCCAGCACGTCCCGGTGTCCACCACCAGGGCCCCCGACCGCCGGGACCGGATCAACCTCCTGGGCATCGGCGCGGTGGGCTACCACGGGGTCTTCGACCAGGAGAAGCGCAGCGGCCAGCCCTTCTTCGTGGACCTCGTCATGTACCTGGACCTGGCCGCGGCGGGGGCCTCGGACGACGTCGCCCTGACCGCCCACTACGGCGAGGTCGCCGAGGAGGTGCGGGACATCGTCATCGGTCCCAGCGTCAACCTGCTCGAGACCCTCGCCGACCAGGTCGCCCGGCGGCTGCTCGCCCGCTTTCCGCTCGACGCGGTGGAGGTCACCGTGCACAAGCCCAAGGCGCCCATCGAGGTGACGTTCTCCGACGTCTCCGTCACCATCTACCGGGAGCGCTGACATGGGCACCCGGGCCGTCCTCGCCCTCGGCGCCAACCTCGGCGACCGGGAGGCCACCCTCCGCGGCGCCGCCCTCGAGCTGGCCGCCCACCCGCGGATCACGCTGGTCCGCGCCTCGCCCATCGTGCGCTCCCGGCCGGTCGGCGGACCGGCCGGCCAGGGGGACTACCTGAACGCGGTCCTCGAGGTGGAGACCGAGCTGAGCCCCTTCGGGCTGCTGCGGGCGTGCCAGGAGGTGGAGGAGCGCCACCACCGGACCCGGACGCAGCGCTGGGGCCCGCGCACCCTCGACGTCGACATCGTGGTCTACGGGGACCTGCGCCTGGACGAGCCGGACCTCACCGTGCCCCACCTGCGCGCCGGCACCCGCGCGTTCGTGCTCGTGCCCTGGGCCCTCATGGACCCCGGCGCTACGCTCGAGGGGCGCAGCGTCGCCGAGCTGGCCCGCCGGGCGGAGGACCTCGGCGGCCTGGGCCCGGACACGATCCCCCTGCTGCCCGAGGACCCCGCCCCCGGCGGGGACGGGGACTGAGGGGGCGCCGCCGTGCACGTGCTCACGGTCCCGGCGCTGCTGATGTGCGCCGCCGCCGCCGGCGCGGTCGGCTGGACCGCCAACCGGCTGTCCACGGGCGCGGGCGGGCCGCTGCTGATCCTGCCGTGGGCCTCGCTCGCGGCCCTCGCCGCCGTGGCCGCGGCCCTGCTGGTGCTGGGCGTGCGGGTCAAGCGGCACCAGGACGGAGCGCACCCGGAGCGCTTCGACCCGCTCGTGGCCGCCCGCACCGCGGCCGGCGCGCAGGCGGTGGCCTGGGCGGGGGCGATGCTGACCGGCTGGCACGCCGCCGTGGCCGTCGAGCAGCTCGCGCTGGTCTCCGTGCGCTCCGAGCAGGGCCCGCTGTGGGCCAGCCTGGTGCACGCCGGGGCCGGGCTCGTGCTCGTGGTGGTCGGCTGGATCGTGGAGGGCTTCTGCAAGCTGCCGCCGGACGATCCCGACGCCGAGGAGGGCGCCGAGTACCGTAGGGGGCGGCAGAAGGAGCTTCCCGAGGGAGAAGGTGGTTATGCCCGAGAGATCCGCCCACGAGCCCGTCGGCGGCCCCGTGGCGGGGACGCCCGGTGACCGGGTGCCCCTGAGCAACCCCGCGATCGACCCCGAGGGCCTGGCCTGGACCCGGGTCTCGCCCAAGCACCTCTCCGTGGTGGTGCTCTCCACCCTCCTCAGCACCCTCTTCTGGCTCGCCGCCCTCGGCTGGCCGGCGGTGCTGGCGGCCACGGGCGTCTGGTCCGGCGCCCCTCTGGGCCTGCTGCTGCTGCCGCCCGCGGCCGTCCTGGCGGCCGGGCTGCTCTCCGTGCTCCTGGCCCCGCGGCGGGTCCGGGCGATCGGCTACGCCGAGCGCGGCGAGGACCTGCTCGTGCGGCGCGGCCTGCTCTACCAGCGGGTCACGGTGATCCCCTACGGCCGGATGCAGTACGTGGACGTGTCGGTCTCCCCGCTGCAGCGCAGCTTCGGCCTGGCCACCGTGAAGCTGCACACCGCCGCCGTGGGCAGCCACGCCGAGATCCCGGGGGTGGAACACGCCGAGGCGTCCCGGCTGCGCGAGCGGCTCACCGCGCGCGGCGAGGCCCTCCTGGCGGGCCTGTGAGCGCTGCCCCCGCCCCCGCGGCGGCCCCGCAGTGGCACCGTGTCCACCCGCTGACCCCGGTGGTCAAGGGATGGCTCGCGATGGTCGTGATCGCGGGCGCCTTCGTCAACATCCTCCTCGACGACTTCCTCAACGCCTTCCTCGGCCGCAGGGACGCCGTGCCGCCCCAGGACTTCGACCCGGCCCGGATGGGCGCCGTCTTCTGGTGGGTGCTGGCCGGGCTCGTGGCGGTCGTGCTCCTCGTGTTCGCCGCGGCCGTGCTGGTCTCCTGGTGGTTCACCCGCTACCAGGTGACCCCGGAGCACGTGCGGATCCGCTCCGGGGTGCTCTTCCGGCAGGAGCGCCAGGCCCGGCTGGACCGGGTGCAGGCCATCGACATCCACCGCCCGTTCCTGCCCCGGCTGCTGGGGCTGGCGGAGCTGAAGTTCGAGGTGGCCGACGCCGGGCAGTCCGCGGTGTCCCTGTCCTACCTCACCCACGCCCAGGCCCGCGTGCTGCGCGGGGAGCTGCTGGGCCGGCTCGGCCTGGCCGCCCCGGGCCAGGACCCCGCCGCCCCGGCGCCCGGCGCGGCGCCCGGCGCGCCCGTGCGGCGACCGGCCCCCTGGGCGGTCACCGGGGACCAGGAGCGCCCGGTGCTCGGCGTGCCGGTGCCGCGGCTGATCGGCTCCGTGCTCGCCTCGGGCTCGTCGGTCGCCCTGGCCGTGCTGCTGGCCGCCGCACCGGCCGCCCTGCTGGTGGACCCCCGTGCCGCCCCGGCGATGCTCGCCGCCTGGCTGCCCGGGCTCATCAGCTTCGGGGCCGTCTCCTACCGCCGGGTCGAGCAGGGCTACCACTTCAGGCTGCTGCGCGTCCCCGAGGGCATGCGCGTGCGCTACGGCCTGTTCAGCGTCCGCTCCCAGACCGTCCCGGCGGGGCGGATCCAGGCGGTGGGCGTGGACCAGCCGCTGCTCTGGCGGCCCTTCGGCTGGTACCGGGTGCGGGTCAACGTGGCCGGCTACGGGCCCGCGGCGGGGGAGGGCGACGCCATGCGCTCGACCCTGCTGCCCGTCGGCACCCTGCCCCAGGTGCACCAGGTCCTGCACCTCGCGCTGCCCGGCGCCCGGGACGGGGACCTCGCCGCGCTGCTGCGGGAGGGCCTGCACGGCCTGGGCGCGCAGGGCCGGTTCACCACCTCCCCACGCCGGGCCCGGTGGCTCGACCCCCTCGTGCACCGCCGGACCGGCTTCGCCGCGACCGAGGACGTCCTCGCAGTCCGGTCCGGGCGGCTGAGCCGGCGCACCGCCGTGCTGCCGCACGAGAAGACCCAGTCGGTGGCCGTGAGCCAGGGCCCGCTCGAGCGCGCCCTGGGGCTCGCCGACGTCCAGCTGCACTCCACGCCGGGGCCCGTGAGCGTTATGGTCCCGCACCTCGACACCGGGGACGCCCGGGCGCTCGCCGCGGCCCAGGCGGTGCACGCGACCGGGGCCCGTAGACTGGCCGACGGCCCGAGCCACCCCCACACCCCCCGCCAGGAGAGACCATGAGCCACCCGTCCGACCGCCCGGGACGCCTCGGTGTCGGGGTCGTCAGCGCCGGGAAGGTGGGCGCCGTCCTGGGCGCCGCGCTGCGCGCCGCCGGCCACGCCGTCGTCGGCGTCAACGCCGTCTCCGAGGCCAGCCGGGACCGGGCCGAGGCCCTCCTGCCCGGGGTGCCCGTCCTCGAGGTCCCGTCCGTGCTCGAGCGCGCCGAGCTCGTGCTGCTCGCCGTGCCCGACGACGAGCTGCCCGGGCTCGTGCAGGGCCTCGCCGACGCCGGGCTGTGGCAGGCCGGGCAGCTCGTGGTGCACACCGCGGGCCGCTGGGGCACCGGCGTCCTGGACCCGGCCCGCCGGCTCGGGGCGATCCCGCTCGCGATCCACCCGGCCATGACCTTCACGGGCATGAGCCTGGACCTGGCCCGGCTGAGCGACTGTTCGTTCGGGATCACGGCCCCGGGACCGGTGCTGCCCATCGCCCAGGCGCTGGTGGTCGAGATGGGCGCCGAGCCGGTGGTCGTCGCGGAGGCCGACCGCCCGCTCTACCACGCGGCCCTCGCCCACGGTGCCAACCACCTGATGACGGTCGCCGGACAGTCCATGCAGGTGCTCCGCGACATCGGCGTCGAGCGCCCCGACCGGATGGTGGGGCCCCTGCTGCGCGCGACCCTGGACAACGCCCTGGCCGCGGGGGAGTCGGCGCTCACGGGGCCCGTGGCCCGCGGCGACGCCGGGACCGTGGCCGCCCACCGGGACGCCCTCGACGAGTACGCCCACGGCCACGGGGGCGACGACGTCCTGCTCGCCTACCTGGACCTCGCCCGCGTCACCGCCCGCCGCGCCCTGGACCGCGGCCTGCTCGACCGCCCGCGCTACGACGCCGTGCTCGCCGCCCTCGAGCTCACCCGGGACACCGACGGCACCGAGGGCACCCGCGGCACCGGCGGAGAGGACACCCTGTGAGCGACCCCACCGGCACCCCCACCGGCGTTCCCCGCGTCTGCCGGGGCATCGAGGAGTTCCGGGCCGCGCTGGCCGACCGGCTCGGCGCGGCCCGGGACGGGGCGCCCGGTGAGCGGGCGTCGCTGGGCCTCGTGCCCACCATGGGCGCCCTGCACGAGGGGCACGGCCACCTGGTGCGCCTCGCCCGGCAGGAGAACACCGTGGTCGCGGTCTCAGTCTTCGTGAACCCGCTGCAGTTCGGTCCGGACGAGGACTTCGAGCGCTATCCGCGCACCCTCGAGGCCGACGTCGAGCTGCTCGGCCGGTTCGGCGCCGACCTCGTCTTCGCCCCGTCGACGGCGGAGATGTACCCGGACGGGGAGCCCCTCGTGCGCGTCACCTCCGGCCGGCTCGGCGCCGTGCTCGACGGCGCGAGCCGCCCCGGCCACTTCGACGGCGCCCTGACCGTGGTCAACAAGCTCCTCAACATCACCGCCCCGCCCGGGCCGGCCGCGTTCCGGGCGTACTTCGGGGAGAAGGACGCCCAGCAGCTGCTCCTCGTGCGCCGGATGGTCGCCGACTTCGACCTGCCCGTCACCGTCCGGCCCGTGCCCATCGTGCGCGACGAGGACGGGCTGGCCCTGTCCTCCCGCAACCGCTACCTCGACGCCGCGCAGCGCCGCTCCGCGCTCGTGCTCCCGCGCACCCTGCGGGCGCTCGCCGCCGGGGAGCTGGAGCTCGAGGCCGCCCGGCGGCGGATCGACGCCGAGCCGATCGGGAGCGAGGACCGGGTCCGGCTCGACTACCTCGTCGTCGTCGACCCCCGCACCCTGGCGCCGGTCGAGCCGGCGCCCGGCGCCCTCGCCCTCGTGGCCGCCCACGTGGGCGGCACCCGGCTGATCGACAACCTCGTGCTGTGAGCGCCCCGGCCGGGATTTGACCCTCCCCGTTATCCTGGACAACTGTGACCAACGCGCAGAACACCTCCCCGACCGCCCAGGCAGAGGCCGAGCAGGCCGAGCTCTCGGACCAGATGCAGTTCCGCCTCGCCAAGCGCGCCCGGCTCCTCGAGTCAGGCCGGGAGGCCTACCCCGTGGGCGTGGAGCGCACGCACACCCTCGCCGAGGTGCGGGAGGCCCACGGCCACCTCGAGCCCGGCGAGGAGACCGGGCAGTTCGTCGGCGTGGCCGGGCGCGTGGTCTTCGTGCGCAACACCGGCAAGCTGTGCTTCGCCACCCTCCAGGAGGGGGACGGCACCCGCCTGCAGGTGATGCTCTCCCTGGCGAAGGTGGGGGAGGAGTCCCTGGGCGAGTGGAAGTCCCTCGTGGACCTCGGCGACTTCGTGGCCGTGCACGGCGAGGTGATCGCCTCCCGCCGCGGCGAGCTCTCCGTGATGGCCGACGCCTGGACCATGGCGTCCAAGGCGCTCCGGCCCCTGCCCACGCTGCACAACGAGCTCAGCGAGGAGACCCGGGTGCGCCGGCGCTACCTCGACCTCATCGTCCGGCCCGAGGCCCGCGACGTCGTCGTGCAGCGGGCGCGGATCATCCAGACGGTGCGCAACGTCCTGGTGGAGCGCGGCTACGTGGAGATCGAGACGCCGATCCTGCAGCTCGTGCACGGCGGGGCCACGGCCCGCCCGTTCGAGACGCACCTCAACGCCTTCGACCAGGACATGACCCTGCGCATCGCCACGGAGCTCTACCTCAAGCGCGCCGTGGTCGGCGGGATCGAGCGGGTCTTCGAGATCGGGCGGGTCTTCCGCAACGAGGGCGTCGACTCCTCGCACAGCCCCGAGTTCACCACCTTGGAGGCCTACGAGGCCTACGCCGACCAGTTCACGATGGCCGAGCGGATCAAGGAGATCATCCTCGCGTGCGCCGACGCCCTGGGCGTCGACACCATCGAGACGGACAAGGGCACGATCGACCTGCGCGGGGAGTGGCGCTGGCTGTCCGTCTACCCCGCCCTCTCCGAGGCCGTGGGGCAGCGGATCACCCCGGAGACCCCGGTGGAGACCCTGCACCGGATCGCCGAGGAGCACGAGGTCCCCGTCGGCCCGATGTGGGACGCGGAGAAGTACGTGCTCGAGCTGTTCGGCGAGATCGTGGAGCCCACCCTGGTCCAGCCGACCTTCGTGTGCGACTACCCGCCCTCGGCGCAGCCGCTCGCCCGCCAGCACCGCTCCGAGCACGGCCTGATCGAGGCGTGGGACCTGATCATCGGCGGGATGGAGCGCGGCACGGCGTTCTCCGAGCTGATCGACCCCGTGGTCCAGCGCGAGCGGCTCACCGAGCAGTCCCACCGGGCCGCGGCCGGCGACGACGAGGCCATGCGGCTGGACGAGGACTTCCTGCGCGCCCTCGAGCACGGCGCCCCGCCCATGGGCGGGCTGGGCCTGGGCCTGGACCGGCTCATCATGCTCTTCACCGACCTGGGGATCCGGGAGACCATCCTGTTCCCCCTCATGAAGCCCGAGCAGGACTGAGTCCGGGCCGCGGCCGTGCCGCGGCCCCTCGCCGTCCCCAGCCTCCGCCCAGATCTCCCCGGGAGAATCGCACCCATGGAATACATCGCTGTCCTGCTGCCCTCGATCAGCATCGGCATCATCTTCTGGTTCATCCTCCGCTGGATCTTCCGCGGCGACCGCACGGAGCGCGCCGTCGAGTCCCGCTCGCAGGAGGACGCCGAGCGCTGGTACGAGGAGCTCAAGCAGCGCGACGGCGAGGACCTGCCGTTCGGCCACTCCCCGCGCCGCGGCCGCCGGACGGAGCGCTGAGCTCCCGGCCCCGCCGCACCGTCTTTCGGATGAATTCGAATTGGCGCCCTGTTTGTCTGCTTTTTCGTGCTGTTGAATTCCGCCCGGTAATTGTAGGATAAACTCGACGACGCCGGGTGTTCGGGTCCGTCGGAGTTCTCCGGAATTCACGATCAGGATCATCCGGTATCACACGGGGGAATCAGCACCGCCTCAGGAAGCGCCGCTCTCGGCGCGGCCGGGCAGAGACGAGCGCCGAAAGGCGGAGGAGAGTTCCAGTTATGGCACAGACCGTGCAGATCATTCTCGAGGACGACCTCGACGGCGGGCCCGCGGAGGAGACCGTGCGCTTCGGCCTCGACGGCGCGCAGTACGAGATCGACCTCTCCGAGGAGAACGCCGCCAAGCTGCGCGACGCCGTGCGGCCCTTCATCGCCAAGGCCCGGCGCGCCCAGCAGGGCAAGCAGACGCCCAAGCAGGCCCGGCCCACCGGCAAGTCCAACCCGGACACCGCCGCCATCCGGCAGTGGGCCCGCGAGAACGGCCACCCGGTCTCCGACCGCGGCCGTATTCACCAGGACGTGCAGAAGGCGTACTACGACGCCCACAAATAAGAGCGCGCGTTCCGCGTCCGGCGGAATAGAGGAGGGACCGGTCCGCCGGTCCCTCCTTTCCCTTTTCCTCCCGCCGGGTCCGTGCCCCTATCGGCCGCCGCGGGGCCCGGGCGCGAAATGCCCCGGCATTCTTTTGATGACCTGCGCCTTTGCCGGTGCGGACGCGAACACCGGCATTTCCCCCGGGCTGTTCCGGGGACCGCCCGCGCCCCGGCCCCCCGGTCTTCTCGCCGGTGGCGAACAGCCCCCCGATCGCCCCCTCGGGTGCGTAGCATCGGGTGCAGACATCGACTGAGGAGTATCCATGTTCGAACGCTTCACCGACCGCGCCCGCCGGGTCGTGGTGCTGGCCCAGGAAGAGGCCAGGATGCTCAACCACAACTACATCGGCACCGAGCACCTGCTGCTCGGGCTGATCCACGAGGGCGAGGGAGTGGCCGCCAAGGCGCTCGACTCGATGGGCATCACCCTCACCGGCGCCCGCGAGCAGGTCCAGGACATCATCGGACCGGGCCAGCAGGCCCCGTCCGGGCACATCCCCTTCACCCCCCGGGCCAAGAAGGTCCTCGAGCTCTCGCTGCGCGAGGCCCTCCAGCTCGGCCACAACTACATCGGCACCGAGCACATCCTGCTGGGCATCATCCGCGCGGGCGAGGGCGTGGCGGCGCAGGTGCTGACCAAGCTCGGCGCGGAGCCCCAGAAGGTGCGCTCCACCGTGCTGGAGCTGATCTCCGGCTACCAGGGCGGGGGCACCCCCGAGAAGGAGGGCGCCGGCGTGCGCTCGGCCGGCCAGTCCGAGGGCACGCCCGCGGGCTCGGCCGTGCTGGACCAGTTCGGCCGCAACCTCACCGCCGCCGCCCGCGAGGGCAAGCTGGACCCCGTCATCGGGCGGTTCCGCGAGATGGAGCGGGTCATGCAGATCCTCTCCCGGCGCACCAAGAACAACCCGGTGCTGATCGGCGAGCCCGGCGTGGGCAAGACCGCGGTGGTCGAGGGCCTGGCCCAGGCCATCGTGCGCGGCGACGTCCCGGAGACGCTCAAGGACAAGCACCTCTACACCCTGGACCTCGGGTCCCTGGTGGCGGGCTCCCGCTACCGCGGCGACTTCGAGGAGCGGCTCAAGAAGGTGCTCAAGGAGATCCGCACCCGCGGGGACATCATCCTGTTCATCGACGAGATCCACACCCTCGTGGGCGCCGGCGCGGCCGAGGGCGCGATCGACGCCGCCTCGATCCTCAAGCCCATGCTGGCCCGGGGCGAGCTGCAGACGATCGGCGCCACGACCCTCGACGAGTACCGCAAGCACATCGAGAAGGACGCGGCCCTCGAGCGCCGCTTCCAGCCGATCCAGGTGGACGAGCCCTCCGAGGCGCACGCCGTGGAGATCCTCAAGGGCCTGCGCGACAAGTACGAGGCGCACCACCGCGTCTCGATCTCGGACGACGCCCTCGAGGCCGCGGTGCACCTGGCCGCCCGGTACGTCTCCGACCGGTTCCTGCCGGACAAGGCGATCGACCTGATCGACGAGGCCGGTGCGCGGCTGCGCATCAAGCGGATGACCGCCCCGCCGGAGATCAAGGAGCTCGACGACCGCATCGTCGAGGTCAAGCGGCTCAAGGAGGCCGCGATCGACGGCCAGGACTACGAGAAGGCCGCCTCGCTGCGCGATACGGAGCAGAAGCTCATCGCCGAGCGGGACGACAAGGACCGTGCCTGGCGCGAGGGCGGCGACGAGCTCGCCGAGGTGACCCCCGAGGTCATCTCCGACGTCCTCTCCGCCTCCACGGGCGTGCCCGTCTACAAGCTCACCGAGGAGGAGACGGGCCGTCTCCTGCACATGGAGGACGAGCTGCACAAGCGCATCATCGGCCAGGACGACGCCATCAAGGCGCTCTCCCGGTCGATGCGCCGCACCCGTGCGGGCCTGAAGGACCCCAAGCGCCCGGGCGGGTCGTTCATCTTCGCCGGGCCCACGGGCGTCGGCAAGACCGAGCTCGCGAAGGCGCTGGCGGAGTTCCTGTTCGGGGACGAGGACGCCCTCATCACCCTGGACATGTCCGAGTACCAGGAGAAGCACACCGTCTCCCGGCTCTTCGGCGCCCCTCCGGGCTACGTGGGCTACGAGGAGGGCGGCCAGCTCACCGAGAAGGTGCGCCGCAAGCCGTTCTCGGTGGTGCTCTTCGACGAGGTCGAGAAGGCGCACCAGGACCTGTTCAACTCGCTGCTGCAGATCCTCGAGGACGGTCGCCTGACCGACTCGCAGGGCCGGGTGGTGGACTTCAAGAACACCGTGATCATCATGACCACGAACCTGGGCACCAAGGACATCTCCCGTGCCGTCCCCGTCGGCTTCCAGACCGGCGTGGACCCCGCGTCCAACTACGAGCGCATGCAGGCCAAGGTGCAGGACGAGCTCAAGGAGCACTTCCGGCCCGAGTTCCTCAACCGCGTGGACGAGATCATCGTCTTCCCGCAGCTCACCGAGAACGAGATCGTGCAGATCGTGGACCTGTTCGTGGCCCGGCTGCAGGAGCGGCTGCGCGACCAGGGCATGTCGATCGAGCTCTCCGACGCCGCGAAGCGGTGGGTCAGCCGCAAGGGCTACGACCCGTCCATGGGCGCCCGCCCGCTGCGCCGCACCATGCAGCGGGAGATCGAGGACCAGCTGTCCGAGAAGATCCTCTTCGGGGAGATCAGCACCGGGGAGAAGATCTTCGTGGACACCGAGGGCGAGGGGGACGCGGAGAAGCTGACCTTCTCCTCCACCCCGATGTCCGACCTCACGGGCGACGGCATGGTCGACCCGATGGGCGGCCTCGAGGACGTCGACGTCGCCCGCGGCGACGGTGAGAACCGCTCCGAGGGCTGAGTCCGTCCGGCACCCGCCGAGGGGCCCGTCGCGCAACCGCGCGGCGGGCCCCTCGGCGTCCGCCCAAGTGGGGACGGTCACGGAGAGCGGCTCCGGCGGGCCGGCGGAGTTCGCAAGCGTACACTGGGGGTCGTGACCGACCTGCGCCTGCGACCCGCCCGCACCTCCGACGTCCCCGCCATCAAGGACCTCGTGGCCCCGCTGGCGCGCGCCGGGGTGCTGATCAACAAGGACACGGTCGCCTACTACGAGGGCATCCAGGAGTTCCTGGTCGTGGAGGCGGTCGGCGACGAGCAGGCCGGACTCGTCGGCTGCGGCGCCCTGCACGTGATGTGGGAGGACCTGGGCGAGGTCCGCACCCTGGCCACCTCCGACGAGTGGCGGGGCCGAGGGGTGGGGCGCACCCTGCTGGCCGGGCTGATCGAGCGGGCCCGCGCCGTGGGGGTCTCGCGCGTGTTCTGCCTGACCTTCGAGGTCGACTTCTTCAGCCGGCACGGCTTCGAGGTCATGCCCAACCAGAACCAGGTGCACCCCGACGTGTTCGCCGAGCTGCTGCGCTCGCACGACGAGGGCGTCGCCGAGTACCTGGACCTCGCCCGGGTGAAGCCCAACACCCTCGGCAACACCCGGATGCTGCTCGAGCTCAGCCCGGAAGACTGACCCCGGCCGGTCCCGCGGCGGCCAGCCCGTCCCGCACCAGCCCGTCCAGGGCGCGCCGGCGCTGCTCCTCCGGGGCGCCCAGCCCGTGCAGGGCGTCCAGGGCCCGGAGGGCCTCCGGCGTCAGGCCCGCGCCCGTGGCGACGTCCACGGGCCCCGTGAGGGAGGGCGCCGGCACCGGCGCGGACCCGGCCCGCAGCACGGCCATGATCGCCCCACGGACCTGGCGGTCCGTGCCGTGCCAGGCCTGGCCGCGGGGCGCCTCGACGGGCTCGGGCCGGCCCGCGGCAACCCACGCGCACGCGTCCCGCACCGGGCACTGTTCGCAGCGGGGCGAGCGGGCCGTGCAGACGAGGGCGCCGAGCTCCATCACAGCCTGGTTCCAGCGCACGGCCAGGGCGTCGTCGGCGGGCATCAGCTCCTCCGCGAGGCGCAGCTCGGCGGCGGTCAGCGACCGCGAGGGCAGGGCCCGCCCCGTGACCACCCGGGCGTGCACGCGGCGGATGTTCGTGTCCACCACGGTCTGCCGGTCGCCGAAGGCGAAGACCGCGATCGCGGCGGCCGTGTAGGCGCCCACCCCGGGCAGGGCCAGCAGCAGCTCGTGCGCGGCCGGCACCCGGCCCCCGTGCTGCTCGGTGATCTCGACGGCGGCCGCGTGCAGCCGCAGGGCCCGCCGCGGATAGCCGAGCCGGCCCCAGGCTCGCACGGCCTCCCCGGCGCTCTCCGCCGCGAGGTCCGCGGGCCGCGGCCAGCGCTGCATCCACGCCCGCCACACGGGCAGCACGCGCACCACGGGCGTCTGCTGGAGCATGAACTCGCTGACCATGACCCCCCACGGGGAGCAGGACGGGTCCCGCCACGGCAGGTCCCGGGCGGCGGCGTCGAACCAGTCGGTCACGGCCCGGTGCAGGCCCGGCGGAGCGGGCTCCGCGGCGGCGGGCGGGGCAGTGTGCGGGGAGCTCATCGCAGTCCACTGTAGCCTGGGAGCATGGCGCAGAAGGGTTCCGGGAGCACCCCCCACGGACGGTCGGGGAACGGTCACGACGACGACGGACGAGCTCCCCGCGACCCCGGATCCCGGCGCCTGAGCCCCGAGGTGTACCGGCGCCGCCGGCTCGTGGCGGGCCTCGCGGCGGGCGTGCTGCTCGTGCTGGTGGCGGTGGGACTGGTCTCCGCCGTCGCGGGCATGCTCGGCTCCGGGGAGACGGACGACGTCCCGGCGCCGGAGGCCGCCACCGCCTCGGCCGCCGCGGCCTCGGAGGAGCCCTTCGCGGACTTCACCCCGCGGCCGGACGAGAGCGCGTCGGCCTCCGGGTCCGCGTCCGCGCCCGCCACGGAGGGGCCGGTCGAGGAATGCGGCCCCGACCTCGCCGTGCGGGCGTCGACGGACCGGGAGAGCTACCCGGAGGACGTCGAGCCGGTCCTCGAGCTGACCCTGGAGAACACCGGGGAGGACCCCTGCCGCGTCAACGCGGGCACGTCCCAGATGGTCTACGAGGTGACCTCGGGGGCGGACACCGTCTTCGACAGCAGGCACTGCCAGGCCGGCTCCGAGGACGCGGAGGTGACGGTCGAGCCCGGACAGGAGGAGGTCGCCCGGCTCACGTGGAACCGCCTGCGCACCGCCGAGGGCTGCACGGAGGCGGGGGGCGAGGCCCAGGCCGGGTACTACCGTCTCGTGACGTCCCTCGGGGAGCGCACCGCGGAGCCCGTGCCGTTCGTCCTGGAGTGAGCGCGCCGCGCGCGGCTCACATGAAGCGTTCGAGCAGGCTGGTCTCGGCCATCCGGGAGAGGGACTCGCGCACCGTGCGGGCCCGCTGCTCGCCGATGCCCTCGACCGCCTTGAGGTCCTCCAGGTTGGCGGCCATCAGGGACTGCAGGCCGTCGAACTGGCGCACCAGCCGGTTGGCGACCGCCCGCGGCATCGACTTGATGCCCTCCAGCAGCCGGTAGCCGTGCGGGTGCAGGTCCGTCTCGAGGCTGCCCTGCGGTTCGACGAGACCCACCGACACCGCGATCCGCTGCAGGTCGATGAGCTCCGTGGGCGTGAGCTCGGCGAGCCGCCCCAGCCCCTCCTCGATGCCCTCCGCGGGCGTGCCGTCGGGCAGGTAGTCGCGCAGCACCACGTCCGGTCCCGGGCCGGTGCCCGCGGTGAGCTCCTCGAGCTGCAGCGCGATGAGCCGCCCGTCCACGCCGAGCTCGAGCACGTACCAGCCGATCTCGGAGGAGATCCGCCGGACCATCTCCATGCGCTGGAGGGTCAGGGCCACGTCCCGCACCGTCACGGACGCCTCGATCTCGAGCGAGGACAGGTTGCCGAGCACCTGCTCCATCCGGTGGCTGTAGTGCTCGAGGGTCTGCAGGGCCTGGTTGGCACGGGCCATGATCGACTGGGAGCCCTCGATGGCGTACCGGGTCTCGCCCACGTAGATCGTGATGACGCTCATGGACTGGCTCACGGAGATCACCGGGACCCCGGTCTCCTTGGCGGTGCGCTCGGCGGAGCGGTGCCGGGTGCCGGACTCCGTGGTGCCGATCGAGGCGTCGGGGACGAGCTGCACCCCGGCCTTGAGGATGCGGGTGGCGTCCCGGTCGCAGATGATGGCGCCGTCCATCTTGGCCAGCTCCCGCAGCCTGGGCGCGGTGAAGTCGGTGTCGATGTCGAAGCCGCCGGAGCAGATGGCCTCGACGGAGCGGTCGAAGCCGAGCACGAGCAGCCCGCCCGTGCGCCCGCGCAGGATCCGCTCGAGACCGGTGCGCAGTTCCGTGCCGGGTGCGATGCGGGCCAGCGTCTTGCGCAGTGCGTTCTCAGGGGTCTTCGCCACGGTCACATCATACGGCCGCGGCGGTCTGCCGGTTCCGGGCGGGCGCTGCGGCGGACCGGGGGAAGAGCAGCTCCATGGCGTCGCTGATGGTGGTCACCTCCCGGACGGTGAACCCCGCCGGGACCGGGCCCGGGCCGGTGGGGCTGGCGGGCACGACCGCGTGGGTGAAGCCCAGCCGGGCGACCTCCTGGATGCGGCGCCCGATGCCCGGGACGGGCCGCACCTCGCCGGCCAGGCCCACCTCTCCGAAGCACACCAGGCGCTGCGGCAGGGGCCGGTCCTGCGCGGCCGAGGCCAGCGCCATGGCCACGGCGAGGTCGGTGGACGGCTCCGTGAGCTTCACCCCGCCGACCGTGGAGACGTAGCAGTCCAGCCCGGCCAGGTTCACGCCGGCCCGCCGCTGCAGCACGGCGAGCAGCATGGCGACCCGCTGGGAGTCCAGGCCGGCGGTGGCCCGCCGGGGCTGGGCGGTGGAGGAGCGGTCCAGCAGCGCCTGCACCTCGGCGAGCAGGGGCCGGCGGCCCTCCAGGGTCACCGTGAGGCACGTGCCGGAGACGGGCAGGGCCGTGCGGGAGACGAACAGGCCCGAGGGGTCCTCCACGCTCGTGATACCTGTCTCGGTGAGGTCGAAGCAGCCGACCTCGTCCGTGGGGCCGTAGCGGTTCTTGACCGCCCGCAGCAGCCGGATCCGGGAGTGCTTCTCGCCCTCGAACTGGCACACGACGTCCACCAGGTGCTCGAGCAGCCGCGGCCCGGCGATGGAGCCGTCCTTGGTCACGTGCCCCACGAGCAGCGTGGTCATGTTCCGCTTCTTGGCCGCGGCGATCAGGGAGGCCGCGACCTCCCGGACCTGCGTCACCCCGCCCGCGGAGCCCTCGACCTCGGCGCTGGCCAGCGTCTGCACGGAGTCGACCACGAGCAGGCGGGGGGAGATCTTCTCGATGTGGCCCAGCGCCGTGGCCAGGTCCGTCTCGGCGGTGAGGTACAGGGTGGGTGCCACGGCGTCGATCCGGTCCGCGCGCAGCTTCACCTGCGCCGCGGACTCCTCGCCGGTGACGTAGAGGACGTCGCGGGTGCCCTCGCCCGCGCCCTCCGCGAAGCGGGCGGCGACGTCGAGCAGCAGCGTCGACTTCCCGACCCCGGGCTCGCCCGCCATCAGCACGACCGCGCCGGGGACCAGTCCGCCGCCGAGGACCCGGTCCAGCTCGGGCACCCCGGTGGGCGCGGAGGCCGCCACCGTGGCGTCCACCTGGGCGATGGGGCGGGCGGGCTCGGCGATCGACCGGGCGGCCGTGGTACGGGCCTTGTGCTCGCCGATCTCCTCGACCGTGCCCCACGCCTGGCACTCCCCGCAGCGGCCCACCCACTTGGCGGTGCTCCAGCCGCACTCGGTGCAGCGGTAGGCGGGGGAGTTGCGGCGGGTGCGGGTGCTCATGGCGTCCAGGCTAGCCGCCGCCTCGGACGGCCCAAGCGCCGCGGCCGGCTCAGCGCAGGTCGAGGAAGGCGCGCAGCTCCGCGAACGCCCCGGGCACCACGGAGTAGTGCGCCCACTTGCCCCGCTGCTCGCGGGTGAGCAGCCCGGCCTCGACGAGCTTCTTCATGTGGTGGCTGACCGTGGGCTGGCTGATGCCGAGGTCGTCCGTGAGGCTGCACACGCACACGCTGTCGCAGCCCTGGGCGGCCACGTGGGAGAGCAGGCGCAGCCGGGTGGGGTCGGCCAGGGCCTTGAGCAGGCCCGCCACGCGCCGGGCGTCGTCGTGGCCCATGGGTCCGCCCGAGAGCGAGCAACACTCCGTGGCCGGTGCGCCGGGGGTGCACCGGTCGGCGGTCCCGGCGTCGGCCGTGCTGTCGAGGTCCGGAGCAAGAGTCATCCCCCCATCCTACATTGACGGCTGTCGATGCGACCCGTACTGTGCGGGATAGATGCCCGTCGATGTGAAGAGGTCCGCCCGCCCATGAGCACCACCACCGCCCCCGCCGCCCACCAGGGCGTGATGAAGGATCTGTCCTTCCTCGACCGCTGGCTGCCCGTCTGGATCGTCGCCGCAATGGTGGCCGGTCTGCTGCTGGGCCGCTTCGTCCCCGGTCTGAACACCGCCCTGGAGGCCGTGAAGATCGGCGAGGTGTCCGTGCCCATCGCGATCGGGCTCCTGGTGATGATGTACCCGGTCCTGGCCAAGGTCCGCTACGACGAGACCCGCCGCATCGCCGCCGACCGGCGCCTCATGGGCGCGTCCCTGGCGCTGAACTGGATCGTGGGCCCGGCCCTGATGTTCGCCCTGGCCTGGATCTTCCTCCCCGATCTGCCGGAGTACCGGACCGGGCTGATCATCGTGGGCCTGGCCCGCTGCATCGCGATGGTCCTCATCTGGAACGACCTCGCCTGCGGGGACCGGGAGGCGGCGGCCGTGCTGGTGGCGATCAACTCGGTCTTCCAGGTGATCGCCTTCGGCGCCCTGGGCTGGTTCTACCTCCAGGTCCTGCCCGCCTGGCTGGGGCTGCCGACGACGTCGGCGGAGTTCTCGGTGTGGTCCATCGTCGTCTCGGTGCTGGTGTTCCTGGGGATCCCGCTGGTGGCCGGGTTCCTGACCCGCACCCTCGGCGAGAAGGCCAAGGGCCGGGAGTGGTACGAGGGCACGTTCCTGCCGAAGCTGGGGCCCTGGGCCCTGTACGGGCTGCTGTTCACCATCGTGCTGCTCTTCGCCCTGCAGGGCGAGGCCATCACCTCGAACCCGTGGGACGTGGCCCGGATCGCCCTGCCCCTCGTTGTCTACTTCTTCCTCATGTTCGGGGTGGCACTGCTGGCCTCCCGGGCGCTGGGGCTGAACTACGCGAAGTCCACCACCGTGGCCTTCACCGCCGCCGGCAACAACTTCGAGCTCGCCATCGCCGTGGCCATCGGCACCTTCGGGGTCACCTCCGGTCAGGCCCTGGCCGGGGTGGTCGGCCCGCTCATTGAGGTGCCCGTGCTCGTCGCGCTGGTCTACGTGTCCCTGTGGGTGGGCCGGAAGCTCTTCCCCGGCGATGCCACCGTCCCCACCCGCTGACCCCCAGATCCAGGAGCAACCGTTGAGCGAGACCACCCAGCCCTCCGTCCTGTTCGTGTGCGCCAAGAACGGCGGCAAGTCCCAGATGGCCGCCGCCCTCATGGAACACCACGCCGCAGGGGCGGTGGAGGTCCACTCCGCCGGCACCACGCCGGGAAGCAGGATCAACGCCCTGTCCGCCGAGGTGGTCGCCGAGGTCGGTGCGGACATGTCCTCCGGAACGCCGAAGCCCATCGACCCCGAGCTGCTGCGGACCGTGGACCGGGTCGTGGTCCTGGGGGACGAGGCGAGGGTCGAGCCCGTCGAGGGCATGGCCGGGAGCATCGAGACCTGGCACACCGACGAGCCGTCCGCCCGCGGCATCGAGGGCGCCGAGCGGATGCGCCTGGTCCGCGACGACATCGACACCCGGGTCCGGCGGCTGCTGGACGAGCTGACCGCGGAGCGCACGGACCGGCCCAGCGTCCTGTTCGTGTGCGTGCACAACGCCGGGCGCTCGCAGATGGCCGCCGCCTACCTCAGCCACCTCTCCCGGGGGCGCATCGAGGTGCGCTCGGCCGGCTCCGCGCCGGCGGACTCCGTGAACCCGGCCGCCGTGGCGGCGATGGCCGAGGAGGGCATCGACATGAGCGCCGAGATCCCCAAGGTCCTCACCGACGAGGCCGTGCAGGACTCCGACGTGGTCATCACCATGGGCTGCGGGGACGCGTGCCCGTTCTACCCCGGCAAGCGGTACGAGGACTGGGCGCTGGCGGACCCGGCGGGGAAGGGCGTGGAGTCCGTGCGCCCCATCCGGGACGAGATCAGGGCCCGGATCCAGCAGCTGATCGCGGAGCTCCTGCCCGGCGAGACCGCCGGCTGAGGGGCCTCGGGGCCGAGACCGACCCGGCTCAGGCGCGGTCCCACCCCTCGAGCCGGGGGAGCTGGTCCCGTGCCTCGTCGTGCGTCATCCCGGCCGCCTCCAGCAGGTCCACGACCATCGGACGCATGTCCAGCACCAGGGTCTCGCCCTCCATGGTGCGCACCCCCATCTGCCCGGGGTGCAGGCGCCCGGCCACGTTCGCCAGCTCGTTGCGGGCCTGGCGCAGGTAGCTCTCCCGGGAGCCGGGGGAGGCCACCGCGAGCGCGTTGCCCAGGGTGACGACGGCGTCCGCGAGGTCCTCGAGGGCGGCGCTCATGGCGGCCACGGCCTCGTCGGAGAGCGTCACGTGGTTGAGCACGGAGGCGAGGCGGCGGGCGAGCACCCGGGCGTTGCGCACGGCGAGGTCCAGATAGCGGATGGAGTGGGCGATCCCCTCGACCTCCGCGCGGCGGCCGCGGTAGAGCGGCGAGGCCGTGGCGATCTCGAGGGCCGACTTCAGCCCGGACGTCACCGAGTCCACCAGCGGCTGGGTCTGCCGGGCGCGTACGAGGGCGTGCCAGGCGGCGGTGGCGTCGTAGTCCTCCATGGCCCGGCTCGCCTCCCGGAGCACCCCGGAGAACTCATCGACGAGCGCCCGCAGGCCCTGGCGCGGCTGGCTCCGCGGGTCCGTGGGCACGAAGTAGGCCATGGCCAGGGCGCACAGCCCGCCCACGACCGCGTCCGTGGACCGCGCGAAGACCCCGTCCTGGGACGGCGGCAGCAGGACCACGAGCACCGACTGCAGCCCCATCTGGGTGGTGAACAGCGTGCCGTTGTCCAGGAAGCGGGCGAGCAGGATCGACGTCATCAGGACCACGCCGGCCTGCCAGACGCCCGTGCCCAGGACGTGGATCAGCGTGTCCCCCACGGCGATGCCGAGGGTGCAGCCGATCGAGACCTCGAGGACCCGCCGGTAGCGCAGCCCGTCCTTCGCGAAGCCCAGGGCCACGAGGGCCGCGGTGGCCGCGAAGATGGGCCCGGAGTGGCCCAGCAGCTGCTCCGCGATCACGTAGGCGCCGACGCTGGCGACCGTGATCTGGAAGCTCTGGAGCAGCCCCGTCCGGACCCGCGTCACACCGATCCGGGTGCGGCTGCGCACCGCGCGGGCCGCGGCTCGCGCACGGTTGCCTGGCTGCATGGGGCCATCCTAGGCGAGCAGCACGGGACCGCCGGTGCGGGGGCCGGAGCCCCCGCACCGGGCCGGGATCGGGCGGGCGCGGTGTGAGATGTGCAACGACGGCACGGCTGCGGGGGGCGGTGTTCACCCTCCGTTCACCTTCACGGGCCAATCTGGCCACCTGCGCTCCCTAACGTCTCTCGGTGAGAGGTCCGCGGCCCGCCCGCAGGTCCACCTCTCGCACCGGCCCGGAACTCTGCCGGCGCCACATCGAACGACGGCCCCTCGACGGGGCACCACTGTGATCTGAAGGGGCTACTCAAGTGAAGGTTTCCCACCTCGGCCGTTCCGCAGCCGTTCTCGCCATCGGCTCGCTCGCGCTCACCGCGTGCGGTTCGGACAACGCCACGGGCCAGGGCTCGGACTCCGCGGAGACCGCCGCCGGCTCCGGCGTCTCCGGCACGCTGACGGGTATCGGCGCGTCCTCCCAGCAGGCCGCCATGACCGCGTGGCAGAACGGCTTCCAGGAGGCCAACCCCGAGGCCACGGTGCAGTACTCCCCGGACGGCTCGGGTGCCGGCCGCGAGGCCTTCACCGCCGGCGGGGCGGACTTCGCGGGCTCCGACGCCTACCTCGACGACGAGGAGTACGAGGCGTCGAAGGAGATCTGCGGCCCCGACGGCGGCTTCCACGTCCCGGCCTACATCTCCCCGATCGCGGTGGCCTTCAACCTGCCCGGCGTCGACACCGTGAACATGGACGGCGAGACCATCGCCCAGGTCTTCACCGGCGAGATCACCGAGTGGAACGACCCCGCGATCGCCGAGCAGAACCCCGACGCGGAGCTGCCGGAGACCCCGATCACCGTGGTGCACCGCAACGACGAGTCCGGCACCACCGAGAACTTCCAGGAGTACCTGGCCGCGGCCGCCCCCGAGGTGTGGACCGAGGAGGTCTCCGGCAACTGGCCGTCCCAGTGGGCCGCGGAGAACAACAAGGGCACCGCCGGAGTGGTCCAGTCCACCACCGCCACCGAGGGCGCCATCACCTACGCGGACGCCTCTGCCGTGGGCGACCTCGGCACCGTGGCCGTGGGCGTCGGCGGGGAGTACGTGAACTACTCCCCGGAGGCCGCCTCCGCCGCCGTCGAGAACTCCTCCCCGGTCGAGGGCCGCGCCGAGTACGACATGGCGATGGACCTGGAGCGCGACACCACCGAGTCCGGGACCTACCCGATCGTGCTCGTGTCCTACGAGATCTTCTGCCCGCAGTACGATTCCCAGGAGACCGCCGACCTCGCGAAGGCGTTCGGCGAGTACGTCATCAGCGAGGAGGGGCAGCAGGCGGCGGCCGAGGCCGCCGGTTCCGCTCCCATGTCCGAGAGCCTGCGCACCGCCGCGCAGGAGGCGATCGACCAGATCACGGTCGCCGGCTGATCCAGTTCTGCTGGTCCCGTTCGGTGCGGGCCCGGGCCCTTCCGCCCGTGCCCGCACCGAACGGGACATTCGTGTGTGAGGCGCCTTCTCCGTGAGGCGCGTCACCGGACCCACGCGCCGGGGCACCACCCCGTCCCGGCGCCATCCGTGTCAGGCAATCGAAGGGGCACCCGACATGTCCACCACCGTCACCACCAGGAAGACCGCCGCCGGCGGCAAGGCGGGCGACTCGATCTTCTCCGGGCTCAGCCTCGGGGCCGGCGTGCTGATCCTCGCCGTCCTGGCGGCCGTGGCGCTGTTCCTGTTCCTGCAGGCGCTGCCCACCTTCCAGGCCCCGGCCGAGGAGGTCTCCGGCGGGGCCGGCTTCTGGTCCTACATCTGGCCGATGGTCATCGGCACGGTGATCGCGGCCGTGATCGCCCTGGTGATCGCCACCCCGATCGGCGTGCTGGTGGCCCTGTACATCTCGCACTACGCGCCGGCACGGATCGCCAAGCCCGTGGGCTACGTCATCGACCTGCTGGCGGCGATCCCGTCGGTGATCTACGGAGCCTGGGGCACCACGGTCCTGGCCTCCTCGGTGGTGCCCTTCTACGACTGGCTCTCGACCAACCTCGGGTTCGTCCCGATCTTCGGCGGCCCCGCGTCCCAGACCGGCAAGACCATGCTCACGGCCGGGATCGTGCTGGCCATCATGATCCTGCCGATCATCACGGCGATGTCCCGGGAGCTGTTCGTGCAGACCCCGAAGCTCCACGAGGAGGCGGCGCTGGCCCTCGGCGCCACCCGGTGGGAGATGATCCGGATGACGGTGCTGCCCTTCGCCCGTCCCGGCATCATCTCCGCGGTGATGCTCGCCCTGGGGCGTGCGCTGGGTGAGACCATGGCGGTGGCCCTGGTGCTCTCGAGCGGACCGCTCACCGCGTCCCTCGTGCAGTCCGGCAACCAGACCATCGCGGCGGAGATCGCCCTCAACTTCCCGGAGGCCTACGGCCTGCGGCTGTCCGAGCTCATCGCCGCCGGACTGATCCTCTTCGTGATCACCCTGGTCGTGAACATGATCGCCCGCGCCATCGTCGCCCGCTACAAGGAATTCTCGGGAGCCAACTGATGTCCTCCACCGCCTTCCGCAGTCCCACGCCCGTGCGTCCGTCCTCGCCCCGCCGGTCGATGCTCACCCGCAACCAGAAGCCGAAGTGGCTGGTGCCCGTGATCGGCGCCGGCGCCGTGGTGGTGGGCGCCGCCCTCGCGGCGCTCCTGGGCTTCTCCACGGCCCTCTGGGCCGTCCTCGCCGCCGCGGTCTTCCTGGTCGCCGCGCCGATCGTCGTCTCGATGATCGAGGGCGGGCGCAAGGGCGCGGACTCCCTGATGACCTACCTCGTCTACACGGCCTTCGTCCTCGCGGTGATCCCGCTGATCTCCGTGATCTGGACGGTCCTCGCCAACGGGCTCCCCGGGCTGACCTCGAACCTGCTGCTGACGTCCATGAACGGTGTCACCGGCGCCACGGACAACGCCGCGGCCGCGGGGGACGGCCCGGTGCTGGGCGGTGCGTACCACGCGATCGTGGGCACCGTGTCCATCACCTTCTGGGCCACCCTGCTGTCGGTCCCGATCGGCCTGCTGACCGCCATCTACCTCGTGGAGTACTCGCGGGGCGGCTGGCTGGGACGGGGCATCACGTTCTTCGTGGACGTGATGACGGGCATCCCCTCCATCGTGGCGGGCCTGTTCGCCGCGGCCCTCTTCGGGCTCCTGTTCGGCCCGTCCACCCGCTTCGGCTTCGTCGCGGCGGTCGCGCTGACCGTGCTGATGATCCCCACGGTCGTGAAGAACACCGAGGAGATGCTGAAGATCGTCCCCAACGAGCTCCGCGAGGCCGCCTACGCCCTGGGCGTGCGCAAGTGGCGGACGATCCTCAAGGTGGTGATCCCCACGGCGATCTCCGGGATCGCCTCCGGCGTGACCCTGGCGATCGCCCGGGTGATCGGGGAGACGGCCCCGCTGCTCGTCACCGCCGGCTTCGCGACCGCCATCAACTGGAACTCGTTCTCCGGGTGGATGACCACGCTGCCCACGTTCATCTACTACCAGATCATGACGCCCACGTCCCCGACGAGCCCGGACCCCTCGCAGCAGCGCGCGTGGGCCGCGGCGCTGCTGCTGATCCTGATCGTGATGCTGCTCAACCTCGTCGCCCGACTGGTCGCGAGGGCGTTCGCGCCCAAGGTCGCCGGCCGCTGACGCACCCCGATCCCGCACGCACCTCCCGCACGCACCCCTGCGAGAAAGAAGCAAGGAACACACATGTCCAAGCGAATCGACGTCGACCACCTCAATGTCTACTACGGCGACTTCCTGGCCGTCGAGGACGTCGGCATGGGGATCGACGCCCGGTCGGTGACCGCGTTCATCGGCCCGTCCGGCTGCGGCAAGTCGACCTTCCTGCGCACCCTCAACCGCATGCACGAGGTCATTCCCGGCGCCCGCGCCGAGGGCCAGGTGCTCCTCGACGGGGAGGACCTCTACGGCCCCGGCGTGGACCCCGTGGTGGTGCGCTCCATGATCGGGATGGTCTTCCAGCGCCCCAACCCGTTCCCTACCATGTCCATCCGCGACAACGTGCTCGCGGGCGTGAAGCTCAACAGCAAGCGGATCTCGCGCGGTGACGCCGACGCGCTCGTGGAGAGCTCCCTGCAGGGCGCCAACCTGTGGAACGAGGTCAAGGACCGCCTCGACAAGCCCGGCTCGAGCCTCTCCGGCGGCCAGCAGCAACGCCTGTGCATCGCCCGGGCGATCGCGGTCAAGCCGGACGTGATCCTCATGGACGAGCCGGCCTCCGCCCTGGACCCGATCTCCACGCTCGCGATCGAGGACCTGATCAACGAGCTCAAGCAGGACTACACCGTGGTGATCGTGACCCACAACATGCAGCAGGCCGCGCGCATCTCGGACCGGACCGCGTTCTTCAACATCCAGGGCACCGGCAAGCCGGGCAAGCTCATCGAGTACGGCCCCACCTCCGAGATCTTCAGCAACCCCCGGGAGAAGCAGACGGAGGACTACGTCTCCGGCCGCTTCGGCTGAGCCGCCCCGGCACCGACGACGACGGGCGCCGGTCACCTCCGAGGAGGCGGCCGGCGCCCGTCGTCGTCGGTGCGCCCGCCTCGGCAGGCAATGCTCCGGGGCCGACGGCCCGGGGCCCGCGCCGGCGCCGCTGCGGCGTCTAGAGCAGCGGTGAGAGGGCGAGCAGGAGCGTCCCGGAGAGCACGCCGCAGGCCGGGACGGTGAGGACCCACACCAGCAGGACCCGCCGCACCACCCGGACGTTGACCGTGTGGAAGCGCTGCTGCCGTCCCGCGCCCAGGATCGCGGCAGCCGTGGTCTGGGACGTGGACATCGGCACGGGGATCAGCGTCCCGCCCAGGAACAGCAGGGACCCGGCCACGCCCTGGGCCACCGCGCCGCGGAACGGGTCGATCGTGATCATCCGGGAGGACAGGGTGTAGGCGATCCGCCAGGCCCCGAACAGGGTGCCCACGGCCAGTCCGGCCGCCACGACGAGGAACAGCCACGGGCCGGCCCCGCCCGCCAGCGGGTCCTGGAGGCCGGCGCACAGCAGCAGCGTGGCGAGGACCCAGACGGCCCGGCGGCCGTGGTGGATGCCGTGCCCGAAGGAGACGGCCGCCGCCCCGATGGCCAGGACGAGCCGGGAGCGGAACGTGGTGGCGTCCGGCTCCGAGTGCCGCAGCAGGTGCAGCAGGGGGACCACGAGCACCCAGGCCGCGGCGTAGGCGACCAGCGGCGCCAGCACCAGGGGCACGACGACCTGGTAGAAGGCCGTGGCCGTGAGCGGGTCCACCGCTGTAAGCCCCACGGCGCGGGCGCCCAGCAGGGCGCCGAGCAGCCCGCCGGCCAGTGCCGTGGTCGAGGAGCTGGGCATGCCCCACCGCCACGTGAGCAGGTTCCAGCCGATCGTGGTCACCAGGGCGCAGACGATCGTCGCGGAGCCCACCACGCTGTGCGGCACGGGGACGCCCGTGATGACCCAGTCCGCGAGCAGGTACGCGGCGGCCCACACGCCGGCGACGTTGACGAGGGCGGTGAACACCAGGCCCACCCGGGGCGTGAGCGCGCGGAAGCGCACCGGCAGGGCGAGGGCGTTGGGGGCGTCGTGGAAACCGTTGACGACGGTGTGGGTCACGGCCAGGACGATCCCGAGGACGGTCAGGGCCGTCAGCACGGGCTCAGGACTCCGCCACGACGATGCGGCCCACCTCGGTCGAGACCCGCACCAGGGCCCGGGCGGCCCCGGCGAAGCGCCGGACGGCGCGCTCGCGCCGCATCGCGGGGATCGCCTTGTGGTTCTCGAGCAGGTGGCCCATGTGCAGCTGGTAGATGCGCTCGGACTGCTTGCCCAGCCGGAGCATCTCGTACCAGTAGTCGTCCAGGCCCTGGAGGCTGCCGAGGTCGCGCATCGCCCGGGTGGTCAGCTCGGACATCCGCTCGATCACCCCGAGCTGGTCCGTGGCGTAGGAGGGCGGCCGGCTGAGGGCGTAGGCGACGTGCGCCTCCGCGACCGCCAGCAGCTCCTCCGCGGCCTTGTTGAGCCAGTGGCCCAGGATGTAGACGTCCTGCCGGGGGATGGGGATCACGAACGTGGAGCGCACCGTGGTCATCACGGAGAAGTACAGGTCGGTGGAGCGGGCCTCGCACTCGCGGATCGCGTCGAGGGTCGCGGTGTCGGCCTCGGGGGAGCCCATCAGCTCGGACAGGAGCCGCACGGTCTCCGTCACCTGTCCCGACATGTCGGCCAGCAGGTCCAGGACCAGCTCGTCCTCCGGGAAGATGCGAAGCGCCATGTGTTGACCGTCCTGGGCGTCGTGACCTGCGCCGCGGAGCACGGCGGATCCCACTGTACATGGGGCCGCCGGGCGGCCCGGGGGCGGCCCGTGGTCCCGGAAGGAGGAGGGGGGCGGTGCCGGACCGGGAGCGCCTCTCGGCGGAAGGCCGCTCGTGGCGGCTATGTGATGGAGCCCGGGGCTGCCGCGGCCCGGCACCTGGGTTCCATGGTAGTCGACGTGCCCGTGGGGCCAAGTCCTGCGGCTGTGGGCTCCCGCACGGCGGGACCTCCGCACGCCCGGACGGCGGGGCTCAGTCGAGGTGGCCGCGGCGCCACTGGTGCGCCGCGGCCTCGAGCTCCTCCGCGGTCCGCTCGAGCCGCTGGGTGAGGGCCACGGTGCTCGGCGCCCGGGCCGCGTCCGGGTCCACGACCGGCATCTGCCCGGTGTCCGCCAGCCGGATCCGGCCGAGGGCGATCACGCGGCAGAAGGCCGCGAACCGGTCCAGGGCGACGTCGAACTCCCCGTTGAACGCGCCGGAGAGGATCGCGTCCGCCATCGAGGTGATCTCGTCCGCCCCGGGGGGCTCCGCGACACCGGCCACCACGTGCGAGACCTGCGCGGTGCCCCGTCCCGCCGTGAAGTAGCGGCCCATCCGCACCGGGTCCTTGCGCACCCCCGCCCGCAGGGCGTAGAGCCGCCACAGGGCCCCGGGCAGGGACACCGCCGGGGCCTCGGCCCACATCTCGGCGATCCCCTCCAGGCCCTGCTCGTCGGTCAGCTCGATGAGCCGCCGGCTGATCTCGGGATCGTCGCTGGCGCGCCCGCGGGAGACCAGGGCGTGGGCGGCGAGGTGGGCCGCCTCGGAGACGCGGGCCGGGTCGGGGCCGCCCTCGTGCGCTTCGAACTGCTCCGGGGAGAACTTCACCGGCTTGTGGTGGCGGGGCGCGTCGCTCATGCGTCCAGCGTACGGCCGTGGCCCGCGGCGGGCCACGGAGCGCTCACCAGTCGCTCGTCGAGGCGTGCACCGCCGCGTCCCGCCACTGCTGGTCGGTCTGCTCGAAGCCGTCCCGGGCCAGCGCCTTCCACAGCCGCAGCCCCAGGGCGGGCTCCTCCTGCTCGAGCTCCGCGAGCGCCTGCGGGAGCAGCACCCGCGCGGTGACGTCGGTGACGGCGCTCAGGGTCGCGTGCTGCTTGTTCCCGGTGCCGAGGGCCAGCTCCCCGAAGCTCATCCCCGGGCCGAGGACCTGCAGCTCGATGCGCTCGCCGGTGGGCGTGCGCAGGGACATCGACACGCTGCCGCTGACGATGAGGTGGATGCCGGCGAAGTTCTGCCCCGTGCGCAGGATGTTCTCCCCGGCCGCCCACGTCCGCTCGACGGTCCGGGCGCGGAGGTCCCGGGCGTCCTCGGGGTCCAGCCGGGAGAACAGCTCGGACTCCACGGGCTTCACCCGGGACGGGGTGCACTCCGGGCCGCCGTGCTCCTCGAGCAGCCGGTCCTCGACCCACTTGATGGCCGCGGCCCGGCTGGGGAACACCTCGAGCGGCGGCTCGCCCCCGAAGGAGCCGGCGAAGCCCGGGTCCGTGGCCACCGCCACCACGGTGCGGCCCGCCGCCTGCAGCTCGACCCGGGTTTTGGCCAGGAGCGGCATCGCGTACTCCGCGATCACGTCCACCCGGCGCATGTCCACCACCACGTACGAGGCCTCGTAGGCGACGTCGCGGACGGTGCGGATCGCGGTCTCCGTGCCCGTGAACAGCAGGTCGCCCTGGAGCTCCACGACGACGGCGTCCTTGCCGTGGTCGGCCAGCACCGCCTCGGCCTCGGCGTTGCGGCGCACCAGGGAAGGGGACTGGTCGATCGGGTAGCTGGCGCGCACCGTGGAGCGGGCCACCCGGGCGGTGTGCGTGAAGTGCAGGTCGAGGTCCTGGGAGAGCCGCTCGCAGGCGAGCACCCCGCGCACGCTGTTGCCGTGCCGGTCCAGCGCCGGGGAGAAGGTCGCCACGGCCAGCTCCCCGGGCAGGACGGCGATGATGCCGCCGCCCACCCCGGACTTCGCGGGCAGGCCCACCCGGACCATCCACTCGCCGGCGTCGTCGTACATGCCGCAGGAGCTCATCACGGACAGCACCCGGGAGACCGTGTCGACGTCGAAGACCTCGTCCCCGGTCAGCGGGTTGGTGCCGCCGTTGGCGAGCGTCGCGCCCATCAGGGCGAGGTCGCGGCACGTGATCAGCACCGAGCACTGGGCGAAGTAGTCCTCGAGGGCCTGGGTCGGGTCCCCCTCGATGATCCCGGCGGAGGCCAGGAGGTAGCCGAGGGCGCGGTTGCGGTCCCCGGCGGCGTGCTCCTGGGCGAGGACCTCGGGACTGATCGCCAGGTCCCGGCCCGCGCACCGCGAGTAGGCCTCGCGGATCCGGTCCCGGCGCAGGTCGCGGTCGCTGTCGGGGACGAGCCAGGTGGAGGCGATCGCACCGGCGTTGATCATCGGGTTGGCGGGGCGCCCGGTGCCGGGCTGGAGGGAGATCTCGTTGTAGGCGTCCCCGCTCGGCTCCACGTCCATCTTCGCGTGCACCGCCTCCGCCCCGAGGTCGGACACGGCGAGCGCGTAGGTGAACGCCTTGGAGATCGACTGGATGCTGAACTCGTCCCGGGTGCTGCCGGCCTCGTACACGTGGCCGTCCGCGGTGGCGATGACGACGCCGAAGCGCTCGGTGTCGGCCCGGGCCAGGGCGGGGATGGAGGAGCTGGGCTCGCCGCCGCGGACGTCCCGCAGCTGCTCCACCACCTGCTCGAGGTACTCGGTGACGGCCGACGGACCGAAGAGCTCCGTCTCCGTGCGTGCTTCTTCCTCGGTGCTCGGGTGCGGCACGGTCGGTCCTCCGGTCGAATCGGCATGGGTGGCACGGGACTGCCCACCACTCTAGGCGTCCGGCTCCCGAGGGGACCGTGCGGTAGAGTGGTGCCCGCTCCGGACCGGCCGCCCCGCGCTCGCCGGTGGAGCACGGGCCTCTAGCTCAGCTGGTAGAGCAGTGGACTTTTAATCCATGGGTCGTGGGTTCGAGCCCCACGGGGCCCACCCGCGACAGAACCCCATCGCTCCCGGTGCGCCCGGGGCCGGTGGGGTTCTCTGCTCTCCCGCGGCGGGCGACCCGGTGCGCGGGGGCGCCCGGCGGCGCCGGTGGTGCTACCGGTCGAGCAGGGCGAGGGCCTCGCCGATGCGGTCGTGCAGGGCCCTGGCCTGCTCCACGGTCCACGCCTCGTGGCCGATGTGCAGGACGAGCCCGTCACGGTGGGCGTAGGAGCCGTCCGCGGTGGTGATGACCTCCCAGGTCTCCAGGAGCGCGACCGCCGACGGGCCGGCGAGGGACCGGGCGGGCAGCTCCCGCGAGTTGGTGACCGTCTCGGGGTCGGTCAGCTCCTGATGGGTGGCCCAGCGGGGGCGGGGAACGAGAGCGGTGTTCTCGAACATGGGGGAACCTTCCAGGGAGAGGGGGTATGCCCATGTTTATGCATGTGAGAGCCCGGGGGCACCCGTGGCCCGCGCGTGTCGCCGAGGGATCGAGGTGTGGACATCCGTCGGCATCCCCTGCACTTTTGTCCGGCCGGACGCCGGCGTCCTCCCGCCCGGGCCGCGCTACGGCCCGTCGAGCTGCTCGGAGGGGGTGGGGACCGACTCGGGGCCGGGCGGGTCCGGGGCCGGAGCCGCGGACCCCGTGCCCGGATCCGTGGGCAGGCCGTCGGGCGTCGGGGTCGGCGTGGCGGTGACCGGGGGAGGAGGACTGAAGGAGGTGGGGGAGGCACCGGGGGTGCTCGCCACCTCCTCCGGCCGGTCGTCGCACCCGGTCAGCGTCAGCGCGAGCAGGGCCACGGCGGGAAGGGTGCGGCGCATCGGGGGAGCCTCTCTGTCGGGGACCTCTCCACGGTAGCCCGGCGGCCCGCCTTGTCGAGGGAAGGGCGGCGGATGACGTTCCCGGACCGGAGCCCTCCAGGACGCACCCGTCCGGGATGTGCGAGGATCCGGGGACCAGGACGCCCACCGGCAGGAGCCGCCATGTCCGAGCGAAGCAGCGAGCGCACCGCGCTGATCCTGCTCTCCGCGACCGCGGTGCTGCTGCTCGCGGGCCAGCTGCTCACCTGGTCCTCGGAGGACGGGGTGTTCAGCGCCTTCGTGTTCGTGCTGCTGCTGCTCTGGGCCGGGGTGATCGCCGTCCGGGTGGTCCGCTTCGTCCGGCGCGACCGGCGACCGGAGGACCTTGGACCCGACGACCCGGTCTAAGGGGCGGCCGCGGGCTGGTCCCGGCCGCCGGCGAGCCGCTTCCGCACCGCCGCGACCGTGTCCCGCGCCGAGCGGCCGACACCGACGAGGGTCGCCGATCCCGGGCCCGTCCAGTCCCCGTACCCCTCGAGGTACAGGCCGGGCACCCGGGTGGAGGCCGTGCCCTCGGTGCGGATCCGCCCGTCGTCCTCCCGCAGGCGCAGGGGCCGCAGGTGCCGGAGGGCCGGGCGGAACCCGGTGCACCAGACGACGGCGTCCACGGGCTGCTCCCGGCCGTCCGTCAGGACCACGCCGTGCGCGGTGAAGCGCGTGAACATCGGCCGGGGGTCGAGCACCCCGGCGTCGCGGGCGCGGCGCACGGAGGGAACGGCCACCACGTCGCCGAGGCTCGCCACCCCGCCGGGATCCGGCCGGCCCGCGGCGAGGGCCTGGGCGCGCAGCGTGGCCACGCGGAACAGCTCGCGCCCGTCGACCTCGTCGGGGAGGTAGCGGGGCGGGGCGTTGGTGCACCACGTCAGCTCGCACACCTCGGCGAGCTCGGCGGCGATCTGCGCCCCCGAGTTCGCCCCGCCGACCACGAGCACGCGGCGGCCGCGGTACCGCGCCGGCCCCTCGTAGTGGGCGCTGTGCACCTGCTCGCCGCGGTACTCCCGCTGCCCGGGGAGGGCGGGCCGGAACGGCTGCGACCACGTGCCGGTGGTGCTCACGACGGCGCGCGCCCGCAGCCCGCCGTCGTCCGTCACCAGGCGGAACCCCGCCCCGTCACGGTGCACGGCCCGCACCCGGACCGGCCGCCGGACGGGCAGCCCGTAGCGCTCCTCGTACCGGGACAGGTACTCGACCACGTGCGCGGCGTCCGGGGCGGCCCCGTCCGTGTCCGGCATCGGGTGCCCGGGCAGGGACGAGTACGCGGCGGGGGAGAACAGTCGCAGCGACGGCCAGACGTGCCGCCACGCCCCGCCCGGCGCCTCCTGCTCGTCGAGGAGCGCGAAGGACAGGCCGGTGCGCCGGAGGTGGTAGCCCACGGCCAGTCCGGCCTGCCCGGCGCCCACCACGGCGACGTCGAGGACCTCGCCCACGTCCGTGCTCCCGTGCCGGCCGGTCAGCGGAGGGTGATCGAGTCGAGGGCGGCCTGCGCCTCGGCGGTCAGGTTCTCCGGCAGCGGGGCGCTCTTGACGGCCTCCGAGGAGGCCTGCTGGCCCTCCTCGCTGACCACGTAGTGCCCGAACTCCTTGGCCAGCTCGAGGACCTCCGGGTCCCCGTAGCTGCTGCAGTAGATGTGGTAGGAGACGAGGACCACCGGATAGGCCCCGGGCGCGTCCGGCTCGCGGTCCAGCTCGAGGGCGATGTCGTGCGGGCCGGTGCCCTCCACCCGGGAGGCCTCGCCGACCGCGGTGCCGGCCGCCTCGCCGGACACGGCCACGTACTCGGAGCCCACCTTCACCCGGGCCTTGCCGAGGGAGTCGTCCACGAGCGAGTCGTCCGCGTAGGTGACGGCGCCCTCGGTCTCGGCCGTGAGGCTCACCACCCCGGCGTTGCCCTGGGAGCGCTCCGTGGGCAGCCCTGCCGGCCAGCCGCCGTCCTCCTCGTCCGTCCACACCTCGGGGACCACCGAGTGCAGGTAGTCGGTGAAGTTCTCGGTCGTCCCCGAGTCGTCCGCGCGGGCGATGGGCGTGATCGGCAGGTCGGGCAGCTCCACGCCGGAGTTCTGGGCGGCGATGGCCGGGTCGTCCCACCGGGTGATCTCGTGGCGGAAGATGCCCGCGATGGTCGCGGCGTCGAGGTCGAGCTCCTGGATGCCGGGGAGGTTGAAGGCCACGCTGATCGGGGAGATGTAGACGGGGATGTTCAGGGCGCCACCGGGGCCGCAGAAGTCCCGGACCTCGGCCTGCTCCTCCTCGTCCAGGTAGGCGTCCGAGCCGGCGAAGTCGGTGCCGCCCCCCACGAGCGCGCTGCGCCCCGCCCCGGAGCCCGCGGAGAGGTACTGCACCTGCGCGTCCGGGTGCATCGACTCGAAGCCGCTCCGCCACGTCAGCATGGCGGCGTTCTGCGCCGAGGAGCCCACCCCGGTGAGGATCCCGGACAGGTCCGAGCCGCCCTCCTCCGCGGCGCGGCGCTGCTCCTCGCCCAGGGGGTAGTCCGAGCCGCACCCGGTCAGCGCCGCCAGGACCAGGACCAGGGCCGCGCCGGCCCGCAGCGCACGGCCGGTCCTGTTCCGTCGGCGCGGTCGCGAAGCGTTGAGCATGGGGAGATCTCCTCGAGGGCGGTCAGGTGGGGCGTCAGGGAGGTGGCGCGTCCGCGGGTGCGCGGGTCCGGGCGCCCAGCCTACCGCCACCGCCGGGAGGGGCAGGTCTAGGGTGGGCGCATGGACAAGCTCTCCGGCTCGTGGCGCCGGGTGTTCGACAGGTTCTGGTTCGTGCCCGCCGTGTGCGTGCTCGCCGCCGTCGTCCTGGCCCAGTCCGTGGTGGCCGTCGACCGGTGGCTGCCCGAGGACCTGGACTCCCCGTGGATCGCGTGGGTCTACGCCGTCGGCATCGACGGGTCCCGGTCGATGCTCTCCGCGATCGGCGGATCGATGCTCGGCGTGGCCGCCACCGCCTTCTCCATCACCATCTCGGTGATCGCCACGGCCAGCTCGACCTACGGGCCCCGGCTGGTGCGCAACTTCATGGCCGACCGCGGCAACCAGGTCGTGCTGGGCGTGCTCGTGTCCACCTTCATCTACACCCTCCTGGTGCTGCGCACGATCCGCTCCGCCTCCGACGACCTCGCCCAGCCGTTCGTCCCGCACCTGGCGGTCAACCTCGCCGTGCTGATGGCGGTCGCCGACGTCGCCCTGATCGTCTACTTCATCCACCACATCGCCGACTCCGTGCAGGTGGACACCCTCGTCCACGGCGCGCGCCGGCGCCTGCTGGACGTGATCGAGCGGTGGCACCCGGAGGAGACGCCGGAGGAGCTGGTCCGGACCGCGGGGCGCCGCAGCGGCGGGGGAGAGGTCCGCGCGGGCAGCGTGGGCTACGTCGTCGGCGTCGACTACGAGCGGCTCCGGGACCACGCCGCGGCCGGTGACGTCGTCCTCGAGCTCGTGCCGCGGGTGGGCGACCACGTCCTGGCGGAGGAGCCGCTGGTCCGGGTGTGGCCCGCGCACCGGGCCGGGGAGCTGGCCGACCGGCTGCGGCGCTGCGTGCGGGTGGGCGACTCGCGCTCGGCGCTCCAGGACGTCCGCTTCGCGGAGCAGCAGGTCGTGGAGCTCGCCGTGCGCGCCCTCTCCCCGAGCACCAACGACCCCTACACCGCGGTCAACGCCGTCGAGGAGGTCGCGTCCGGGATCGTCGCCGCCGTGGCCCGCCCGCTGCCGGGGAACACGGTGGTGGTCGACGGCGTGCACCGGCTGCGCTACGGGACGGTAGGGGTCGAGGAGATCGTCGACATGCCGTTCGACCAGATCGGCCCGCACGCCACCGGGCACGTCAGCGTCCTGCTGGCCCTCGTGGACCTCGCCGCCCGGATCGAGGCGGCGACCGTCCACCCGTCCGTGCGGCGGCAGGCGCGCGAGCACGTCGACGTCCTGCTCGCCCGCTTCCGCGAGAGCGAACCCCACCCCCGGGACCTCGCGCGCGTGGAGCAGCACGTCAGGCTGCGCTCGGCCGACTGAGCGGGACCGCTACCGGCGCCGGAGCCGCGGGACCCGGCGCAGCAACAGGCCCACGGCCACGGCGGTCCCGGCCAGCAGGGCCGCGCCGATCCCGGCCGACAGGTGCACGCCGGCCTCGAAGGCCGCCACGGACGAGGCCAGCAGCTCCCCGGACGCGTCCGGGCCGAGGGCCGCGGCGACGTCGACCGCCCCGCCGAGGGTCTCGGACGCGGTGGCGGCCTGCCCGGGGTCCAGGCCCGGCGGCACCGCCACCCGGGCGGCGTAGGTCGCCGTCACGGCCGTGCCCAGGACGGCCACGCCCAGCCCGGCCCCCAGCTCGTAGGCGGTCTCCGAGATCGCGGAGGCGGCGCCGGCCTGCTCGGGGGCCACCTCGGTCAGGATCAGGTCCCCCGCGATCGTCTGGGCCGCGCCGGAGCCCAGCCCGATGACCACGAGGGCCACCACGAGCACGAGCCCGCCGGAGAGGTCCCCGAGCAGGACGAGCAGGAAGCCGGAGGCCATGACCAGCAGCCCGCCGCCGAGCACGAGCGCGGGGGGCACGACGCCGACCACGTGCACCACCAGCAGCCCCGAGACGATCGTGACCACGGCCCCCGGCAGCAGGGCCAGGCCCGCCTCCAGGGGCGGCAGGCCCTCCACCAGCTGCAGGTACTGGGAGACGAAGAACAGGAAGCCGATGAAGGTGGTCGAGGCCACCAGGTTGTTGAGCAGCCCGCCGGTGAACGGGGCGTGGCGGAACAGCCGCAGGTCCAGCATCGGCACCGGGCTGCGCAGCTGGCGGCGCACGAACAGCGCCCCGGCGGCCACGGCCAGCACCGCGGCGGCCAGCACGCCGGCGGACGGGCCGTGGCCGCCGAGGTCCTTGATGCCGTGGACCAGCGCCACCATGGCGGTCATGATCAGCGCGGCGCTGGGCACGTCCACCGGGCCCGGCGCCGGGTTGCGGGACTCCGGCACCAGCACCGGCGCCAGGACCAGCAGCGGCAGCAGCACCGGGACCGCCAGGAGGAGCACGGAGCCCCACCAGAAGTGCTGGAGCAGGAACCCGCCCACGACCGGGCCCAGGATCCCGCCCGCCGAGAAGCCCGTGGCCCACACCGCGATGGCCGTCCGCCGCTGCGTCGGGTCGTGGAAGATGTTGCGCAGCAGGGACAGGGTCGCGGGCATCAGCATCGAGCCGAAGAGGCCCAGCAGCGCCCGCGCGGCGACGAGCGCCTCCCCGGTCGGGGCGAACGCGGCGAGCGCGGACACCGCCGCGAAGCCCGTGCTGCCCACCAGCAGCAGCCGGCGGCGGCCCACCCGGTCCCCGAGGGCGCCCATGGGCACGAGCAGCCCGGCGAGCACCAGCGGATAGGCGTCCACCATCCACAGCAGCTGCGTGCCGGTGGGGCGCAGCTCGCGGGAGATCTCCGGCAGCGCGAAGTTCAGCACCGTGTTGTCCACCGAGATCAGCAGCACCGGCAGCATCAGGACCACGAGAGCGGCCCACGCGCGGGCGCCGGCGCGGACCGGGACGTCGGGTGCCGGGGACAGCATGGCGGGACGGGCTCCTTCCGGGCGGGGGTGCGGCCCCCATCCTCCCAGAGCCGGCACCGGGCCCGCCCCGGACGCGGGAGGGGCGCCGCACTAGACTGCACGGGATGGCCCGCCGGACGGTTCCGTCCGGCCCGCAGCGACAACCATGGAGGTCCCCGATGGCCGAGCCGGTCCCCACCAGCGCGACGTCCGACGCCGCCCCCGGCGTCTCCGAGCAGTACGAGGCGGCACGGGACCGCGTCCTGGCGCTGCGCGAGGACTACGACCGGGCCCGCGAGGAGTTCCGCTGGCCCCGGATGGAGCACTTCAACTACGCCCTGGACTGGTTCGACCACGTCGCCCGGGACCCGGAGCGCGGGGCCCGGGACGCGCTGTGGATCGTCGAGGAGGACGGCACGGAGCTCCGGCGGACCTTCCGGGAGCTCGCCGGGTCCTCGGCCCGCACCGCGAACTGGCTGCGCGGCCTGGGGGTGCGGCGCGGCGACCGCGTGCTGCTCATGCTCGGCAACCAGCTCGAGCTGTGGGAGACCCAGCTCGCCGGCATGAAGCTGGGCGCGCCCCTGATCCCGACCGCCGTGATGATGCCGCCGGCCGACCTGCTGGACCGGGTGCAGCGCGGCAAGGTCTCGTGGGTCGTCACGGACGCCGCCAACGCCCCCAAGTTCGCGGGCGTCGACGGCGACTACGAGCTCGTCGTCGTCGGCGCCGCCGCGGAGGTCGAGGCGGCGCGCGCGCAGCTGCCCGGCCGTCCCGTGCACCCGTACGAGCAGGCCGCGGCCGCGGACCCCGTCTTCGTCCCGGAGGGCGTCACGCGCTCCCGTGACCCCCTGCTGCTGTACTTCACCTCCGGCACCACGTCCCAGGCCAAGCTCGTGGAGCACACCCACGCCTCGTACTCCTTCGGGCACCTGTCCACGGTCTACTGGATGGGCCTGCGCCCCGGTGACGTCCACCTGAACATCGCCTCTCCGGGCTGGGGCAAGCACTCGTGGTCCAACTTCTTCGCCCCGTGGATCGCGGAGGCCACCGTGTTCGTCCACAACCAGTCCCGCTTCGACGCGGCGGGTCTCCTGGAGCATATGGGCCGGGCCGGGGTGACGAGCTTCTGCGCGCCGCCCACGGTGTGGCGGATGCTCATCCAGGCGGACCTGCACCGTGTGCAGGACCCTCCGACGTCCGCCGTCTCCGCCGGCGAGCCGCTCAACCCCGAGGTGATCCGCCGGGTGCAGGACGCGTGGGGCGTGACCATCCGGGACGGCTACGGGCAGACGGAGACCACGCTGCAGATCGCCAACACCCCCGGGCAGCCGGTGGTGCCGGGTGCCATGGGCCGGCCCCTGCCGGGCTTCGTCGTCGACCTCTTCGACCCGCAGACGGGCGCGCCCGCCGAGGAGGGGGAGATCTGCCTGAGGGTCGACGACGACCCGCCCGGGATCATGGCCGGCTACATCGACGAGCCCGAGCGCACGGCCGAGGTCGTCAAGGACGGCTGGTACCACACGCGCGACATCGCCCGCCGCGACGAGCACGGCGTCTACACGTACGTGGGCCGCACCGACGACGTGTTCAAGGCCTCCGACTACCGGATCTCCCCGTTCGAGCTGGAGTCCGTGCTCATCGAGCACCCCGCGGTGGCCGAGGCCGCCGTGGTCCCGGCGCCGGACCCGGTCCGGCACGCGGTGCCGAAGGCCTACCTGGTGCTCGCCGCCGGCGCGGAGCCCACCCGGGAGCTCGCCGGGGAGATCCTGCGCTTCGCCCGGGAGAACCTCGCCCCCTACAAGCGGGTGCGCCGGGTGGAGTTCACGGACCTGCCCAAGACGATCTCCGGCAAGATCCGCCGGGTGGTGCTGCGCGAGCGGGAGGAGGCTGCGGACCGCTCCGGCCCCGCGGCGCCCGGGGCCGACGGGTACGGCGTCGAGTACACGGAGGCCGACTTCCCGGGGCTGCGCGGCTGAGCGCCCGCAATGTGACGCCGCGCACGGCGCCCGGCGTGCGCCCAACGGGGGACGCCGAGGGCCCCGGATGTCCCCACTTCGTGCCACGCCCGCCGCCGCCGAATACCCACTGGTAGCGAAAAGCCGCCACGGGACCCCTCGTTGACTAGTGCAAACAGATGAATCTGTCTGGACGTCCCCCAGATCGAATGTGACTTCACGGGCCGTGACAGGTCACAGAAACCCTGCCACCATGGTGGCAATTGGTTCACCCGATGGGGCGGAACCAACCGATCCGCCGGGGGGCGGATCGACTGCGGTTCATCGGGGGATGGGCCGCGTGCACGCAGGCATCGGGGGGTGCCGGTGCAACCGGTTCATCGGGGGGTGAACCGAATGGGAGCACCGCTGGGGGGCGGTACTCCCGCCAGGCGAGTCTATGCTCGCCACCGGCCGTCAGGCCGGTCGATGCGCCCGCTGCGGGGGCCATCCGTTCGACGGATGGGCAGCGGGCGCATCGCTCTGTCCGGGCCCCGTCGCCACTGCACGCCCCGCCCTCCGGTCGGGCGGCGTCGGGGGGCCCTGGAAGACTGGGGCCATGACGACTTCCCCGGCCCACGACATCGCCGCCCACGACACCGCGCCGGACCCGGCCCTGCACGAGGACGCGCTCCGCCTGCTGCGCGCGCTCACCGGCCGGCCGGACGCCGCCTTCCACCCCGGGCAGTTCGAGGCGGTCGAGGCCCTCGTGGGACGCGGCCGGCGGGCCCTGGTGGTGCAGCGGACCGGCTGGGGCAAGTCCGCGGTCTACTTCCTCTCCGCCCTGCTCCTGCGCGCCCGGGGCCGCGGGCCCACCCTGATCGTCTCCCCGCTGCTGGCCCTCATGCGGGACCAGGTCTCCGCCGCCGCCCGCGCGGGGGTCCGGGCGGCGGCCATCAACTCCGCCAACGCCACCGAGTGGGGGCAGATCGCCGCGCAGCTGGACGCCGACGAGCTCGACGTCCTGCTGGTCTCCCCGGAGCGGCTCAACAACCCCGTGTTCCGCGAGCAGCAGCTGCCGCAGCTGGTCGCCCGGCTCGGGCTGCTCGTGGTGGACGAGGCGCACTGCATCTCCGACTGGGGCCACGACTTCCGCCCCGACTACCGGCGCATCCGCGACCTCATCGCCCGGCTCCCGGAGCAGGTCCCCGTCCTGGCCACGACCGCCACCGCGAACGAGCGCGTGGTCGCCGACGTCGAGGAGCAGCTGGGCGTGCGGCCCGGCGGCAGCAGCACGGGGGAGGTCTTCACCCTCCGCGGCCCGCTCTCCCGGGCGTCCCTGCGCCTCGGCGTGCTGGACCTGCCCTCGGCCACGGCCCGCCTCGCCTGGCTGCTCGAGCACGTCGGGTCCCTCCCGGGCAGCGGGATCATCTACGCGCTGACCGTGGGGGCCGCCGAGGACACGGCCCAGGCGCTCGCCGACGCCGGGATCCCCGTGCGCGCCTACACCGGGCGCACCGACCAGGGCGAGCGCGAGGAGCTCGAGGCCGCCCTCAAGGAGAACAGGGTCAAGGCCCTCGTGGCCACCTCCGCGCTCGGCATGGGCTTCGACAAGCCGGACCTCGGCTTCGTGGTGCACCTGGGGGCGCCGTCCTCGCCCGTGGCCTACTACCAGCAGGTGGGCCGTGCGGGCCGCGCCACGGACAACGCGGACGTCCTGCTGCTGCCGGGCACCGAGGACCGCCGGATCTGGGAGTACTTCGCCACCTCGTCGATGCCCACCGAGCAGAAGGCCGCCGCCGTCCTGGACGAGCTGGGGGCCGCGGGCGGCGCCCTGTCCGTGGCCGTGCTGGAGTCCCGCGTGGACGTCCGGCGCAGCCCGCTCGAGCTGCTCCTGAAGGTGCTCGCCGTCGAGGGCGCGGTGGAGCGCGTGCAGGGCGGCTGGCAGAGCACGGGCGTGCCGTGGCGCTACGACGCCGAGCGCTACGGCCGGATCGCCGCGGCACGGGTGGCCGAGCAGAACGCCATGCTCGAGTACGAGCGCACCACCGGGTGCCGCATGGAGTTCCTCGCCCGGCAGCTCGACGACGCCACGGCCGAGCCCTGTGGGCGCTGCGACAGCTGCGCCGGCCCCTGGTACCCCACGACCGTCGACGAGTCCGCCACCGACTCCGCGGGCGCCGCCCTGACCCGCGTGGGCGTCGTGGTGGAGCCGCGCGCCCAGTGGCCCACCGGGATGCCGCGCCTCGGGGTCGAGGTCAAGGGCCGGATCCCCGAGGAGGAGCGCTGCGCCGAGGGCCGGGCGCTCGCCCGGCTCACGGACCTCGGCTGGGGCAACCGGCTGCGCGAGGTGTTCCGCACCGACGAGGAGGGCGCGCCGGTCGACGGACCGGTGGACCCCGCCCTCGGCCGGGCGTGCGTCCAGGTGCTCGCCGAGTGGCGCTGGTCGGACCGGCCCGCGGCCGTCGTCTCGATCCCGTCCCGCTCGCGCCCCCGGCTCGTGCACTCCCTGGCGGAGGGCATGGCCGAGGTCGGGCACCTGCCCTATCTGGGGGAGCTCGAGGTCCCCGAGGGCTTCCCGTCCGGCGGGCACGGCGGCAACAGCGCGTACCGCCTCGCGGCCCTGTGGGAGAAGTTCCGGGTGCCCCCCGAGCTCGCGGAGGGGCTGGACCGGCTCGGGGGGCGCCCGGTGCTGCTGGTCGACGACCTCGTGGACAGCCGCTGGACGCTCGCCGTGGCCGCCCGCGCGCTGCGCCGGGCCGGCTCCGGGCCCGTGCTGCCGTTCGTCCTGGCCTCCCAGGGCTGAGGCGCGGACCGCGCCGGGCGGGCCGCCCGGCGCGGTCTTGTACGCTGGCCTGCGTGTCCTCCGCTCCCGTGCCGCTCATCGACGTCATCATCCCCGTGCACAGCACCCGCCGCCCCGTGGGCCGGGCGGTCGCCTCCGTGGTCGCCGGCGGACTGCCCGTCGGGGCCGAGGGCCGTGTCCGGATCACGGTGGTGTGCCACAACATCGAGCCGGGGGCCGTACTGGCGGACGTCGCCGTGGAGCACCGCGACCTCGTCACCGTGCTGGAGTGCGAGGACGGCCGCAGCAGCGCCGCCGGTCCCCGCAATCTGGCGCTGGCCGCCACCGACGCCCGCTACGTCAGCTTCCTCGACAGCGACGACACCCTCGACCCGGGGGCGCTCGCCCGCTGGCTGACGCTGGCCGAGGCGCACGGATCGGCCGCCGTGGTCCCGTGGCTGACGCGCAGCGGGGGCGGGCACGTCCGGACCCCCGTCACCCGGCCCCGCCGGACCAGGGACCTCGACGTGCTCCGGGACCGCGTGCTCTACCGCACGAGTGCTTTCGGTCTGGTCCGCACGGAGACGGCCCGGGCCCTCGGGCTGGCCTTCGACGGCGAGCACGTCACCGCGGAGGACCAGGAGTTCGCCCTGCGCCTCTACGTCGACGGAGGCCGGATCGACTACGCGCGCGGACGCCCGGGCTACATCGTCTGGAGCGACGCCGGCGACCGGGTGACAGCTCAACCGCGGCCGCTCGAGCGCGAAATGGCCGCCTTCGTGGACCTCGCGGCGTCGGAGTGGTTCCGGGGGTTGCCCCTTCCGCTGCGCCGCTCCTTCGTGGTCAAGGTGCTGCGCGTGCACCTGTTCGGCCACGTGGGTGACCGCGCCGGCCGCTGGACCACGGAGGACGCCGACGGCGCCGCGCGGGCCGCCCGTGCGTTGCTGGACTCCGCCCCCGGCGCCGAGGAGGCGGTGGCCCGGGCCGACCGGGACCTGCTGGACCTGCTCCTGGCCGGCACCACCGACGCCGAGCGCATCGGGGGCGCCGCCGCCGCGCGCCGCCGGTTCGGACGCCCGGCCACGCTGTTCCCGCGACGGCTCTCCCGCACCCTGCACCGGGACGGGTCCCTCCGGTTCATGGCCGGCTCACTGCTCGCCTGAGAGCCCAGGGCCACGCGGGCTCTGTGCCGGCCTGCGGTCGACGGCAGACCCGGGCGCGGTGCCCCTCCGGTTCAGCCCCGTCGCACGCGCGCGGCGAGAGCCCGCACGAGCGGGCCGGCATCGCGCCATGACAGTCCCGCCCAGACGCCGAGGAACCCTGCCGTCACCGCCGCGGACTGCCACCAGACGGGCTCCTCGGGCAGGATGGCCAGCCCGCCGAGGACGAGCGCGTAACCGATGAGGATGCGGACGACCAGTCCCGTCCAGGGCATGGCGTCCAGGCGCCAGACGACCACGAGCGGCACGGCGGCGGCGAGCGCGGCGCCGGCCAGATAGCCGACGGCTGCGGCAGTCACGCCGAGCGTCGGGGCCAGGGCGTAGATCGTGGTGACGCCCACGGTGAGGCCCGCACCGTTGGCGAGGGCCAGCACCTTCACGCCCCAGGCGACCGTGCCGCTCAGGCGGGAGGTGGCGGCGTTGAAGCTCGTGCACGAGACCGCGGCGAACAGGAGCACGAGCAGGGAGCCCCCCGCGGCGTAGTCGGCTCCGTAGACGAGGAGCATGAGCGCGTCGGCCCAGAAGATGCCCACCGCGAAGACCGGCAGGAAGACCGCGACCATGATCCGCATGATCCGGTCCACCTGGGCCCGGAAACCCTCGCGGTCCCCGGCGCCGTACATCCGGGCGATGCTGGGCGACAGGGCCGTGAGCATGGACGCGGAGAGCATGCTCGCCGGTGTCGCCAGGGCCACGGCGGCGACGTACAGCCCGTGGGCCCCGGTGCTGTCGATGGTGCGGCCGATGATCACGGAGAGCTGGAGCAGGCCCGTGGAGGTGAGCAGGTGCACCGAGGTCCAGGCGGTGAAGACCAGCATCTCCCGCCGCAGCTCCGGGGGCGGCACCGTGCCGGAACGCCGCGGCCACGCCGGCAGGGAGTAGAGCAGGTAGCCGAGGATCAGGGGCGCGAGCAGCCACGGGGTCCAACCGGCGAGCAGGACGAGGGTCAACGACGTCAGGCTGACGAACGAGCTGAGGGCGTCCCACGCTGTCGTCGTCACGAACTGGTTGTTGCCGGTGCGCACGCCCCGCACGAAGTTGTACGCGGACAGCGCGATGAGCAGCATCCCCGCGGACAGCGCGTAGTACCACGGCAGATGCAGGCTGAAGGCCGCCCAGGCGGCGGCGACGGCGGCGAGTCCGGCCGTCGCCGCCGCGACACCGCGCGCGGCGAACGCACCGACCGCGGCCTGTTCCACGGGGTTCTGCCGCGACCGTGCCATGGCCGTGAACTTGGAGACCGTCGTGCCTCCGGCCTGCGGCCACAGCAGGACGAGCAGCGAGGCGAGGGAGATCACCGTGTTGACGTCGCTCAGGGCCTCCTGACCGAGCAGCCGGGCCACCAGGATGCTGTAGCCGAGCCGGGTGAGCCCCTGCACGAAGACCGCCAGGACGGTCAGCGCGAACGCCGAGCCCAGCGGGTTGTCGGTGTTCTCGTGGTTGGGCGGGGGGAAGAGGATGGCGCGGAGGCGGGCCGTCATGCGGTCCTCCGATGGGCACGGGAGTTCATCGGGGCCGAGTCTAGCCCCGGCCGTTAGAGTTGGGCCGAGCCCACTCGGGCACCACTCCGTCGGAAGGTCCTCATTTCATGCGTTCTCTCGTGGTCACCGCCTGGTTCCCGGACCGGGACGTGCCCAGCCGCACCCCGTTCGTCCTGGAGCACTGCTGGTCCCTGCAGGAGACCGGACACGAGGTCGCGGCTGTGCACGTCGTCATCGGGCGGACCCGCCGGACGGACGTCCGAGAGGCCTACGAGGGTGTGCCCGTCACCCGGGTGTGGCTCGACTTCACGGACCCCCTGAGCTACGTCCGGGTCGCCCGCACGATCCGCCGGGGCCTGCGCGGCGCGGACGTCCTCCACACCATGGCCTTCTCCGCCGTCCTGATCGCCGCCCCCTCCTGGTTGCTGCGCCGCCGCCCCTGGGTGCACACCGAGCACTGGAACGGCGTCGTCGCCCCGGCCAGCGTGGGCCCCCTGTGGGAGCGCCTCGCGTGGTCCCGCCACGCCCTGCGGCTGCCCCACGCCGTGACCGGGGTGACGCGGGAGCTCGCGGAGGAGATGGCCCGCTTCGCCCGCCCGGGAGCCACGCACGTGGTGCCCTGCGTAGTGGACAACCCCCGTCCGGTGCTCCCGTTCCCGCCGTCGCCCCCGGTCCGGCTCGTCGGCGTGGGGGCTTTCATCGAGCGCAAACAGCCCCTGCTCGCGCTGGAGACGGTCGCCCGGATCGTCGAGCGGGGCGCGGACGTCCGCTACACCATGGTCGGCTCGGGCCCGCTCCTCGACAGCGCCCGGCGCCGGGCCCGGGAGCTGGGCATCGCGGACCGCGTCGTGTTCACCGGGGCGGTGGAGCCGTCCCGGGTCTTCGAGGAGATGTCCCGCGCCCACGTGTTCTTCCTGCCCAGTTCGCAGGAGAACTTCTTCACGGCGGTCGCCGAGTCCCTCGCGGCGGGTCGCCCGGCGGTCGTGCCGCTCAGCGGCGGCTTCGACGACTACTGCACGGACGAGAATTCGGTGCTCGTCGACAGCTGGGACCCGGAGGCCCTGGCCGACGCGGTCCTGCGGGGGTGGGACCGTTTCCGGGACGCGGATCCGGCCCGGATCGCGGAGACCGTGCGGGAGCGGTTCTCCCGCGGTGCCGTCGGCACCCGGTTCGGGCGCATCTACCAGCAGATCGCCGGCTGAGCCACCCCAGCTTTGACCCCGTGCCCGGTCCTCCCTTAAGCTGACCCGTGTTGCCCACCCGCGTGGTGGGCCGCGGATGGAGACGTGCCAGAGCGGCCGAATGGACTTCACTGCTAATGAAGGGTCGGGGTTAAACTCGACCGGGGGTTCAAATCCCCCCGTCTCCGCGCTTGTGATGTCTCAGGACATCGGAAACACCCCGGACCCGCGGTCCGGGGTGTTTCGCGTTCCGGGCCCGCGCCCGGCCCCGCCCGTCATCTGCGGCCGCCCCGTGACCGAGGGCCGGCGGGTTCCTAGACTGGGGCTCAGCGCGCCGCCGGCGCCCGAGCCCAGGAGGCCACCATGCCGGAGCAGGACCGTCCGCAGACCACGCCCGCCGCACCCGGTGCGCCCCGCCCCGCCCCCGCCTGGCGCGCCGGGCTCACGGACCGCTCCGTCCTCGAGGAGGCGGTCGACGCCGTGACGGTGCGCCGGGTCTTCGGCGAGGCGTACGAGGCGTACGGCACCACGGTCGTGCCCGTGGCCCGCGTCAGGGGCTGGGGCGGCGGTGGCGGGGGCTCGGGCGAGGAGAAGGACAGCTCGGGCAGCGGATCGGGCGTGGGCTACGGCGTGCACGCCGAGCCGGCCGGGGTCTACGTGGTCCGGGGGGACAGCGTCACGTGGCGTCCCGCCGTGGACGCGGGGCGGATCGCCCTCACCCTGGGCCTGGCGCTGTGCGGCGCGGCCGCGCTCGTGGGCTGGGCCGCCGTCACCCGCCGTTCCTGACAGGATGGGGCCATGTCCTTCCTGCTCCGTGTCCTCGTCAACGCGCTCGCCATCTGGGTGGCCGCCTGGATCCTGCCCGGGATGGGCATCGCGGCGGACCCGTCCGTCGTCTCGGCCGTCGGGGGCGAGACCACGGCGTCGGTCCTGGCCTACCTGTTCGTCGGCCTGGTCTTCGGCGCCGTGAACGCGGTCGTGCGGCCCGTGCTGACGATCCTGTCCCTGCCGATCACCTGCCTCACGCTGGGGCTGTTCGCCATCGTGGTCAACGCGGCGATGCTGTGGCTGACGTCCTGGCTGAGCTCCTTCACGCCGCTGCGGCTCGAGATCGACTCCTTCCTCTGGACGGCGGTGCTCGCCACCCTGATCATCGGGGTGGTGTCCCTCCTGATGGGCTGGGCCGTCCCGGACCGCGAGCGCCGCTGACCCGCGCCGGGACTCAGCCCCGGTGCAGCGCCGTCCAGAGGAACTCGTGGGACAGCGCGTGCAGGCGGGCGGCCTGCTTGTTGTCGCCCGCGCCCGCGTGCCCGCCCTCGGTGGCCTCGTAGAACCACACGTTCTCGTAGCCCATGCCGAGCATCCGCGCGGCGGCCTTGCGCGCCTGGACGGGGCCCACGCGGTCGTCGCTCGTGGCGGTCCAGAACAGGACGTCCGGGTAGTCCCGCCCCTCCTCCAGCAGGTGGTACGGCGAGAACGTGCGGACGGACTCCCACTGCTCCGGGTCGTCCGGGTCGCCGTACTCCGCGATCCAGGAGTAGCCCGCGGACAGCTTCGTGTAGCGGCGCATGTCCAGCAGCGGCACCCCGCAGGAGACCGCCCCGAACAAATCGGGGTGCCCGGTGAGCATGTTGCCCACGAGCAGCCCGCCGTTGGAGCCGCCCGAGCACGCGAGCGTCTCCCGGGTGCACACCCCGCGGGCCTGCAGGTCCGCCGCGACGGCCGCGAAGTCCTCGTACGCCCGGTGCCGGTTCCCCTGCAGGGCGGCCCGGTGCCACGCGGGGCCGTACTCCCCGCCGCCGCGGATGTTGGCGAGGACGTAGACCCCGGACCGCCCGGCGTCGTCGGTGCGGGTCAGCCAGGACCGCCCGAGGGCCCCGGAGTAGGCGGGGGTCCGGGAGACCTCGAAGCCGCCGTAGCCGGAGAGCAGCGTCGGGTTCCGCCCGTCGAGGACCGGGTCGGCGGGGCCCACCTGGAAGTAGGGCACCCGGGTGCCGTCCGCCGAGACCGCGAAGTGCTGCTCGACCGAGAGCCCGGACGCGTCGAAGAACGCGGGGGCGGTCCTCGCCACCCGCGGCGGGGACGTCGCCCCGCCGCGGGCCGGGAGGGTGCCGCGGGACACGGTGGTCGGGGTGAGGAAGCCGGTCGACACGAGCCAGTAGTCGTTGCCCGCCTCCGGGTCCTCGTCGTCGACGGCGTAGGCGTCCACGCTGTGCAGGGCCGGCGCCCCGGGCAGCTCGGACGAGGTCCAGGGGCCCGGCTCGGCGACGCGGACCACCGAGGAGACGTCCCGCAGCAGGTTGAGGATCAGCCGGTCGGCCGTCCAGGACCAGGACTGCAGCGACGTGCGCGCGTCCGGGACGAACACGGCGGTCACGGAGCGGTCCCCGGCCAGGAACGCCTCGAGCTCGGCCACGAGCAGGGACCCGGCCGGGTGCACGGCCCCGTCCAGCTCGAGCTCCTCCTGCGGGCGCAGCAGCAGCCACTGACGGTGCAGGTCCACCGTCACCGAGTCGGGGACGTCGACGTGCACGAGCCCCTCCTCCCGCACCAGGTAGGTCCGGGAGGCGAAGAAGTCGACCACGTCCACGGCCACGTCCCGGACGAAGCCCGGGGTGTGGTCCCGCACGAGCACGGCCTGCACGTGGTCCTCGGCCACCTCGAACACCTGCCGGGCCTCGGCGAGGTCCTGCCCGCGGCGCAGGACGCGCACGGTGCGGGGGTAGGAGGAGGTGGTCATCGAGCCGGGGCCGAAGTCGGTGCCCACGTGCAGGGTGTCGGCGTCCACCCACGTCACGGTGGACTTCGCCGTGGGGACGTCGAAGCCGCCGGACACGAACCGGCGCTCGTCGAGGTCGAACTCGCGCACCCGCTTCGCGTCGCCGCCGTCGGGGGAGAGGCTGAGCAGCGCCCGCCGGTGCCGCCCGCCGGTGTACTGCGGGCGCAGCAGCCGGGCCCCGCCCCAGACCCAGTCGACGCCCTCCTCGGCGGCCAGCGCGTCGACGTCGAGCAGGACCTCCCACTCGGTGTCCCCGCCGAGCCAGGACTCCCACGTGGTGCGGCGGAAGACGCCGCGGGGGTGCTCGGCGTCGCGCCAGAAGTTGTAGTAGTGCGGCCCGTGCTTGGCGACCATGGGGATCCGCTCGGTCGAGTCCATGACCGCGAGCACGTCGGCCTCGAGGCGGCGCAGCCGCGGGCTCTCGAGCGCCGCCAGGGTGCGGGCGTTCTGCCCGGCGACCCACTCCAGGGGCGCGTCGCCCGTGATCTCCTCCAGCCACAGGTTCTCGTCGTGCGGCTGCTCGGCGGTCGGGCGGGCGGCGGTCTGCGCGGTCTCGGTCATGTCCGCCATCGTAGGCGCAGGCCCGTGCCCGTGGCCCGGCGGGCGGGTCGATATCCTGAGGGCCATGAGCGCAACGGGCAGGCCAGGTTCCGAACGACGGGTCACGGTGATCGGGGCGGGCCCGCGCGGGCTCTCGGCCGTGGAGCGGCTCGCGGCCCGTGCGGCGGCCTCGGGTGCCCGGGTGCGCATCGACGTCGTCGACCCCTTCCCGCCCGGTCCGGGGCACGTGTGGCGGACGAACCAGTCCCCGCTGTACCTCATGAACACGCCCTCGGTGTTCCCCACGGTGATCGCCGACGACGGCGTGCTGCCCGTGGACCCGCTCGAGCCGCTGCGGAACATGAGCTTCGAGCACTGGCGGCTCGCCGCCGTGGCGGGGACCATCGCCGTGGACCCCGACGACGCCGCGCACTTGACCCGGATGACGCCCCAGTCCTATCCGTCCCGGCGGATGTACGGGGTCTACCTCTCCTGGATCTTCCGCACGCTGCAGGACGCCCTCCCCGCCACCGTGCAGCTCGCCGTGCACCGGGCCGAGGCCGTGGGCGTGCACGTGCGGGAGCACGCCCGGCACCGCTACGACGTGGAGATCAGCGGCGGGCAGAACCTCCCGGCGGACGCCGTGGTGCTCGCCCTGGGCCACCTCGACGCCGACCTGCGCCCCGACCAGCGGGAGCTCGTGGACGGCGCCGCCGAGCTCGGGCTGACCTACTGGCCGCCCGCCGTGCCCGCCGACGTGCACTGGGACGACCTGCCCGCCGGGCGCACCGTGCTGGTGCGCGGCATGGGCCTGAACTTCTGCGACGTCCTGGCCCAGGTCACCGAGGGCCGCGGCGGGATCTACACCCAGGACGGGGAGCGCTACGTCTACCACCCCTCGGGGCGGGAGCCCGTGATCGTGGCCGGCTCCCGCCGCGGCGCCCCGTACCGCTCCAAGGCGGTGCTCGAGGGCTACTACGCCGGCTCCCTCGTCACCCGGTTCTTCACCCTCGACGCCGTGCGGGCGCTCGCGGCGCGGGCGGAGGGTCCGCTGTCCTTCGAGACGGACCTCTATCCGCTGATCCGCAAGGACGCCCAGTGGAACTACTACTCCGTCCTGGCGCGGACCGCCCCGGACGCCTTCGAGACCGACCCGCAGGAGTTCCTGGCGTGCTTTGACGCCGTGCTCGGCACCGGCGACGACCACCCCGAGGGGCCCTGGACCTCCCGGGCCGAGCGGCTCATCGCGTCCGCGGTGGTCCCGGGACGGCAGCTCAACGCCCTCCGGCTGGCCCGCCCCTTCGAGGGGCTCAGCTTCGGCTCCCACGACGAGTACGCGGCGGCCCTGGTCCACCACCTGGACCGGGACGTGCACGGCGCGCTGGCCGGCGAGGACGACCCGCTGCAGATGGCCGTCGCCTCGCTCAACGCCGCGCGCACCGTGCTCAAGGCCGTGCTGGCGGACCTCGGGATCAGCGACGCCTCCTGGACCGACGAGCTGCGGCGCACGTTCGAGCCCTTCGTGGAGGGCCTCGCCTCCGGGCCGCCGGTGCTGCGGAACCAGCAGCTGGCGGCGCTGGCCCGTGCCGGCGTGGTGCGCTTCCTGGGCCCGGACCCGCAGTTCCTCGTGGACGAGGAGGAGGGCCGGTTCGTGGCGAGCTCCCCCTGGGTCAAGGACGAGCCCTTCCGCGCCGAGCACCTCGTGGAGGCCATGTCCCCGCCCAACGACGTCCGGCGCAACATCTCCCCGCTGCTGTCCGCGATGCACCGGGAGGGCCTGGTGCGGGTCCGGGCCATGGAGGCCCGGGACGGCGTCGCGACCGTGCCCGGCACCGGGCTGGACGTCACCCGGCCCCCGTACCGGGCCGTGCGCGTCGACGGCGGCGTGGAGCCCGGCGTCCTCGTGCTCGGCCTGCAGCTCTCGGCCGTCCAGTGGGGCGTGGCGATCGCCGCAGAGGCCGGGGCGTCCGCGGAGCTGGGTGCCCGGACCCTGGCGGACGCCGACCGCATCGCCGCGGCGGTGCTGGGCCCGGCCCCGGCACGCGACTGACCCCGGGGGCACCGGGGCCGGCCGGCGCGCCGCGGTCGGGTCAGCCGAGGCGGCGGTGCAGGACCTCGCGGGCCCGGTCGTCGGCGTGCTCCCGGAGACCCTTGCCGGGGTGCTCGCCGGAGTTGCCCCTGCCCGGCTTCTGCGGGCCGGCGGGCCCGGCGCCGGCGGGGGCCAGGCCGACGATCTCCGGGTTGTGGTCGGAGGCCCGGTACGGGTCGGCCGCGTAGAGGTCGACCACGTTGTGGTTGTGCCGGCTGTACTCCAGGCCCACCGACTCGTGGGCGTTGATCTCCCAGATGTCCGAGCCCGTGACGGTCCCGGCCGCGGCGGGGGACGCCAGGACGTGGTCGAGGGAGCCGACCATCCCGCCGTAGGCGTAGGAGTGCTCGCCCGCCGGCGCCAGGTTCGTGTAGCCGGCCTCGTGCAGGACCCGCATCGGGTCCTCCTGGTCGTAGGAGTTGAAGTCGCCGGTGAGGAACACCCGGTCGGTGCCCTGGGTGGCCTTGAGCTCCTCGGCGAAGGCCACCAGGGCCTGGGCCTGGGCGGTGCGGTCGGCGTTCCACGCCCCGGCGCCGTCCCCGGCGTCGGCGTTGGGGCCGGTGGAGGGAGCGGAGCCCTTGGACTTGAAGTGGTTGACGATCACCGTGAAGTCCTCGCCCGCATCCCCGCCGGCGGGGCGGAACGTCTGGGCCAGCGGCTCGCGGGCGTTGTCGAAGTTCTCCTCGTCGCCCAGAATCACGGACTCGCCGACGGTCTCGAGCGCGGCCGGCTGGTAGATGAACGCGGTGCGGATGACGTCCTCGTCCCCGACGGCGGGCCGCTGGGCCGGTGACGGCACGTACGCCCAGAGCTCGGTACCGGCGGCGGCGTTGAGGGCGTCGACGAGCTCGGACAGGGCCTGGTCCCGGTCCTTGCCGAACTTCGCGGAGTTCTCCATCTCCTCCAGGGACACGACCTCGGCGTCGAGGGCGTTGACGGCGGCGACGATCTTGGCCTGCTGGCGCTCCAGGTCCTCCTGCTCGGCCGCCCCGCGGGCGTCGCAGCCCCCGCGCACCGAGACCGGGTCGCCGGCGCGGTCCGTGTAGTAGGTGCAGCCGGTCAGCTCGTCGCCGGTGGTGGTGAAGTAGTTCAGCACGTTGAACGTGGCCAGCTGCACGGTCCCGCCGACGTCCTCGGGGGCGGCGGTGCGGGTGTTCTCGGCGACCACGGGGGCGTCCTCGGGGTTCGCCCCGGTCACCCGGGTCGTGGGCTGGAGGCGCCACTCGTCGAATGAGTAGCCGAGCACCACGGGCGCCACGAAGTCGACGGGCGCGCCGATCCGCATCGGGGTTTCGGCGGTGAGGTAGGGCAACGGGACCGAGGCATTGGCGAAGTTCCCGTAGTTGGTGGTCGCTCCGTCGTCGAGCAGCACGCCGCGGGCGTCGTTGTCGGCGGCCTGCGCGGCGGCCTCGGGCGAGCCGGGCGCGCCCACGGCGGTGGGCTGCACGAGCGGGGTGGTGCCGGCCGCCAGGCCGATCTCGCCGTAGCCGTTCAGGGCGTAGTTGTCGGTGATCACGAACTCACCGGACGGGTCGAGCAGCATGCCCTCGAGGTCCTCGCGCTCCGCCTCGTCCGTGGGCCAGCTGACGGCGGCGGGCTCGACCGTCCCGGCGGCTTCGTCGAGGACGGTCAGCCCGTCGGTCCGCACGCGGAGCTGGGTCTGGCCGTGGTGCTCGGCGACGGTTCCCGTGAGCTCGACGTGCTGGCCCGGCTGCACGGCGGCGGCGGTGTCCGGGGAGTGCACGAACACCCCGTCGGAGGCGTCGTGGACGGCCGGGTCGAGGTCGCCGCCGGTGCCGGGCGTCTGCACGTAGTAGCCGTCGAGCCCGCCGGTGGCGTAAACGGCGGTGACGACGCCGCGAGTGGTCACCGCCCGCCCCGCCACCGGCGAGACGTCCCCGGTGCCCTGGATCTCCCGGATCTCCCGGATCGCCGGCTCCACCGGAGGGGTGCCCGCCCCGGGCTCCGGTGCCGCGGCGGGCTCCTCGCCCGTCCCGTCCGTGGGGGCCGGGTCCGGCGCGCAGCCCTCGGCCAGGGCGAGGACCTGCTCCGGGACGCGGACCCGGGTGCCGGAGGGCTCGGCGACGAGCCACACCGGGGCGCCCTCGGCCAGGGCGGAGGTGTCCACGGCGACCGTGGCCGCGCCCCCGGCGACGGCCGCGGTGCCGATCTCGGTGCCCTCCGGCCCGCCCTCGCGCACGGAGAGCTCCGTGGTGGCCGGGGCGCCCAGGGAGGTCATGTCGAGCTGCGCGACCTCGAACGCCACCGTGCAGCCCTCGGCGGCCGCGTCGACGAGCGACACGGACCGGCGGTCGAACTCCGGGGCGATCGGGGCGTCGGCGGAGCGGGCGGCGAGGTACTCCATCCAGGCGTCGCGGTCGATCCGGCCGGTGTCGGTGACGTCGGTGCCCTCGGTCAGGGCGGTGAAGTTGTCGCCGCCCTCCACCAGGAAGGACACCGAGCCGATCACGTACTCGGCGGCCGGGGCGACGGGCTGCCCGTCGACCGTGATCGAGGTGATCCGCTCACCGGCCGGGCGGGCGGCGTCGAAGGTGTAGGACACGTTCTCGGACAGCCCCAGCTGCAGGTACGGCCGGGACGATCCCTCGGGCTGCCACTGCTGCTCGAGGACCCGCTCGAACTGCTCGCCGGTGAGGGTCACGGTGGTGAGGTTGTTGGCGAAGGGCAGCACCTGGTTGGCCTCGGACTCCGTCACCACGCCGTCGCGCTCGCCGTCGATGGCCTGGCCGGGGTCGTCCGCCCAGAGGAGGTCGGCGCGCAGGCCGCCGGGGTTGATGAGGCCGATCTGCACACCGTCCGACTCGTCCAGGCTGTCGCGGATGGACTCGGCGACCAGGTTGCCGAGGCTCGACTCGGCGCCGCGGTCGTCGCGGGCCTGCACGCCGTCCCGCAGACCGTAGGCGGTGGTGATGTCCCCGGTGATCTCGCCGACCGGGGTGCTGCCCCGCTCCAGGGCCACCGCCTCGGCGTCCGCGACGATCCCGGCGACCTCCGCGACGCGCGGATACCGGGCGACCAGCTCCTCCTCGGTCGCGGTGACGACCTCGTCGACGGCCAGCACGCCGGTGGTGAGGTCGACGTCGTCGGCGTCCTCGTCGTAGCTCAGGGAGATCCGCCCGAGGCTGCCGCCGTACGAGCCGGCCTGCAGGACCGCGCGGTCGAGGTCGCCGTCGCCGTCCACGTCGACGCCCTCGTCGTAGACCTGGTGGGTGTGCCCGTTGAGCACCACGTCCACGGTCGCGCTGGTGCCGGTCACCAGCCGGTCGCCGAGGGCGTCGGCCGCGTCGGCGGCGCCCTCGTGGTAGACGGCCACCACGACGTCGGCCCCGTCCGCCTCGAGCCGCTCGGCCTCGGCGTTGACGGCCTCGACGGGGTCGCCGAAGGTGATGCCCTCGATCGCGCCGGGCGAGACTAGCGTGGCGGTCTGCTGGGTGACGGCGCCGACCACGCCCACGCGCACGCCCTCGACGTCGAACGTCGCGGACGCCTCGGTGACGAGCTCGCCGTCAGGGCCGGTGACGTTGGCCGCCAGGTAGGGGAAGTCGGCGCGCTCGGTGATGCGGCCGGTCAGGTCGTCCGCACCCCGGTCGAACTCGTGGTTGCCCACGGCGGAGGCGTCGAGCTCGAGCGCGTCGAGCACGTCGAGCGTGGGGTCGTCCTGCTGCACGGCCGAGACGTATTCGGAGGCGCCCACGTTGTCCCCGCCGGACAGCAGCAGCGTGCCGTCCTCGTTCTCCGCGCGCAGCTGCTCGATCGCGCCCGCGAAGAGGAGGGGGTCGGAGGAGAGCCGGCCGTGGTAGTCGTTGAAGTAGAGCAGCTCGACGGCCGTCTCCCCGGCCGCGGTCGCCCCCGCGGCGGGGACCGGCGGGGGCGCCGTCCCCTGGGCGGACGCCGCGGGGAGGACCAGACCGGTCGAGGTGACCACGGCGCCGGCGGCGAGCGCGGCGAGCAGGGCAGGACGGTGCTTCTGGGGCGCCATGGGGGTCCTCCGGGGGATGCGGCGGTGCGTTGTCCCCATTTCAGCACGCAGAGGTGAACGGGGGACCACGACACCGCGACATTTCTCCGGCCCCGGGACGGGCCGAGGCCCCCACCGGACGTTCGCGGTGGGGGCCTCGTGCCAAGGCGGAAGGTAAGGGATTTGAACCCTTGGTACGGGGTCACCGCACACCGGTTTTCAAGACCGGCTCCTTAGGCCGCTCGGACAACCTTCCCCGCGCCCGTCCGGCCCCCGGCGGGGGCGGCGGAGCGCGCAGCCCATTCTTCCACGGCGCCCGGAACGCCGCCAAAGCCCCGGTAGGGTGAGCGCGTGGACGCACCCGAGAGCCCCGACCGCGGGACGACGACGATCGTGTGGTTCCGGGACGATCTGCGCGTCACGGACCACCCCGCCCTCGACGCCGCGTGCCGGCGCGGCGCGGTGGTCGCCCTCTGCGTCCTGGACCAGGAGTCCGAGGGGATCCGGCCCCTCGGCGCGGCCGCGAAGTGGTGGCTGGACGGGTCGCTGCGGTCCCTGCGGGAGTCGCTCCGGGAGCTGGGCATCCCCCTGGTCCTGCGCCGCGGTCCCGCCGGGACCGTGCTCCCCGAGGTCATCGAGCGCACGGGGGCGGGCGGCGTCACGTGGAACCGCCGCTACGGCGGGCCCGAGCTCGCCGTGGACGCCGGGGTGAAGCAGTGGTGCGCCGAGCACGGGGTGGAGGCGCACTCGTTCCAGGCCGCGCTGCTGCACGAGCCGTGGACCCTGCGCACGGGCGCCGGCGGCCCGTACAAGGTGTTCACCCCCTTCTGGAAGGCGCTCCGGGCGCTGGAGATCCGGCAGCCGCTCCCCGTGCCCGGACCGGGCCGGGGCGCCGCCGCGGCGGTGGCGGCGGCCGCCGGCACCGAGGACCAGGAGGACTGGGACCTGGTGGCGTCCCCGGAGCGCGCGGCCGGGCTGGCCGCGGTGTGGACGCCCGGGGAGGCGGCCGCGTGGGAGCGGCTGGACGACTTCCTGGACCGCGTCGAGGACTACGCCGAGGGCCACGACCGGCCGGACCGGGACGGCACCAGCCGGCTCTCCCCGCACCTGCGGTGGGGCGAGATCAGCCCGTTCGCGGTCTGGGACGCGGCCGTCCGGCACCGGTCCGAGCAGGGGAGCAGCCCGGGGCTGGAGAAGTTCCTGGCCGAGCTGGGCTGGCGGGAGTTCAACTGGCACCTGCTCCACCAGGTGCCGGACCTGCACGTGCGCCACGTCCGCCCGGCCTTCGACGCGTTCCCGTGGCGGGACCCGGCGGAGGCCGCCGGCGACGTCCGGGCCTGGCAGGAGGGGCGCACCGGCTTCCCGCTCGTGGACGCGGGCATGCGGCAGCTGCGGGCCACGGGGTGGATGCACAACCGGGTCCGGATGGTCGCCGGGTCCCTGCTCACCAAGAACCTGCTGGTCGACTGGCGGGTGGGGGAGCAGTGGTTCTGGGAGACGCTCGTGGACGCCGAGCCGGCGAGCGGGCCCGGGAACTGGCAGTGGGTCGCGGGCTCCGGCGCGGACGCGAGCCCGTTCTTCCGGATCTTCAACCCGCTCACCCAGGGCCGGAAGTTCGACCCCGAGGCCCGCTACATCCGCCGCTGGATCCCCGAGCTGGCCGGCGACGAGGGCGTGGACCCGCACGAGCCCGGTCTGCTCGGACCGTCGGTGGGCTACCCCGAGCCGGTCGTGGACCTGCCGGCCAGCCGCGGACGCGCCCTCGACGCCTACGCCTCGATCCGCTGAGGGCGGCGCCGGCGTTCCCCTGTTCGCCACGGGCCGACGCCGGGTGACCGGGTGCCCGCCCCGCGACACAATGGGAGCGACCGTCGCCCCCGACCGGAAGGCCCCACCATGCGCGCAGTGCTCGAGACCACCCCCGGCGGACCGGAGGTCCTCGCCGTCGCCGAGGTCCCCGCCCCGGAGCTCACGCCCGACGGGGTGCGGATCCGGGTCCGGGCCGCCGGGATCAACCGGGCCGACGTCATGCAGCGGCTGGGCAGGTACCCGGTCCCGCCCGGGGCGTCGACCGTCTTCGGCCTCGAGGTCTCGGGCACGGTGCAGGAGCTCGGCCCCGAGGTGCCCGCCGGCGCCGGGTTCGCCCCCGGCGACGAGGTCGTCGCCCTCCTGGACTCCGGGGGCTACGCCGAGGAGGTCGTCGTCCCGGCCGGCCAGGTCCTGCCCGCGCCCGCCGGGGTGGACCTCGTCGCCGCCGCCGGCCTGCCGGAGGTGTGCGCCACGGTGTTCTCCAACGTCTTCATGGCCGCCGCCGCCCGCGAGGGCGAGACGGTCCTGGTACACGGCGGCACCGGCGGGATCGGCACCAACGCCCTCCAGATGTGCCGGGCCCTCGGCCTGCGCGTGCTCACCACGGTCGGCAGCCCGGACAAGGCAGACGCCGCACGGCGGCTCGGCGCCGAGGCGATCGACTACCGGCAGGAGGACTTCGTGGCGCGCGTGCGGGAGCTCACGGACGGGCACGGCGCCGACATCGTGCTCGACGTCGTGGGCGGCTCCTACCTGGGGCGCAACTTGGACGCGCTGGCCACCAACGGCCGGATCGCGGTCATCGCCACCCAGGGCGGGCGCACGGGGGAGCTGGACCTCGGCAAGCTGATGGCCAAGCGGGCCGCCGTGATCGGCACCACGCTGCGCCCGCGGCCCGTGGCGGAGAAGACCCGCATCATGGCCGCCGTGCGGGAGCACGTGTGGCCCCACGTCGAGTCCGGGGCCGTCCGCCCGGTCGTGGACCGCACGTTCCCCCTGGACGAGGTCGCGCGGGCCCACGAGTACTTCGACTCCGGTACGCACATCGGCAAGGTGCTGCTCGTCCCCTGAGCGCACCCCTCGGCACGGCCGCGGACGGCCCGGTCCCGGCCCGCCCTCCGTGCGCACGGAGGGCGGGCCGGGCCGCCGTAGGATGGACTGTCTCCACTCGAAAGGACCGCCCGTGGCATTCCTGCGCGACTACCGCGCCGCTCGCCGTGACGAGGCCGAGCTCGGTCTGGGCGTGTGGCGCCGCGCCCACGACCGGTTCCGCCGGGGTCTGGACCGCTTCCACCAGATCCTCGAGAGCCTCCCGGACAAGACGCTCGCGCAGTCCGTGGTGCCCACCGCCAACGCGCTCGCCGATCTGCTGCCGGAGGTGCGGGCCGTGTGCGCGGCGGCGCAGCGCACGGCGCCGAGCAGCAGCCACGACATCCCGGCCTCCGCGGGCGGCTACCTCAACGACGTCCACCGTGAGCTCTCCCGGGCCGGCAACGCGATGGCCCAGGCGGCGGAGGCCCTCACCATGGCCCGGTTCGTGCGGGCCGACGAGGAGTCCTCCACCCACCGGCTGGACGCGGTCGTCCGCCGGGCCGAGGCCGTGCGGGAGCACGTGGAGCGCGCCGAGGAGCTGCTGCGCCGCGGCTGAGCCCGTTCCCGGCGGCGACGGGGTGGACCCGACAGCCTGCTGATGGTTTGATGGGCGGCATGAACCCCTCCGGATACGACTACCGCGCGGCCGACGGCGAGTTCGACGCCCGCTGGTCCCGCTCGCCCCTCGGCCGACCCGGCCGCGGAGGCCCCGGCCGCTTCGGCCCGGGCTACGACCTGCCCGGCCGCCGGGGCGGGGGGTACGGGCGCCGCTCCGGCTTCCGGATGCTCCCCTTCCCCGGGTACTCCACCCGGACGCGCCGGGGCACGAACGTCACGGTGGGCGGTTGCTGCCTGCCCCTGCCGATCGGCTGCCTGACCACCACGGTCCTCGCGGGCGCGGCGGCCGTCCTCGTGGGCCGCGCCGCCCGCGACTGAGCGTCCCGGCGGGCCGGGCGGCGGATCACGCGGCCGCCGGCTCCACCCGCAGGACCTCGACCGGGACGGGCACGACGCGCTCGACCGGGGCGGGGACGGCGTGCTCCGCCGGGACGGGCGCGAGGTGCTCGACCGGGACGGGCCCGTCCTCCTCGGCCTCCAGCGGCGGGCTGAGGCGCCAGCCGACGGCCTCCAGGTCGAGGGCGAGACGCGTCTGGCCGGTCACGGCGCCCTCGTCGCAGTAGCGGCCGAACGACCGGTGGACGTCCTCGAGCGCCTGCCAGCGGATCAGTGCGGCCGGGCCCCCGACGGCGGTGGACCGGGCGGAGACGGCGCCCACGTTGCGGTCCCGGAGGGCGGCCAGGGCGCGGGCCAGGAAGCCCGGCGGCAGCCGGACGCCGGGGTCGAGGACCAGCACCAGGTCGTCCGGCTCCATCCGGACGGTGTCCAGGGCCTGGTTGAGCGCCCCGGCACGGTGGTGCCGGTTGTCGACGGTGAGCAGGACCTCGGCGCCGGCGTGCAGGGCGACCTCGACGGTGGCGTCGGTGGAGTCGTCCGACATGACGAGGATGCGCTCCGGCGGACGGGTCTGGCGGTGGAGGGAGACGACCGCGTGCTCGACGCGGGCCGCCTCGTCGTGGGCGGGAATGATCGCGGCGATCATGACGACTTCTCTCGGCGTGCCCGGCGTGCGTCCCGCCGCTGACGTCCCCCTGCGGCGGGGCGCCCGACCGGCCCCTGAACGAGTGTTCTCGGTGACAACGTGAGCCCCCTGACGTGTTGTCCTGGACCAAAGTCTAGGCATCACGGCGGACAGTTTACATCCGCAAATCAGGGGACGTCCGCCCCGGCCGGACGCGGGTTCGGCGCGTCCCCGGGGGTGCTACACCTCGTCCCGGCCGCACACCCGGCACAGCTTCCAGACGTTCGTGTCCCCGTGCCGCTCGAACACCACCCGGCTGACCAGGGCCTGGATCAGGGCGAGCCCGCGGCCGGACTCGCGGTGCTCCTGCGCCATGGCCCCCGTGAGGTCGACCTGCGCCGGTGCGGCGCCGATCTCGTAGATCCGCGCTTCCAGCCGGTGGGGGTCCGCGACCAGGTCCACGGACAGCTCGATCGGTTCCTCCGCCGCGGGCACCGCGTGCACCACCACGTTGCCGGCCGCCTCCACGACCGCGAGCGTGAAGGCCATCCGGTCGGTCTCGGGCACGAACGCGGCCTCCCCCCACAGCGCGTCCAGGTCCTCGTGCAGGGCGTCCACCGTCAGGGCGGTGGCCGGGCCCCGGCGCGAGCGGCGGGCCGTGGGCTCAGTCATCGGCGAAGGCCGCGTCGGCGGTGTCGTAGGGGGTCAGGACGCGGTGCATGCTGGTGAGCTCGAGGACCATGCGGACCTGGGGGCGGACGTTCGCGATCCGCAGGTCGCCGCCGGCCTGGCGGGCCAGCTTGAGGCACCCGATGAGGGCGCCCAGACCGGACGAGTCCATGAACTCGGTGCCGCCGAGGTCGACCACCACGTGGTTGCTGCCCTCGTCGACGACCTTCGCCACGACCTCCCGGAGCTTGGGCGCTCCCACCATGTTGAGCCGTCCGGTGCCCGTGATGTGGGCGAACCTCGGCTTCTGCTCAATCGTGAACTGCATCGGCACTCCTCTCCTCGGGCTCGAAGCCCGTGTATCTCGCGGCGGTGACGAGCACGCTCAGCACCACCAGGTCGAAGGCGACCCAGGCCACGTTGACCAGGGTTCCCACCGGTTCGTTCAGCCCCACCGCCAGCCGGGCGGTCCCCACCAGGAGGGCCGCGGCCAGCAGCCCCATCACCACCAGCTGCGGGCGGATGAGGTGCCAGGCCGGGCCGGCGTCCTGCCGCACCTTGGGCGTGACGGCGAAGCCGAGGGGGCGGCCGAACCAGACGTTGCGGGCGGCCGTGGTGCACGCCCTGATCCAGATGGGGAACAGCGCCAGGCTGTACTGCTGGCCGCGCCAGGTGGGGATGCCCCGGCCCACCACGAGGAACAGCAGCTGGTTCACCACCATGAAGGGGATGAAGCGGACGAAGAAGTCCCAGCTGAGGCTCGTGACGGGGAGGATGCCCAGCACCAGGTACACGATGGGCGCGGCGAAGTAGACGACGGCCGCGAAGCCGGACAGGTAGCTCCACATCGTGGCGAAGTACATGAGCCGCTGGCCCCACCCCAGCCGGCGCTGCAGCAGCGGGTTCTCCCGGAGCAGCACCTGCACCGTGCCCTGCGCCCAGCGCAGGCGCTGGGTGAGCATGGTCTTCAGGTCCTCGGGGGCCAGGCCGTGGGCGAGGACCTCGTGGTGGTAGACGCTGCGCCAGCCCAGGCCGTGCAGGCGCATCGCGGTGGCCATGTCCTCGGTGACCGAGATCGTCGCCAGCGGCATCACCGGCTGGGCCTCGCCGGGCCGGTCCACGGAGACCGCCTCGAGCACCTCCCGCACCGGTTCCACGGCGGCCAGCGGGGACAGGTCGCGGCGGGACATCCGGTCCACGGCGGAGGCGAGCTCGTCCGGCCAGACCATGCCGTCCTCGGGGGGCAGGTCCAGGGCGGCGATCGAGGCGAGGTCCGCCTCGATCTGGGAGAAGTCCTGCGTGACGGTGCGCCGGGCCGCCGCGTCCACCTCGCGCTGCAGGCGGTAGGTCAGCTCGGTCAGGGGGGCGCCGGCCTTCAGCTCGGCGCGGGCCCGCTCGGTGGCGGCCTCGACGTCGTCGAGCATGCCGGCGACGATGGGGTTCGCGGCCTCCGGGGACCGCCGCGCCCTCCGCAGGGCGGCCCGGGTGCGGGCGAGGGACTCCTTCACGTCCTGCTCGACCTCCTGGACGTAGCCGGAGAGGCCGAGCTGCATGAGCGCCTCGCGGCGCAGGATCGCATTGGAGCCGCAGAAGAAGGCGGCGTTCCAGCCGTCCTTGCCCTGCTGGATGGGGCCGTAGAACAGGGGGGCCTGGCTGCCGAGCGGATCGTGGTCCGGCACGTTGACGAACCACTGCGGCGTCTGCACGAGCGCCACCCTGCGGTCGTTGAACCAGCCCAGGGTCCGGTCCAGGATCTCCGGGGCCGGGACCTGGTCGGCGTCGAGGATCAGCAGGAACTCGCCCTGGGTGAGCATCAGGGCGTTGTTGAGGTTGCCGGCCTTGGCGTGGCGCGGCCGGTCGGTCCAGTCCTCGCTGCGCGTCAGGTAGCCCAGCCCGTGCTCGGCGGCGAGCGCCTCGAGCTCGGGGCGGGCCCCGTCGTCGAGGATCCACGTGCTGTGCGGGTGCCGGATGGCCTGCGCCGCCAGGGCGGTGCCCATCACGAGGTCGAGGGGCTCGTCGTAGGTCGTGATGAACACGTCCACGGTGGCGCCCGCGGGCGGGGCGCCGGCCTCCCCGCGCCGCCGGAGCCGCCAGACGGTGAGCCCGAACAGCGAGACGTCGATCAGGCTGTACGTCTCGGCGAGCACCAGGGGCACGGCGATCCACCACGCCGACCAGTTCAGCGACTCGAGCCAGCGCCAGGCGATGTAGTTGACGCCCAGCAGGAGGGTGAGGACGACCAGGAGCCGGACGAGGAAGCGGTTCACGGGGCGGACCGGCGGCGGACGACCACGGCGGTGACGTCGTCGGTGCGGGTCTCCTCGCCGGCGAGGTCGAGGACCGCGGTGCAGGCGGACGCGGCGTCCTCGTGGCGGGCGACCACGTCCGCGACCGCCCGCACGGCGTCGTCGACGTCCTCGTACGCGTCGAGGAGGCCGTCGCTGACGACGACGAGGGCGTCGCCGGGCGCGAGCACGATCCGGCCGGGCACCCACTGCGTCCCGGGCACCGCCCCCACCGGGGGGCCGCCCGGGCGCAGCCGGTCGGTCCCGTCCGCGCGCACGTGCAGTCCCAGCCCGTGGCCCGCGTCGACGTACTCCACGACCCCGTCGGCCGTGTCCAGGCGGGCGTGGAAGAGCGTGACGAAGGAGTCGGAGTGGGCGAGGTCGTGCTCGAGGTGCCGGCAGGTGTCGCCGAAGGCCTGCGCCATGTCCGGCTGCCCGGCCGCGGAGCGCAGCACGGCGCGCACGGTGGCGGCGATGAGCGCGGCCCCCATGCCCTTGCCCATGGCGTCGGCCAGCGAGACCTGGAGCCCGCCCTCGGTCGTGTACCAGTCGAAGAAGTCCCCGCCCACGCTGCGGGACGGCCGGCACGCCCCGGCCACGTCGTAGCCGGGCACGGACGGTGCGGCGGCGGGCAACAGGCTGCGCTGGACCTCGGCCGCGCGGCGCAGCTCCTCGGCGTCGGCCTGCTCCGCCCGGGCGCGCGGCCGGCGGAACATCGCCTCGATCCTGGCCTGCAGCTCCCGTGGGCTGAACGGCTTGCTGATGTAGTCGTCCGCCCCGCGCTCGAGGCCCTCCAGCCGGTCGATCTCGCCCGGGCGGGCCGTGACCATGAGCAGGTAGGCGTCCGAGAACTGCCGGACCCGCCGGCAGACCTCCAGCCCGTCGAGGTCCGGGAGGCTGAGGTCCAGGGTGATGAGATCGGCGCCGTCGCGGCGCACGGCCTCGATGCCCTCGAGGCCGGTCGCGGCGGTCGTCACGGTGAAGCCGCGCATGCCGATGGTCTGGGCGAGGAGGTTGCGGATGTCGTCGTGGTCTTCGATCACGACGGCACGGCGACCCTGGGGGGAGGGGGTCATGGACCCATTAAGCCGCTATTCTTTGCAATTGTCATCCCGACCCCCCGAGGGTGACGCACCCAGTCGGAAGAGTTCCCCGTGGACCGCTTGCTCACCGTCCTCTCCCTCGACCGGATCAGCTTCCACGAGCTGTCGATGCGCCGGCGCGTGCTCCTCAGCCAGCTGCCGCTGTTCGTCACGACCGTCGTCCTCGTCGCCGGGATCTGGGTGGTCCACGAGCCGCTGCGGGGCGACCTGCGGGTGCAGCTGGCTCTGGCGCTCACGGTGGCGCTGACGGCCCTGTGCGTGCTGGTGCCGTGGGACCGGCTGCCCTACGGGGCGTTCCTGGCCGTCCCGGTCCTGGACTTTTTCCCCATCACCCTGCTGCGGGAGGGCACGCTGAGCACGGTGACCGGGGTGGGCATCATGGCCGCGTTCCCCGTCATCTGGCTCACCGGCTCCGGGCGGCTGCCCCGGGCGTCCGCCCCGCTGGGGTTCGTCCTGACCCTCGCCATGGTGTGGGTCCCGCTCCTGGTCCCGCCCCGGCCGCTGAGCGCGCAGCTGCTGACGGCCCCGCTGCTGATCCCCGTCATGCTGCTGGGCATCGGGCTCACCGTCCAGGTGCTGTCGAACAGCATGGAGCGCCAGAACGCCGAGCTCGAGGCCAAGGACGCCGAGCTGCGCCGGCTGCTGGGCGTGACCGCGCGGCGGGAACGGTTGCTGAACACCGTCCTGGACACGGTGGACGTGGGCGTGCTGGCGATCGACGAGCACGGCCACGACATCCTCATGAACCGCCGCCAGCACCGGATCCACGAGCTCTCGCTGCCCGAGGGGGTGCGGGACGGCGCCGAGGCGGACCTGCGGGTCTACGCGGACGGGGACGGGACGCCGCTGCCCGTGGACCGGCGTCCCGCCCGCCGCGCGATCCGCGGCGAGTCCTTCTCCGACGCCCTGGTCTGGGCGGGGGAGCCGCCCCTGCAGCGGGTGCTCTCCGTGTCCGCCCGCGTGCTCCGGGACGAGGACGGCGGGACCGAGGGCTCCGTCCTGTCGTTCAACGACGTGACCGAGCTGGTGGCGGCGCTGCAGGCCAAGGACGACTTCGTGGCCGGCGTCTCCCACGAGCTGCGCACGCCCCTGACGTCCATCCGCGGCTACACCGAGCTCCTGGCCATGGACGAGCGGCTCCCCGGGCACGTCCGCTCCGGGCTGGAGGTCGTCGAGCGCAACGCCGACCAGCTGCTCGTCCTGGTCGAGGACCTCCTCCGCACCGCGGGCCCCGTCCTGGCGCTGCAGACGGCGGAGGCCGACCTCGTCCAGGTGGTCCAGCAGTCCGTCGCGGCGGCCGGGCTCCGGGCCGCGGAGGCGGGGGTGGACCTGCGGGTCGACGCCCCGCCCCGCCTCGTGCTGCCCTGCGACCCCGTGCGCCTGGGGCAGGTGCTCGACAACCTGCTCTCGAACGCCATCAAGTACTCCCCGGGCGGCGGGCCGGTGACGGTCCGGGTGGCCCGGGCCGGGACGACCGTGCAGGTGCAGGTGGCGGACCGCGGCATGGGGATGCGCCCGGAGGACGCCGAGCACGTGTTCGGCCGGTTCTTCCGCAGCAGCAACGCCCGGATGAGCGCCATCCCGGGTCTGGGACTGGGCCTGGCGGTCGTGCACGAGATCGTCGAGCGCCACGGCGGCACCATCCGCTGCGAGAGCGCACCGGGGGAGGGGACCGTCTTCACCCTGACCCTCCCGGCGGCCGGACCGGCGGGGGCGGAGGACCCCGACCGGGCGGAGCAGGACGGATCAGCGGCTGCACTCCAGTCGGACCGAGTCGTCGTCGGGCAGCACCAGGACGGTGCTGCCGGCGACCGTCCACTGCTCGGGCAGCAGGAAGTACCGGCCGCCCCGCAGCGTCAGGAGCCGTAGCCCGTCGTAGCGGTGGAGCGGGTCGTCCGGTCCGCCCAGCTCCTCGGCGCGGACCCCGGGCAGGCCGATGTGCAGCGGCTTCTCGCTGTAGACGACCGCCCGCGGCATCGTCCCCAGCTCCTCCTCCAGGTCGTAGGCCAGGGCCCGGCCCATGGCCTCGGCCACCGACGACGTGCCCCAGAACACCAGGAGCGCGACCACGGACACCAGCGCGAAGCCCCGCAGGAGCGGCCGCTCCGGCGCGGCGGGCCGCGCGTCACGGGCGGTGACGCGCCGCCGGAGGCCGGCGGCCCAGGCGGCCGCGAGAACGCCCAGCGCCATGGCGAAGGGGATCACCCAGGCCTCCTCCTCCGGGACGGCGCCGCCCAGGAGCCGCACCGCGACCGCCAGCCCGATTAAGAACCACGTCCCCCGGCGCGCCCACCGCACCACCGGGGCGCTCCCGGAGCAGCGGGCACCGGCGGAGGACCGGGGGAGGAGCCGCAGGCGGACGTCACCAGGGCCGCTCCGGCGAGGACGAGCGTGCCGAGGCGCTGTCGGGAACGGAGTTGCATGGTGCACCGCCCAAGTGGTCCGTGGCGGCCGATCGCGCCCGGTTGCCTCAGCGTACGGCGCGTCCCACCCGCCGAACACGACTGTGACCAGGGGGGGGGACGCGACTGTGACGGCCGGTCCGCGCCGCCCGTCGCGCGGGATCGCGGGGTGAGGGCCGGCGGCGGGGCGGGACGAGCTCGGGGCGGGACGACGAAGGCTCCGGACCCAGGGGGTCCGGAGCCTTCTCCGGTCGGAGCCTCCTGTCGGAATCGAACCGACGACCTTTTCATTACGAGTGAAACGCTCTACCGACTGAGCTAAGGAGGCGTGCACGCGGCCGTCCGGGACGGCCTCAGTGCAGGTGAAACTGTAGCAGAGAGCGCGGGGGCGTCCCCAATCGGCGGGGCCGGGCACGGTGCGGGCGTTCCCCGGGAGTTCACCGGCTCTTCGGCTCCCCGGCCTTACCGGCCCGGAGCGCTGGAGCGCAGCATGGACGGACACGACGACGGGGCCGGCCGCTGCGGTCCGCCCGGAACAGGAGCAGCCCAGTGCGCACACCGGACGGCGGCATCGCGCCGGATCTCGAACTGGCCTTCCTGGACATGTCCGGGACCGTGTTCCACGACAACGGGATCATGGAGCGGGCCTTCGAGCGCACCGTGACCGGTCTCGGCGTCGACCCCGGCTCGGAGCGGTTCCGGCGGATGCTCCACCACGTCCGGGACACGCTGGGCCAGTCGAAGGCGGGTGTGCTCGAGCAGCTGTTCGCGAGCGACCCCCACCGGGCACGGCAGGCGGTCCGGGACTTCGAGCGCCACCTCGACGAGCTGCTGGCCACCGAGGGGGTCATCCCCGTGGAGGGCGCGGAGCAGGCCGTCACGGCGCTGCGCGAGGCGGGCCTGCGGGTCTGCCTGGCCACGGGCTACAACCGGCACAGCCTGAACACGCTCCTCGAGCAGCTCGGCTGGACGGGTCTCGCGGATCTCAGCCTGTGCCCCTCGGACGCGGGGCGCGGACGCCCCTGGCCGGACATGGTGCTCACCGCCGTGCTGGCGCTCGACCTCGGCGACGTCCGCCGGGTGATGGTCGTGGGGGACACCGCGGCGGACGTGCAGGCCGGTCTACGGGCCGGCTCCGCCGCGGTCGTCGGCGTCCGCACGGGCGCGCACGACGCCGCGTCCCTGCGGGCGGCCGGCGCCCACGTGGTGGTCGACTCGGTCCGGGACCTCCCCGGACTCGTCCGCACGCCGGTGCCCGGCGCGGGCTGACGCCCACCGCGCCGGCACCGGTCGCCCGGGTCGCGGCGGATCAGGAGCAGATCGTCCCCTCCGCGGGGAGCTCGCCCTCCAGCAGGTAGGCGTCCACGGCGTCCCGCACGCAGCGGTTGCCGGCCGTGTAGGCGGTGTGGCCGTAGCTGTCGTAGGTCAGCAGCCGGGCGCTGTCGAGCTGCTCCACGAGGGCCTCGGACCAGTGGTAGGGGGTCGCGGGGTCGTGGGTGGTGCCCACCACGAGGACGGGATCGGCGCCGGCGGCGTCGAGCGGCTCCGGCAGGCCCGCCGGGTCGACCGGCCATCCCTGGCACGCGGCGTCGCCGTAGCCGAGGTACGGGCCGAAGGTCGGGGCGACCCGCTCGAGCTCCTCCTGGTGCTGGGCCATCTGCTCCGCCGTGACCGTCCCGTCGGGCCGGTCGAGGCAGTTGACGGCCGTGAACGCCATGGTGATGTTGCTCGTGTACCGGCCCTCGGCGTCGCGCCCGTGCGTGGCGTCCGACTGGGCGAGCAGCGCGGAGAAGTCGCCGCCGAAGGCGGCGCCCAGGGACTCGTTGAGCGTCTCGTAGCCGGTGGTCGCGTAGAGGGGCCCCAGGATGCCCTCGACCACGTTGGTGGCGGTGACCCGCCGGCCGTCGGCGGCGGTCACGGTCTCCTTCTCGACGGAGGCGATGAGCTCCTGGATCCGCATCAGCGCCTCGTCCGTGGAGACGTCGGCCACCACGCAGTCCCGGATCTCGAACTGGCACTGCTGCACCCAGTGGCGCAGGTTGTCCTCGAAGCCCTCGGCCTGGTCGGCGGTGGCCTCCATGTCGCTCAGGGTGGGGTCCACGCCGCCGTCGAGCACGAGCCGGCCGACCCGGTCGGGGAACAGGTCGGCGTACACCGCGCCCAGGTGGGTGCCGTAGGAGAAGCCCAGGTAGGTCGTCCGCTCGTCGCCGAGCACGGCTCGGAGCACGTCCATGTCCCGGGCGGCGCTCACGGTGTCCATCTGCGCCACGAGCTCGCCGGAGTCCTGCACGCACGCGGCGCCGAGCTGCTCGTACTCCTCCTGGATCTGCTCGACCGGCTGCTCCTCGGGGTCGAACATCGGCTCGGCGCGCCACGCGTCCAGCTCCGCGTCGTCGAGGCACTCGATGCCCTCGGAGCGGCTCACCCCGCGCGGGTCGAAGCCCACGACGTCGTAGGCCTCGCGCACGTCGCCGGTGACCGTGTACTGCGCGTAGAGCATCGCGTCCACCCCGGAGGCGCCGGGCCCGCCGGGGTTGAGGAGCAGGCTGCCGCGGGCGTCCCCTTCGGCGGGCAGGCGGGACATCACCACGGTGGTGGTCGCCCCGCCGGGGTCGGCGTAGTCGAGGGGCACCTCGACGTCGGCGCACCGGAGGTCGTCCTGCGCGCCGTTGGTCTCCACCTCGAACGTGCAGTCCTCCCAGGTGACGGTCTGCGTGTAGTAGCGCTGGAGCTCCTCGGGGGTGCCCTCGACGACGGCGCCGGTGGCGCCCCCGGAGGTCGGCTCGCCCGTGGCGCCGGCCCCGAGGGACGAGCAGCCGCTCAGGAGCAGGCCGGTCGCGGCCAGTGCGGCCGTGACGGGCAGGAGGGCGCGGCGTGAGGGGGCGGCGCGGCGGGTCATGGGGCTCCTCGAGGGGGTCGGGGGCGGGGTCAGAGCAGGGAGACGGCCATGGCCTCGAAGGCCAGCTGTGCGCTGACATTGGTGCGGATCCGGTCCCGGGTCCGGCTGATCACGTCGATGCGGTGCAGCGTCCGCTCGGGGGTCGAGTTGGACGCGTGGTCCTGCAGCTGCTGGGCCAGATGCTCGTTGACCAGGGCGGAGCCCGTGCGCAGCTGGAGGGTCAGGACGTCGCGGTAGAAGGTGGTGAGGTCGATGAGGAAGCGGTCGAGGGTGTCCGTCTGGATCCGCCGGGACCGGCGCTTCTGGTCGGCCTCGAGCCGGTTGAGGGCGCCGCGGATGGCCGGCGGCACCCGTCCGGACTCCGGCGCGCCCAGGGCCACGAGCAGCTGCTTGCGCTCCGCCTCGTTGCGGGACTCGGCGTCCGCCTGGGACTCCTCCACGGCGATCTTGTGCAGCCGGTCCGCGGCGCGCACGGCGTCCGGCACCCCGGAGAGCTTCAGCGGCATGGACACGACCTCCTGCCGCCGGGTGCGGGCGTCGTCGTAGAGGGCGAGCCGCTTCGCGATCCCCACGTGGGACTGCGCCAGCCGGGCGCTCTCCTCCGCGCGCTGCCGGGGCACTCCGTGCCGGCGGATCAGCAGCTCGGCCACGTCCTCCACAGCGGGCACCTTCAGCGTGGCCGGACGGCAGCGGGAGCGGATGGTCACGAGCACGTCCATCGGGCTCGGGGCGCACAGCAGCCAGATGGTGTTGGGCGGGGGCTCCTCGATGGCCTTGAGCATCACGTTCGAGGTGCGCTCCGCCATGCGGTCGGCGTCCTCGACCACCATGACGCGCCAGCGGCCCACCGAGGGCCGGTCCTGGGCACGGACCACGAGCTCGCGGGCCTCCTCGATGGTGATCTGCGGGTTCTCCGTGACGAAGTGGGTGAGGTCCGCGTGCGAGCTGGCCAGGACCGTGCGGCACGCGTGGCACTGCCCGCACCCGCGCTCGGCGGGGGCCTCCTGCTCGCACAGCAGGGCCGCGGCGAAGGCGAGCGCCGCGTTGGAGCGCCCCGAGCCGGGCGGACCGGTGAACAGCCAGGCGTGGGTGGGCCGGTCCTCCTGGGCGGCGCGCCGCAGCTGCGCCACCACGGCGTCCTGGCCCAGCAGCTGGTCCCACACGCTCACGCGCCCACCTCCGCGGCCCGGGCGGAGCGGGGGACACCGGCCAGGCGCTCGCGCACGGCGGCCGCGAGCTCCCCGGCCGGCCGGGTGGCGTCGAGCACCAGGTAGCGCTCCGGCGCCCGGCCGGCGAGCTCGAGGAACGCCGCCCGGTTCGCGTCGTGGAAGGCGTCGGGCTCGGTCTCCAGGCGGTCGCCCGCGGTGCCGTCACGGGCCTCCCGGCGGGTCCGTCCCGTGCCGGCCGGGACGTCGAGCAGCACGGTGAGGTCCGGGACGAGCCCGGCCGTGGCCCACGCGTTGAGCTCCGCGACGCGGTCCAGGCCGAGGCCGCGCCCGGCGCCCTGGTAGGCGGCGGAGGAGTCGGCGAAGCGGTCGCAGACCACGGTCCGGCCGGCGGCGAGCGCGGGGCGGATGAGCTGGGCGACGTGGGCGGCGCGGGCCGCGGCGAAGAGCAGGGCCTCGGCGCGGGCGTCGACGGGCCCGTGCGCCGGGTCCAGCACGAGCTCGCGCACCCGCTCGCCCAGCGGGGTCCCCCCGGGCTCCCGGGTGCGCAGGGTGTCGTGCCCCTCGGCGCGCAGGGCGTCCACGAGCAGGCCGACCTGGGTGGACTTCCCGGCGCCGTCCCCGCCCTCGAACACCACGAAGAGCCCGCGCCCGGACGGCGCGGGGGAGGGCGCCGCGGCGGAGGCGGGCGGCGGGGCGGGGGCCGGTCGGGAGGTCACGGTCCCAGCCTATCCACCCGCGCGGACAGCGCCGCCGGTGCGCGCGCGGCTGGGGACGCCGCGGGCCGATAGCCTGGGGCCATGACTGCGCGCTCCGAGACCCCGCCCGCCCACGGCTCCACCGACCTCCGCCCGGACACCGTGCTGGTCGCGGGCGGGCGGCCCGCACCGGAGCACGACGCGCCGGTCGGCCCGTCCATCGTCCTGACCTCCACGTACCGGGGCTCCGGCGGGCTCGACGCCGAGGACCGCACCTACGGGCGGTTCAGCAACCCCACGTGGGAGGACCTCGAGGACGTGCTGGCGCGGCTCGAGCGGGCGGAGCTCCCCGGACTGGCCTACGCCTCGGGACTGGCCGCCGTCGCGTCGGTGCTCTCGCTCGTCCCGGCGGGCGGCCGCCTGGTGCTGCCCCGGCACAGCTACCAGGGCTCCCTGGCCCTGGCCGCGGACCTCGAGTCCCGCGGGCTGCTCACCGTGCGGACCGTGGACGTCACGGACACCGAGGACGTGGTGGCCGCGCTCGACGCCGCCGACCTGCTCTGGCTCGAGAGCCCCACCAACCCCATGCTGGAGGTCGCCGACCTCCCCGCGCTGCTCGCGGCGGCCCGCGAGCGCGGCGTGCTCACGTGCGTGGACAACACCTTCGCCACCCCGCTGCTGCAGCGACCGCTCGAGCACGGCGCCGACATCGTGGTGCACTCCGTGACCAAGTACCTGGCGGGGCACTCCGACGTCGTCCTGGGGGCCGCCGTCACCTCCGACCCTGCCCTGCGGACCCGGCTGAAGGGGCACCGCTCCCTGCACGGCGCGGTCCCGGGCCCGTTCGAGGCGTGGCTCGCGCTGCGGGGGATGCGCACCCTGGCGGTGCGGGTCGAGCGCTCCGCGGCCACCGCCGGAGAGCTCGCCCGCCGCCTCCAGCGGCACCCGGCCGTGCGCGAGGTCCGCTACCCGGGCCTGCCCGGGGACCCCGGGCACGAGCGTGCCGCCGCGCAGATGGACGGCTTCGGCTCGATCGTGGCGATCGTGCCCGCGGGGGACGTCGCCGCCGTCGAGGCGGCCGTGGACGCCCTGCGCGTGTGGACCCCCGCGACCTCGCTCGGCGGGGTGGAGTCGCTGATCGAGCGGCGGCGGCGGCACCACGAGGAGCCGCCCAGCGTCCCGGAGACGCTGCTGCGCCTGTCGGTGGGCATCGAGAACGTCGAGGACCTCTGGGAGGACCTCGACCGCGTCCTGTGCGGGATCGACCGGTAGGCTGGGCGGCGTGGACATTCCCTGGGTCTTCTTACTCGTGCGCTTCATCGACATCGCGCTGGCGCTGGTCGTCGCCGGCCTGGCCGTGTGGGCCTTCGTGGACTGCCTGACCAAGGCGCCGGTGCAGTTCCAGCGCGCCTTCAAGCGCACCAAGGGCTTCTGGCTCGCGCTCACGGGCGGCTCCCTCGCGTTCACGGTCTTCACGCTGATGCTGCTGCGGCCCAGCCTGTTCGTCCTGCTCATCGCGGGCACGGCCGTGGGGGTCTACCTGGCCGACGTCCGCCCGGCCGTGGGCCTGGAGTCCAAGGGCCCCAACAACTGGTGACCGCCCGTCCCCGGGCGCGCGGCGCCCGGCCCCACGACACGGGGCGCCCGTGACGCCGGCTTGTCCCGCGCCGCCGCCCGGGTGGAAGAATGGCCCCATGGCTACCGAATCAGCACCGCACAAGCTCGTCCTGCTCCGGCACGGACAGTCCGACTGGAACGAGAAGAACCTGTTCACCGGGTGGGTGGACGTGGACCTGACCGAGAAGGGGCGGGAGGAGGCCGTCCGCGGCGGTGAGCTGCTCGTCGAGAAGGGGATCGCCCCGGACGTCCTGCACACCTCGCTCCTGCGCCGGGCCATCACCACCGCCCACCTCGCGCTGGACCGGGCGGACCGGCACTGGATCCCCGTGAAGCGGTCGTGGCGGCTCAACGAGCGCCACTACGGTGCGCTGCAGGGCAAGGACAAGACCCAGGTCCGCGACGAGTACGGCGACCAGCAGTTCATGACCTGGCGCCGCTCCTACGACGTCCCGCCCCCCGAGCTGGAGGACTCGTCCGAGTTCTCGCAGGCCGGCGACCCCCGCTACGCGGACGTGCCGGACGCGCCCCGCACAGAGTGCCTCAAGGACGTCCTGGACCGCTTCATGCCGTACTGGGAGCAGGAGATCGTCCCCGACCTGCAGGCCGGCCGGACCGTCATCGTCGCGGCCCACGGCAACTCCCTGCGCGCCCTGGTGAAGCACCTCGACGGCATCTCGGACGAGGACATCGCGGCGCTGAACATCCCCACGGGCATCCCGCTCTACTACGAGCTCGACGAGAACCTCCGCCCGCTCGTGGCCGGCGGCGAGTACCTCGACCCCGAGGCCGCCGCGAGCTCGATCCAGGCGGTCGCCAACCAGGGCAAGAAGTAGTCCCGGAAGGCTTCCGCCCACGGACAGGGGCCGGGTCCACCGTGCTGGTGGACCCGGCCCCTGTCCTGTGCCCGGGCGCGGCTCGGCCGGCGCCCGGGCGAGGGCTCACTCGCCCCCGTCGCGGCCCACGTGGCCGTGGCCGGTGGGGCGGTCGGAGCTGGCCGGGACCCAGTCCCCGGTCACCAGGTAGGAGACCTTGCGGGTCACCGAGACCCCGTGGTCCCCGATGCGCTCGAGGTAGCGGGAGCACAGGGTGACGTCCACGGCGGTGGGCACCGACGAGTCCCAGCTCGGCGCGGCGAGCGCGTCGAAGACGGACTGGTGCAGCTGGTTGACCTCGCCCTTGAGCGAGTAGATGTCGTCGGCGAGGGAGAGGTCGCGGGTCTGGAGCACCTGGATGACGCGGTCCAGGATCTGCAGGTCGAGGTCGAACATCCGGGTGAACGTCTCCACGAGCGGCTCGGGGATGACCGGCTCGGGATAGCGGATGCGCACGGCCTGGGCCAGGTGCCGGGCGAGGTCGCCGGCACGCTCCAGGGAGGCGCTCATCCGCAACGCGCCCACGATCATCCGCAGGTCCGAGGCCACGGGGCTCTGCAGCGCGAGGATGTCGATCGAGCGCTCGTCGAGGTCGTTCTGCAGGAAGTCGATCCGGGCGTCGTTGGAGATGACCTCCTCGGCGAGCTGGATGTCCGCGTCGAGGAGCGCGTCCTTGGCGCGGGCGAGGGCCTCGCGCACCAGGGTCGCGATCTGGATGAGCTCCTCGCCGACCTGGTGGAGTTCTGCCTGGAAAACCTTGCGCACGGATGCGTCCTTTCGAGATGCGGCGGCGTCCGCGGCAGCCGCGGCCGGGGTGCGGCGCGGAGCGGGACGGATGACGTGGGGGCCGGGTGCGAGCACACCCGCCGCCACCGTCACAGCCAGGAGTGAACTTTCGCTCATCTTAGGATGAACGTTGGTTGAACCTGTAGCTCGTGACGCCCGGCGCGGGGCCCCCGCGCCCCCGAGTGCCTAAGCTGGTTCCGTGAGTCCAACTGCCATCGCCGTCGCCGCGGGTCTGCTCGGCTTCGCCCTCGGGGTGAGCGGTCTGATCGCCCTCCGGGTGAGCGGACGGGGCCGCCGCGCCCGCGCCGACGTCCAGGAGCCCACGCTGCCCGACGGCACCGCGGACGTGCTCGCGGTGATCGGCCGGGCCTACGTGGTGGTGGACGGGGTCGACGGCGTGGTGCGCGCCTCTCCGGCCGCCTACGCCTTCGGACTGGTCCGCGGGCACACCGTGGTGCACGAGCAGATGCTCGAGATGATCCGCCGGGCCCGGCGCAGCGGCGTGATCGAGGAGCGGCGGGTCGAGCTGTCCCGCGGACCGTTCCAGACGGGCGCGGTGGTGCTCGACGTCCGGGTGGCCCCCATCGCGGAGGAGTACATCCTGCTGCTCGCCGACGACCAGACGGAGATCGTCCGGGCGCAGTCGATCCGCAACGACTTCGTCGCCAACGTCTCGCACGAGCTGAAGACCCCCGTAGGGGCGATCGGGCTGCTCGCCGAGGCGATCGAGGACGCGGCCGAGGACGAGGAGGCCGTGCGCCGCTTCGCCCGGCGCCTGCACAAGGAGTCCGCCCGGCTGACCGCCCTCGTCCAGGACATCATCGAGCTCTCCCGCTTGCAGGGCGCGGACGTGGTCACCGAGGGCCGGCCCGTGGACCTCAACCAGGTGATCGCCGACGCCGTGGACCGCAACCGGTTCCCGGCCGAGAACAAGGGCATCGAGATCGCGGTGGGCGGGCGCGTCACCCGGCCCGTGTTCGGCGACCCCGACCTGCTCGTCACCGCGCTGCGCAACCTCATCGACAACGCGGTGCACTACTCCCCGGAGGGCACCCGCGTGGGCGTCGGCGTCCGGGAGCGGGACGGGATGGCCCAGATCTCGGTGACCGACCAGGGCCCGGGCATCCCCGAGGACGAGCAGGACCGGATCTTCGAGCGCTTCTACCGCGTGGACGCGGCCCGCTCCCGCCGGACGGGCGGCACCGGGCTCGGACTGAGCATCGTCAAGCACGTCATGTCCCAGCACGGCGGCGAGGCCACCCTGTGGTCGCAGCCGGGCCGCGGCTCCACGTTCACCCTCAGCATCCCCCAGATCGAGGGCGCCGACGACCCCGGGGGGACCGCGCAGCCGGCCCCCGGCGCGACCGCCCGCCCGGTGCCGCAGCAGGCACCACCCCGCCCAGACGCATCGACCCCACGGCCCGCCGCCCCTGCGGCGCGCGCCAGGAGCACGGAGGACCGACAGTGACCCGCATCCTGATCGTCGAGGACGAGGAGTCCCTCAGCGACCCGCTCTCCTACCTGCTGGGGAAGGAGGGGTTCGAGGTGGAGGTCGTCGACAACGGCGTGGACGCCGTGGCCGAGTTCGACCGGACCGGCGCCGACCTGATGCTGCTGGACCTCATGCTCCCCGGGCTGTCCGGCACCGAGGTGTGCCGTCAGGTGCGGCAGCGCTCCTCCGTGCCGATCATCATGCTCACGGCCAAGGACGCCGAGATCGACAAGGTGGTCGGGCTCGAGCTCGGCGCCGACGACTACGTCACCAAGCCCTACTCGTCCCGGGAGCTCGTGGCGCGGATCCGCGCGGTCCTGCGCCGGCAGGGGGAGCCCGAGGAGCTCGTCTCGGCGACCGTGCAGGCCGGCCCCGTGCGGATGGACATCGAACGGCACGTGGTCAGCGTGCACGGGGAGCGGGTGGCCATGCCGCTCAAGGAGTTCGAGCTGCTGGAGATGCTGCTGCGCAACGCCGGGCGCGTGCTGACCCGCGGGCAGCTCATCGACCGGGTCTGGGGCTCGGACTACGTGGGGGACACCAAGACCCTCGACGTCCACGTCAAGCGCCTGCGCGCCAAGATCGAGCCCGATCCCTCCGCCCCGCGGCACCTCGTGACGGTGCGGGGCCTGGGCTACAAGTTCGAGGGCTGAGCCGGCGGCCCGGCAGACGGAAGGGCCCGGAACCCCGAGGGGTTCCGGGCCCTTCCGCTCGGGCGCGCCGGTGGGAGTCGTCAGTGACCGCTCTCCTGGCCCACCATCTCCTCGACGGGCACGGGCGTGTTGGAGGGGTTCGCCGGGGTGCTCGGCGCGCCGCCGGGGATGAACTCGGCGTAGCGGGAGAAGGTGTGGTCCAGGACCGGGACCCGCTCGGTGAGGGACTCGCCGCCGGCGGTGAACTCGGTCTCGACCATGAGACCCGGCTCGGCGCCGGCACGGTCCACGGTCACGACCGGGTCGTCCTGGTCGAGGTCCACGGTGCCGCCGGCGGGGATCTGCACCTCGGCGGTGGCGCCGTCGACGTCCATCGACAGCGTGACGTCCTGGTCGCCGTCGTTCACCAGGGTGCCCAGCACGCGACCCTCCTGGTCGGCGCCGGTCGCCACGATCAGCACGTTGGCCAGCTTGACGTCCCCGACCTGCTCCACGATGCCGTCCGCGGCCGAGTACACCATGGTCGTGGCCGGCGGGTTGATGTAGGCGCATCCGGCGGTGGTCAGCAGGGCGGCCGCGGCGGCGGCACTCAGGCCTGCGCGACGCAGCTTCTGGCGGGCGGCGATCTTCACGGCGCGTACTCCTCGGGAGCTCAGGACGATGTCCCGACCAGCTTATCCGTTTGCCGACGGATCGTCCGCATCGACGGGCCCCCGGTCCCCGTCCGTCCCGGATCGGCGAATCCTACACCGTGTTAGAATGGAAGTTCTGAAAGGGGTATTTCCATATGGTTTTTGAGGTTGGCGAGACGGTTGTCTACCCGCACCACGGCGCGGCGACCATCGAGGAGATCAAGACCCGCACCGTCAAGGGCGAAGAGAAGATGTATCTCAAGCTCAAGGTGACCCAGGGGGATCTGGTGATCGAGGTGCCCGCGGAGAACGTCGACCTGGTGGGCGTGCGCGACGTCGTCGACGAGGACGGGCTCAAGAAGGTCATCTCGGTCCTGCAGGCGAAGGACACCGAGGAGGCCAGCAACTGGTCCCGGCGCTACAAGGCCAACCTCGAGAAGCTCGCCTCCGGCGACGTGCTCAAGGTCGCCGAGGTCGTGCGCGACCTCTGGCGCCGCGACCGCGACCGCGGGCTCTCGGCGGGGGAGAAGCGGATGCTGACGAAGGCCCGCCAGATCCTCACCTCCGAGCTGGCGCTCGCCAAGAAGATCGACGAGGAAGAGGCCGAGAAGCGCCTCGACGACATCCTGGCGTCCTGACCGACCCGTGAGCGGGAACGCACCACGGTCCACCACGGCGAACCCGCCCTCCCCGGAGGGCGGGTTCGCCGTCGTCGTCGTGGCGGCGGGCTCCGGCACACGACTCGGGCACGGCATCCCCAAGGCCCTGGTGGCCCTCGACGGCCGCCCCCTCCTGGAGCACGCGCTGCGGGGCATCCGGTGCGCCGGGCTGACCGGGCCCGTGCTGGTGACCGTCCCGGCCGGGGACGTCGAGCTCTCCGCGACCGCCCGGGCGCACGGCGCGCGGCCCGTGACCGGCGGCGCCTCCCGCGCGGAGTCCGTGCGCGAGGCGCTGACCGAGCTCGCGCGGTCCGAGCCCGCCTGCACCGCGGTGCTCGTCCACGACGCCGCCCGCTGCCTCACCCCGCCCGAGGTCTTCCGCACCGTCGTGGACCGGCTGCGCGCCGGGGAGCGCGCCGTGGTCCCCGTGCTGCCCGTGGCGGACACGATGCGCCGGGTCGACGACGCCGGACGGTCGCTCGGCACCGTGGACCGCACGGTGCTGCGCGCGGTGCAGACCCCGCAGGGCTTCGACCTCGCCCTGCTCCGGTCGGTGAACCGCGCCGCCGCGGAGGCCGGGACGGATCCCGGGTCCGTCACCGACGACGCCTACCTCGTGGAGGCGCACGCCCCGGGGACCACCGTGCTGACGGTGCCCGGCCACGAGCACGCCTTCAAGATCACCCGCCCGCTCGACCTGGTGCTGGCCGAGGCCGTGCTGCGCGGCCGCGCACCGGGCACGGACGCGGCGGTGCCCGTCACCGCCGCTCCTACCCCCGGCCCTCACCCCGACCTGCTCGACCCCGAGGAGCCCTGACCCGTGATCCTGCCCCGCACCGGCATCGCCGTCGACGTCCACGCCTTCGGGCCCGAGGGCACCCCGCTGTGGGTCGCGGGCCTCGAGTGGCCGGGGGAGCGCGGTCTCGCCGGGCACTCGGACGGGGACGTCGTGGCCCACGCCGCCGCCGACGCCCTGTTCTCGGCCTCCGGCACGGGCGACCTGGGCGCCAACTTCGGCGTGGACCGCCCCGAGCTGGAGGGCGCGTCCGGGGTGCGGATCCTCGCGGAGGCGGCCCGGATCGTGCGGGAGGCCGGCTTCGAGATCGGCAACGTGGCCGTGCAGCTGATCGGGAACCGGCCGCGGTTCGCGCCGCGGCGGGCCGAGGCCGAGGCCGTGCTCACCGCCGCGGCCGGCGCGCCCGTCACGGTCAGCGCCACGACCTCCGACCGGCTGGGGCTCACGGGCCGCGGGGAGGGCCTCGCGGCCGTGGCCACCGCGCTGGTCGTGCCCGCGGACGCGCGCCGGGCCTGACCGGGGCGCCACCGCCCGCCCTTATGATGGGCCGTGTGACTCTGCGCTTCTACGACACCGCCACCGCGACCGTGCGGGACTTCGCGCCCGCCCACCCCGGCGAGGCCCGTCTGTACTACTGCGGCGCCACCGTCCAGGGCATGCCGCACATCGGCCACGTCCGCTCGGCCCTGGTCTTCGACCAGCTCGCCCGGTGGCTCGCCCACCGCGGCTACCGGGTCACCACCGTGCGCAACGTCACCGACATCGACGACAAGATCCTCGCGAACTCGGCCGCGTCCTTCGCCCCCGACTACGCCGGCGACCACCCCCGCGAGCCGTGGTGGGCGCTGGCCTATCGGTTCGAGCAGGCGTTCAACGCCGCCTACGACGCCATCGGCGTCGGCCGGCCCACCTACGAGCCGCGCGCCACGGGCCACGTCCCCGAGATGCACGCCCTGATCCGCACCCTCGTCGACGCCGGGCACGCCTACCCGGCGCCGGACGGCTCCGGGGACGTCTACTTCGACGTCCGCTCCTGGGAGCGCTACGGCGAGCTCACCCACCAGTCGGTCGACGACATGCAGGACGCCCCCGACGCCGACCCCCGCGGCAAGGGGGACCCCCGCGACTTCGCCCTGTGGAAGGGGCACAAGGCGGGCGAGCCCGAGACCGCCCGCTGGGACTCGCCCTGGGGCGCCGGCCGGCCCGGCTGGCACCTCGAGTGCTCCGCCATGGCCGCGAAGTACCTCGGTGAGCACTTCGACATCCACGGCGGCGGACTGGACCTGCGCTTCCCCCACCACGAGAACGAGCTGGCCCAGTCGGCGGCGGCCGGGCAGCGGTTCGCGACGCTCTGGCTGCACAACGGGCTGGTCACCTACGCGGGCGAGAAGATGTCCAAGTCGATCGGCAACACCGTCTCCCCGGCGGAGATGCTCACCGAGGCCCGGCCGCTGGCCGTGCGCTACTACCTCGGCCAGGCCCACTACCGCTCCGTGCTGGACTACCGGCCCACCTCCCTCGCCGAGGCCACGGCCGCGGTCGAACGGGTCGAGTCCTTCCTGCGCGCGGCCCGGGAGGCCGGCGCCGACCTCGACGGGGCGGCCGGGGACGTGCCGACCGCCTTCGGCGACGCCATGGACGACGACCTCAACGTGCCCCAGGCCCTCGCCGTTTTGCACGAGACCGTCCGCGCCGGCAACTCCGCGCTCGCCGACGGCGTGGACGCCGCCGCGCCCGCCCGGGCGGTGCGCGCCATGACCGACGTCCTCGGCCTGAGCGCGCTCATGGACCTCGGGGACGCCGCCGGGAACGCCGCCGAGCACGCGGCCCTCGACGCCCTCGTGCGCTCGCTGCTGGCCCAGCGCGACCAGGCCCGCGCCGCCAAGGACTGGGCCCGGGCCGACGCCCTCCGGGACGAGCTCGCCGCCGCCGGCGTCGCGGTGCGCGACGCCGCCGGCGGATCCACCTGGTCCGTGGCCTGACCGGCCCGCACCACACCGACCGAACAGAGGAACCCATGCCAACCCCCAAGCAACGTCCCGGCGCGATCCGCAAGAACAAGAAGGGCCCGCTGGTCGGCACCGGCGGCCACGGACGCAAGGCCCTCGAGGGCCGGGGCCCCACCCCCAAGGCCGAGGACCGCCCGTACCACAAGGCGCACAAGATGAAGAAGGCCGCCGAGCGGCGGCAGGGCCCGGGCGGCCGCTCCCCGGCCCGCACCCGCGGCAAGGTCCAGGAGGACCTCGTCACCGGGCGGAACTCCGTGGTCGAGGCGCTGCGCGCGGACATCCCCGCCAAGGCCCTGTACGCGGCGAGCAAGATCGATGTCGACGACCGCGTGCGCGAGATCCTGCAGCTCTGCGCCGAGCGCGGGATCACGATCCTCGAGGCCTCCAAGGGCGAGCTCGACCGGCTCACCAGCGACGCCGTGCACCAGGGCGTGGCCCTGCAGGTGCCGGCCTACGAGTACCAGGACGCCGTGGAGGCGGCCCGGAAGTTCATGACCCAGTGGGAGAAGCGGCACATCCGGCGCCCCCCGCTGATGGTCGCCCTCGACGGGATCACCGACCCCCGCAACCTCGGCGCCATCATCCGCAGCGTCTCCGCGTTCTCCGGCAACGCCGTGATCGTGCCCGAGCGCCGGTCCGTGGGCGTCACGGCCTCCGCCTGGAAGACCAGCGCCGGCGCCGCGGCCCGCGTGCCCGTCACCAAGGCGGCCAACCTCAACCGCACCCTCGAGGAGCTCAAGGCCATGGGCTACTTCGTGGTCGGCCTCGACGGCGGCGGCGACGTCGAGCTGCCCGGCCTCGAGCTGGCCACCGAGCCGCTCGTCATCGTGGTCGGCTCGGAGGGCAAGGGCCTGTCCCGGCTGGTCACCGAGAACTGCGACCAGGTCGTCTCCATCCCCATCGACTCCACGATGGAGTCGCTCAACGCCTCGATGGCCGTGGGCATCACCCTGTACGAGGTGTCGCGACGCCGTGCTGGTTCCTGAGCCCCGGCGGCAGGACACCGGTCGGCCGTACGTCTCCCACCCCTACCCCCTCGGGGTCCACCCCTCTCCGGAGCGCGACGGCAGCGCGAACGTGGCGGTCTACGCCCCGGGGATCCCCGACCTGGACATCGTCTTCCGGCTGCCCGGCGGCCGCTGGCAGCGGCGGCGGCTCACCGGCCGCACCGGCGGCGTGCACCACGGGACGATCCCGCCGGCCGAGCAGCAGCGGCTCTCGGAGACGGGCTTCGACTACCTGCGGCACCGGGACGAGGCGCCGGCCCTGCCCGCCGGCACGGAGTACGGGTTCGTGCCCGCCGACTCGCCGGTCGCCTCCCGCCACCGCTCCCCGGACCCGGTCGCCCAGCAGATCCTGCTCGACCCCTACGGCAAGGGGCTGCGCCGCGTCGCCCCGCCGCCCGGCGTCGTCGATCCGGGCCCCGACGCCTACGGGGGCCGCTACGTCTCCGTGGTGGTCCAGCAGGACTTCGACTGGGACGAGGACCGCCGCCCGGCCACCCCGTGGCGGGACACCGTCGTCTACGAGGCGCACGTCAAGGGCCTGACCGCCCTGCACCCGGACGTCCCGGAGGAGTTGCGGGGCACGTACGCCGGGCTCGCGCACCCCGCGATGACCGGGTACCTCACGTCCCTGGGCGTCACAGCCGTCGAGCTCCTGCCCGTGCACGCCCACCTGGACGAGCCGCACCTCACGTCCCTCGGGCTGAGCAACTACTGGGGCTACAACACCCTGGGCTTCTTTGCCCCGCACGCCGGCTACGCGACCGAGGCCGCCCGCGCCCGGGGACCGCAGGGCGTGCTGGACGAGTTCAAGGCGATGGTCCGGGAGCTGCACCGCGCGGGGCTCGAGGTCTACCTCGACGTCGTCTACAACCACACGGCGGAGGCCGGCCAGGAGGAGCCCGCCTACTGCTGGCGGGGACTCGGCGACGAGGCCTACTACCGCCACGGCGAGGACGGCCGCTACGTGGACGTCACGGGGTGCGGCAACTCCGTGAACTTCGGCAACCCGCGGGTGGTGCAGATGGCGCTGGACTCCCTGCGCTACTGGGTGGAGCGCTGCCACGTGGACGGCTTCCGCTTCGACCTCGCCCCCGAGCTGGCCCGGGACGAGCGCCACCGCTTCACCCGCAACCACCCCTTCCTCGTGGCCGTCGGCGCGGACCCCGCCCTGTTCGGGACGAAGCTCATCGCCGAGCCCTGGGACGTGGGCATGGGCGGCTGGCAGACCGGTCACTTCCCCGAGGGGTGGGCCGACTGGAACGACCGCTTCCGGGACACCGTCCGCGACTTCTGGCTCACCGGCCCGCGCAGCATGAGCCTGGGCGGGGACGGGGGCAACGCCGCCCGGCTCGCCGGGGCGCTCGCCGGCTCCTCGGACATGTTCGCCGCGTCCGGGCGCAGCGCCCTGGCGTCCGTGAACTTCGTGACCGCCCACGACGGCTTCACGCTGGCGGACCTCGTCTCCTACGACAACAAGCACAACCAGGACAACCTGGAGAAGAACCGGGACGGGACCAACGACAACCACTCGTGGAACCACGGGGTGGAGGGCCCGGCGCGCGACGTGCGGATCCGGGCCGACCGGGCCCAGACCATGCGCAACGTCATGGCCACCCTGCTCTTCTCCCAGGGCGTGCCCATGATCACGGCCGGGGACGAGTTCGGCCGCACCCAGCGCGGCAACAACAACGCCTACTGCCAGGACAACGAGCTGTCCTGGGTGGACTGGCGGCTCACGCCGGCGGACCGCGCCATGCTCGCGGCCACCCGCTCCCTGATCGGCGTGCGCGGGGAGTTCCTGGCCGGACAGCCGTCCCACTTCCCGACCCGCCCCGACGAGGTGATGATGCACTGGTTCGGCCCCGACGGCTCGGCCATGACCGCCACCGGCTGGCAGACCCCCGGGGCCCGGACCATCCAGGTGCTGATCGGGTCCCGCGGCGGTCGGGTGGCGGGGCTCATGGTGATCAACGGCGCGAGCGCCGACATGGCGATCACCTTCCCGAACCTCGCGGAGCTCCTGCGGCCGGACGAGCAGGGGCACCCCCTCGCGAAGGCCGACGGCGTCTACTCCCTGGTGCACAGCACGGCCTCCGTGCTGCACGGACGCTACGGGACGCGCTACCGGGCGGGCCAGGCGCAGGGCGTGCCCGCCGGCTCGGTGACGCTCTTCCGGGTGCTCTGAGCACCCGGGTGCGCTGAGGGGCCCGGTGCGCTGAGCCGCGGGGGCACGCGCAGGAGGGGCCGCACCCGTGGATCACGGGTGCGGCCCCTCCTGCGCGCCGCGCGGCGGCTGCTCAGGCGTTGGTCACCAGTCCCAGCTCGGCCTTGTCGGCGAGCTCGGGGTGGGCGGGCAGCAACCGGACGGTGTAGCCGAACGGGCCCGAGCGGTCCACGGTGATCGTGCCGCAGAACTTGTGCCGCCCCCCGCCGAGGTCGCCGACGGGGCTCAGGCCCGCGTACTTGCGCTCGTGGATGTGGTCCGTCTCCGAGACCCGGCCGTACCCGATCTCCGCGCACACGTCCTCCGGGCTCAGCGAGCCGAGGGACACATAGGCGCACACCGTGAGCTCGTCCCCGATCTGGGGCTCCTGGGCCACGCCCTCGGCGTCCACGTGCTCGACCGCCACCTGGCCCCACGCCTGGCGCACGCGCCCGACCCACCGGGACTTCGCCCGGGCGGCCGCGTGGCCGTCCAGCGCCGCCCGGCGGCCCGAGACGGCGGCCGGGACGTAGAGGTGCTGCACGTAGTCCTCGAGCATGCGCTTGGCGGAGACCTGCGGGCCCAGCGTCGCCAGGGTGTGCTTGACCATGGCCAGCCACTGGTGGGGCACGCCGTCGGTGTTCGGGTCCGAGCCCTCCGCCGTCTCGCCGTAGAACCGCGGGGCCACGTGGTTCTCGATGAGCTCGTAGAGGGCGGCGGCCTCGATGTCGTCGCGCTCGTCCGGGTGCGCGCCCTCGTCGGCGGTCGGGATGGCCCAGCCGTTCTGGCCGTCGTACATCTCGTCCCACCAGCCGTCGAGCACCGAGAGGTTCAGCCCGCCGTTGAGGGCGGCCTTCATCCCGGACGTGCCGCACGCCTCGAGCGGGCGCAGCGGGTTGTTCAGCCACACGTCGCAGCCCGGGAAGAGGGTCCGGGCCATCGCGATGTCGTAGTTGGGGAGGAACACGATCCGGTGGCGCACCTCCGGGTCGTCCGTGAAGCGCACGAGGTCCTGGATCAGGCGCTTGCCCTGCTCGTCGGCAGGGTGGGACTTCCCGGCGACCACGAGCTGGACGGGGTGCTCCGGGTCCAGCAGGATCCGCTTGAGCCGCTGCGGGTCCCGCAGCATGAGCGTGAGCCGCTTGTAGGTGGGCACCCGGCGGGCGAAGCCGATCGTGAGCACGCCCGGGTCGAGGACCGAGTCGGTCCAGCCCAGCTCGGCGTCCGCGAGACCGCGCTTCTTCCACGACGCCCGCAGCCGGGCCCGGACGTCCTCCACCAGGCGGGTGCGCAGCTCCCGGCGGACGGCCCACAGCTCGGCGTCGTCGGCGCCGTAGATCCGGCGCCACCGCGCGGCCCGGTTCAGGTCCGAGCCCATCGGGTCGAGGGCCAGCTCCGCCATGCGGGGGTCGATCCAGGTCATGACGTGCACGCCGTTGGTGATCGAGCCGATCGGCACCTCGTCGACGTCGAAGCCCGGCCACAGCCCCTGGAACATGCCCCGGGAGACCACGCCGTGCAGCTTGGCCACCCCGTTGGCCCGCTGCGCCAGGCGCAGGCCCATGACCGCCATGTTGAACTTGGCGGGGTCGCCGCCGTCGTAGTCCTCGGCGCCCAGGGACAGGACCTTGGCCGTGGGCACGGACGGGGCGAGACCCGCGTTGAGGAAGTGCTCGATCTGCGCCTGCTCGAACCGGTCGATGCCCGCGGGCACCGGGGTGTGGGTCGTGAACACGGTGGCCGAGCGCACCGCGGTCAGGGCCTCGTCCCACGTCATCGGCTCGGTCCCGTCCGCCGGGTCCATGAGCTCCGCGATCCGCTCGACGCCCAGGAACCCGGCGTGGCCCTCGTTGCAGTGGAAGACCTCCGGGGCGGGCGCCCCGGTCAGCCGGGAGAAGGCCCGCAGCGCCCGGATCCCGCCCATCCCGAGGAGCAGCTCCTGCTGGAGCCGGTGGTCGCCGCCGCCGCCGTAGAGGCGGTCCGTGACGTTGCGGGCGTGGTCGTCGTTGTCCGGGATGTCGGAGTCGAGCAGCAGCAGGGGCACACGGCCGACGTCGGCCCGCCAGATGTGGGCGGACAGGGAGCGGCCGTTGGGCAGGGGCAGGGTGATCCGGGCCGGGCTGCCGTCCTCCTCCCGCAGCAGCGTCAGGGGCATGCCGTCCGGGTCGAGCACGGGGTAGGACTCCTGCTGCCACGCGTCGCGGGACAGGGACTGCTTGAAGTAGCCGTGCTGGTAGAACAGGCCGACCCCCACCACCGGCACGCCGAGGTCCGAGGCGCTCTTGAGGTGGTCGCCGGCGAGGATCCCCAGCCCGCCCGAGTACTGGGGAAGCACGGAGGTGACACCGTACTCGGCGGAGAAGTAGGCGATGGACCGCGGGGCGTCCTCCGCCTGCGTCTTCTGGTACCACAGGTCGTCGGTGAGGTAGCGCTCGAGATCGGCGTCCAGCTCATCGATCCGGCGCACCGTGGCCGGGTCCTGGGCGATCTGCTGGATCTCCTCCCGGGTGAGGGAGCCGAGGAGCTTGACGGGGTCCCCGTGGACCGCGTCCCAGGCCTGCGGGTTCAGCTCGGCGAACAGCTGTTCGGTGGGCCGGTGCCAGGACCAGCGGAGGTTCCTCGCGAGTCGGCTCAGAGGGGCGATGGACTCCGGCAGCACGGTGCGCACGGTGAATCTACGGATTGCCTTCACGCCGTCAGACTACCGGTGCGGCGGCGCCGGACGGCGGTGCCGCCGCCCATCCGTCCCCCGGCGCGCCGCACCGCCCGACCGGGGCCGTGACACCGGGACGGCGACACCGTCCCACGGTTCGACAGCGGGCTTAACGATCGCCGGGTTTGTCGCTAACGTGGTCCAGGTGAGCCAAGCCAACACGCCGCCCCCGTCCGACCCGGCCTCGAGCCCGTCCGGCGCGCCCGCCCCCGACCCCTCGACGACGACGCCCGCCCTTCCCGGTGCCGGGTCCGGTGCCGCCGCGGCGCCGGCCGAGCAGCCCGCGAAGAAGGCACCGGCGCGGCGCAGAGCGTCCACCGCCCGGAAGGCCCCGGAGCCCGAGGTCACGGCGCCCGTGGCCGACGAGCCCGGCATCGCCGTCGTCCCCGCGACGGAGCCCAAGCCGCGTGCCAAGCGGGCGTCCACGGCCAGGACGGCCGCGGCGAAGTCGGCCGCAGGGACGCCCGCGGCCAAGGCCGCCGGCACGAGGACGGCCACCGCCAAGAAGGCCACCACGCCGCGGAAGTCGACGACCACGCGCCGGAAGGCCGCCGGCTCGGCGTTCTCCCGCGAGGGCCTGGTCTACGGCCGGATCCCGGTCGTCGGCGTGAGCCCCGTGGTCGAGGACGGCCGCTTCCCGGCGAAGGCCGTGCCGGGCGAGTCGATCCGCGTGGGCGCCACCGTGTTCCGCGAGGGCCACGACGCCCTGGGCGTGACCGCGGTGCTCTACGACCCGCAGGGCGCGGAGGCCGAGCGCGTGCCGATGCGCCTCACCACCCCCGGCACCGACCGCTACGAGGCGTGGCTGACGCCGTCGTCCGAGGGCGCCTGGACCTTCGCCGTGGAGGGCTGGGGAGACCTGTTCGAGACGTGGCGCCACGCCGCCGAGATCAAGGTGGGGGTCGGCCAGGACGTCGACCTCATGATGGCCGAGGGCGTCGTGCTCTTCGACCGCGCCGCCGCGGAGCCGGGCCGCCCGGACTCCGACGCCGAGCTGTTCCGCGCGGTCTCCCGCACGCTCGGCAACGGCGAGCTGCCCGCCGAGCACCGGCTCGAGGCCGGCACCTCCGCCGAGGTCCTCGCCGTGGTCGCCGAGCGGCCGCTGCGGGACCTCGTGACCGAGAGCCGCCGCTACCCGCTGAAGGTCGAGCGCGCCGCCGCCGGCCGCGGGTCCTGGTACGAGTTCTTCCCCCGCTCCGAGGGCGCCGTGTTCGACGCCGAGTCCGGCACGTGGGCCTCCGGCACCTTCCGGACCGCCGCCGAGAGCCTCGACCGCGTCGCGGCCATGGGCTTCGACGTCATCTACCTGCCCCCGATCCACCCGATCGGCACGGCGCACCGCAAGGGCCCGAACAACACCCTGGTGGCCGGTCCGCAGGACCCGGGGTCCCCGTGGGCCATCGGCGCCCCCGAGGGCGGGCACGACGCGATCCACCCGGACCTCGGCTCGTTCGAGGACTTCGACGGCTTCGTGGCCCGCGCCGGGGACCTGGGCCTCGAGGTGGCCCTGGACCTCGCCCTGCAGGCCTCCCCGGACCACCCGTGGGTCACCGCGCACCCGGAGTGGTTCACGACCCGCGCCGACGGCTCCATCGCGTACGCGGAGAACCCGCCGAAGAAGTACCAGGACATCTACCCGATCAACTTCGACAACGACCCCGAGGGCCTGTCCCTCGAGGTGCTGCGGATCGTGGAGCTGTGGATCTCCCACGGGGTGAAGATCTTCCGGGTCGACAACCCGCACACCAAGCCCCTGTGGTTCTGGGAGTGGCTGATCGGCACCGTCAACGCCAAGCACCCCGACGTCGTGTTCCTGGCCGAGGCGTTCACCCGCCCGGCCATGATGCAGGGCCTCGCCCGGGTCGGCTTCCAGCAGTCCTACTCCTACTTCACCTGGCGCAACACCAAGAAGGAGATCGAGGAGTACCTCGAGGAGGTCAGCCACGAGACCTCGGCGGTGTACCGGCCGAACTTCTTCGTCAACACCCCCGACATCCTCACCGAGTACCTGCAGTTCGGCGGTCCCGCGGCCTTCAAGATCCGTGCCGTCCTGGCCGCCACCGGCTCGCCCCTCTGGGGCGTCTACGCCGGCTACGAGCTCTACGAGCACGTGGCCCGGGCCGGCGCCGAGGAGTACGTCGACAACGAGAAGTACGAGTACCGGCCCCGCGACTTCGCCGGCGCCGAGGAGCGCGGCGTGTCCCTCGCCCCGTACCTCACGCGGCTCAACGAGATCCGGCGCCGGCACGCCGCGTTCGGCGACCTGCAGAACCTGACGGTGCAGTCCACGTCCGACGACGCCCTGGTCGCCTTTTCGAGGACGAAGACCGTCCGGCACGGGGGCTCGAGCTACAAGGACACGGTGATCGTGGTCGTGAACGTGGACCCGCACGCGACCCGGGAGGGCACCGTGTGGCTGGACCTGGAGTCCCTGGACCTGGACGACGCGGACTTCAACGAGGACGGCAGCTTCTGGGTGGACGACCTGCTCAGCGGGAACTCCTGGAAGTGGGGCACGCACAACTACGTGCGCCTGGACCCGCACTACGACCCCGCGCACGTCCTGCACGTCCGCCGCAACGTCAAGTAGGGGCTCGACCGCACCCCGTCGGGGCCCTCCCGGGCGACGTCCCCGGGAGGGCCCCCTCCGCAAGCTCCGATGGCCTCCGACCCACCTGTCCGAAAGGCGGCACCCCCGCATGAGCATCTCGCCGTACTCGCTCAACGCCCCCGGCATCTCCCACGACCCCGACTGGTTCCGCAAAGCGGTGTTCTACGAGGTGCTCGTCCGGGCGTTCTCCGACGCCAACGGTGACGGCTCCGGCGACTTCTCCGGCCTGATCGACAAGCTCGACTACCTGCAGTGGCTGGGCATCGACTGCCTCTGGCTGCCGCCGTTCTTCGAGTCCCCGCTGCGCGACGGCGGCTACGACATCTCGGACTACTACTCGGTGCTCGACGAGTTCGGCACGATCAGCGACTTCAAGCGCCTCGTGGCCGAGGCGCACGCCCGCGGCCTGCGGGTGATCATCGACCTCCCGCTCAACCACACGAGCGACCAGCACCCGTGGTTCCAGGCCTCCCGCGAGGACCCCGAAGGGCCCTACGGCGACTTCTACGTGTGGTCGGACACGGACGAGCTGTACCAGGACGCCCGGATCATCTTCGTGGACACCGAGGAGTCGAACTGGACGTTCGACCCGATCCGCCGGCAGTTCTTCTGGCACCGGTTCTTCTCCCACCAGCCGGACCTCAACTTCGAGAACCCCGCCGTGGTGGAGGCCGTCCACGACGTGGTGAAGTTCTGGCTCGACATGGGCATCGACGGCTTCCGGGCCGACGCGATCCCGTACCTGATCGAGGAGGAAGGGACCAACTGCGAGAACCTCCCCGGCACCCACGACTTCCTGGTCGAGCTGCGGCGCATGATCGACGACCAGTACCCGGGTCGCGTGGTGATCGCCGAGGCGAACCAGATGCCGCACGAGGTGGTGGAGTACTTCGGGAGCGAGCAGGACCCCGAGTGCCACATGTGCTTCCACTTCCCGATCATGCCGCGGATCTTCTACGCGCTGCGGGACCAGAAGGCCGCCCCGATCGTGGAGACCATGCGGGAGACGCCGGACATCCCGCGCGGCACCCAGTGGGGCACGTTCCTGCGCAACCACGACGAGCTGACCCTCGAGATGGTGACCACCGAGGAGCGCCAGGCGATGCTCGGCTGGTACGCCCCCGACTCGCGCATGCGCGCCAACGTGGGCATCCGCCGCCGCCTGGCCCCCCTGCTGGACAACTCGCGGGCCGAGATCGAGCTGATCCACGCCCTGCTCCTGTCCCTGCCGGGCAGCCCGTTCCTGTACTACGGGGACGAGATCGGGATGGGCGACAACATCTGGCTCGACGACCGCGACGCGTCCCGCACCCCCATGCAGTGGACCCCGGACCGCAACGCCGGGTTCTCCAAGGCGGACCCGGGCAAGCTGTACCTGCCCGTGGTGCAGTCGCTGGTCTACCACTACAACCAGGTCAACGTGGAGGCGCAGCTGGCGTCGTCGTCGTCCCTGCTGCACTGGATGCGCCAGATGCTCGCGGTGCGCAAGGCGCACCCGGCGTTCGGCCTCGGCTCGTACGTCGGCGTGGAGACGGACCACGACTCCGTGCTCGCGTTCCTGCGCGTGCTCCCCGACGAGGAGGCCGACGACGGGCGCGGCGAGACCGTGCTGTGCCTGTTCAACCTCGCGCACACCCCGGCGTGCGCCCGGATCCGGCTGCCCCAGTTCGCGGGCCGCGGGCTGCGCGAGCTCTTCGGCGGCGACCTGTTCGGTGAGGTGGACGAGGCCGGGGAGTACCGCATCACCCTCGGCAGCCAGGACTTCTTCTGGCTGCGCCTCCGGGCCGCTCCCCGTGACGACGGCACGTCCCCCCAGACCACGGCCATGCCGATCATCACCGCCACCAAGTCCTGAGCGCGTCCGCGCGTCCGGCCACCTCCTCGCCCGTCCCGGAAGGACCCGATCCCATGACCGACCAGCACCCCGACGAGCTCCTCGACCTCCTGCGCCGGTGGCTGCCGCGGCAGCGGTGGTTCCCCTTCGCGGACGGCGGTGCGGGCACGGAGCTGCGGGTCGTCGCCCAGCTGGCCCTCCCGGACCAGGAGGGCGCCGGCGCCCGGCTCCTGCTGGTCGAGGCCTCCGAGGGGGCGCGCACCGAGCTGCTCCAGGTGCCGCTGAGCTTCCGCGCCGCGCCCCTGGAGGGCGCCGAGCGCTTCCTCGTCGGCGAGCTGGCGCCCGCCGCGGCCGAGGACGCCGGGACGGGCGTCCCGGCGGAGGAGGCCGCCACCCCGCGCCGGGCCGCGCGCTTCCTCCGGGACCGGGCCGCCCGCGCCGGCCGTGCCGTGGCCCACCGCACCGGGCTGCCGCTGCCCGGTGCGGAGGACGCCGTGGCCGGCCCCTGGGTCTACGACGGGGTCGGCGACCCGGCGTTCGTCGGGCCGGTCCTGGGGCTCATGCAGCGCGCGGAGCAGCTCAGCTCGGGCCCGCTCGGGCTGACCGTGACGGGCGCGCACGCCGACGTGCTGCGCGTCCCCTACGCGGTCGAGACGCCCGCGCAGGTCCGCGTGATCTCGAGCGAGCAGTCGAACTCCTCGGTGATCCTCACCCCGCCCGCGGGTCGGGCGGACGCCGACGCCGTGATCGTGAAGTTCTTCCGTGTGCTGGGGGAGGGCGACAACCCGGACGTGGAGGTGGGCCGTGAGCTCACCGCGCTCGGCTGCCCCGCGGTGCCGAGCACCTTCGGGTGGCTCGACGCCCGCTGGCGCACCGGGCTGAGCACCGTGCAGGGCCAGCTGGCCGTGGCCACCGAGTTCCTCGCCGGCTCCGCCGACGCGTGGGGCCGGGCGGTCGAGGCCGCGGAGCAGGGCACGGACTTCACCGAGGAGGCCCGCGAACTGGGCCGCACCACCGCGCGCGTGCACCGCGACCTGGGCCGCGCGTTCGGCGCGGACGCCCCCGACGACGACGCCCGCGCCCGCCTCCTGAACGACCTCGGCGGCCGCCTGCGCTGGGCCCGCACGGAGACCGGCTCCCTGTTCTCGGAGCACTCGGCCGCCCTCGACCAGCTGATCACCTCCCTCGGCGACGTGCCGGAGCTGCCCCCGCTGCAGCGCATCCACGGCGACTACCACCTGGGCCAGGTCCTGCAGACCGAGGACGGGCAGTTCAAGGTGCTCGACTTCGAGGGGGAGCCCCTGCGCGCCATCGAGGAGCGCACCCGGCCGGACGTCGCCCTGCGCGACGTGGTCGGCATGCTGCGCTCCTTCGACTACGCCGCCGCCTTCGGCGCCCGTGCCGGCGCGGCGGACGCCGAGGAGTGGGGCCGGCGCGCCGGCGACGCGTTCCTGGCAGGCTACGAGCAGGGCGCCGGGCACCCGGTGGACCGCGGGTCGCCCCTGTTCCAGGCGCTGTGGCTGGACAAGGCCCTGTACGAGGTCGTCTACGAGCAGCGCAACCGCCCCGACTGGGTGGAGGTCCCGGCAGCGGCGGTTCGCCGTTCACTGGAGAGCCTCCGGTCGCGTAGCGTGAACCCTGATACCGCCGGTGCGGACCCCGCCCCCGGCACCGACCACGACGACGACAGCTCCCGCTCCGCGCGACTCATGCCCGCGGCAGCGGGAACGGAAATCGAGGACGCAGTGAGCGCCAGCACTCCGCAGGACCGATCCGACCCCGTCCAGAAGTCCCGCGCCGTCCCGGCCGGCCACGACGTGGCCCCTGCGGGACCGGTGCCCGTGGCCGAGCACGTGCTGGCCGCCGTGTCCGAGGGCCGCCACCACGACCCGCACAGCGTCCTGGGCGCCCATCTGAACCCGGACGGCAGCGTCACCGTGCGCACGCTGCGCCGGTTCGCGTCCGCGGTCGCGGTCGTGACGCAGGACGGCACCTTCGAGCTCGAGCACGAGTGGGGCGGCATCTTCACGGGCGTGGTCCCCGCGCACGAGCCGGGCCGGATCCCCGACTACCGCGTGGACGTGACCTACCGGGACCTGGAGCCGCAGCGGCTGGACGACCCGTACCGCTTCGGGCCGACCCTCGGCGAGCTGGACCTCCACCTCATCGGCGAGGGCCGCCACGAGACGCTGTGGACCGTCCTCGGCGCGCACGTGCGCCGCTACCCCTCCGCGATGGGCGACATCTCCGGCGTGGCCTTCGCCGTGTGGGCGCCCAACGCCCAGGCGGTGCGGGTCATCGGCGACTTCAACGGCTGGGACGGCAGCGAGCACGCCATGCGCTCCCTCGGCTCCTCGGGTGTGTGGGAGATCTTCGTCCCGGGCCTGGGCTCCGGCGCCACCTACAAGTTCCGCATCCTCGGCCGGGACGGCGGCTGGCGCGAGAAGGCGGACCCCATGGCCTTCGGCACCGAGGTGCCGCCGTCCACCGCGTCCCGCGTCTTCGAGTCCGACTACGAGTTCCAGGACGACGCCTGGATGGCGCGCCGGGCGGCGACCGATCCGCACAACGCGCCCATGAGCGTCTACGAGCTGCACATCGGCTCGTGGCGCAAGGGCCTCGGCTACAAGGACCTCGCGAAGGAGCTCGTCGAGTACCTCACCTGGCAGGGCTTCACCCACGTGGAGTTCATGCCCGTGGCCGAGCACCCGTTCGGCGGGTCCTGGGGCTACCAGGTGACGTCCTACTACGCCCCGTCCTCCCGCTTCGGCAGCCCGGACGAGTTCCGCTACCTCGTCGACAAGCTGCACCAGGCCGGCATCGGCGTGATCGTGGACTGGGTCCCGGGTCACTTCCCGAAGGACGAGTGGGCGCTGGCCCGCTTCGACGGCGAGCCCCTGTACGAGCACGCCGACCCCCGCCGCGGCGAGCACAAGGACTGGGGCACGCTGATCCCCGACTACGGCCGCAACGAGGTCCGGAACTTCCTGGTGGCCAACGCCTCCTACTGGCTCGAGGAGTTCCACGTCGACGGCCTGCGCGTGGACGCGGTCGCGTCCATGCTCTACCTGGACTACTCGCGCAACGAGGGGGAGTGGGAGCCCAACGTCTTCGGCGGCCGCGAGAACCTCGAGGCGATCGCGTTCCTCAAGGAGGCCAACGCCACCGCGTACAAGCGCACCCCGGGGATCGTCATGATCGCCGAGGAGTCGACGTCGTACCCGGGCGTGACCCGGCCGACCGACGCCGACGGGCTGGGCTTCGGGCTCAAGTGGAACATGGGGTGGATGAACGACACCCTCGAGTACATGGCGGAGGATCCGGTCAACCGGTACTACCACCACAACAAGCTCACGTTCTCGCTGGTCTACGCGTTCTCGGAGAACTTCCTGCTCCCCATCTCCCACGACGAGGTCGTCTACGGCAAGGGCTCCCTCCTGCGCAAGATGCCGGGCGACCGGTGGCAGCAGCTCGCCAACGTCCGCGCCTACCTGGCGTTCATGTGGGCCCACCCCGGCAAGCAGCTGATCTTCATGGGCACGGAGTACGCCCAGGAGTCCGAGTGGTCCCAGGAGCACGGCCTCGACTGGTGGCTCTCCGAGACCCCGCCGCACAAGGGGGTCCAGGAGCTGGTCCGCACACTCAACGGGATCTACCGGGAGACCCCCGCGCTGTACGAGCGGGACAACAACCCTGCGGGGTTCGAGTGGATCGACGCGGCCGACGCCGGGCGCAACACGCTGTCCTTCACGCGCTGGGACGAGCAGGGCAACCCGCTCGTGTGCGTGGCGAACTTCGCCGGCAACCCGCACGAGAACTTCCGGCTGGGCCTCCCGTGGGCGGGGGAGTGGGTCGAGGCGCTCAACACGGACTCCGAACTCTTCGGCGGTTCGGGCGTGGGCAACCTCGGCAAGGTCACCGCCACCGAGGGCGCCCACAACGGCAACCCCGCCTCGGTCGAGCTGACCGTCCCGCCGCTCGCCGTCCTGTACCTCAAGCCGGCCGAGCACTGAGCCGGCCCCGGCCGTTCCCGCGGGAGCCGGCCGGAGTCAGGGGAAGGGCCCGGATCCTCGGATCCGGGCCCTTCCGCCGTCCCGGGACCGGGACGCGGGGCGCTCGGAGAAACCGCCGGCGGGTGACGGCGACGGGTCCGGGAGGCCGGTTTGCACGGGCCGCGGAAACCGAGTAACTTCATCCAAGTCGTCGCGGCGAGGAACTCCTCCGGGAGATCCACGGGGCGGCATCCCCCACCGAACGGTCCCGACCGAGCAGCCAGCGAGTTGCACGGGGACGGAAAAGTGTTAGAGTGGGAGATTGTGAGCTTCGCCGGAAGGTGGCGCCGTCACGATCAGGTAACCAAGAGTTCACCTGAGATTGACCGGGGTCGACCGGAAGGGCTAAGGTTGCAGAGCACTCCGGCAGCAAGGTGTCAAGCGAGACACGGCTGATCGGTCTGTTGTTTGAGAACTCAATAGTGTGCCATGTTTGTTGATACCGGATGTTTTATTCGGTTGATTGGTT
>NZ_JAVKPS010000079.1:0-505 GCF_040981005.1 Kocuria sp. CPCC 205258 | reverse complement strand
CAGCCCAAGGACGGCTGTCCCAATGGGCACAGAGCAAGATGCGGTTTTCAGCCTTCGGATTGTAATGGGCGATGATATTGGTATTCTTCAGGATGGTACCATCATAGCCCTTGAGGTCAGCCTTCTGGGTTTCTACCTCGCAACCAAACTGCTTGAACTTGCTCACAATCCATTCGCCACACTTGTCGTGCGCCTCGCTGTTCATGACGCGAGGACCGAAATCGCATTGTGCGGCACAATAAGCCAACGCCGAATCGGCATTAAAGGCAGGACCTACAGGATTCAGCTTCTCTGCTTCCTCTACTTCCTGGATTTCCGGCGAACTGGTGTTGGCATTCTTATAGCTGATAGCTCCAGCTACCACTCCGGCAGCAACTACCAAGCCTAAAATTATCTTCATTTTCTTCGTCATCGTATTTACTTTGAACTTTCAGATTTGAACTTTGAACTTTATGATTACTTAATAACTATCGAATTGGCTTTCCCTTTGGCCGCCGAACGTTGT
>NZ_JAVKPS010000078.1:0-505 GCF_040981005.1 Kocuria sp. CPCC 205258 | reverse complement strand
CTTCGGTTATGCCGAGAGTCGCGACCTGATGCATTGGAGCGAACCGAAATTCATCGAGGTGATGGACGATCCTACCACGGTGAACGTATGGGCACCGGAACTCTTCTGGGATGAAGACCGCCACCAGGCAATGGTGGTATGGGCATCGTGTGTGCCTAGCCAGCACTTCGCCCTGGGTATCGAAGACGAGAAGAACAATCACCGTCTCTACTATTCCGTAACCAAGGATTTTAAGACATGGACCAAGGGCAAGCTCCTGATAGATCCGGGATTCAGTTGCATAGATGCCACTCTGCTGAAGCGTGGTAAGAACGATTATGTGATGGTATTGAAGGATAATACCCGCAATGCCCGCAATATCAAGGTGGCTTTTGCCAAGAACCCGATGGGACCGTGGAGCAAGGCTTCTGAACCGTTCACCGGCAATTTCATGGAAGGACCAACCACCGTCAAACTGCCTAAGAACAGTCCGCTGGACAATGGTTATCTCATTTATTACGATCGT
>NZ_JAVKPS010000077.1:0-507 GCF_040981005.1 Kocuria sp. CPCC 205258 | reverse complement strand
CGGCGCCAGCAGGTAGAGGCCGATGATGTTGATGACGGCGAGCATGAACAGACCGCGTCGGCCATGTCGATCAGCGTCTGCAGCGTGAGCAGCGAACCGGCCACGGCGAACAGGGTGTAGAGCACCTTGTAGGCCGTCTCGCTGGCCTTGCTGCGGCCGAAGAGGTACGTCCACGCCTTGAGGCCGTAGTAGCCCCAGGTGAGCACGGTCGAGATGGCGAAGAGCATGACCGCGATCGTGAGGATGTACGGGAACCACGGCATGACCGTGCCGAACGCGTCCGAGGTGATCGTCACGCCGCCGATGGACCCCTCCTGCTTGCGGGCCTCGGCCCAGCTGGCGGGGTTGGCCACGACGATGGTCAGCGCGGTCATGGTGCAGATGACCACGGTGTCGATGAAGGGCTCGAGGAGCGCGACCAGGCCCTCGCTGGCGGGGTGCTTGGTCTTCACCGCGGAGTGGGCGATCGGCGCGGAGCCGAGGCCGGCCTCGTTGGAGAAAGCAGCC
>NZ_JAVKPS010000076.1:0-508 GCF_040981005.1 Kocuria sp. CPCC 205258 | reverse complement strand
GCTGAGCTTGGCGCGCAGCTTCTCGGTGAGCTTCACCTTGCGGCGGACGCCGTTCTCGTCGACCGTCGGGCCGATCTCCGCGGGCTTGTACTGCTCGTGCGCGGTGAGCTTGTAGAGGTCGCCCTGTGCCAGCGGCTCGTGCACCTCGACGAACTCACCGTGCGGCAGGCGCTTGATGATGCCGGACTCGCGTCCGTGCAGCACCTTGTCCTTGTCGCGCCGCTGCAGACCCAGGCAGATCCGCTTGGTGATGATGAACGCGAGGACCGGTCCGACGAAGTACGTGATGCGCACGAACCAGGTGATCGCATTGATCGACAGGTGGAAGTGCGTCGCGAAGATGTCGTTTCCGCCACCCAGCAGCATGATCACGTAGCCGGTGACCCAGGCGACACCCAGAGCGGTCCGCGTCGGAGCGTTGCGCGGGCGGCACAGGATGTGGTGCTCGCGCTTGTCGCCGGCTATCCACGACTCGATGAACGGATAGACGGCGCGCGCCGCCATGACG
>NZ_JAVKPS010000075.1:0-509 GCF_040981005.1 Kocuria sp. CPCC 205258 | reverse complement strand
TAAACGAGGTTTTGAATACTTCTCCTGTATCTGTATCAGCAACAGCAACTACAGCTTTTTTATCACTTCCCGTACTACTTTTGTATTTCTTAACAACGTGATTTTCAATCCCTTCAATTGCTTGTTTCATAAAGGGGTTTTCTTCGTTTTTTTGAAAATCGGTTAATTTGAGTACTTTCTTATTTTCCATAAACATTCTATTTAGGCAAATTTGACTTTCTATATATCGGTGAAAAAGTATAATTTGATTTTCCACAAAGGAATATTTAAATTTCCATTAATACAATAAAAAAGCAAAATATATTTTCCTTTTTAACATCTAATAGGAAAGAGTGACTTTCTAATATGGAAAATCAGATTTTCCAATATGGAAAATACCCTATATTGAGTATCAACTACTTAACTTATTCTATTTCTTAAGTTCTTATTATACCCTAAAAACGGCATATAATCAACTACTTAAAAAATCATCGGTCGGGGAGCGCCCAGCGGCAAGGGGCGGGACCACC
>NZ_JAVKPS010000074.1:0-509 GCF_040981005.1 Kocuria sp. CPCC 205258 | reverse complement strand
ATGACAATTGGGTACATCTCTCCCCACTTAGACTCTAACAGGTCTAAATTAGCAGCAGCGGAGTCTTTGTTTACTGCACCATATACTGTTCTTAAATCCTTGATAAACTCCTTTTGATGCTTACTGCCAACATACTTGATAGAATTGCGTATATGATGGACAATACAGAGCTGCACAGAACTCTCAGGAAATACGCTTTGGATGGCATCTGGGAAGCCTTTGAGACCATCAATACAACAAATCAAGATGTCTCGAACACCACGGTTCTGAAGATCCGTAAGAACTTCTAGCCAGAAGTTAGCTCCTTCACTCTTAGACACATACATACCTAACAGTTCTTTTTGACCTTCCTTGTTGATACCAAGAATGTTGTAAATGGCTCGTGTGACAGCTCTGCCATTCTCATCCTTTACCTTATAATGGATAGCATCAAGCCAGCAAATGGCATATACAGGATCGAGCATGCGAGACTTCCAGGCGGTGATTTCGGGTAATACACGGTCTGTTAT
>NZ_JAVKPS010000073.1:0-510 GCF_040981005.1 Kocuria sp. CPCC 205258 | reverse complement strand
TATCAGGTGTTATTTGACTTAAGCCCAGCTATTGAAGTTTCCTTATGGCCAGGAAGTAAGTTAACAGGACAGATAAAGATACCTGTGTATAACGATGGATATGGGATATTGGAAGATAAAGTTCATCCGGGACATATAACCCTTTCCCAGCGTTTCCGTCTGCCATATAATATATATGGGAAAGCAACTATAGGCTATTTTAATGCAGACAGATGGGGAAGTGATTTATCATTGTTTTATCCGTTTAAAGACGAACGTTTCTCTATAGAAGCACGTATTGGTTATGTAGGTATAGGTTATTGGAATGGCTTCAAGCTACATTATGATACGAAAATGACAACAACATGGACAATTGGAGGAAACTTTTATTGGCCGAGATATAATACACAATTTAGCTTAAAAGGAGAAAGATATTTATTAGGAGAAAAAGGTATCAAGTTTGAAATGATACGTCATTTCCGATATGCGTCCATAGGTTTTTACGCAATGAAAGCAGAACATGCCAACAGT
>NZ_JAVKPS010000072.1:0-513 GCF_040981005.1 Kocuria sp. CPCC 205258 | reverse complement strand
GGGACCGTGTATGTGCAGACGAAGGACGATCAGCTGTCCGCCGTGGACGTCACGGGCCGTGAGGTCCGCTGGACACGGCCCGCACCCGCCGGTGCGAGGTTGGACTCGGCAGCGCTGGGCGCGGCCGGGGCCGACCACCTCGTCGTCTGCACCGGAGACGGGGCGTACTTCGCGGTCGGAGCAGCGACGGGCGAGGAAGCCTGGACGGTCGAACGCAACGCGTCGAGTGCAACGGCCCCCGCGGTCGAGGACGGCGTCGTGTACATGGGCGGCAAGGCGCTCACCGCGGTCGACCTCACGTCGGGCCACGAGATCTGGAGCCTGGCGTCGGAGTCGCTCTCGTCCCAGGCGGACAACTGGGGCCCGCCGACGGTCGACGGCAGCCGCCTCATAGCCCTGGACGACGGTGGCGGCAGAGTCGTCGACAAGGTGGGCGGCGAGGTGATCTCCAGGTTCTGGCTGGACGGAACGGAACCTCCTCGCACACCAGCGGTGGTGCAGGGCAACACGTAC
>NZ_JAVKPS010000071.1:0-516 GCF_040981005.1 Kocuria sp. CPCC 205258 | reverse complement strand
CGGGAACTGGACGGCGTGGACTTGTCCGCGCTGCTCGCGGGACTGGCCCACGCGGCGTCGCCGGACGTGGCGCTGCAGCTCATCGTGCGGCTCATCGAGAACCACCCGGAGGTCGCGCGGCGAATCAACGGGGACCCCCGAGAGTCCGAGACCATGTTCCGCTTGCTGGGTGCGTCCGAGGCGCTGGGGGAGTTCCTGCTGCGCGCCCCCGAGAACCTGGACCTGCTGGACATCCCGCCCGTGGACGAGCCGAGGGCGGACCGCGCGGAGGTCTTCCGTGCGGCGCTGCTCGAATCGGTGGGCGCCGATCCGCAGGCGGACACCCCGGTGGCATCGCTCACGGGACAGGACGCGCACAAGGCGTTGCGCGTGGCCTATCGCCGCGGGCTCGCGCGCGTGGCCGTCCGGGACGTCGGGGCCGTGGACCCCGTGGCCTACATGCCCGCCGTCGGCCGGCAACTCGCGGACCTCGCAGGCGCTGCCCTCGAAGCGGGGCTGGCCGTGGCGCGCGCCCAC
>NZ_JAVKPS010000070.1:0-517 GCF_040981005.1 Kocuria sp. CPCC 205258 | reverse complement strand
GTCCAAACTCCTACGGGAGGCAGCAGTGAGGAAGATTGGTCAATGGGCGAGAGCCTGAACCAGCCAAGTAGCGTGCAGGATGACGGCCCTATGGGTTGTAAACTGCTTTTATAAGGGAATAAAGTGAGTCTCGTGAGACTTTTTGCATGTACCTTATGAATAAGGACCGGCTAATTCCGTGCCAGCAGCCGCGGTAATACGGAAGGTCCGGGCGTTATCCGGATTTATTGGGTTTAAAGGGAGCGTAGGCCGGAGATTAAGCGTGTTGTGAAATGTAGACGCTCAACGTCTGCACTGCAGCGCGAACTGGTTTCCTTGAGTACGCACAAAGTGGGCGGAATTCGTGGTGTAGCGGTGAAATGCTTAGATATCACGAAGAACTCCGATTGCGAAGGCAGCTCACTGGAGCGCAACTGACGCTGAAGCTCGAAAGTGCGGGTATCGAACAGGATTAGATACCCTGGTAGTCCGCACGGTAAACGATGGACGCCCGCTGTTGGTCTGAATAGGTCAGCGG
>NZ_JAVKPS010000007.1:0-234317 GCF_040981005.1 Kocuria sp. CPCC 205258 | reverse complement strand
CTGCCGCGGATGTGCGACCTCATGTTGCCGATGTCCCGAGACATGCCTTGCCTATGTCCTGAACCAGCACATTGCCCCCGCAACCACGGAAGGCCCCCGGACCGTCACGGTCCGGGGGCCTTCGCCTTGCCCGGAAGACACCGGGCGGGAAGGAGCCCCCACGGCCGCGGCCGTGGGGGCTCCTCCCTGCCCGGGGACGGGGCGGGGTCAGACCTCTTCGGAGGAGACGATCCGCTCGGCGTTGCGGGACTTCAGGGCGGCGAGCCGGGCCTCGATCTCCGACTGCTGGCCCAGGGACTCGAGGGACTCGAACTGCGCGTCCAGGGAGGACGCGGCGAGCTCCTGCTGGCCCAGGACACGGGCCTCCTCGCGGCGGATCTTGTCCTCGAAGCGGGAGACCTCGCTCGTCGGGTCGAGCACGTCGAAGGCCTTGAGCGCGTCCTGGACCTGCGACTGCGCCTGCGCGGTCTTCTGCCGGGCGTTGAGCTCGTCCCGCTTGTTGGACAGCTCCTGGAGCTTGCCCCGCATCTTGTTGAGCCCGTCCTTGAGCTTCTCCACGACCTGGGTCTGGGACTGGATCTGCGGTTCGGCGCCGCGCGCCTCCGTCTCGTACTGGATCTGGCGCTGGAGGGCGACCTTGGCGAGGTTGTCGAACTTCTCGGCCTCGGAGGACTTGCCGGCGCCCCGGTACTCCTCGGCCTTGTTCGAGGCCGCGAGGGCCTTGTTGCCCCACTCCTGGGACTCGCGCACGTCCTCCGCGTGGTCCTGCTCGAGCAGGCGCAGGCTGCCGATGGTCTGCGCGACGGCGGCCTCGGCCTCGCGGATGTTCTCGGTGTAGTCGCGCACCATCTGGTCCAGCATGAGCTGGGGGTCCTCGGCGGCGTCGATCATGCCGTTGATGTTGGCCTTCGCGAGCTGGGCGATGCGGCCGAAGATGGACTGCTTGATCATGGTTCCTTCTCTCCTCTGGTGCTTCCCGGGACGGGCTCCCGGGATCGTGGGTCGGACGGGGACGGTGGATCGGTCAGGGGTCACGAGGCGGACGAGGGTCAGAGGGGCGGCGGTGCGCGGTGCCCGTCCGCCGGCGCCGGGCACCGGTCGGCGCGGATCAGAAGCTTCCGCCGATGCCACCGCCGAAGCCTCCGCCCCCGCCGCCGAACCCGCCGCCGAAGCTGCCGCCGAAGCCTCCGCCGCCACCGCCGAAGCCTCCGCCCCCGCCGCCGTTGAGGATCGAGCCGAGGAGGATGCCGCCGAGCATCGCGCCGCCCAGACCGCTGTTGGAGCGGCCCCGGTGGCCGCCCATTCCCACGGGCGTGCCGAAGCCGCCGTAGGAGAAGGAGTCGACGTCCTGCTGGGCGATGTACTGGGCCTCGCCGGCGAGACGGACGGCCTCGTTGGCGCAGGTCAGCGCCTCGGAGGGGTCCGACTTCCGGGCCTGCTGGGCGGCCTCCAGGTAGCGCTCGGCCTCCGCGAGGCGGGTGCGCGCCTCCGGGCCGACGCCGCCGCGGCGGGCCCAGATGTACTCGCTCGCCGAGCTCAGCTGGGCCTGCGCGGAGACGAGGGTGTGGGCGAGGGTCTCCCGCGCGGAGCGGTCCCGGTCGTTCTGGGAGCGCACCGACGCGAGCCCCTTGTCGAGCTCGTCCTTGGCCACCGCCAGGCGCCGGCTCAGGCCGAGCGGGTCGATCCGTCCCGCGCCCATCTGCTCCTCGACGGTGCGCAGGACGGCGCCGACGCCGGCGACGGCCCCGGCGAGCTCCGGGTTGGAGCCGCGCCGGACGAGGGCGTCCGCCTCGGCGACGTCCCGCTGGGCGATGGTCACGGCGTCCTTGAGGGACTCCTCGGCGTGGGCGAGCTCGGTGGCCGCGTGCTCCACGGCGTCGAGCAGGCCCCCGGCTTGCCCCACGCCCTCCTCGGCGGCGCGGATGTCCAGCACGGCGTCGCTCGTGCGCCCGGCGGCGAGGTCGGTGCGGGCCTCCTCCACGGCGGTGTCCACGAAGTCGAGCCGGTCCCGGGCCTGGTCGATGTTGTCCTTGACGGGGGCGAGCGCCGTGTCGTTGTAGCGGGCGGTGAGCTCCCGCAGCCGGGCGTCGGCCGTGCCGAAGCGGGGCCGCACGGCCTCGGCCTGGCGCCGCACCTCCTCGAGGGCCTGCGGGGCCCGGGACTCCAGCCGGCGCAGCGAGCTGAACGCCTCCTGGTGCTCCTGGAGCGGGCGCTGGGCGTCCTGGGAGCGGGCGATGATCTCGCCGAGCCAGGCCCGCTGCTGCTCCTCGGTGTCGGGGATGTGGTCCTCGAGCTGCTGCTGGAGGGCGAAGGAGGCCTGCATGTGCTTCTTGGCGTCCTGGACGGCGCGGCGGAACGGCTCGACCTGCTCGTCCCCGTACTGCAGCTGGGCGAAGGCCAGCTCCTGCTCGGAGTGCTGGATGGCGTTGTCGGTGGACACCAGCAGCTCCCCGGCCCGCTTACGCAGCTCCGGCACCGGGACCTCCTGGTAGGGGGCACCGGGGCCCTGCGGGCCGCCTCGGCCGCTTGGCCCGCCCTGCGGGGCGGACCCCTGCTGCCGGCGCTTCTTGTTGCGGGAGGCCATGCCGTAGACGGCGAGCCCGCCGAGGCCGAGCGCCCCGAGACCGAGCAGGCCGAAGCCGGCCCCGCCCCCGTCCGTGCTCTCCCCGGTCCCGGCGGGGGCGCCGGAGAGCTCGGCCTCGATGCCCTCGACGGCGCCCGCGACGGCGCCGTCCCAGTCGTCGGCCGCGAGCGCCGGGGTGATGTACTGCCGGTTGATGCGCTCCTGCTGCTCGGTGCTGAGGGGTCCCGTGGAGTACGCGGAGAAGCGCTGCTGCCGGTCCTCCGTGGCGACGACCAGCACCGCGTCCGAGCTGCCGAGCCCGTTGAGCTCGGCGAACTCCTGCAGCCACTCGTCGGGATCCGAGGGGTCGGTGAACGAGTCGACGAACACGGCGGTGAGGGTGATCCCCTCCTGGGTGGCGAGCTCGCGCACGTCCGCGGCCAGCGCGGAGGGATCCTCCAGCACCCCGGACTCGTCGACGATCCGCTCGCCGGGGGGCACGTCGACGGGCGGCTGGGCGAGAGCCGCTCCCGCGGGTACGAACAGGGCGAGCGTCAGGCCGCAGCCGGCGGCGGTCCGGCGGGCAATGGGGCGCCAGTGCATGATCTCCCTCACGTGGTCGGTGCTCCCGATTCTAGGGCGAGGGCGTGACGGCGTGGCGATCGGCGCCGGACCTACGCGCAGGGCGAAACCCCAAGGCGGCTGATGACCTGCGGGCGGGGCCCGGCGGTCCCCGGCCGCCGTCCGGGCGGCGCCCGGGGAACGACCAGGGCTCTCAGCGTCGTCTCAGTGCGGACGTGGATACTTGGGGACAGAGCCGCCCGTGCCACCCCGTCCGCACCGGGGACCGCCGGGCCCGTCCGTTTCCAGGAGGAGACCCCCATGTCCGAGCCCCGCGACCCGCGGTACGGTGCCGATCCGCAGCTCACGCAGCCCCTCCCGCCGGTCTACGGCCGTCCGGCCCACGACCCGTGGGCGTCCGGCGCCGAGCAGGACGCGCGCGCCGGCCACGGGACACCGCAGGCCGGCGGCCAGGACGCGGGCCCCTACGCCGGGGCGTGGCAGGGCGCCGGGGACCCCGCCGCCCGGCACCCGTGGGGGAACGGCACCGGGAGCGGCACCGGGGGTCGCCGGGAGCGGCGGCGCTTCTCGGGGGGATCGCTCGTGACGGGCATGGTCCTGGCCGCACTGGTCGGGGCGGGGGCGGCCGTCGGGACGGACGCCCTGCTGGACGGCGGCGGCGCGGCACCGGCGGCGGGCGGGTCGACGTCCAGCTCGGTCATCGTCAACGACCAGGACGAGGTGAACGCGGTCACCGCGGCGGCCGTGAAGGCGTCCCCGTCCGTGGTGACGATCTCCGCGTCCGGCGGCGGCCAGAACGGCTCCGGCTCCGGGGTGATCATCGACGACGAGGGCCACATCCTCACCAACACGCACGTGGTGACCCTCGACGGGACCACGAGCAGCCCCTCCCTCGAGGTGCAGCTCGACGACGGCAGGGTGCTGCCGGCCGAGGTGGTCGGCACCGACCCGCTGTCCGACCTCGCGGTGCTCAAGGTCGACGCCCAGGGGCTGACCCCGGCGACCCTGGGCTCCCTGGACGACGTGAACGTGGGCGACACGGCCATCGCGATCGGCGCGCCGCTGGGCCTCGCGGGCACGGTGACCGACGGGATCGTCTCCACCCTCAACCGGACCATCACGGTGGCCTCCTCCGCCGCGCCGTCCACGCCGTCGGAGGGCGACGGCGAGGGCGAGGAGCAGGGCGGCGGCAACGACTTCTTCTTCAACTTCCCCGACGAGGACGGCGGCTCCGGCGGCCGCTCGCAGGGATCCTCGCCGTCGGTGTTCCTCAACGTGATCCAGACCGACGCGGCCATCAACCCCGGCAACTCCGGCGGGCCGCTGATCGACACGGACGGCGAGGTGATCGGGATCAACGTGGCCATCGCCTCGGCCGGTTCCGGCACGGAGGCCGGCAACATCGGCGTGGGCTTCTCGATCCCCGTCGACACCGCCCAGCGGGTGGCCGTGGAGATCATCAACAACGGCCGGGCCACGCACGGCTACCTCGGCACGAGCGTGAGCGCCGCCCCGGGCGCGGACGGCCGGAGCCGGGCCTTCTCCGACGGCGCCGCGGTGGAGCAGGTCGTGCCCGGCTCGCCGGCCGACGAGGCCGGACTGGAGGTGGGCGACGTGATCACGGAGTTCGACGGCCACCGCATCCAGGACGCGAGCTCCCTGACGGCGGCCGTGCGTGAGCTGCCCGCCGGCGGGACCGGGACGATGACGTTCGTGCGGGACGGCGAGGAGCGCACCGCGGACGTGACGGTCGGGGACGCCGAGGAGCAGCAGTGAGCGGCGGGCCCCGGCGGGCGGCCGGTCGCCGGGGCTAGCTCCCGGCGCCCGCGAAGCCCAGCTGGCGCCAGGCCTCGTAGACGGCGATGGACGCCGAGTTCGCGAGGTTCAGCGACCGCCGGGCCGGCAGCATGGGGATGCGGACCCGCGCGGTGACGTGCGGGTCCGCCTTCACCGCGGCGGGCAGGCCCACCGACTCGGGCCCGAACAGCAGCACGTCCCCGGGGCGGTAGGCCACGTCCGTGTGCGAGACCTCGCCGTCGGTGGTGAACGCCCAGACCCGTTCCGGGGCCAGGGCGGCCCAGGCCGCGTCCAGGTCCGGGTGGACGGTCAGCACCGCGAGGTCGTGGTAGTCGAGGCCGGCCCGGCGCAGGTGCGCGGAGCCGAAGTCGAAGCCCAGCGGCTCCACGAGGTGCAGCTCGGCCCCGGTGACCGCGGCGAGGCGGATCGCGTTGCCGGTGTTGCCCGGGATCTCGGGGGTGTGGAAGAGGATGCGGAGCATGACCGCCAGTCTACGGACGCCGGACGCACACCCGGGCCGGGGCCCTAGACTGGAGTCCGTGCCGCACGAGCCCGTCTACCTCGACCACGCCTCCACCGCGCCCCTCCGGCCCTCCGCGCTCGCCGCGGTCGCCGAGCAGCTGGCCCGCGGCGGCAACCCGTCCTCGCTGCACCGCCCCGGCCGCGCGGCGCGCGCCGTCGTCGAGCAGGCCCGCGAGGATGTCGCCGCGGCCCTGGGCGCGGAGCCCGTCGAGGTGGTCTTCACCTCCGGGGGCACCGAGGCCGACAACCTGGCCGTCCAGGGCCTGTACCGGCACCGGCGGGAGCAGGACCCCCGCCGCCGCCGCGTCCTCGTTTCCGCGGTGGAGCACGCCGCGGTGTCCGACACCGTCGAGTGGCTGGCCGCCCACGAGGGCGCCGAGGCCGTCTGGCTGCCCGTCGACGCGGCCGGCCGCGTGGACCCGGCCGCCGTGCGGGAGGAACTGGCCCGCAACCCGGGCGCCACCGCGCTGCTGGCGGTCATGTGGGCCAACAACGAGGTGGGCACCGTCCAGCCCGTCGCGGAGATCGCCGCCCTCGCGGAGGAGTTCGGGGTCCCCTTCCACTGCGACGCCGTGCAGGCCTTCGGCGCGCTGCCCGTCGACGCGCACCTGCCCGGGCTCACCACGCTGGCCGTCTCGGCCCACAAGGTGGGCGGACCGGTGGGCGCCGGGGCCCTCGTGGCCGGGCGCACGGTGGGGCTGGCGCCCGTCCAGCACGGGGGCGGGCAGGAGCGCACGGTGCGCTCCGGCACCCTCGACGCCGCCGCGCTCGCCGGCTTCGGGGTGGCGGCCCGCGAGGCCGCCGCGGAGCGGGAGACCGAGCAGGAGCGGCTCGCGGGCCTGCGCGACCGGCTGGTGGAGGGCGTGCGCCGGATCGTGCCGGACGCCGTGCTGCGCGGACCGGAGGACCGGGAGCACACGGGCGCCCGGCTGCCCGGCAACGCCCACTTCACCTTCCCCGGGTGCGAGGGCGACTCCCTCCTGTTCCTGCTGGACGGCGCCGGGATCGCCTCCTCCACCGGCTCGGCCTGCCACGCCGGGGTGCCGCGGGCGTCCTCCGTGCTGCTGGCCATGGGCCTGGACGAGGCCACCGCGCGCGGTGCGCAGCGCTTCAGCCTGGGCCGCACGAGCACGGGCGCCGACGTCGACGCCCTGCTCGCCGCGCTGCCCGAGGTCCACCGGCGGGCGCTGCGCGCCGGGCTCTCCGGCGCGGCGCCCGTCTGAGCCCGCGCCCGTCTGAGCCCGCGCCGGTCCGATCCCGCACCGGCGGGGACCCGGACCAGCGGGGCCCCAGGGACCCGCCCCGCCGCGGCCGGGGAATACCGGCCGGCCGCGCCCCGTTGACGACACGGACCACGACCCCGACCCCTGGAGACGATCTCACCGTGCGAGTACTGGCAGCCATGAGCGGCGGCGTCGACTCGGCCGTGGCGGCGGCCCGCGCCGTCGACGCCGGCCACGACGTGACGGGCGTGCACCTGGCCCTCTCGCGCACGCCCGGCACCCTGCGCACCGGCTCCCGGGGCTGCTGCACGATCGAGGACTCCCGGGACGCCTGGCGCGCCGCCGACGTCCTGGGCATCCCGTACTACGTGTGGGACTTCTCCGAGCGCTTCCAGGCCGACGTCGTCGACGACTTCGTCGCGGAGTACGCGGCCGGACGCACGCCCAACCCGTGCCTGCGGTGCAACGAGAAGATCAAGTTCGCAGCCCTGCTCGAGAAGGCCCTCGCCCTGGGCTTCGACGCCGTGTGCACCGGGCACTACGCCAAGGTGGTCGAGGACCCCGCCGGCGGCCGGGAGCTGCACCGCGCGGCGGACTGGGCGAAGGACCAGTCCTACGTCCTCGGCGTCCTCACGGCCGAGCAGCTGGAGCACGTGCTGCTCCCGCTGGCCGACACCCCGTCCAAGGCCGAGGTGCGGGCCGAGGCCGCCCGCCGCGGGCTGTCCGTGGCGAGCAAGCCCGACTCCCACGACATCTGCTTCATCCCCGACGGCGACACCCGCGGCTGGCTCGCGGAGCGCATCGAGATGACCGAGGGCGAGATCAAGGACGTCGAGGGCAACGTGGTCGGCACCCACCCCGGCGCCAACGCGTTCACGGTGGGCCAGCGCAAGGGCCTGCGCATCGGCACCCCGGCCCCCGACGGCAAGCCGCGCTTCGTCCTGGAGATCCGGCCGCGGACCAACGAGGTCGTCGTGGGCCCGCAGGCGATGCTGGCGGTTGACGAGCTGCGCGGGATCCGCCCCTCCTGGGCCGGGGCGCCCGTGCCCGAGGCGGCGCCACTCCTGCGGCCCGGGGCCGCGGCCGGGGCGGCGTCGGCCCCGTTCCCCGTCCTCGCCCAGGTCAGGGCGCACGGGGACCCCGTCCCCGCCCGGGCCCACCTCGAGCTCGTCGAGGGGGACGACGGCCCGCTGCCCGAGCTCGTGGTCCGGCTCGAGGAGCCGATGCGCGGCGTGGCCCCCGGACAGTCGGTCGTGCTCTACCAGGGCACCCGGGTCCTCGGCCAGGCCACGGTCGACCGCGCCCACTCGCTGGCCCGCCCCGACGTCCCGGGCGGTGCGGGCCGGCCCGATCCCGCCCGATAGACTGGCGGCCATGACCGCACCGCACCCCCACGCCTCCGCCGACGTCCGGGCTCACCAGGACTTCGACGCCACCGCGTCCTCGCTCCAGGAGCAGGCCGACCCCCGCGTGCTCGCCGAGCTGCAGTCCATCCGCGGCACCATCGACAACATCGACGCGGCCCTGGTGCACCTGCTCGCCGAGCGGTTCAAGGCGACCCAGCGCGTCGGCGTCCTCAAGGCGACCCACGGCCTGCCCGCCGGCGACCCGGACCGCGAGGCCGCCCAGATCGGCCGCCTCCGGGCGCTCGCGGCCTCCGCACAGCTCGACCCCGAGTTCGCGGAGAAGTTCCTGAACTTCATCATCAGCGAGGTCATCCGCCACCACGTGGCCCTCTCCGAGGACCACCGGCGGCAGGACGACGACCGCCCGTGACCCGCAGCGCCCCGCCCGGCCCCCGGCGCACCGACCCCGACGTCCCCGGCGTCGTGGGCACGGCCCTCGGCGCGATGCCGGGCACGGACGTCGTCGAGTCCGTCACGCTGCTGCGCGGCGAGCTCGGGGCCCCGCACATCTCGTTCCTGCCCATCCTGCCCGCCCGCGGTGCGGCCGCCGACCCCGTGGCCCGCACCGCCGCGGTGCTCGACGACCTGTACGCGGACCGGCAGCCCCACGGGCTGCGCGTCTCCGGGGTGCCCGGCAAGGACTCCCGGTCCGCCCGGGCGCTGCTGGCCGGTGACGTCAACGTGCTCGCCGACGTGATCGGCACCGAGAGCGGCCCCGACGACGCCCCGGTCAAGACCCAGCTCGTCGGCCCGCTCAGCCTCGCCGCCCGGCTCCACCTGCACGCGGGGGAGCGGGCGCTCAAGGACCACGGCGCCCGCCGCGACATCGCGGACTCCCTGGCCTCCGGCGTCCTGGAACACGTCCGGGCGGTGCGCGCCGCGGCCCCCGGCCGGGACGTCCTCGTCCAGCTGGACGAGCCCGAGCTCGCCCGGGTGCTCGCGGGCGGCCTGCCCACGATGAGCGGCTACCGGACCCTGCGGGCGGTCCCCGCCGCGGAGGCACGGCGCTCGCTCACCGCCGTCGTCGAGGCCTGCCGGTCGGCCGGCGCCGCCGGCGTCGCCCTGCGGTTGCCGCCCGGGGTCGACCCCCGGCTCGCCCGGGAGACCGGCGCGGAAGCCGTGCAGGTCCCGGCCCCCGCCGGCACCGTCCACGACTGGGAGCCGCTCGCCGCGCTCGTCGAGGACGGCATGCAGCTGTGGCTGGGCCTCGTCCCCGCGGCCGGCGGCACGGCCCGCGCCCTCGCCGCGGACGTGTGGTCCGTGTGGCGGGACCTCGGGCTGCCCGCCGCCGCCCTCGACCGGGTCCGGATCACACCGCGCGAGGAGCTCGACACCTTGGGCCCCGCCGAGCTGCGCGAGGTCCTCGCGCGGGTCACCGGAACCGCCTCCGCGCTGGCCCGGACCGCCGCCGACGCGTGAGCCCGTCCCACCCGGTGGACCGACACACTCCGCGCCGAGGTGCGGGGCGGGCCGCAATCGGCCACAATGCAGGTGGACCCCGGTCCACCACGACGCCCAGGACACCCTGGCCACGACGCCCCGGACGCCCCGGGCCACGGCGGCCCCCGCCCCGGCGGGCCCGCCCCACACCACCGGAGAGGCGATGAACGCGCGAATACTGGTCGTCGACGACGACGCCGCCCTGTCGGAGATGATCGGGATCGTCCTGACCGCGGAGGGCTTCGAGCCCGTCTTCTGCTACGACGGTGCCACCGCCGTGGACACCTTCCGGGCCGTGCGCCCGGACCTGCTGCTGCTCGACCTCATGCTTCCGGGCAAGGACGGCATCCAGGTCTGCCGCGAGATCCGCACGATCTCCGACGTCCCGGTCGTCATGCTCACCGCCAAGTCGGACACCGTCGACGTGGTCCGCGGCCTGGAGGCCGGGGCCGACGACTACGTGCCCAAGCCCTTCAAGCCCGCCGAGCTCGTGGCCCGGGTCAAGGCCCGGCTGCGCCCCGTGGAGCGCGCCAACTCGCAGGAGCTGCGGATCGGTGACCTGACCATCGACGTGAGCGGGCACAGCGTGCACCGCGGGGACCACGAGATCGGCCTCACCCCGCTCGAGTTCGACCTGCTCACCGCCCTGGCGCGCGCACCGCACCAGGTGTTCTCGCGCGAGATGCTGCTCCGCGACGTCTGGGGCTACCAGCACGCCGCCGACACGCGGCTCGTCAACGTCCACGTGCAGCGGCTGCGCTCCAAGATCGAGCGGGACCCGGAGAGCCCCGAGATCGTGGTCACCGTGCGCGGAGTCGGCTACAAGGCGGGCACGTCCGCCCGATGACCCCGCCGGACGCCGCCGCCTCCTCCCGGCGCCGCGGGCCGGCCGGCGCCGCGACCCGGCGGCTGCGGCTGGGGCGGCTCCTGCTGGCCCGCCGGTGGCGGCAGTCCCTGCAGTTCCGGGCCATCGCCGTGTCCCTCTCCCTGACCGCGCTGGCCTTCTTCGTCACGGGCAGCTTCCTCTCCCACCAGATCGCGGACCGGCTGTTCAACGAACGGCTGGACCAGGTCCTCGCCTCGGCCACCGCGGACTTCGAGCAGGTGCAGGCCAGCTTCGACGCCTCGGACGCCTCCGACCGGGACGAGCTGCAGGCGCTCGTGGCCTCGACCCTCGGCTCGCTCTCGGTCGACGGCGCGGAGACGGAGCGCTGGATCCTGCTCCCGATGGACTTCACGAGCGGACAGACCCTCATCCCGGCGCAGAGCCAGAGCCCCTGGATGACCTCGAGCACCGTGCCGCCGGAGCTGCAGGAGCGGCTCGCGGAGCAGGACGGGGTGTTCTGGCAGCCCGCCTCGGTCCGGGTCACGGAGAACGGGGAGGAGGCCCCCGTCATCGTCGTCGGCACGGTGGTGGACCTCTACCAGAACAGCCGCTACGGGCTCTACCTCGTCTACGACTTCTCCGAGCCGCAGCGCACCCTCGACGCGATGCACGCGGTGCTGCTGCTGTCGGTGGTCGTCCTGCTGCTGCTCGTGGGCGCGATCGTCTGGTACGTCACCCGGGAAGTGGTCCGCCCCGTGTCCAGCACCGCCCGCGTGGCCGAGCAGCTCGCGGACGGCGACCTGGGCGTGCGGATGCCCGTCAGCGGCTCGCACGAGGTCGCCCGTCTCGCCCGGTCCTTCAACCGCATGGCGGACAGCCTGCAGGACCAGATCACCCAGCTCGAGCAGCTCTCCTCGATGCAGCAGACCTTCGTCTCGGACGTCTCCCACGAGCTGCGCACCCCGCTGACCACGGTGCGGATGGCGGCCGAGGTGCTCTTCAACGCCCGCGAGGACTTCGACCCCGTCAACCGGCGCTCCGCCGAGCTGCTCTACCACCAGGTGGACCGCTTCGACGCCCTGCTGGCCGACCTGCTGGAGATCTCCCGCTTCGACGCCGGGGCGGCGCGGCTCGAGGTGGCCAGCGTCGAGCTGTTCTCGGTGGTGCACGACGTCGTGGAGGCCGCCGCCCCGCTCGCCGTCTCGTCCGGCTCCACGGTGCGGGTGCGCTCGGAGCTGTCCCGCTGCACCGTCCAGGGGGACCAGCGGCGGATCGAGCGGATCCTGCGCAACCTCGTGGTCAACGCCCTCGAGCACGGGGAGGGCCGGCCCATCGACATCGTCGTGGGGGCCTCCGAGGTGGCCGCGGCGGTGGCGGTGCGCGACCACGGCATCGGGATGACCGAGGAGGAGGCCGCCAAGGCGTTCAACCGCTTCTGGCGCGCCGACCCGGCCCGGGCCCGCACGACCGGCGGGACGGGGCTGGGCCTGGCGATCGCCACCGAGGACACGCGGCTGCACGGCGGGCGGCTCGACGTCTGGGGCGCCCCGGGGGAGGGCGCGTGCTTCCGGCTCACCCTGCCCCGGACCCGCGGGCGGCGGCTCGTGCCCGACGACGAGAGCCCGCTCGGGCTGCCGCCCGACGCCGACGCGTACCCGGAGACCGCGGTGGTGACGAGGACGGGGACCCTGGCCCTGGCCTCCGCCGCCGCGGCGGAGCCGGCGCCCCCCGCCGCGGCCCAGCCGACCGACGTCGAGGAGGACCGGTCATGAGCAGGACCCGGCGGCCGACCCGCACGGCAGCACTGGCCCTGGCCGCGGCCGTGGCGCTCGGCGGCTGCGGAGCCATTCCCCGGACGGGACCCGTGCACCGGCACGCGGAGCCCACCCGGTCCGCGGTCCAGCCGAGCTACGACGTCGAGCCGGCCGGCCCCCGCGAGGGCGCGACGCCGGAGCAGATCGTGCGGGGCTTCCTCGCGGCCGGGACCGGCGTGGCCGACGACTACTCCGTGGCCCGCGAGTACCTCACCCCCGAGCTCGCGGGCACCTGGCACCCCGACGCGCGCACCCTCGTGCACCGCGGCGACGCCGCGCCCGTGCCCCGGCTCGAGGACAACGAGTACCGGGTGAACCTCGAGGTGGACAGCGTGGTGGACGGCAGCGGCGTGATCGAGCGCAAGCCGGCGGGCGCCACCGAGGTGCTCGACTTCGACGTGGTCCAGGTGGACGGCCAGTGGCGGATCTCCGACGCCCCCGACGCCACGGCGCTCACCCCGGCCGACTTCGAGGACATCTTCGAGCCCCACCACCTCTACTTCGCGGACGAGGACCTGTCCAACGTGGTGGTCGACCCCCGCTGGTTCCCGGATCGGGTGCCCGTCTCGACGTCGATCGTGCGGGCCCTGCTCGGCGGCCCCGCGCCCTACCTCCGGGGGGCCGTGACCTCGGCGTTCCCGCCGGGCACCACGCTCGCCCGCTCGGCAGTGCCGGTGCGGGACGGCACCGCCACGGTGGAGCTCAGCGTGCCCGAGTTCGACCCGGCGAACATCGAGATCAACCGCCGGATGCACGACCAGCTCGCGCTGAGCCTCCGGTCGCTCACCGCGGTGAACGACGTGGAGCTGCTCGTCGAGGGGGCGCCCGTGGAGCTGGGCGCGGGGTGGACGGACGCCGCGCCCGTCCAGGACGTCACCGTCCCGTCCCGTCAGGTGGGGCTGCGCGAGGGCGACCTCGTGTTCTACCAGGGTGGCCAGACCGAGAACGTGGACGGGATCCCGCCGCTGGACGGCCACCACCCGTCCAGCCCCGCGATGGACGCCGCCGCGGAGCACTTCGCGTTCGTGGACACGGGCACCGGCTCGCTCGTGACCGTGGCCCGGGAGGAGGAGCCCGTGGAGCAGTTCAGCGGGACCGGCCTGACCCGCCCCAGCTTCGACGAGCACGGGTGGGTGTGGACCGGGGACTCCGCCGGGACCGTCCGGGCCGTGCGCGCCGCCCCGGGCGCCGGGGACCCGGTCCGCGTCGAGGCCTCGTGGCTCGCCGCTCGGACCGTGACCTCCCTGCGGGTCTCGCGCGGGGGCACCCGGGCGCTCGTCGTCACCGAGGACGAAGGGGTCTCCCAGATCTGGCTCACCGGTGTGGTGCGCGAGCCCGACGGCACGCCCCGCCGGCTCAACGAGCCGTTCCGGGTGGCCGCGGACGTGGAAGCGGACGCGGCCCTGTGGCTCAGCGACCGCGAGTTCGTCGCGGCCCCGCTCGGCGGCACCGGCTCCGTCCGGCCCCGCATCTACGACGTGTCCGGGCGCTTCCGCGAGCTGCCCGGCATCGAGGGCCTCACCGGCCTCAGCGGGGGCAACGGCACGTCCTCCGTCTACGCCGTGGCCGGCGGCACGCTGCACATGCTCACCGGCAACGCCTGGGCGCCGCAGAGCGAGGACGTCCTGGACACGGCGTTCGCCGGCTGACCACCCGCCGGGCCCGATCGCGGTCCACAGCCCCGGCCGTCCGGATCCTCGGCCGCACCCCGCCCGGGCCGGCCGGCGCGGGCCAGGATGGGCGCATGCCCGCGACACCGCCCACCGCCCGCGCCCTCGACCGGGCGGCCGCACGCGCCCTCGACCGGCTGGCCGAGGCCGCCGAGGTGCTCCTGCCCGTGGAGTGCGCCGTGTGCCGCGCCCCGGGCACCGCGCTGTGCCGCGCCTGCCGCCTGCTGCTGCGCCGGTCCTGCGCCCGCCCCTTCGAGGCGTCCTCGGCCGCGCCGCTGCTCGACCCGCCGCTGTCCGTCGTCGCCGCCGGCCGCTACGCCCACGGACTCGCCACCTGTCTGCTCGCGCTCAAGAGCACCGGGCGCACCGACCTGGTCCCCGTGCTCGCCGCCTGCCTGGCCACGGCCCTGCACGCGGCCGCCCCCGGCTGGCCGGCGGGGCCCGTGCTGCTCGTCCCGGTGCCCACCAGCCCCGCGGCCCTGCGGCGGCGCTGGTTCGACCCCGTGCGGCTGCTGCTCGAGGACTGCGCGCGCCGCGGCGCGCTCCCCGCCGGCGCGGTCGTCAGCCGCGGGCTGCGGCACCGGGCGGCCGGAGCCTCGCTGACCGGGCCGGCCCAGAAGCGGCTGGGCACCGCGGGCCGGCGGGCCCGCCCCGCGGGGTCCATGCGGGCCGCCGCGGCCCCCGGCGCCCGGTGCGTCGTCGTCGACGACGTGCTCACCACGGGGGCGACCCTCGGGGAGGCGGCCCGCGCGCTGCGGGCCGGCGGGGCCGAGGTGCCCGGGGCGGTGGTGCTCGCCGCCGTGCGGCCGCCGGCAGTTCCGCTCACCGCTGATCCGGGTCCGGCCCGGCCGGGTGAATATCCCGTGTGATTCAACTAACGTTGAGTCACGGGACGCAACAATCCTCCCGGGTGGGCGGCCCCATCCGCCCACGTCACCCCCGAGATTTGGAGGGCATCATGGAACTGAACGTCATGGGGCGCAACGTCGCCGTACCGGAGCGGTTCAAGGAGTACGCCGCCGAGAAGGTCGTCAAGTTCGAGGAGCTGGGCGAGAAGGTCCAGCGCATTGATGTCAAGGTCACCAAGGACCACGCGCTGCCCGGCCACCAGGGCATGGGCGTGGAGATCACGGTCTCCGGGCGCGGCCCCGTCCTGCGGGCCGAGGCGCGCGGCGACGACAAGTTCGCCGCCTTCGACGAGGCCTACAGCAAGCTCCTCGAGCGCCTTCGCCGGGCCCGCGACCGCCGCAAGGTGCACCGCGGCGCCCACCGTCCCACGGCCGTTCACGAGGCCACCGGCGCCCTGCCCGTGGTCCCCAGTTCCGGGCCCATCTACACCACCGCCGCGGAGCTCGCGACCGCCGAGCAGGAGGCGTTCGACCAGAGTGTGAGCCTCACCGACGCGGTCACCCCCGTCGAGATCCGGCGCAAGCGGTTCCCGGCCTCCGAGCTGAGCGTCGACGAGGCCGTCGACCACATGGAGCTCGTCGGCCACGACTTCTACCTCTTCGTCGACAAGGAGACCGGCGAGCCCTCCGCGGTCTACCGCCGCAAGGGCTGGAGCTACGGCGTCATCAGCCTCAGCGAGAACGGCGAGGAGTCCGAGGAGAGCGTCCGGGCCTATCAGCCCGAGCCCGCCGGCTGACCCCGCCCCCGTGACGGCGGGACCGTCCGGCTGGGTGCCGGCCGGGTCCCGCCCCGGAAGAGCCCGGTGGTCGCGGCCACCGGGCTCGTCCGCGCCCGGAAACCGGCACCGGCTCCCGTAGACTGGAGCGGGTGCCGGACACCCCCCCATCAGTCCCAGCACGGCAGTCGAACACGAGGAGCGTGTGCACGTGGCGTCATTCCTGGAGAAAGTCCTCAGGACCGGAGACAAGAAGGTCCTGACGAGGCTGCGGTCCTACACGACCGCCATCAACAGCCTCGAGGACGGCTTCCGGGAGCTCAGCGACGCGGAGCTGCGCGCCGAGACGGACGCGTTCCGCGCCCGGGTCGCCGACGGCGAGTCCCTGGACCGGCTGCTGCCCGAGGCCTTCGCCGTGGTCCGGGAGGCCGCGTCCCGCACCCTGGGCCAGCGCCACTACGACGTCCAGCTCATGGGCGGCGCCGCCCTGCACCTCGGGAACATCGCCGAGATGAAGACCGGCGAGGGCAAGACCCTCGTGGCGACGGCCCCCGCCTACCTCAACGCCCTCTCCGGCAAGGGTGTCCACGTCGTCACCGTGAACGACTACCTGGCCGAGTACCAGGCCAACCTCATGGGGCGCGTCTACCGGTTCCTGGGCATGGAGACCGGCGTGGTGCTGGCCAACCAGGACCCGGCGACCCGCCGCCAGCAGTATGTCGCCGACATCACGTACGGGACGAACAACGAGTTCGGCTTCGACTACCTCCGCGACAACATGGCGTGGAGCCCCGACGAACTCGTGCAGCGCGGCCACAGCTTCGCGATCGTCGACGAGGTGGACTCCATCCTCATCGACGAGGCCCGCACCCCGCTGATCATCTCCGGGCCCGCCTCCGGCGAGGCCAACCGGTGGTACACCGAGTTCGGCCGCCTCGTGCAGCGGCTCGACGCGGGCACCGACTACGAGGTGGACGAGAAGAAGCGCACCGTCGGCGTGCTCGAGTCCGGGATCGAGAAGGTCGAGGACTGGCTCGGCATCGACAATCTCTACGAGGCCCAGAACACCCCGCTCATCGGCTTCCTCAACAACGCCATCAAGGCCAAGGAGCTCTTCCGCGCCAACAAGGACTACGTGGTGCTCAAGGGCGAGGTCATGATCGTCGACGAGCACACCGGGCGCATCCTCGCCGGCCGACGCTACAACGAGGGCATGCACCAGGCCATCGAGGCGAAGGAGGGGGTCGAGATCAAGGCGGAGAACCAGACCCTCGCCACGGTCACCCTGCAGAACTACTTCCGCCTCTACGAGAAGCTCGCGGGCATGACCGGCACGGCCGAGACAGAGGCCGCGGAGTTCATGAACACCTACGGGCTGGGCGTCGTGTCCATCGAGACGCACCGCCCCCTCGTCCGCATCGACCGCCCCGACCTCGTCTACAAGAACGAGGTCGCGAAGTTCGCCGCGGTGGTCAAGGACATCGAGGAGCGGCACGCGAAGGGCCAGCCGGTCCTCGTGGGCACCGTGTCGGTCGAGAAGAGCGAGTACCTCTCCAAGCTGCTCGCCCAGCGCGGCGTCCGCCACGAGGTCCTCAACGCGAAGAACCACGCCCGGGAGGCCGCGATCGTCGCGCAGGCCGGCCGCAAGGGCGCGGTGACCGTGGCCACCAACATGGCCGGCCGCGGCACCGACATCATGCTCGGCGGCAACGCCGAGTTCAACGCCGTGGACCGGATGCGGGAGAAGGGCCTGGACCCGCAGCGGGACGCGGAGGAGTACGAGCGCGTGTGGCCGGACGTGGTGGCCGGCTGCGAGGAGGAGACCCGCGCCGAGCACCAGGAGGTGGTCGACGTCGGCGGTCTCTACGTCCTGGGCACGGAGCGCCACGAGTCGCGGCGCATCGACAACCAGCTGCGCGGGCGCTCCGGGCGGCAGGGGGACCCGGGCGAGTCCCGCTTCTACCTCTCCCTCGCGGACGACCTCATGCGGCTGTTCAACGCCGGTGCCGCCCAGCGGCTCATGGCGGGGGCGCCGGACGACACCGCGCTCGAGCACAAGATCGTCTCCCGCGCCATCGCCTCCGCGCAGAGCCAGGTCGAGGGGCGCAACGCCGAGCAGCGCAAGAACGTCCTCAAGTACGACGACGTCCTCAACCGCCAGCGCGAGGCGGTCTACCGCGACCGCCGCCGGGTCCTCGAAGGCGACGACCTCCAGGAGCAGATCGTCCAGTTCGTCGACGAGGTGGTCACCTCCACGGTCCAGGACCGCACGGCGGTCGGCCACCCCGAGGACTGGGACCTCGACGGCCTGTGGGAGTCCCTGCGCACCATCTACCCCGTGACCCTGTCGGTCGACGAGGTCGTGGAGGAGGCCGGGGGCCGCACGCGGCTCACGGCGGAGTTCCTGCGCGAACAGATCCTCTCGGACGCCCGCCTCGTCTACGACCAGCGGGAGGAGGAGGTGGGCGCGGAGGCCATGCGCAACCTGGAGCGGCGCGTGCTGCTGTCGGTCATCGGGCGCAAGTGGCCCGAGCACCTCTACGAGATGGACTACCTCAAGGAGGGCATCGGCCTGCGGGCGATGGCCCAGCGCGACCCGCTCGTGGAGTACCAGCGCGAGGGCTACGCGATGTTCCAGGAGATGATGGGCGCGATCCGCGAGGAGACGGTCTCGACCCTGTACCGGATGGAGATCCGCCGCCAGCGCGTGGGCGCCGACGGCGGACCCGTCGACCTGCAGATCCCGCGCCAACCCAGCTTCCTGCAGTACACCGCGCCCGCCGAGACCGGCGGCACGCAGACCCGCACGGAGCCCACCGCGGCGGGCCGCGACGAGGACGACGCGGACGCCGCCGCGGCCTCCGCCAACCGGGCCGGACGCCGGGCCCGCGCCCGGGCCGCCAGCGCAGAGTCCGCGGAGGGCTGAGCCCGCCGAGGACCGGGTCCGCCGGGGGTGAGCCCGTCGGGGGCTCAGCCTGCCGGGGTCGAATGCGCCGGGGCGGGGAGGCGGGGTCAGCCGACCTCGAGCTGCGTCACGCTCCAGCCCCGCCCCAGCCGCTCCACCCGCATGGCCACGGCCCGGCTGCGCCTCGGCTCGACCACCACCAGGGCCACCTCGTAGACCCCGCGCTCCACCCGGCAGACCCGGCACCTGCGCACGTGTGGGTTCCGGTGCAGCTCCTGCAGCGCGGCCTTGCCCTCGAACTGCTCCTGGAGCAGCCGGAGCATGTCGGCGCGCTGCTGGAAGCGCTCCACGATCTCCGGGGTGGTCCAGCGGCCCAGCTGTGCCGCCGGCCGGCTCCCGCCCAGCACCTCCACGGCCGCCTGGCCGATGGAACGGGCCAGGGCCGTCACCCGGCCCAGCTCGTCCTCGGCGTCGTGGCCCAGCACACGCGTGGCGCCCCACGTGTAGCCGCCGGGGGCCGTGGGCGGCGCCGGGCGCCCCCGGCGGGCGGGGGGCCCGGCCGCCGGCCGTCCGCGCTCGGGCGCGAGCGGACGGGCAACGGGGTCGGAACCGGCGGTTGGTGCGTTCATGACGGGCCTCCTGGGAACGGTGCTGCGGTGGGTCGATGGTGGGGTGCCGCGGAGCCGGGGCGGGTCAGGGCCCCCCGGCGCCGGGGACGACGAGCCGCTGACCCGGCAGGAGCCGGTGCGGCCCGTCCGGGAGCACCGGCCGGTTCAGCTCGTACCAGCGGGGCCATGCACGGGCGACCTGCTCGTCGGAGGCCTCCGGGCCCAGGTGGGCGGCTGCCAGGGACCACAGGGTGTCCCCGCGCACGACCGTGACGGCGCCGTCCACCGTGCGCTCCGCCACCGAGGGGCCGGTCCGCGGGAAGCAGGGATCCGGATCTGTCGACGGCGCGGGAGCTGACTCCCCGCCCGGGGCGGGCTCGCGGTCGGGGCCGGGCCGGGGTCCGGCACCGGGGGCGGGCGCCGGGCCCGGCGCCTCCGGGGCGGGGTTCGTCTCCTCCGGGGCGGACGTCGTCCCCTCCGCGGCGGGGGCCGGCTCCTGCGCGGACGCCCCGGCGCCCCAGAACGGGGAGGGAGCATCGACGGCGACCGCCGCCGGGGCCGCGAGCAGCTGCAGGCCCAGTGCCGTGGCCGCCGCGCGGCGCAGCAGGGCGGGGGAGCACCGCCCGCAGATTCCGGCCAGGCGCTCCCAGCGGTGGTGACCTGCCAGCACCGCGAGCACCGCCAGGGCGGTGGCCAGGATCCAGGCCGCCACCACGGCGCAGCCGAGCACGGCCGCCGCGAGCCCGATCAGCGTCCCGGTGTCCGGGCCCCCGCCGGTGCGGACGCCGCCCGCACCGGCCAGGGCGGCGCCGCAGGCCGCGGTGGCCGCACCCAGGGCGGGCACCAGGAGCACCGACCACAGCGGAGCGGACGCGGTGCTCGCGGATCCTGGGGTGCCGATCATCTAATCTCCCGGAAAGTGAGGTTTCATGTCATTTGACAGCATTTGTTGCTGTTTGACGTCGTGAAGCATTGCTAGCACTCCCTGGGTGCCGGTGTAAAGGTCTCAGCGGCCCGCGGTGGACATGACGTTCCTTGACGAGGGCAGGGCGGACGCCTACGTTGAGGCCCTGCGCGACCGGACGGCCCGGGAGCCGGAAGGGGAGGCCCTGCAGTGCGCTGGAAGCAGCTGTTCGCGGACCTGGAGGCGCAGCTGGCCTCCGCGCACCAGCAGGGCGTGGAGGAGGAGGCGGCGGAGCAGGCCCGCGCGGAGTACTCCCGGGTGCGCCTGACCGACCGGCTGCGCCTCCGGCAGGGCGAACCCGTTCGGGCCCTGCTCACCGGGGCCGTCCCGCTCGAGGGCCGGGTGCGCACGGTGGGCGCCGGCTGGGTCGTCCTCGAGGACCGGGGCACCGAGCACCTGGTGCCGCTGGGGGCTGTCCTGTGGTGGGAGTCCCTCGGCCGGGGGTGGGCGCCCGGTGACGACCCGCTGGCCCTGCGGCTCGGCCTGGGGCACGCGCTGCGCGCCCTGGCCCGGGCCAGGGCCGGGGTGCGGATCCGGCTCGCCGGCGGGGGACCGCTGGGCGAGCTCGAGGGGACGGTCGACCAGGTGGGCGCGGACTTCTTCGACCTGGCCCTGCACCCCGACGACGACTACCGCAGACGGGGCAGCGTGACCGCGCTGCGCGCCGTGCCGTTCCCCGCGCTGGTCTGCGTCTCCTCGCTCACGGCGGGGTGAGACGGTCGGCGGCGGCGTCCCGGTGGATCAGTCGAGCGCGCCCGAGCGCACCGCCTCCGCCGTCCGCTCGTAGCCGCGGGCGATGTACTCCTCCAGCTTGGCGGTCTCGACGCGCCACTGGCCGCGGCCGCCCACCTGGATGGCGGGCAGCTCCCCGCTGCGCACGAGAGCCCTCGCCTGCGTCGCCGAGATGTTGAGGATCTCGGCGACGTCCGCCAAGGTCAGGAAGCGCTGCTGCGCCATCCTCCGCCTCCTTGCTCGTGATTGCTCTCCCGTTCCAGTCTGCCACCGAAGAGACGCAACGGCTCCCCGTCCACATGCGGCGTCGCCACCGCCCGCCCCTGGCGGGCACGGGGGGCCGGGGCGCGCATCCTGTCCCCAGTTGTGCACCGACCGGTTCCCGGGGCACCACGGCCGCGGGCAGAATGTGGGCCACGAGCACGGTCCCCACGGCCGTGCGGGCAACGAGAGAGGCGGTCGCCGATGAGCGGCACGGTCAGGGGCACGGACACCCCGTCGGCCCGGTTCCGGAGACCGACCTGGCGGGACCCGAGGCTGCTCGCCGGGTTGCTGCTCGTGCTGCTCTCCGTCGCCGGGGTGACCGCCGTGGTCACCGCCACGAACCGCACGGACCCCTACCTGGCGGCCGCCCGGGACATCGAGGTCGGCCAGGACGTGACCGGGGAGGACCTGGTGGCCGTCGACGTCCGGCTGCAGGACGCGGCGGACCTCTACGTCCCGGCGGACGCGGCACCGGGGCCGGGCACGGTCGCGACGCAGCGGATCCCGGCGGGCCAGCTGCTGCCAGGGTCCGCGCTGGGCACCGCGGACCGGCTGGACCGCAAGCCGGTCGCCGTCCCGGTGGACCATCCGCTGCCCCAGGACGCCGGGGCGGGAACGCGCGTGGACGTCTGGGTCGCCGCCCAGAAGCCCTCCGGCCGCGGCCACGAGCCGGCCCGCCTGCTGCTCCCGGCGGCCGAGATCGCCGGCGTGCAGACGGAGCAGACCGCCCTCGGCGCGGGCCGCGGCACCGTGGTGCACGTCCTGGTCGAGGAGGACCCGATGGAGGAGCTCGTGGACGCGCTCGGCAACGACGCCCGCGTCACGCTCGTGTGGAATCCCGCGGGCGGCCGGTGATGGTCCTCCCGGTCATGGCCCTCGGGGTCTCCACCTGGCCCCTCGTCGACGGCATCGAACGGCTGCACGGACCGGTCACGGTGGTCCGCCGCTGCCTCGACCTCACGGAGCTGCTGGCCGCGGCGCGCGCCGGACTCGGCCGGGCCGCCCTCGTGGCGGAGGGTGCAGAGGACCTCACGGCGAGCCTGCTCGAGCAGATCCGGCTCGGCGGCGCGGCGCTGCTGGTGCTGGAGGGCCACGACCACCGCCGCCTCGCCGGTCTCGGTGCCGTGGTCGTCCCGGAGCGAGCGGCCCCCGAGGACGCCGCCCGCCTCGTCGAGGAGGCCGTCGCCGCCGCGTCGGGCGCACCGAGCGGGGTGGGCTACGCCGACGTCGTCGCGGCGGGCCGCGCCGACGGAACCGCCGCCGTGCCCGGCGCGCCCGCCCCCGCGGCCGGCGGGCACCCGCAGGAGGGGGAGGACGGCGACGGCGCCGAGTCCCCGGCTCCCCGGGGCGCCGGGCGGATCGTGGCGGTGTGGGGGCCCACCGGGGCACCGGGCCGGACCACGGTGGCCGTCAACCTCGCCGCGGAGCTCGCGCTCCTGGGGCAGGACACGGCACTCGTCGACGCGGACACCTACGGACCCTCGGTGGCCGCGGCCCTCGGGATGCTGGACGAGGCGGCGGGTCTCGCCCAGGCGTGCCGGCTCGCCGACCAGGGGCGGCTGGACGGGACGAACCTGCGGCGGACGGCCGCCGACGTGGCCGTCGCCGGGCGCACCGTCCGGGTGCTCACGGGGCTGACCCGTCAGGACCGCTGGCCGGAGCTGCGCTCGAGCGCCGTGGCGGCGGTGCTGGAGCGCTCGGTGCAGGAGTTCGGCACCACGGTGGTGGACTGCGGCTTCGCGCTGGAGGCCGACGAGGAGCTCACCGTCGACACCATGGCTCCCCGCCGGCACGCGGCGGCCCTCACGGTCCTGGAGCGCGCCGACGTGGTGGTGGCCGTGGGCGCCGCGGACACCATCGGCGTGCCGAGGCTGCTGAAGGCGTTGCCGGACGTCGCCGCGGCCGCGCCCGGGGCCCGGCTCGTCGTCGCCGTCAACAAGCTGCGCCGCTCGGCGGCGGGACGCTCACCCGAGCTGGGGGTCCAGGAGGCGTGGGCGCGGTTCGGCTCCGGCCCGGCGGTCGAGCTGTTCGTGCCGTGGGACCCGGAGACCTGCGACGAGGCGCTGCTGGCCGGGGCCGTCCTCGCGGAGACCGCGGCGGGATCCTCCGTGCGGGCCGCGCTCCGGGAGCTGGCCGGCCGGGTGCTCGCCGAGCCAGGGGAGGCGGGGGCGGACGAGGACCCGCTCGTGCGCGGTACTAGGCTGGGCGGCAGGATCGGGGCCTGGCTGCGGCGCTGATCGCGGGGGCGCCGTCCGGCCCCTCCCCACCTGCGACCACCGGAGGCGACGTGGCGTTCACGGAACCGCTCAGGGACACCAAGGACTTCGGGCCCGGGGACTACGAGTGGCTCCACCTGCTCGTGGGGGACTGGCAGCTCATCTCCGACCTCGCCTTCGGCGACCTGATCCTCAGCTTCCCGGCCGACTACATCCCGGCCGCGGGCAGCGGCAACGGGCGAGGCATGCCGGCCCCCGGTAGCTCGTTCCGGGTGCTCGCCCACGTGCGGCCGGCGACGGGTCCCACGGTCTTCCACAAGGACATGGTGGGCGAGCTGCTGCCCGACGAGCTGAGCGGGCCCCTGCGGGCCGCCTGGGTCGGCCGGCGGATCGAGCGGGTGCGCCCGTCGGGGGAGGGGGCCGGTGCCTCCGGCCCGGTCAAGGTGGTCCCGCTCGTGCGCAAGGGGCGGACGCTCGCCCTGCTGACCCTGCACGCCGGACGGGCACCGGGTCAGGTGGTCTCCCGGCAGGAGATCGTCTACCGCGAGACCGCCGACGCGCTGCTGCGGATGGCCAACGAGGGCCTGTGGCCGGACTTCTCCGCCCCGACGGGCTCGCGCCGCGGCGCGCCGCGCGTCGGGGACGGCGCGATCCGGCTCGACGCCGAGGACCGCGTGACCTACGTCTCGCCCAACGCGGAGTCGGCGCTGCGCCGACTGGGGATCGACGGGGAGCTGCTCGGGGAGCGACTCATGGACCTCGTGCCTCCCGTGCTGGTGCCGGGGGCGGACTCGGACGAGACCCTCGCCCCCGTGCTCAGCGGCCGGACGGCGTGGCGCAGCGAGGTGGAGGGCGCACGCGTGAGCGTGAACTTCCGCTCCGTCCCGCTGCGGGACCGGTCCGGACGGCTCGGCGCGGTGCTGCTCTGCCGGGACGTCACCGAGCTGCGCCGCCGGGACCTGGAGCTCGTCTCGAAGGACGCGACCGTGCGGGAGATCCACCACCGCGTCAAGAACAACCTGCAGACGGTCTCCGCGCTGCTGCGCCTGCAGGCCCGGCGGATGACCACGGACGAGGCGCGGCACGGGCTGGAGCAGGCCATGCGCCGGGTCGCGACCATCGCGATGGTGCACGAGACGCTCTCCCAGGGGTTCACGCAGAACGTGGACTTCGACGAGCTCATCGCCCGGCAGTTCCGGCTCGCGGCGGAGGTGGCCGCGCCCGAGCAGACGGTGCACACGCGGATCATCGGGGAGTTCGGGGAGCTGCCGACCCGCCTGGCCACCCCGCTGGCGCTCGTGATCAACGAGCTCGTCACGAACGCGGTCGAGCACGGCCTCGCCGGGCGGACCGGAACGGTCACCCTGGAGGCGTCCAGGGTGCAGGACGAGGACGGCGCCGGTCAGCTGCTCGAGGTGGTGGTGAGCGACGACGGCGCCGGGATGGGCGACGTGGTCATCGAGGAATCCGGGGTCGGCGCCTTCCGCAGGGCGGGCGGCGGCGAGGGGCTCGGGATGCAGATCGTGCGCACCCTCGTGGCGGGCGAGCTCGGGGGCTGGATCCGCTGGGAACCGCGGCAGGGCGGGGGCACCGAGGTGACGGTGTGCGCCCGCCTCGACGACTGATCCGGCGAGGGCCCGGGAAGCGGCGAGGACCGGGACCCCGCAGGGTTCCCGGTCCTCGGTGCGAGCGGAGCGCTCAGGAGGCGCGGCGGGCGCGGGCGGCGCGGCGCTTGAGGGCGCGGCGCTCGTCCTCGCTCATCCCGCCCCAGACGCCCGCGTCCTGGCCGGACTCGAGGGCCCACTGCAGACAGGTGTCCATCACCGGGCAGCTGCGGCACACGGCCTTCGCCTCCTCGATCTGCAGGAGAGCAGGTCCGGTGTTGCCCACGGGGAAGAACAGCTCGGGATCCTTCTCCAGGCATGCTGCGCGACTACGCCAATCCATGGTCAGCGATCGCTCCTTTCAAGGGTGGGTCCCGTCGGGGCAGGGCAGAAGGATCCTGCGGCGGCCGCGTCCGGGACAAGAGAAAAGGCCCATTCGCACGGGCCTTGTGAAGAACTGACGTCCACCTTCCCACGCCGGAGGGGTGCGGACAAGGGCTTTGGGTGGCGCGTCACAGCCCGGTCGGTGAGGCGTTGCTCACAGGACGCCCGGCCCCGGGCCGCCGCACGATCCGCACGGCGGGCCGCGCCGGCGGCGGGCGGACTAGGGTGGCGGGGAGCGCCGGGGCCCGCCGCCCGGCCGGAAGGAGAACCCCATGCCCACCCCCTCCCGGGACGCCCGGCCCCGCGCGGTCGCGGTCCTGACCGGCGTGGTGCTGCTCGAGGCACTGGTCCTCGCCGGGGCCGCCCTGCGGCTGGTCTGGTCCCTCCTGTTCGAGGAGCCCCTGACCGTGGGCGGAACGGTCTTCCTCGCGGCGGTCTTCGCCGGGGGCGCCCTGTGGCTGCTGCGCGTGGGCCGGGGCCTCTGGCGCGGCTTCCGGTGGCCCCGCGCGGCCGCGCTCGTGGTCCAGCTCTTCCTCCTGGTGCTCGCCTACCCCCTGCTCCGGTCGGGGCAGTGGGGGCCCGGGCTCGCGACGGCGGTGCCGGCCCTCGTCGTGCTCGTCCTGCTCTTCCGGCCGGGCGTGCTCGCGTGGACGAGCCGCACCGTCCGGTGAGCGGGTCCGCCCGGCCGGCCCCCGCGGCCCCGGGGCGCGCCCGCCCGGGACGGCCGGGCAGGACCAGTACAGTTGGAGCGCCCGTGGCCGACGTCGTCGTGCCCGGCCCCCGTCCGTTCCGTCCCCTCCCGTCGAGCAGCTCCGAACAGGTGGTCCCGTGACTCCCCGCCGCATCGTCATCGTCAGCCGCATCTTCGCCCCCGAGCCGGCCGCCGCGTCCTTCCGGCTGCGGGCCCTGGCCCGTGGCCTGACCGAGGCGGGGGCGGAGGTCACGGTCCTCACCACGCGTCCGCCCGCCGGGTCCGTCATCGAGCCGGAGCCCTACGACGTGCGCCGGTGGCCCGTCCTGCGCGACCGGTTCGACTACGTGCGCGGGATCGTCCAGTACCTCAGCTTCGACGTCCCCGTCCTCTTCCGGCTGCTGGCCACCCGGGCCGACCTCGTGGTCAGCGAACCGCCCCCCACCACGGGGATGGCCGTGCTCGTCTCCTCGCTCCTGCGGGGCCGTCCCTACGTCTGGTACGCCCCCGACATCTGGACCACCGCCGCCGAGAAGATGGAGGTCTCCGCGCCGGTGAAGCGAGCCATGCGCGTCATGGAGACCCTCGCGGCCCGGCGGGCCGCGGGCGTGCTCACCGTGTCCGAGGCCATGGGCCGCGAGCTGCAGTCCGTCACCGGCGTGGCCTGGGAGAAGGTGCTCGTGGCGGAGAACGGCATCGACACCGACGTCTTCCGCCCCGACGGACCGGTCGCCGAGCCCGGCGCCCCCTACTTCGTCTACGCCGGGTCGATGTCCGAGTGGCAGGGCGCCGACGTCTTCGTCCGCGCCATGCCCCGCGTCCTCGAGGCCCACCCCGACGCCCGCCTGCGCTTCTTCGGCAGGGGCTCCGACATCGACCGCGTCCAGGAGATCGCCGAGCGGCTCGCCCCGGGGAGCGTGCTCTTCGAGGGGCTGCGCCCCGCCGCCGAGACCGCGGAGTGGACCCGGGGGGCCGTCGCAGCCCTGGGCGCGGTGCTCCCGGGCATCGGCTACGACTTCACCAAGCCCACCAAGATCTACGCCGCCGCCGCGTGCGGGACGCCGGTCGTCTACGCGGGGGCGGGGGTCGCGGCCGAGCTCGTGCAGGACAACGGCCTGGGCGCGGCCGTCGACCACGACGCCGACGCGGTGGCCGAGGCCATGATCGCCGCCCTCGACCGCCGGCTCGACCCGGCGCTGGCCGAGGACAACGACCGGGAGCGCCGCCGCCGGGCCGCCTGGGCGGCCGAGAACGCCTCCCTGGCGGCCTCCGGTCGCCTCGCCGCCGAGTGGGTGCTCCAGGGCTTCCCCGACTGATCAGGTACTTTGGTACGCAGCGCACGCCCGGCGCGCCCGTGCCGCCCCCTCACCGGCCGGACGCCGGCCGGGCCCACCAGGACACCAACCCCAGGAGTTAGCCCGTGAACGCAGATCTCGTCGTCGTAGGGTCCGGCCTGTTCGGCCTGACCGTGGCCGAGAGGGCCGCCAACGAGCTGGGCCTCGACGTGGCCATCATCGACCGGCGGCCCCACATCGGTGGCAACGCCTACACGGAGAACGAGCCCCAGACCGGGATCGAGGTGCACCGCTACGGCGCCCACCTGTTCCACACCTCCAACGAGCGGGTCTGGGACTACGTGAACCGGTTCACCGACTTCACGGACTACGTGCACCGGGTCTACACGCGGCACCACGACGAGGTCTTCCCCATGCCGATCAACCTCGGCACGATCAACCAGTTCTTCCGCGCGGCGTACTCGCCGGCCGAGGCCCGGGCGCTGATCCAGGAGCAGGCCGGGGAGCTCGCGGGGACGGACCCGCAGAACCTCAACGACAAGGGCATCCAGCTCATCGGCCGGCCGCTCTACGAGGCGTTCATCAAGCACTACACGGGCAAGCAGTGGCAGACGGACCCCAAGGACCTGCCCGCCTCGATCATCAACCGGCTCCCCGTGCGCTACACCTACGACAACCGGTATTTCAACGACAAGTACGAGGGCCTGCCGGTGGACGGCTACACCGCGTGGCTCGAGCGCATGGCGGACCACCCCAAGATCGACGTCCGGCTGGACACCGACTTCTTCGACGAGGGCCACGACTACTCCCGCTCCGCCGTCTCCGGGCAGGTCCCGGTCGTCTACACGGGCCCCGTGGACCGGTACTTCGACTACGCCGAGGGCGACCTCTCGTGGCGGACCATCGACCTGGAGCAGGAGGTCCTGCCGATCGAGGACTTCCAGGGCGCCCCGGTGATCAACTACCCGGACCCCGACGTCCCCTTCACCCGGATCCTGGAGTTCCGCCACTTCTACCCGCAGCGGGACTACACCACGGACGCCACGGTGATCATGCGCGAGTTCTCCCGCTTCGCGGAGAAGGGCGACGAGCCGTACTACCCGGTCAACACCTCGGTGGACCGCGAGAAGCTGCTCAAGTACCGCGACCTCGCCCGCGGCGAGGACAAGGTCCTGTTCGGCGGCCGCCTCGGCACCTACAAGTACCTGGACATGCACATGGCCATCGGGGCCGCGCTGTCCATGGTCGACAACAAGCTCAAGCCCCACTTCACCGGCGGGGCCACCATCGAGAGCGGGGGAGTGGACGCGTGACCGCGACGACCCAGGACACCGAACGGACCGGCACCGAGGGCACCTCCTACCGGGTGCTGCAGGAGCTCGTCTTCCCGGCCAAGGACCGTTTCCCGACCCAGCCCCTCTACCTGGACTCCCGGGCGGACACGGGCACCGCCGCCCAGCAGGAGGACACGAAGGAGCAGCGGCCCCAGATCGTGGTCAACGTGGCCTCCGACGCCGGGGCCGCCAGCGGCGTGGCGATCCTCGGCCGCACCTCCGTGCGCGTGCCGGCCCGCAGCACCGTGTCCTTCGCCACGTACTTCAACGCGTTCCCGGCCAGCTACTGGCGGCACAACACCCACCTGCGCGAGGTCGTGCTGCGCGTGGGCACCACGGGCCGCGGCTCGGTGAACGTGCACAGCTCCAACGCGCGCGGCGAGTCCGTGCCCGTGTCGGTGCACGAGGTCTCCGGCGCCGAGCGGCTGACCGAGGTCGTGCTGCCGCTGAAGGCCTTCGCCGACGGCGGGTGGTACTGGTTCGACGCCACCGCGGCGGACCAGGAGCTCGAGGTCCTGGGCGCCCAGTGGCTGGGCGACGGCACGGGCACCACGGAGGGGTCCGTGACCCTCCAGATCACGACCATGAACAAGCCCTCCTACTGCCTCACCAACGCCCGCCTCCTGGACGAGCAGCGGGAGCACCTGCCGCAGGTCGCGCAGGTCGTGATCGTGGACCAGGGCAACCAGAAGGTCGTCGACGAGCCGGGCTTCAGCGAGGTCCAGGAGCGCTTCGGCGACCGGCTGCGCGTCATCGACCAGGGCAACTTGGGCGGGGCCGGCGGCTTCGCCCGCGGCATGTACGAGGCCGTGCGCGCCGACAGCACCTACGTGCTGCTCATGGACGACGACGTCGAGATCGAGCCCGAGGCCGTGCGCCGGATCAGCGTGTTCGCCGACTTCTGCAAGCGGCCCACGCTGGTCGGCGGGCACATGATCGACCTGCTCAACCCGACGAAGATCCACAACTTCGGCGAGGCCATGGACCCGTACAGCTTCCAGTACGGCCCCGCGGGCGAGGGCGTGGAGATCGGCCACGACTTCCGCCGCAGCAACCTGCGCAGCACCGCGTGGATGCACCGCCGCATCGAGGTGGACTACAACGCGTGGTGGATGTGCCTGATCCCCACGCAGGTCGTCCGCGAGATCGGCCTGGCGCTGCCCGTGTTCATCAAGTGGGACGACGTCGAGTACGGCATCCGCGCCAAGGCGGCCGGCTACCGCACCGTGTCCCTGCCCGGCGTGGCCGTGTGGCACCTGGCCTGGGCGGACAAGGACGACACCATCAGCTGGCAGGCGTACTTCCACAAGCGCAACCAGCTCGTGGCCGCCCTGCTGCACTCCCCGTTCGACCGCGGCGGCGAGGTGCTCGGGCGCAACGGGATCAAGGACCTGCGGCACCTGCTGTCCATGCAGTACTTCGCGGAGGAGGCCCGGGTCCTGGCACTGCGGGACGTCCTCGCCGGGCCCGAGGCCCTGCACGAGCTGCTGCCCCAGCGGATCCGCGACGTGCGCCGGATGATGACCCAGCACTCCGACGCCGTCTACGAGGCGGACCTCGACGCCTACCCCACGGTCGCGTCGGCGAAGCCCCTGCGGACCCGGCGGCTCTCCGCCCCGCACGGGCTGAAGGTGCTCACCTCCGCGACCACCGCCGTGGTGCGCCACCTCGCCGTGCGCCCGCAGGAGCAGGCCGAGCAGCACCCGCAGGTGCACCTGCCCTACCAGGACGCCCGGTGGTGGCGGCTCGCCCGCTACGACAGCGCCCTGGTCTCCGCCTCGGACGGCACCGGCTACACCTGGTACAAGCGCTCGCCCCGGGAGGCCCGCGCCCTGATGGCGGAGTCCCTGCGGCTGCACGCCCAGCTGGCCCTGCGCTGGCCGGAGCTGTCCCGCCGCTACCGGGCCGCCCTGCCGGAGGTCACCTCCATGGCGGCCTGGGAGGCGACCTTCCGCGAGCACTCGGAGATCGGCGCCTGATGCCGGCTGCCACGGTCGTCCGGAGGCCGTCCCCCGGGACGGGGCTGCCGGCGGTGTTCCGCCAGCGCTACCTGCTGAAGCTGCTGGTCGACAAGGAGCTGCAGATCCGCTACCGGGGCACGGTCCTCGGGCTGCTGTGGTCCTACGTCAAGCCGGGGATCCAATTCGTGGTCTTCTACGTGGCCCTGGGCATCTTCCTGGGCCTGGAGCGCGGGATGGAGAACTACGCCGTGTACCTGTTCTCCGGGATCATCCTGATCAACTTCTTCTCGGAGTCATTCGGCAACGCGGCGCGCTCGATCGTGGCCAACGCGAGCCTGATCAAGAAGATCTACCTGCCCCGGCAGATGTTCCCGGTGGCCTCCGTGTGGGTCGCCGGCGTGCACCTCATGCCGCAGCTGGTGGTCATGCTCCTGGCCGCCCTCGTCGTGGGCTGGTCGCCCACGTGGATCTCGCTGCTGGCCGTGCCCGCGGCGCTGCTGATCGTGGGTCTGCTGGGGGCCGGGCTGGGCATGCTCTTCGGCGCGGCGAACGTGTTCTTCCGCGACGCCGAGAACTTCGTGGATTTGATCGTCATGGTCAGCACGTGGTCCGCCCCGGTGCTCTACTCGTGGACGATGGTCCGGGATGTCCTGGGCCCGGTGTGGTTCGCCGGGTTCATGCTCAACCCCCTGACCGTGGCCGTGGAGCTCTCGCACGCGGCGTTCTGGCTGCCGACCACCACCCCCGGCGCCCACGAGGTGCCGCCCCACCTGTTCTCCCTCTGGACTCCGGTGGCGCTGCTGGTGGTCACGGTCGTCATGTTCCTGGGCGACCTGCTGTTCCGTCGCCTCGAGGGCCGATTCGCGCAGGAGCTGTGACGATGAGCACCGACCGCACCACCCCGCCGGCCGAGCCCGCCGTGGTGGCCGAGCACCTGGCCAAGGAGTTCTCGCTCCGCCACGCCCGTTCCCTCAAGGAGACGGTGATGTGGCTCGCGCGGGGGCGGCGCCAGGACATCTCCAACCGCTTCCGCGCCCTCGAGGACCTCAGCCTCAGCATCCGGCCGGGGGAGAGCGTGGCGCTCGTGGGACTCAACGGCTCCGGGAAGTCCACGTTCCTCAAGCTGGTCTCCGGCGTGATGAGCCCCGACGGGGGCTCGCTCGTGGTCAACGGGCGCGTGGCCGGGCTGATCGAGGTCGGCGCCGGCTTCCACCCCGACCTCACCGGCCGCGACAACGTGTACCTCAACGGCGCGATCCTCGGCATGTCCAAGGAGGACATCGACCGGAAGTTCGACCAGATCGTGGCGTTCTCCGAGATCGAGCAGTTCATCGACACCGAGGTGAAGTTCTACTCGTCCGGCATGTACCTGCGCCTGGCCTTCGCCGTGGCGGTGTTCACCGACCCGGACATCTTCATCATCGACGAGATCCTCTCGGTGGGCGACGAGCCCTTCCAGCGCAAGAGCCTGGGCCGGGTCAAGGAGCTCTCCGAGGAGGGCAAGACGCTGCTCGTCGTCAGCCACGACTTCGACGTGGTCCGCAAGGTCTGCGACCGCGGGGTGTGGATCGAGCGCGGCCGGGTCCGCAGCGACGGGCCCATCGACGAGGTGATCGAGCAGTTCCGCGCCGCGGAGAACGCCGGCTGACGATCCTTCCTGCCCGCGCCCCGCGGACGACGACGGGCCGCCCGGCTCCGCGAGGAACCGGGCGGCCCGTCGTCCGTCGCTGGACGGGGGTCCCGCCGCAGCAGGATCAGGCGCCGTCGCAGCCGACGATCTCATAGAGCGCGGCCTGCCCGTTGCGCTCGACCAGCACCAGGTTCAGGTCCACGGCCGGGTCCACGGCGTTGACCCCGGTGTAGGCGAGGGCGGACGGCTCGTCCGGGATGATGAACTGGGTCCCGAAGTCCAGGACGTAGCGGACGTCGAGCTCCTCGGCGGCCTCGCAGGCGGGACTGCCGGGGACGGCGGCGTCGATGCCCGTCACGATCTCCTGCACCTCCGGGCCGGGCGTCCCCACGTGGTACTGGGTGACGGGCCGCTCACCGACCGCGAACGCCAGGGAGCCGCCGTTCCACGGGTTGACGGCGATGACGTCCTCGGGGTCCGTGAGCTCGTCGAGGTCCTCCAGGAGCTCGTACTCGTCCCGGGTCAGCACGCTCTCGGCGCCCTCCCACGCGTAGTACTGCTTGCCCCACCGCGTGGCCTGGGTCAGGGACCCGACCTGGGAGTAGGGGACCACGAGGGCGAGCACCACGACGGCCGCGACGGGAAGGGCGGCGCGGGCGGCCCGGGGCCGGCCGGCGAACGAGGCTAGCGCCGTGGCGCCGGCCGCCAGGCCCTCCACCACGTGCGCGGTGCCGAGGGCGGCGAGGGGGACCGCGGTCAGCGGGAGGGTGGCCGCCAGGCGGTAGGAGTCCACGTACCATCCCCCGGTGAGCCACTCCCGCCACGGGCCCTCCTCCCCGCCGGCGGAGACCGCGTACAGGAGCACGAGCGACAGGTGCCCCAGCACGAGCCAGCGCAGCCGGCGGCGGCTGATCGCGGCGTAGACCCCCGCCGCGGTCAGCACCACGAGCACCCACGGGACGTCGTCGCGGCCGTTCGCCGTGAACATGACGGCCTCGCCCACGCCCCGGCCGAAGGACGTGAAGGGGTCCCACGCGCGGTCCGTGGTCAGGACGTTCCACAGGAGCAGCCACGTGGTGACCACGACGACCGCGACCGCCACGAGCCCGAGGGCGGGACCTCGGCGCCGGGCGCCCGCGGCCGCCCGCAGCCCGAGCCACCACGCCGTGGCCGCCAGGGGGACGGCGACCACGAGCAGGGCGAGGAACGCGTTGGGCTGGGAGACGAACAGCGCGCCGAGGGTGACCACCAGGCTGGCGGCAAGCCGGATCCGGCCGGCGGTGTCCGGGGTGCGCGCCGTCCGGTCCGCGGTCACCCCGGGGCCGAGCAGCCGCACGAGCAGACCGAGGGACACGGGGGCGAGCGCCAGGGCGAGGAGGTTGGGGAAGAGCGGCCCCCAGGCCATCAGGCCCAGCGGGAAGACGCTGAACCCGGCGGCGGCCGTGCCGGCGACCACGGCCGCCACGGGGGACGGGCCGACGAGGCAGCGGACCAGGAAGATGCACGAGGCGGGCCAGACGAGCCCGCCCACCGCGAGCAGCGTCAGGTTGTGGGCCACGAGCACGCTGTCGCCGGCCAGGGGCACCGCGAGGGACGCCAGCTGGTGCCACGCCGCGGGGTACAGCGCGATGGTGCTCTCCGGGCTGACCATCCGGTTCAGGGTCAGGGTCGAGCCGCTGCCGGTCTCGACGACGTAGCGGATGGCGTTGAGGTGGAAGATGTTGTCCCAGCGCTGGGCCATCGCCTCCGGGTGCCCGATCACGGACGCCATCCGGCGCACCAGCAGCACCGCCCCGATCGCCAGCCCGGCGGCCGCGCCCGCCGGGAAGAGCCAGCGGCCCGCGCCGCCGGAGCGCTCCGCCGGGTCGGCCGGGTCCGCCCCGGCGTCGTGCGGGCCGGGCGCGTGGCCGCCCCGGGGGAGGAGCCGGCCGACCAGCCACGCCAGCGCCGCCAGCACCACCGCGGCGGCCACCTGGGTGAGCGCGCCGTAGGGGATGCCCGCCAGGTCCAGGACCACGCCCGTGAGCCCGACGACGGCGACGCTGAAGACCGGTGCCGTCAGCAGGATCCGGCCCCCGCGCTGACCGAAGGCCCACAGCAGCGCCAGCCCCGGCAGCCACAGGAACGCCAGCAGGACCAGGAACGCCGGCAGATGGGGTCCCCACTCCGTCAGCACGTCGGTCCTGCGGGGCTCTGCCTGGCAGCGGGCACGGTCTTGTCCTCACGGTGGGGGGAAGGGTCGGGTCGATCATAGCGGCCTGCCCGCGTCCGGCCGCCGACCTGACGGGCGGGTCCGGCGAGCTGTGCGAGAATGTCCGGGTGAGTCGTTCGTGGATCGTCATGCCCGTGTACAACGAGGCGGCCGTCGTGGGAGAGGTGCTGAAGGAGCTCCGGAAGACCTTCCCGCACGTCGTCTGCGTCGACGACGGATCCTCCGACGACTCGGCCCGGATCTGCGCCGAGGCCGGCGCCGTCGTCGTCCAGCACCCCATCAACCTGGGGCAGGGAGCGGCGCTGCAGACCGGTTTCGAGTACGCCCTGCAGGACCCCGGCATGGACTGCGTGGTCACCTTCGACTCCGACGGCCAGCACCGCGTGACTGACGCGTGGGACATGGTCGAGCGGATCCGCTCGGGCGAGGCCGAGGTCGTGCTGGGCTCCCGCTTCCTCGACGGGCGCACCCGGATCTCCCCGCTCAAGCGGGTCGTGCTGCGCACCGCCGCGTTCTTCTCGAAGCTGTCCACCGGCATGGACCTCTCCGACGCCCACAACGGGCTGCGCGCCATCGACCGGGGGAGCCTGTCCCGGATCCGGCTGACCCAGAACCGGATGGCGCACGCCTCGGAGATCGTCGACCAGCTGGCCGACATCCGGCCCCGCTGGGTCGAGCATCCGGTGGAGATCGTCTACACGGACTACTCGAAGTCCAAGGGGCAGTCGCTGCTCAACGGCGTGAACATCCTCGCCGAGCTGTTCGTCAAGTAGTCCGCACCCAGTCCGCACCGTCGAAGGGAAGAGCCGTCCGATGATCTACGCCGTCCAGATCCTGCTGGTCCTGGCCGTGGGCTACGGCGCGCTCGCCCTGATCCGCGGCGGGGCCAACGCGAAGCACCAGGCGATCCGCCGCGTGGTGGGCCTGGCCTTCTTCATCTTCGCGGCGCTGTCCATCTTCTTCCCCGACCTGCTCACGGGCGTGGCCCACTTCTTCGGGATCGGACGCGGCACCGACCTCGTCCTGTACGGCTTCGTGGTGATCTTCATGATCACCCAGGCCACCTCCGCGCTGCGCAACCGCCAGCAGGAGGTCAACGTGACCCGGCTGGCCCGGCACATCGCCGTCGCCGAGGCGGAGCGGCCCTGGGCCCCGGCCCCGGAGCACGCCCAGCGCGCCTCGGTGCGGGACTTCGCCGAGACCTCGCCGGCGCAGCGCCCCGCAGCCTGACCGGCCCCGGCGCGGATCAGGCCTCCCGGAGCACCCGGGACAGCAGGTCCGGCCGGTCCGTCATGACGCCGTCCACACCCCACCCCAGCAGGCGGCGCATGTCGTCCTCCCGGTCGATGGTCCAGACGTCCACCCGCAGACCCGCCTGCTGGGCACTGCGCACGAGTCCGGGCGTGAGCACGCGCAGGCCAAGGAGCGAGTCCGGCGGCTGCAGGCCCTGGAACGGGAGTGTGTGGCGCTGGTGCCGACCCAGCAGGCACAGCAACCGGAAGGCCGCGAACTCCGTGGGGGAGGCCGCCGTGGGGACCGCCCCGCCCGAGACCTGGCGGAACCGCCGGATCGAGGCCGTGCGGTTCGTCGCGACGAGCGTGCGCTCCTGGGCACCCGCCGCCCGGACGGCCCGCCAGACGATCTCCTCGGCGCCGGCACGGTTGCCCTTGAGCTCGATCGCCACGGGGTGCTCGGGGAACGCCTCGTAGACCTCCGCGAGCGTGGGGACGTGCACCCCGCGCCCCCGCCACGGGAAGGTCCCGCCGTCGAGGGTGAACGCGTGCCCGGCGTCCAGGCTTTGGAGCTCCGGGGTGGACATCAGCGCGACGGCGCCGGTCCCGTCCGTGGTGCGGTCCACCGTGAGGTCGTGCATCAGCACGGCCGTGCCGTCGGCGGAGGCCTGCACGTCGAGCTCCAGCACCACGTCCCCGAGGGCCGCGGCGGCTCGGAACGCCTCGAGGGTGTTCTCCGGGGCGACCTCGGCGCCGCCCCGGTGCGCGAAGACGGCCGGCCAGTCCCGGGGCACGGCTGCCCTCGGGACCGGCGACGGGGCCACCAGGTGCCGGCCGAGGGCCGCTCCGGCCGCGCTCGTGAGCAGGTTCCCGGCGAAGGGGACGCCCGCGCGGAGCAGCGCCCGGAGACGAGCGGCGACGGCGGGGCGTGTGCCGTCCTGCTCGGTGGTCACATGGGTCACGGCGGTCCTTGCGATCGGGGGCAGCGCGTGCGGCACGGGCGGTGCCGTGACGCGGACGCCCGGTGGGGAGCGTGTTCGCCCGCCACCCTACGGCCAGGCGGCCCGGCCTGCACGCCCTCTCCGGACGTCGCCCTCGCCGACCTGGTTTCATGCGCCCGCATCCTGTGACACTTCATGTGTTTCCGGACGGGAACAACGTCGCAGGTCAGCGACGGCTGTCCACAGGAGCCCGGACGGGGGTTGTGGGGACGACATCGGATCGGCCTATGTTCCTGTGCATGCGCTCCGGGGGGAGCGCCGCCGGCGCGGATCCCGCGCCGGGGAACGCGCAGGGGGACGGATGACGGCACTGCTCTCCGAGGACGCGCTCGGGCTGGTCGAGGCCGAGGTGCGGGAGCTGATCCGGCGCCGGGGGCTGGACCCGGTGCTCGAGCTGGAGCGGACCCGGGAGCTGGTGGACGCCGCGGTGCGCGACTACGACCAGCGCTCGGCGCGCGGGGTGCTGCCGGCCCTGGCAGACCTGGACGCCGCCCGGCGGGTGCTGCTGGACCTGGTCGCCGGGTTCGGGCCGCTGCAGCCGCTGCTCGACGACCCGCGGATCGAGGAGATCTGGATCAACGGCCCCGCGGAGGTCTACGCCGCCCGCGGCGGGGAGTCCGAGCTGACGAGCCTCGTGCTGACCGAGGCCCAGATCCGCAACCTGGTGGAGCGGATGCTCAAGTCCTCGGGCCGGCGCCTGGACCTGTCCTCCCCGTTCGTGGACGCGGCGCTGCCGGACGGGTCCCGGCTGCACGTGGTGATCCCGGACGTGACGCGCCGGCACTGGGCCGTGAACATCCGCAAGTTCGTGGCCCGGGCCCGGCGCCTGGACGACCTCGTGGAGCTGGGCGCGCTGCCGCCGCGCGCCGCGCGCTTCCTCGACGCGGCCGTGGCCAGCGGGCTCAACATCCTCGTCTCCGGCGCCACGCAGGCGGGCAAGACCACGCTGCTGAACTGTCTGTGCGCCTCGATCGGCCCCCGGGAGCGGGTGGTGACGGTCGAGGAGATCTTCGAGCTGCAGGTCCCGCTGCGCGACGTCGTGGGGATGCAGTGCCGTCAGCCCAATCTCGAGGGCACGGGCGAGATCCCCCTGCGCCGGCTCGTCAAGGAGGCGCTGCGGATGCGCCCGGACCGGCTCGTGGTCGGGGAGGTCCGGGAGGCGGAGAGCCTGGACATGCTCATCGCGCTCAACAGCGGACTCCCGGGGATGTGCAGCCTGCACGCGAACTCCGCCCGGGACGCCGTGACCAAGATCTGCACCCTGCCGCTGCTGGCGGGGGAGAACATCAGCTCCGGGTTCGTGGTGCCCACGGTGGCCTCGTGCTTCGACCTCGTGGTGCACTGCCACCGGGACCGGCACGGCCGCCGCCGGGTGAGCGAGATCCTCGCGATCGGCAACCGGGTCGAGAACGGCGTGATCGAGACGTACCCGGTCTTCGCCGAGACGGACGGCGCCCTGCTGGCCGTGGCCGCCGAGGCGCCGGCGGCGTGGAAGTTCGAGCGGGCCGGGCACCGGGTGAGCGAGCTGCTGGCGGACGACGGCCCGGTCGGAGCAGCGCGGTGAGCGCGGCGCTGGGCGTGCTGCTGGGGGCGGGCGTGTTCCTGCTCTGGTGGTCCTGCTGGACCGAGGAGGCGCCGCGCGCGGCCGGCCCGCGCCGGCCCGGCCGGCTGCGCGAGCTGCTGCTGCGCGCGGACCTGGCCCGGGTCGGTCCGGCGGGACTGCTGGCCGCCTGCGCCGCGGCCGGGACGCTGAGCGGACTGCTCGTCGCCGCGGTCACCGGCGCGGCGGTCCTCGGCCTGTGCGCCGCCGTCCTGGGCGGATGGGTTCCCCTGGCGGTGGTCCAGCACCGGGCCCGGCGCCGGGCGGCCGCCCTGCGCGAGGTGTGGCCCGACGTGGTCGACCACCTGCGCTCGGCGATCCGGGCCGGGATGTCCCTGCCCGAGGCGCTGATCCAGCTGCAGTACCGCGGACCCGAGCCGGTGCGCCCGGCCTTCGCCCGGTTCGCCGCCGACTACCGCGCCTCGGGGCAGCTGCAGGGCGCGCTCACCCTGCTCAAGGACCGGCTGGCCGACCCCGTGGCCGACAACATCGTGGAGGCCCTGCGGGTGACCCGGGAGGTGGGCGGGACCGACCTCGGCCGGCTGCTCGGCACGCTGTCCGAGTTCCTGCGGGAGAACACCCGCACCCGCGGAGAGCTGGAGGCCCGGCAGTCCTGGACGGTCAACGCCGCCCGGCTGGCGGTGGCCGCACCGTGGATCGTGCTGGCGCTGATGGCCACCCAGCCCGCCGCGATCCGGGCCTACGACACCCCGGCCGGCGCCCTGGTGCTGATCGGCGGGCTGCTCGTCTCCACGATCGCCTACCGCCTCATGCTGCGGATCGGGGCGCTGCCCGAGCCCGAGCGGGTGCTGCGGTGAGTGCTTCCCCCGCCCTGCTGGTGCTCCTCGGCCTGGTGCACGCCGCCGGGCTGTGGCTGGTGCTCACCGGTGCCCGGGTCACCGGCCGGCCGTCCTTCGCGACCCGGATCGCCCCGCAGCTGCGCTCGGTGGAGGTCGAGTCGGCGCTGCTCGCGCGCCCCGGGCGCCGCTCCGCCCGGACACCCGGCCGGGCCGCAGCGGGGCTGGACCCGGTCGTGCGCGGGCTGGCCCACCGCGTGTTCCGGCACGCCGCCCCGTCGGCGGCCCTGGAGGGACGCCTGGTCCGGGCGGGCGTCAGCACCACGGCGGCGGACTTCCGCGCCGAGCAGCTCCTGTGCGCGACGGGGGGCCTGCTGCTGGGCGTCCTGCTCGGCGTGGCCGCCGAGGCGCGCTGGGGCACGGGCCCCGGCGGGGTGCTGCTGGCCGTGGGCGCGGCCACGGCCGCCGGGCACCTGCTGCGCGGGCACCTGCTGAGCCGGCGGATCCGGCTCCGCGAGGCCCGGATGCTGGCCGAGTTCCCCGCCGTCGCCGAGCTGATGGCGCTGTCGGTGGGCGCAGGGGAGAGCGCGGTGGGTTCGCTCGAGCGGGTGTGCCGGGTCGCCGAGGGAGAGCTCACGGCGGAGTTCCGCGCGGTGCTCGCACAGACCCGGTCCGGCGCCGGACTCGTGCACGCCCTCCAGGACTTCTCCGCGCGCACCCCGGTGGCGCCCATCGGGCGGTTCGTGGACGGCATCGTCGTGGCCATCGAGCGCGGCACGCCCCTGGCGGACGTGCTCCGGGCCCAGGCCCAGGACGTGCGGGACAACGACAAGCGCGAGCTGATGGAGGCCGCCGGGCGCAAGGAGATCGCCATGATGGTGCCCCTCGTGTTCTGCGTGCTGCCGCTGACGGTCGTGTTCGCCGTGTTCCCCGGGATCGCCGTGCTCGAGCTCGGCTTCTGACCTCTCATCCGGGCGGCCGGGGACCGGCAGCCCTCCAGGAAAGGACACACCCCATGACACACCTCCACCGGCTCGCCGCCCTGCTCGGCGTCCTCGCCATGGCCCTCGCCGCGCTGCGCGAGCGGCTCGCCGCCGATGATCCGGACCGCGGGGACGTCCCCGGCTGGGTGATGCTGACCCTGATGTCCGCAGTGCTCGTGGCCGGGCTGCTGCTGGTGGCGCAGCCGGCCTTGGAGGGGCTCTTCCAGGACGCGATGGCGCGCGTGAGCCAGAACTGAGGATGGACGAGGAGTGCGCCCGGCCGGGCGCCGGGCCCCCGGAGACGGACCGGGGCAGTGCGGTGGTCGAGTACGTGATGGTGGCCGGCCTCGTGGCGATGATCTTCGCGGCCACGCTGCAGCTGGCCCTGGCCCTGCACGTGCGCAACACGCTGATCGACGCCGCCGCGGCCGGCGCCCGGTACGGCACCCTGGCCGACCGCTCGCCCGAGGACGGGGTCGAGCGGACCCGCCGGATCGTCACCGGCGCCCTCGGCCCCCGGTACGCCCAGGACGTCGTCGCGACCACCGCGGCGGTGGGCGAGCTGCGGACCCTGGAGATCACGGTGGTCTCGCCCCTGCCCGTGGTGGCGCTGTTCGGTCCGCCCGACTCCCTGGAGGTGCGCGGCCATGCCGTCCTCGGCGACTGAAGCTCCTGCCTCCACCGGAGCAGCGGCATCGACGGCTACGGCTGCCTCGACCGGAGCGACCGGAGCGACCGGGGCGGCCCGTGCGGCCGGGCCGCCCGATGTGCTCGGGAGGACTGCGGGCGGTGACGAGGGCAGCGCGGTCGTGGAGTTCGTGGCGCTGGGCACGCTGCTGCTCGTCCCCGTGGTCTACTTCGTGCTCGCGGTGGCCCAGGTCCAGGCCGGGGCCTTCGGGGTGGTGGCCGCCGCGCAGCAGGCGTCCCAGGTGCTGGCCCGGGCCGAGCCCGGTGCGCTCTCGGACACCGGGCTGACCGCGGCGGCGCAGCTGGCGGCCGCGGACCAGGGCTTCGCCCCCGACCGGCTGGCGCTCCGCCTCGAGTGCTCCGACGGGGCCTGCGCGGAGCCCGGTGCGGTGGCCACGGTGCACGCCACCCTGGAGGTCCCGCTGCCGCTGGTGCCCGGGTTGACCGATCTGGACGTGGCCGTGCTGACGTCCTCGGCCACGGTCGTGATCGGCCGCTACGGATGAGCGGGCGGACCGCCGGCCCCGGCCCGCGCCGGGACAGGAGCCGGGACCAGAACCGGGACCACGCCCGGGACCAGAACCGGGACCACGACCGGGGCGCTGACCGGGGCGAGGACCGGGACGACGGCCAGGTCACGATCCTCGTCATCGGCTTCGCGGTCGTGCTGCTCCTGCTGACCATCGTGGTCATGGCCGTCACCGCGGTCTACGTGGGGGAGCGCAAGCTCCAGGTGCTGGCGGACAACGCCGCGCTCGCCGCGGCCGACACGTTCGTGGCGCTGGACCCGGGGGAGGGCGGCGCCCCACCGGCCACGGTCCTCGACGACGACGCCGTGGCGGGTGCCGCGGCCGCCTACCTCGACACGGTCCGCGCCTGGACCGACACCCCGGGCCTGGCCCTGGCCGCGCCCACGGGAAGCCCGGACGGGCGGACCGCGGAGGTGACGCTGTCCGCCGTCGTGCACCCGCCCGTGGTCAACCTGCTGGTGCCCGACGGCATCCCGATCTCCGCCACGAGCGACGCCCGCGCGCAACTGGGGCGGTGAACGATCTTCGGGGCGGTTCTCAGAGGTCGAGCAGCCGTTCGACCCGGCGGCGGACCATGCCACGGACCGGCCAGCCGTAGATGCGTGCGCTGCGCGCCAGGGCCCTGGTCCGCAAGGGTGCCGCCTTCCGCAGGTCCTTCGCCTTCCAGGTGGGATCGGCGAAGGCGCGGGCCACGTGCTGGGCACGAGCCGCGCCGGGTGAGGTGTCCGCCGCGAGCGTGACGGCCTGCCGCCACAGCAGCCGCGCGGCGCTCTGCCGCTCGGGCCGGCTCATGTGGCGCAGCAGGGACGCTCCGGTCGTGCCGTCGGCCTCGGCCACGGCGGCGCGCAGCAGGTCCTCGCTGCTGTCCTCGGCGGCGAGGATCGCCCGGGCCAGCTCCTCCTTGAGCGGCCGGGCCTCGTCCGGGTCCACCGACTCCAGCAGGTAGTCGCAGAGGGCGCTCGCCCCGTCGAGGCGACCCCACAGCCAGTCGGCGCAGCGTCCCTCGTCGCTGGCGAAGGCACCGAAGTGGGCCCACCGCTGCCCGTACAGCTTGCGCTCCAGCCAGTCGTCCTTCCCGGTGACCTCGCCGACGGACAGGATGGGGCGGGCCGCCGGGGTGATCTGCCGGTAGCGGAACGTGGGTTCGTCCGCCTCGGAGTTGGTGCTCCACGCGAGGACGGCGCTGGCCACCTCGACGGCCAGCGTGAAGTCGATGAGGGAGGCCGCGTCGACGTCCTCGAGCATGGGCAGGCGGGCGATGGCCTGCGCAGCGGCATGGACGGCCCCTCTGATGTCGGCGTCCATGGCGGGGGTGTAGAAGTCGTTCAACCGGTGCGCCCGTGCCGTGGCGGTCGTCGGGACGTCCGTTCGCAGGTGCGCCTCCAGCTGTTCCTCGAGCCGGGCGATGCGCCGCTGTGCCCGGTCGACCTCGCCGAAGGCGTGCTGCATCGCGCCGCCGAGGTCGCCCCTGTCCCGTGAGTAGGCCACCAGCGCCCGTCCCCACCAGCGCAGCAGGCGTTCCGCGGTCGCCAGTCCCCAACGCCACTGGTCCTCCGTGTAAGCGAGCCGGGTCGGGACCGGATGCAGGTCGTCCGGGTGGAGCTCGGTGGGCTCGGGAAGTGCGAAGCGAACGCCGGAGTCGAAGGAGCCGAGCCAGTGTTCCACGGCCTCGGCCCGGGAGAAGCGGTACGTCCTGAACCATTGGTCTGCGGCCAGCACGGCCTGTGACGTCTCGATGTAGGCGGCGGGGTCGGGAGAGCGCAGGAGCCGGACGACGGCGTCGTGCGGAGCCGAGACCGTGTAGCCCATGCGCCGGAACGCGTCGCGCAGGCCCTCGTAGTCCAGACGCTGGTCGGGTTCGCGGGTCGCGCTCACGACCCGGCCCAGGATCCGGGCGGCGGAGGGGCGCTCCTCCAGCGCCTTGGCGGGGCCGGAGACCCCCGGCGAGGGTGTGACGTACAGCAGCACCCGGTCGAACGGCGCCCCGACCGGCCGCTGCCGGAGGACGTCCATGAGCGGGCCGAACGGGGCGTTGTCGAGGACCCCGCCGTCGATGAGGAATGGCGTCCTCTCCGCCCCGGACGGCGAGATCAGGCAGCGGTGCAGCTCCTCCGTCTCGCCCACGGGCTCGAACGCCACCGGGAACGAGGCCGAGGCGCGGGACGCCAGGGCCAGGCACTCCCGCCGGTCGGCGAAGTCGTCCTTGACACGGCGTTCGTCGTCCGTGCGGCGTTCGAACCGGAAGACGCGACGACTGTCCACCATGGCCCCGTGTGCCTCGCCCTCGAGGTGGATCGGCACCGCCGGGGCGTCGAGGGCCGTCGCCGTCACGAGGAGCGTGCAGTCCTGGGACTCCGTCACGGCACCGTCTCCGGCCAGCCGGCCGATCAGGTTCTCGAGCTGGTCGTGGAAGAACGTCCCGTCGAGCATGGAGTTCATGGGCTGGGTGCCCCTGCCCGGGCGCTTCGGCGGCTCGCGCAGGAGCTGCCCCGGCCGCAGGGCCGCGAGATCGGACCAGGTGGACCTCATGTCCGGGAGGTCCTTGCCTCCGGCGATGGCCGCGGCGATCAGGGTGCCGTTGACTCCTCCCGCGCTGGTGCCCGCAACGGTGTCGACAACGGCAGTGCGGTCTGCGGCGGCGAGGACGTCCCGCCAGGCCTTCTGCACGGCCGCCTCGGCCGGACGTTCGGGTGGAGATGCGCCGGCAGACGCCAGCCGCAGCCGATTGAGCTCGTGCGTCACCCCGCCCATCCAGACGGCCAGGCTCACCCCGCCGTTGAGGACCAGGGCGAAGCGGGTCTCCCGCTGTGCGTTCATCGTGGTGTCTCTCTGCTCGTGCGACCGCGGACGGCGGACGCCGGGATGCGTGCTGTCCGGTCAGTCGCCGCTGAGCACCCCGGCCAGGACGTCAGGGCGGTCCGTCATGAGCCGTCGACGCCCCAGTCCAACAGCCGGCGCATGTCCGCCTCGGCGTTGATCGTCCAGACGTCGACCCTGAGCCCCGCCTCGTGGGCGCGTCGGACGAGGCGTGGGGTGACCACCCGGATGCCCTTGTAGACCTCCGGCGGCTGGAGCGCCTGGAACGGCGGGTCGTAGGCGCGGTGGAGGTGCAGGAAGCTGAGCAGCCAGAAGAGGGCGAACTCGTTCACGGTGGCCGCCGTCGGGACCACCCCGCCGGAGGCCTGCCGGAAGCGCCGGAGCGGGGGCGTGCGGTTCGTGGCCACGAGCGTGCGCGCCTGGGCGCCGGCGGCGTCGACGGTCCGCCACAGGGCCTCCGCCGAGCCGGGCCGCTCGTCCTTGAGCTCGATGACGACGGGCCGGTCGGGGTGCTGCCGGTAGACCGCCTCGAGCGTGGGGACGCGCACGCCGCGCCCTCGCCAAGGGTGGTCGGCCACGTCGTCCGAGGGGAATCGGTACCCGGCGTCCAGTCGCTGCAGGTCGGCGCGGCCCTTGTGGGCCACTGTCCCGGTGCCGTCGGTCGTCCGCTCCACCGTGGCGTCGTGAATCACGACGATCTCGCCGTCGGCGCACATCCGCGCGTCCAGTTCCAGGGTGACGTCCCCGAGGCCCACTGCTTCCCGGAAGCCCTCGAGGGTGTTCTCCGGCACCAGCGCGGCACCGCCCCGGTGGGCGATGTTGACCGGCCAGCCCGTCGGCGTTCGCGTCCTGGGCTGCTCGGACCCTTTGGCCCTGCGCAGCGTCAGCACCGTTCCGGCCACGCCCGCCAGCAGGCCCACCGCGAAGGGGACAGCACCCAGCCGGAACTCCCAGAGGTTGTCCGCGACGACGGAGCCGGGCCCGTCCTGCCTGATGAGTGCGTTGCTCATGGAGATTCCTCCCGCTCGGGACAGCACTCGTGCTCCGGGCGCTGCAGCGCTGCGGGCACCTGCATACGAGCAGAATGCGGGCGCCGCGTTACTGCGGCGTTACGGCGCGTCCGCGTGACGCAGGGCAGGACCGGGCGCAGGGGCACCGACGGCTGTGCGTCAGTAGCCGTACGGGAGGGCCGCGGAGCGGTCAAAGTCCTCCGTGGTGCGCACCTTCCCGTCCTCGCCGATCAGGGTGATGCCCTGCTCCGAGCCGCGGCGGCCGCCGCCGGTGATGTCGGCGCCCATGTCCGCCACGACGTTCACGAGGGTCACCCCCGGCCCCACCCGGACGCCGTCCAGCAGCACCGAGCTGCGCACCGCGGCGCCCTCCTCGACGACGACGCCGGGCCCGAGCACCGAGTGCTCCACCCCACCGCGCACGGTCGCGCCCGCGGCGACCATCGAGGCGCGCAGATCCGCGCTGCCGGCGATCCGGGCGGGCACGCGCTGCGGCTGGGCCGAGAGGATCGGCCAGCCGGGGTCGTCCAGGGCCACGCCGTCGCCGTCGAGCATTTGCAGGTGCGCGGTCCAGTAGGACTGCAGGGTGCCCAGGTCCATCCAGTACCCGTCCAGGCGGTGCTCCACCACCGTGCGGTGCGCCACGAACCACGGGACCAGGTCGTTGCCGTAGTCCTCGAGCCCGCCCTCCTGCTCGTGCACGAGGTCCAGGGCCTCCAGCAGCTTCTGCGCGTCGTAGAGGAACATCTCGGCCGCGACCAGCCGCCCCCGGGGCTCGTCCGGCTTGTAGTCGAAGCCGGTGACGCGGCCGCCGTCGTCGGTCTGCACCACGCCGTAGCGGGAGGGGTCCTCGTCGACCAGCGTGGTGACCACCGTCAGGTCGGCGCCCCGCTCGAGGTGGGTGTCGATCACGTCGAGGAAGTTCAGCGTGTAGAGGTGGTCGGCGCTGAGCACCAGGACCAGGTCCGGGGCGAAGTCGCGGATCAGGTCCTTCTGCCGGTAGAGCGAGTCCGCGTTGCCCTCGGCGAAGCCCTCGCCCTCGGTGCCCTGGTACGGGGGCAGGACCTGGAGCCCGCCGTGGGTGCGGTCGAGGTCCCAGGGGCGCCCGTTGGCCAGGTGCTGGTTGAGGCTGTGCGGGAGGAACTGCTCGACGACCCACACGTCCGAGAGGTGGGAGTGCACGAGGTTGGACAGGGCGACGTCGATGAGCCGGTAGGTGCCCGCCACGGGCAGGGCGGGCTTGACCTTCTTCTCGGTCAGGGCGCCGAGCCGGGAGCCCTTCCCGCCGGCGAGGACCAGGGCCAGCGTGCGAGGGATGCGCATCGTGCTTCCTTCCTCTCGGCACCATCCTGCCAGAGGGGCGCCGGGCCGGGCCGGGATGATTTGCCCCCATGGGATAATCTTGGCTTCCATGGCCTCCCTTGACTTCCCGGCAGAGATCTCCGCCCTCCGTTCCACGTTCGCGTCCATCGAGGCCGTGAGCGACGTCGACGCCATCAAGCGGGACATCGCCGAGCTCTCGCAGCAGGCGACCGCCCCGGACCTGTGGGACGACCAGGCCGCGGCGCAGAAGATCACCTCCAAGCTCTCCCACAAGCAGTCCGACCTCGAGCGGCTCGAGAAGCTGGGCGGCCGCATCGACGACATCGAGGTCATGGTGCAGCTGGCCGCCGAGGAGGACGACGCGGAGACCCTGGAGCTCGCCGTGGAGGAGCTCGCCGCGGTCAAGAAGGCGCTCTCCCGGCTGGAGGTCCAGACCCTGCTCTCGGGCGAGTACGACGAGCGCGAGGCCGTGGTGACCATCCGCTCCGGCGCCGGCGGCGTGGACGCCGCCGACTTCGCCGAGATGCTCATGCGCATGTACCTGCGCTGGGCGGAGCGCCACGGCTACCCGACCACCGTCCTGGACACCTCCTACGCGGAGGAGGCGGGCCTGAAGTCCGCGACCTTCGAGGTCAAGGCCCCCTACGCCTTCGGCACCCTGTCCGTCGAGGCCGGCACCCACCGGCTCGTCCGCATCTCCCCCTTCGACAACCAGGGGCGGCGCCAGACCTCGTTCGCGGCGGTGGAGGTCATCCCGCTCATCGAGCAGGACGACTCGATCGAGATCCCCGAGTCCGAGATCAAGGTGGACGTCTTCCGCTCCTCGGGCCCCGGCGGGCAGTCCGTGAACACCACGGACTCCGCCGTGCGGATGACCCACATCCCCACGGGCATCGTCGTGTCCATGCAGAACGAGAAGTCCCAGATCCAGAACCGCGCCGCCGCGCTGCGCGTGCTCCAGTCGCGGCTGCTCCTGCAGCGCCAGGAGGAGGAGAGCGCCAAGAAGAAGGAGCTGGCCGGGGACGTCAAGGCGTCCTGGGGCGACCAGATGCGCTCCTACGTCCTGAACCCGTACCAGATGGTCAAGGACCTGCGGACCAACCACGAGGAGGGCAACCCCTCCGCGATCTTCGACGGCGCGATCGACGGCTTCGTCGACGCCGGGATCCGCTGGCGCGCCGATCAGCGCCACGCCCCGGCCGACGCCTGAACTCCCGCGGGACCCCTGCCCGGGCCCCGGCCGGTCCCGCGACCGGCCGGGGCCCGGTGCCCTGGGAGGGCGGGCGCTCAGCGGCGCAGGAAGCGCGCCACCGTCCGTCCCGGCCGGGTGCGGGGCTCCGTCCCGGCGGGGCCGTCCTCGGGGGCCGCGGCCGCCGGGTAAAGCTCCTCCGCCTCCCGGAGCTTGGTACGGTGCAGCCGCGCGGCCGTGGCCGGGAAGGCGTGCGACCGGGCGGGCGCGGACGGCTCCGTGCCGCCGGTGGGCGTGACGGACCACCCCGTGCCGGCCTCGAGCAGAGACTGGTGCTTGACGCGGTAGTAGTCGGGGCTGACCTCCAGCGCGGTGCCCTCCGCGCCGCACGCGGCGGCGAGCAGGTGGAAGTGGAACCGCGAGGTGAGCCACGTCTGACCCGGCCGGGCCGGGAAGCCCTCCTGCCAGAGCCGCGTGAACGGCACGAAGTTCTCCTCGGGGACGAGGTCGGCGAGCCGGTCGAAGGCCGCGCGGTCCGCGCCGGGGATCGCCTCGAGGTAGCGCACGGTCCGGCCCGCCAGTGCCGGACCCGTCAGCGCGGCCCGCACGGCGGCGACGGCGCCGTCGAGGATCCCGGGCTCGGTCATGTCGCTCTGCAGGCACACCCACACGTCGCCGTCGTCCGTCCCCTCGGCGGGCGCGCCGGTGAAGCCCGCGAGGCCGGGCAGGCCGAGGAAGGCGTCGTCGGGGGCGCGGTCGGCGCGGGCGAGCTGGGCGCTGGGCGCGTCACGGACCGTGGCGTGGTCGAAGGCGCCGAGCGCGGCACGCAGGCCCTCGGCGTCGGTGGCGGGGGCCAGGCCCAGGCCGGTGGCGGCCAGCCGCGCCCCGGACACCTCGCGCAGCCGCAGCGCCGCCCGGAGCAGGCGCGCGTGGTGCGGCCAGATGGAGTTCAGGTACCCGCCCCCGAGGAAGTGCACGGAGCCCGCGCGCCGGGCGCCGAGCAGGCCGAGGTCGTAGCGCGGGGACCCCAGGTGCGTCACCACCCGGTCCACGTGGGCGTCCGCCGCGGCCGGGTCCATCCCGGTCGTCTCGAAGGCGAGCCGCCACAGGGTGTCGGTGGTCCGCAGACCCGGGTGCAGGCCGTCGAACAGGTGGGACGCCAGCCCCGGGTGGGGGCAGTCGAGCCACACCTCGGCGCCGGGCCGGGCGCGGGCGAGGAAGCGCAGCCACGAGGCGGCGATGAACTCGTCGCCGAAGTTCGGGTGACCGCTCGTGCCGACGAGGTACAGGACGTCCGCGGCGGGCGGGCGCTCGGTGGGGACTGGCTCCAGCATCCGCCCAGCCTACCGGGTGCGACGGGGGTGACCTGGGACGACGCTCCTGGGCGAGGCGCCGACGGGTCCGGGTGCCGGCCGTGGTCCCGCGCGAGGGCCGTGGCGTAGGATGGAGGATCTGCCGCGTGCCCCGGTGCGCGGCACGTTCCCGTCCGCACCGTCCCCAGGGAGGAGGCCCATGGCCAAGAAGGACACCGGTCGCCAGGTCGTCGCCAACAACAAGAAGGCCCGGCACGACTACCACATCCTCGACACCTACGAGGCGGGTCTCGCGCTCATGGGCACCGAGGTGAAGTCCCTGCGCATGGGGCGCGCCTCGCTCGTGGACGGGTTCTGCCAGTTCACCGACGGCGAGCTGTGGCTGGAGGGCGTCCACATCCCCGAGTACCTGCAGGGGTCGTGGACCAACCACTCCGCCCGCCGCCGCCGCAAGCTGCTCCTGCACCGCAGCGAGATGGACAAGATCCAGCAGAAGACGCGGGAGTCCGGCTTCACGATCGTGCCGCTGTCCCTCTACTTCGTGGACGGGAAGAAGGCCAAGGTCGAGATCGCCGTGGCCAAGGGCAAGCGGGAGTACGACAAGCGCCAGACCCTGCGGGAGCAGCAGGACAACCGCGAGGCCCAGCGGGCCATGCGCTACAAGAACCTGGGCTGAGCGTCCCGGGGCGAATGCTTGCGGTCGGCGGGTACCGCGCGGTAGAGTGGTGTATCCCGTTGCGGCGGGATGCTTGACAACAAAATACGGGGATGATCGGTTTCGACGATGTGAGTTGAGACAGGGGAAGCGGGTCGAGGACGCAGAGTTATCTCGTAAACGCTCTCTGTAAAACAATAGTTGCCAATTCTCAGAGCAACGTCGCCAAGTCTCAGAACGCCTTCGCCCTCGCGGCGTAAGCGCAACCAGACTACTTAGGTGACTGTCAGCCCGGGTTCGCCTTCGACCCGGGGTCTGGCATCAATCAGGAGGCCACTGCTCTAGCCGTTCGTCGCGGGCGTCTGGAGAACACTTTCGCGACTGAGTCCGTCGGCCACGTGTCTGCACGAGGGCCGGGACTGAGAAAACGCCACGCAGACTGCACCCGGAGAAGCCCTGACAATGCTGCATCGGACGGGGGTTCAATTCCCCCCATCTCCACGAGATCCCTGACCGGGGAGCGCCGCGAGGCGCTCCCCGGTTTTTTCGTGCCCGGATCGTTCCGGGGCAGGGCGGGCGCCGTGCCGCCGCCCGGGGAAGGGGCACGTCCCGGCGGGCCGTGTGACAAGCTGGTGGCGTACCGCAGACGACCGAAAGGGCAACGCCATGAGCCACAACGACAACACGCCAGACCCGAGCGGCACCGGTGCCGGCGGGTCGTCGAGCTCCGGTCGCCACGACCCGCCCGAGTACGGTCAGCGCGTCGAGGGAGCGCCTTCGGGACCCTCCTACGAGCCGCCGCGCTCCGGCCAGGGCGGCGCCGGCGACCCGTACGCCACGCCGCAGTACGGCCAGGGGCAGCAGGGCTACCAGAGCCAGTACGACCAGGGCCAGTACGGCGGCCAGGGCCACCAGGGCCAGGACTCCTACGGCCAGGGGCACCAGGGCTACCAGGACCAGTACCGCCAGGGCCAGTACGACCAGGGTCAGTACGGCCAGGGCCAGTACGGCGGCCAGGGCTACCAGGGCCAGGGCCAGTACGGCGAGGGCCAGTACGGCGGCCCGGGCTACCAGGGGCAGCAGGGCTACCAGGGGCAGTACGACATGAACCAGTACGGCGCGAGCCCGCGGCCCGCCGGCACGGGGCTGGGCATCGCCTCCCTGGTGCTGGGCATCGTGGCGCTGCTGACGTGCTGGTTCGTGCTCGGCATCGTCCCGGGCCTCGTGGGCCTGGTGCTGGGCATCGTGGCGCTGCGCAAGCTGGGCAGGACGCCCGGCGCGTCCAAGGCCCTGCCGATCATCGGCATCGTGCTCAGCGTCCTGGCGATCCTGGCGAGCATCCTCTTCCTGGTGCTCTTCGGGGCGCTGTTCGGCGAGTTCGGGCCGGCCATGGAGGCCTGCTCGCAGTTCTCCAATGACCAGGCGGCGTTCCAGCAGTGCATCGAGCGGGAGATGGGCTTCGCCGGCCAGGACCTCTGACCCCTGCCGGCGACGGACGCCGACTGACGACGACGGGGGCCCGCACCGGCCGGTGCGGGCCCCCGTCGTCGCGCGGGCGGGTCAGGAACCGGTGGCCAGCAGCCCCAGCACCTCGTCGTGGAGCAGACCGTTGGTGGCCAGCGCGTTGCCGCCGAAGGGCCCGGGCTCGCCCTCGAGGGACGTGAACCGGCCGCCGGCCTCCTCGACCACGGGCACCAGCGCGGCCATGTCGTGCAGGCTGAGCTCGGGCTCGCAGGCGATGTCCACGGCGCCCTCGGCGAGGAGGCAGTAGGACCAGAAGTCGCCGTAGGCCCGGGTCCGCCAGACCTCGTCGGTGAGCTCCAGGAAGCGCTCGCGCACCCCGCGGTCCCGCCACCCCGTGAGCGAGGAGTAGGACAGCGAGGCGTCGGACAGCCGCCCCACCTGGGAGACGTGGATCCGCTGGGCGTTGGCCAGGGACTTGCCGGTGAACGCGCCCGTGCCGGCCGCCGCCCACCAGCGGCGGCCGAGCGCCGGCGCGGAGACCACGCCGACCACCGGCCGGCCCTCGTCGACGAGGGCGATCAGGGTGGCCCACACCGGCACGCCGCGCACGAAGTTCTTGGTGCCGTCAATGGGGTCCACGACCCACTGCCGGGCGCCGCTGCCGGTGGCGCCGTACTCCTCGCCGATCACGGCGTCCCGGTTGCGCGCGCGCCCCAGCTGGGTGCGGATGAGCTGCTCGGCCTCGCGGTCGGCGTCCGTGACGGGGGTGAGGTCGGGCTTGGTCTCCACCGTGAGGTCCTGGGCCTTGAACCGGCGCATGGTCAGGCGGTCCACGGCGTCGGCCAGGATGTGGGCGAGGCGGAGGTCGTCGGTGTAGTTGCTGGGGCTGCGCATTGGTCCAACCTACCCCGAACCACGGTCCCGGGCCTGGTCGGGCGGGGGTGCCAGGCACCCCGCCCGGCGGCTCACTGGACGCCGAGCTCCTTGTCCTCGCGGGACTCCCCGGGGCGCTCCCCGGCCCCGAGCAGCCGGCGCAGGGAGACCAGCCGGGACTCGCCCGCCTCCCCGGCGCGGCCCTGCGCCACCCAGGCGTCCAGGGCGCAGCCGGGGGACGTCCCCGTGTGCCGGCAGCCCTTGGGGCACTCGGCGATCGCCTCGGCGAGCTCGTCGAAGGACTCCACGATCCGGTCGTGGTCCACGTGCGCCAGGCCGAACGAGCGGATGCCGGGGGTGTCGATGATCCAGGACCCGGGGGAGGCGTCCTCGATCTTCAGGGCGAGGGCCGACGACGACGTGTGCCGGCCCCGTCCGGTCACCGCGTTCACCCCGCCCGTGGCCCGGTCGGCGCCCGTGAGGGCGTTGACGAGGGTGGACTTGCCCACGCCGGAGTGGCCCAGCAGCACGGAGACGTGGCCGTCGAGACGCTCGCGCAGGGCCTCGACGAGCGCCGGGTCGAGGGGCAGCGTGGTCCCGTCGTCGCCGGCCGGGACGTCGCGGGCGGGGCCGGAGACGAGCACGGGCAGCTCGAGCGCCGTGTAGTGGGAGATCAGCTCGGCGGGGTCCCGCAGGTCGGTCTTGGTGATGCACAGCAGCGGTTCGATGCCGGCGTCGTAGGCGGCCACGAGGGAGCGGTCGATGAACCCGGTGCGGGGCTCGGGGTTGGCGGCGGCCACGACGACCACGAGCTGGTCGGCGTTGGCCACCACGACCCGCTCGACCGGGTCGGTGTCGTCCGCGCTGCGGCGCAGGACGGTGGAGCGCTCCTCGATCCGCACGAGGCGGGCCAGGCTGTCCGGGGCGCCGCTGACGTCGCCGACGAGGCCCACGAGGTCGCCCGCGACCACAGGCCGGCGGCGCAGCTCCCGGGCGCGCACGGCCACGACCAGCCGCTCCCCGGGGGTGTCCTCCTCGAGGATCGCGGTATAGCGGCCGCGGTCCACGGTGACGATGCGGCCGGTGACGGCGTCCTCGTGCGCCGGGCGCTCCTTGGTGCGCGGACGGGAGCCGGTCTTGCTGGGACGGACGCGCACGTCCGACTCGTCCCAGTCACGCCGGACGGAGTCCCTACGCGTCACGGCTCGTGCCCGTGAGCTCCGCCCACAGCCGGGGGAACTCGGGGAGGGTCTTGGCGGTGGTCGCGATGTTCTCGACCCGGACGTCCGGGACCACGAGGCCGATCACGGCGCCGGCGGTGGCCATCCGGTGATCCTCGTAGCTGTGGAACGTCCCGCCGTGCAGGGGGGCCGGCCGGATCAGCAGCCCGTCCGCGGTCTCCTCGGCGTCGCCGCCGAGCCGGTTGATCTCCGTGACGAGCGCGGCGAGCCGGTCGGTCTCGTGGCCGCGCAGGTGGGCGATGCCGCGCAGCCGCGAGGGCGTGCCGGCGACCGCGCACACGGCCGCGACGGTGGGCGCGAGCTCCCCGGCCTCGCCGAGGTCGAGGTCGACCCCGGTCACCGCGTCCGGGCCCCTGACGGTGAAGGTCCCGTCCGTGAGCTCCACCGCCGCGCCGAAGGCCGGAAGGATGTGCTTCCAGTGGTCGCCGCCCTGGGTGGTGCGGTCGGGCCAGCGGGGCACCGAGACCCGTCCGCCGGTCACCACGGCCGCGGCCAGGAAGGGGCCGGCGTTGGAGAGGTCCTGCTCGATGGTCACGTCGAAGGCCCGCACCGGCCCGGGGACGACCCGCCACTCGTCGGGCACGGAGTCGTCCACGGAGACGCCGAGACCGCGCAGCACCTCGACGGTCATCTCGACGTGCGGCATGGACGGCACACCGCGCCCCGAGCCGTCGGCGCTGCGGTGGCGCAGCACGAGCCCGTCGTCGAACCGGGCGCCCGCGAGCAGCAGGGCCGAGACGAACTGGCTCGAGCCGGTGGCGTCGATCTCCAGCTCCCCGCCGCGCACGCCGCCGGTGCCGTGCACGGTGAAGGGCAGCCGGCCCCGGCCGTCGTCCTCGACCCGCAGGCCGAGCGCACGCAGGGCGTCGATCACCGGCCCCATGGGGCGCACCCGGGCGCCCGGGTCGCCGTCGAAGGTGACGGGACGCCGTGCGAGGGCGGCGACCGGCGGCACGAAGCGCATCACGGTCCCGGCCAGCCCGCACTCGACCGTGACCGGCTCGGCGGCGTCCCACGGGGCGGGCTCGACGAGCAGGTCGGGGCCGAAGCCGCCGTCCCCGGCCACCTCCTCGACGCGCGCCCCGAGGGCCCGCAGGGCCTCGACCATCAGCCGCGAGTCCCGGGAGTGCAGGGGCGAGCGCAGCCGGCACGGACCGTCCGCCAGAGCGGCGAGCAGCAGGTACCGGTTGGTGAGGGACTTCGAGCCCGGCACCGTCAGCTCGGCGACGACGGGACGGGGCCCGACGAACGGAGCCGGCCACAGCTCGTGCTGCGGGGCCGGCTCCGCGGCGTCGGGACGGGCTGCGGGGGCGGAGGACTCCGGCGGCATCACGACAGGGGGACCGGGGCCTAGCCCTGCTTGACGGCGTGCTGGAGGGCCTTCTCGGCCTTGGCCACCTGCTTCTGGGTGTCCTTGCCCAGCTTGGAGGCGTTCTTGCGGACGTCCCCGGCGAGGTGCTCGGCACGCCACAGCAGGGACGGGTTGCCCTCGGTGTCCACGGCGGCGAGCATGACGGCGCCCACCAGGGAGGAGTTCTTGAAGGCGGTGGAGCGGCGGGCGGCCTTCTGCTCCGGGGTGCCCGCCTCCGCGGCGCGGTAGTCGGCGTAGGCGTTGAGCGCGGTGGTGGTGACGAGCACGCCGGCCGAGAGGCGGGGCAGCTTGCCCAGCCCGAAGAGCACGGCGGCGCCGAGCTGCGCCGCGGCCAGGCCCTGGGCCACCACGGCGTGGTTCTGCAGCGCGGGTCCGGCCTGGGGGAAGGCCTTCGTGGCGGCGGAGATCGCCGGGGCGAGGTGCTGGGCGGCCTGGGACGAGTTGCGGAAGCTCTCCACCCCGTTGGCGACGTAACCGGTGGCCAGCAGCGGGCGGGCGATGCGACGGACGATGCTCATGGGTTCCTCCTCGGCGGCAGACGGTACCGCGGGGCTGTGTCGGGCGGGTCTGGATCGGCGGACGGCGCCGCTCGTCCCATCCTAGCCACGGGGACCGCGCCCGGGGCGAGCACGGGCCGGGCGCGGTGGGAATAGGTGCGACGGTGACACCCGTTGTGCAGGACAGCGGCCGCCCCGTCCGGGGCAGGTCACCGGCACAGGTTTTCGAAGGGACCCGCACGGCGGGGGAGAGGAGCAGTCATCACCGCCCCCACGAGCGTTCTCGAGCCTGCCCCGGCCCGCGCGCGCGTCCCCGTAGACTGGTCCGTGATGAACGAGCAGAACCAGCAGGGGGCCGCCCCCCAGCGCACCGAGCCGCCCGTCGACGTCGAGACCGAGTCCCCCGAGGACCGGAAGGCGCGCTTCGAGCAGGACGCCATGGAGTACGTGGACCAGCTCTACGCCGCCGCCCTGCGCATGGCTCGCAACCCGGCCGACGCCGAGGACCTCGTGCAGGAGGCCTACACGAAGGCGTTCTCCGCGTTCCACCAGTACAAGCCCGGCACGAACCTCAAGGCGTGGCTGTACCGCATCCTCACGAACACGTACATCAACCTCTACCGCAAGCGGCAGCGCGAGCCGCTGCAGGCGAACACCGACACCGTTGAGGACTGGCAGCTGCACCGCGCCGAGTCCCACACGTCCTCGGGGCTGCGCTCCGCGGAGGTGGAGGCGCTGGACCACCTGCCGGACAGCGACGTCAAGCGCGCCCTGCAGGAGCTGCCCGAGGAGTTCCGGCTGGCGGTGTACTTCTCCGACGTGGAGGGCTTCGCCTACAAGGAGATCTCCGAGATCATGGACACGCCGATCGGGACGGTGATGTCCCGCCTGCACCGCGGGCGGAAGCTGCTGCGCGAGAAGCTCGCCGACTACGCCGCCGAGCGCGGCTTCGACACGTCCAGGGTGACCGGCGACAAGAAGAAGGAAAAGGACAAGTAGACATGGCCGACTGCGAGAGCCTCGGATGCTGCACGGACGAGAGGATCCGCCTGATCTACGAGTACCTCGACGGGGTGCTCCCGGCGGACGACCTCGACGAGATCCACGGCCACCTCCTCGAGTGCCCTGAGTGCGCCCGCGAGTACGACCTGGAGTGCGTGATCCGCTCCGTGGTCCGGCGGTCCTGCGCGGAGACCGCGCCCGCCGACCTGCGGGTCTCGATCCTCGCCCGGCTGCACGGGGCGCGCCAGGATCCGCCCGCCGCCTGAGCGCGGCGCCCCGGCTCCCGCACGGCAGGACCCCGGGCACACGGAAGGGCCCCGGCCCGCGTCAGCGGTCCGGGGCCCTTCCGTCACGGCGTCGCCGGGGTCCGGGAAGGACCTCAGGCGTTGGGGCGCTTGCCGTGGTTGGCGCCGCCCTTGCGGCGGTCCTTGCGCTTGCGTCCGCGCTTGCTCATGCGAGCCTCCTGTCTGTCCGCGGTCGCCCGCGGCGGATCGTGGGTGTCGGCGTCCGTTCCCGCGTGGTCTGGTGATGTCAGCGGCGGCCGGACGAGGCACTGCCCGCCATTCTCTCACACGCGGGACGGGCCGGGCTCACCGGGGCTCGGGCAGGTCCAGCCAGTCGTACCAGCCGCGGTGCAGCACGAGCCACGCCATCAGCCCGTAGCCCGCCTGGCCGGGGTGTCCGTGGTTGGCCGCGAGGTCCTTGCGCCACTGCTCGTGGTGCTGCAGCGGGTTGAACGTGTCCACGTAGACGTGGTTGCGCCGGGTCGTGACGTCCGCGTAGGCGGCCGAGAGGTCCGCGATCCGGCGGTTGCGCTCGGCGTCCATCGTGGGCGGGGGGCCGACCACGAGGACCCGCACGTTGTGCTGGGAGGCGGTGTCGATGATGTTGGCCATGTTCAGCCGGGAGCGCGCGCTCGTGATGGACAGGTCGATGTCCAGGGTGGAGGGCGCGATGACCAGGCGGTTGTCGTGACCGGGGGAGAAGCGGCGGGCCGCCTCCTCGAACCAGCGCTCGTTGAGCGACTCGCTGCCCTCGCCGGGCGCCGCCAGGTTGTAGGCGGACACGGGGGCCACGTGGTGCGGGGTCCGGGCCATGACCCGCCCGAACCAGCCGAGGCCCCGGGGGTCGCCCTCGCCGGCCAGCAGCTCGTCACCGACTGCGACAATTCTGATCCTTCGTTGCTCCACGTCGTTCTTTCTGGTCGGGGGTGCGGGATGTCGGGGGGACGAGCGGCGCCGGCCCGTGGGCACGGGCCGGCGCCGGACTCGCTGGGGACGTGCGGGAGGGCAGGGGCACGGGCCCCCGCCCTCCCGGGACGGGCTCAGTCGCGCTCGAAGGCCGTCTGCACCAGGGTCTCGAGCTCGGCCGCGTGGCGCTTGGCCGAGCCGTTGGCCGGGGACGCGGACGCGGGACGGGAGGCGAGCCGGACCGGCCGGTCGAGCTGCGGCAGGAGGTTGACCGCCATGAACGGCCAGGCGCCCTGGTTGGCGGGCTCGTCCTGCGCCCACGTGAGGCGGGCCTCGGGGTACTTGCCGAGCTCCTCCCGGATCTCCGCGAGGGGCAGCGGGTACAGCTGCTCCACGCGCACGATCGCCGTCCTCCGGTCCTTGCGCTCCTCGCGGGCCGCGGCGAGGTCGTAGTAGAGCCGGCCGGAGACCAGCACCACGTCGGTGACCTCGGCGGCCTCGAGCCCCGCCTGGTCGCCGATCACCGGGCGGAACGCGCCGGAGGTGAACTCCTCGATCGGGGAGGCCGCCGCCTTGAGGCGCAGCAGCTGCTTCGGCGTGGCCACCACCAGCGGCTTGCGCGGGCGGCTGTAGGCCTGCCGGCGCAGCAGGTGGAAGTGGTTCGACGGCGTCGAGGGGTTGGCCACGACCATGTTCTTCTCGGCGCACAGCGTCAGGAAGCGCTCGATCCGGGCCGAGGAGTGGTCCGGGCCCTGCCCCTCGAAGCCGTGCGGCAGGAGCATGACCAGCGACGAGCGCTGGCCCCACTTCTGCTCCGCGGAGGAGACGAACTCGTCCAGGATGATCTGGGCGCCGTTGACGAAGTCGCCGAACTGGGCCTCCCACACGGTCAGGGCGTCCGGGCGCTCCACCGAGTAGCCGTACTCGAAGCCCAGCACGCCGTACTCGGACAGCAGCGAGTTGTAGATCGCCAGCTGCGCCTGGTTCCCGGAGAGGTGGTTGAGCGGGGTCCACTCCGCGCCGGTGCCGGAGTCGTAGAACACGGCGTGGCGCTGCGTGAACGTGCCGCGCCGGACGTCCTGGCCGCTCATCCGGACCGGGATGCCCTCCATCATGAGGGAGCCGAAGGCCATGAGCTCGCCCATGCCCCAGTCCACGCCGCCCTCGCGGGTCATCGCCTCGCGGCGCTCGAGGAGCTTGCGCAGCTTCTTGTGCACGGCGAAGTCCTCGGGGACCTCCACGTGCACCGCGCCGATCCGCTGGGCGGCCTCGGTCGAGATGGCCGTGGTGCGGGGGATCGAGACCCCGGAGTCCGCCTGCTGGGCGGAGGGCCGCTCGATGTTCGAGATCGCGGCGGAGTCCCCGGTGACCAGCGGGATCGAGGACGTCTGCGCCTCGTGCGTCTCGGCGAAGACCCGCTCCAGGCGCTCCTGGTAGTCCTTCAGCGCCCGGTCGGCCTCCTCCTGGGTGATGTCGCCGCGGCCCACGAGGTTCTCGGTGTAGATCTTGCGGGTCGAGCGCTTCTCCTCGATGAGGTTGTACATCAGCGGCTGGGTCATCGAGGGGTCGTCGCCCTCGTTGTGGCCGCGGCGCCGGTAGCACACGAGGTCGATGATGACGTCCTTGTGGAACGTCTGCCGGTACGCGAACGCCATCTGGCCCACGTGCGTGACGGCCTCGGGGTCGTCGGCGTTGACGTGGAAGATCGGCGCCTGGAGTCCCTTGGCGATGTCCGTCGCGTAGGTGGTGGACCGGGCCGCGGCAGGCGCGGTGGTGAAGCCCACCTGGTTGTTCACGACCACGTGGACGGTGCCGCCCACGGTGTAGCCGGGCAGCAGCGCCATCTGCAGGACCTCGGCCACCACGCCCTGACCCGCGAAGGCCGCGTCGCCGTGCACCTGGATCGGCAGCACCGGGAACGTGCCGTCGCCCTCGGGCCCGGCGCCCAGGACGTCGGTCTTGGCTCGGGCGATGCCCTCGATGACCGGGTCGGCGGCCTCGAGGTGGGACGGGTTCGCGGCGAGGTAGACCTGGGTCTCGTTGCCGTTGTCGGAGGTGAAGGAGCCCTCCGTGCCGAGGTGGTACTTCACGTCGCCGGAGCCCTCGGTGGTGCGCGGGTCCTGGCTGCCCTCGAACTCGCGGAAGACCTGGGCGTAGGACTTGCCGGCGATGTTGGTGAGCACGTTGAGCCGGCCGCGGTGGGCCATGGCGATGCCGACGCCCGCGAGCCCGGCGTCGGCGGCGTCGGAGATGATCTCGTCCAGCAGCGGGATCAGGGACTCGCCGCCCTCGAGGGAGAAGCGCTTCTGGCCCACGTACTTGGTCTGCAGGAACGTCTCGAACGCCTCGGCGGCGTTGAGCCGGCCCAGGATGCGGAACTGCTCCTCGCGGCTGGGCTTCTGGTAGCCGTGCTCGAGCTGGTCCTGGAACCACTCGCGCTCCTCCGGCTCCTGCAGGTGCATGTACTCCACGCCGAGGGTGCGGCAGTAGGCGTCCCGCAGCCGGCCCAGGATGGTGCGCAGGCTGAGCACGTCCGCGCCGCCGAAGCCGCCGGTGGGCCACTCGCGCTCCAGGTCCCACAGGGACAGCCCGTAGGTGCGGATGTCGAGGTCCGGGTGCTTGCGCATCACGTACTCGAGCGGGTTGGTGTCCGCCATGAGGTGGCCGCGGACCCGGTACGCGTGGATGAGCTGCTGGATCCGGGCGACCTTGTTGACCTGGATCTCGGGGTTGACCTGGTTGTCCACGGCCCAGCGCACGGGCTCGTAGGGGATCCGCAGGGCCTCGAAGATCTCGTCGTAGAAGTCGTCCCCGCCCAGCAGGTAGGACTCGATGAGGCGCAGGAACTCGCCGGAGCCCGCGCCCTGGATGACGCGGTGGTCGTAGGTCGAGGTCAGGGTGATGATCTTCGAGACCGCGTGCCGCGCGATGGTCTTGGGGGAGGAGCCCCGGTACTCGGCGGGGTGGTCGAGCGCGCCCACGCCGACGATGCACGCCTGGCCCTTGGACAGCCGCGGCACGGAGTGGACGGTGCCGATGCCGCCCGGGTTGGTCAGGGACACCGTGGTGCCCTGGTAGTCCTCCATGGTCAGCTCGTTGGCGCGCGCACGGCGGACGACGTCCTCGTACGCGTTCCAGAACTGCATGAAGGACATGGCCTCGGCGCCCTTGATGTTCGGCACCACGAGGTTGCGGGAGCCGTCCTTGTTCGGGATGTCGATGGCGATGCCGAAGTTGACGTGGGCGGGGTGCACCGCCACGGGCTTGCCGTCCTGCTCGTCGTAGACGACGTTCTGGGACGGGTAGTTGGCCAGCGCCTTGATCACGGCGTAGCCGATCAGGTGCGTGAAGGACACCTTGCCGCCGCGGTTGCGGGAGAGGTGGCTGTTGATCACGATCCGGTTGTCGATCAGCAGCTTCGCCGGGACGGCGCGGACCGTGGTGGCGGTGGGGACGGTGAGGGACGCGTCCATGTTGGCGGCCACGGCCTTCGCCGGCCCGCGCAGCTTGACGACCTTGTCCTCGGCCGGCGCGTCGTGGTTGGGCGCCGTGGCGCGGGCGCGGGCGGGCTGGGCCGGAATGGGCTTCTTGGCGTCCGAGGCCTCGGTCTCACCCTGGTCGGTCTCGGGCCGGCCCTCGGCCTTGGCACCGGACCTGGTGGGCGCGGGCGGCGTGGCGGGCTTCGCCGCCGGGGAGGGGGAGGTGCGGGCGGCGGTGCGCTGGGCCGCGGGCGGCTGGGGGGCGGCGGCGGCCTTGGGCTGCGCGGGGGCGGCCGCCGGGGCCGCCTTCGGCGCCGGGGCCTGCGCGGCGCCCGCCGGCTCCGCGGCGGTGCTGCTGTCCGCGCCCATCGACTCGAAGATCGGCCACCACTTCTCGTCCACCGAGTTCTTGTCCGTCCGGTACTTCTCGAACAGTTCGTCGACGAGCCACTCGTTACCTGCGAATTCTTCAGGGATGGGGTGCTGTGGCTGATGTGGCACGGGGAATACGCCTCTTCCATGGTTGATCGCGTGGAGGCCGTCTGCCCGGTCTCCACAGTGTCGGTCCCGGCAGCGTCCGGACCCGCCGCCGGTGTTCCTCGCCGGCCGTCTCCCGTGACAGCCGGCGGCGTCCGCCTCCGGAACCTGCCGGACGGTCGTCGACCGGGCGCGGCCGTACCTCCGGCGAGTCTAGTGATCCGCGCGGCGGCATGGCTAGTCCGCGGCCCCGCCCCGGGGCGCGTGTCGCGGGCCCCGGCTAGACTGGCGCGCGTGCGATTTCTCAACACCCCCACGTCCGACCTGACCTACAGCGACGTCTTCCTCGTCCCCTCGAGCTCCCGGGTCACCTCCCGGTTCGACGTCGACCTCACCCCGCGCGACGGCACGGGCGCCACCGTGCCGCTGGTGGCCGCGAACATGACCGCCGTGACCGGGCGCCGGATGGTCGAGACGCTGGCCCGCCGCGGCGGTCTGGGCATCCTGCCGCAGGACATCCCGCTCGACGTCATCGCGGACGTCACGTCCTGGGTCAAGGAGCGCTCGCCGCGCTTCGAGACCCCCGTGGTCCTCGGGGACGAGGACACCGTCCACGACGCCCTGGGCATCATGCACAAGCGGCCCCACGGCGCCGTGGTGGTGTGCGGTCCGGGGCGGGCCTACCGCGGGGTGGTGCTCGCGGCCGACTGCGCCGAGGTGGACCGCTTCACCCAGCTCGGCTCGATCATGCGCACCGACGCCCCGGTGTTCACCCTGGCGGAGGTCCGGGCCGGGTCCGGCGACGACGTCCTCGCCGCCGCCTACGACCGGCTCGCGCAGACCCGCGCCCACGTGGCGCCGGTGCTCGACGGCGACACGGTGGTGGGCGTGCTGACCCGCAAGGGCACGGTCCGCTCCACGATCTACACCCCCGCCCTGGACGGCGCGGGCCGGCTCCGGGTGGGCGCCGCCGTGGGCATCAACGGGGACGTCCGGGGCAAGGCCCGGGCGCTGCTCGACGCGGGCGTGGACGTGCTCGTGGTGGACACCGCCCACGGCCACCAGCGCAAGATGGTGGAGGCCCTCGAGCTGGTCCGCGCGGCGGCCCCCGACGTGCCCGTCGTGGCGGGCAACGTGGTCACCGCCGACGGCGTCCAGGACCTCGTCGACGCCGGCGCGGACATCGTGAAGGTCGGCGTGGGCCCCGGTGCGATGTGCACCACCCGGATGATGACCGCCGTGGGCCGGCCGCAGTTCTCCGCCGTGCTCGAGTGCGCCGAGGCCGCCGCCGGGCTGGGCCGGCACGTCTGGGCGGACGGCGGCGTGAAGCACCCCCGGGACGTCGCTCTTGCCCTGGCGGCCGGGGCCAGCCAGGTCATGGTGGGCTCCTGGTTCGCCGGCACCCACGAGGGCCCGGGCGAGCTGAACGTGGACGCCGACGGCCGCATGTACAAGGAGAGCTTCGGCATGGCCTCGACCCGCGCCGTGCGCGAGCGGACCCGCGGCGAGGGCGCCTTCGCCCGCGCCCGCAAGGGACTCTTCGAGGAGGGCATCTCCAGCTCCAAGATGTACCTCGACCCCGAGCGCCCCGGCGTGGAGGACCTCGTGGACCAGATCACCGCGGGCGTGCGCAGCTCCATGACCTACGCGGGCGCCACGACCCTCGAGCAGTTCGCGGCCCGGGCCGTGGTCGGCATCCAGTCCGCGTCCGGCTACGAGGAGGGCAGGGCGCGCCCCGTCAGCTGGTCCTGAACCGGCGCCGGAGGGCTCCCGCTCCGGTACTCTGGAGCTCTCATGGACTCGTTCAGTAGTTGCCGGCCCGGCCGCGGCGCCCCCCGCCGCGGCCCCCGAGCCGGCTCGCCCACCGTCCCCCGCTCCGCCCCCGGCCGCCCGGCCGCCGACCGCCCCGTCCCCGCCCGGCGGGCCGCCGCGGGAGGCCGCTCCTGATGGAATGGCTGCTCCTGGCGGCGGGCCTGCTCCTCATCCTCGGCACGGGCTTCTTCGTGGCCGTGGAGTTCTCCCTCGTGGCCCTCGACCAGACCACGGTCCGCCGGGCGATCGCCGAGGGCGACCGCGCGGCGGAACCGCTGCTGAAGTGCCTCAAGTCCCTGTCCACGCAGCTCTCCAGCTGCCAGCTGGGGATCACGCTGACCACCCTGCTCACCGGCTACACCCTGGACCTGTCGCTCCAGTCCTTCCTGCGGGAACCGATCGCCGAGCTCACCGGTCTGTCCGTGGCGGCCGCCGGGGGAGCGACCCTGGCGCTGTCGATGCTCATCTCCACGCTGCTGTCCATGCTGCTGGGCGAGCTCGTGCCCAAGAACTGGGCCATCGCGGAGGCGTTCCGGGTGGGGCGGCTGGTCGCCCGTCCCCAGCTCGTGTTCACCGCGGTGTTCAAGCCGTTCGTCGTGACCCTCAACGGCGTGGCCAACCGGGTCCTGCACCTGTTCGGGATGGAGGCCAAGGAGGAGCTCTCGGGCGCGCGCTCGCCGGAGGAGCTGTCCTCGATGGTCCGCCGCTCCGCGAAGATGGGCACCCTGGACGCCGGCACCGCCGCGTTCGTCGCGAAGACCCTCACCTTCGCCGAGCGCACGGCCGCGGACGTCATGACGCCCCGGATCCGCGTGCAGATGCTCGACTCCCACGAGTCCGTCGCGGACGTCGTGGCCGTCGCCTCCCGCACCGGGCACTCCCGGTTCCCCGTGATGGACGACTCCCCGGACGACGTCCGCGGGGTGGTCCACGTCAAGAAGGCCGTGGCCGTGCCGTCGGAGCGCCGCGCCGCCCTCGAGTGCGGGGCGATCATGGAGGACGTCCTGCGCGTGCCCGAGACCGTCCATCTCGACTCCCTGCTCGTGCAGCTGCGCTCCGGCGGGCTCCAGATGGCCGTCGTCGTCGACGAGTGGGGCGGCACCGCCGGCGTCGTGACCCTCGAGGACCTCGTGGAGGAGGTGGTCGGGGAGGTCTCCGACGAGCACGACCGGCTCAGCCTCGGCGCCCTGCAGTCCGCGGCGGGCGAGTGGTACTTCCCCGGGCTGATGCGCCCCGACGAGGTCTCCGAGCAGATCACCGAGCTCGACATCGAGGACGGTCCCGCCTACGAGACCATGGGCGGGTTCATGATGGACCGGCTCGGGCAGGTCCCGAAGCCCGGGGACGTGGTCCCCGTCCAGGGCGGCGTGCTCGAGGTCGCCCGGATGGAGGGGCGCCGCGTGGACCGCATCCGGTTCGTCCCCGCACCGGCCGAGCCCGAGGACGCCCCCGCAGGGGCCCGCGAGAGCGGCGCACGAGAGGAGGACGCACGATGAGCGACTGGGCAGGCCTCGCGTGGCTCGTGGTGCTCCTGGCGGGCAACGCCTTCTTCGTGGGCGGCGAGTTCGCCGTCATGTCCGCGCGGCGCAGCCAGATCGAGCCGCTGGCCGAGGAGGGCAACAAGCGGGCCCGGACCGCGCTGTACGCGATGGAGCACGTGTCCCTCATGCTGGCCTGCTGCCAGCTGGGCATCACCGTGTGCTCGCTGCTGATCCTCAACATCTCCGAGCCGGCGCTGCACCACATCGTCTCCGGCCCGCTGGTCCACCTGGGCGTGCCGGCCGAGGTCGCCGACGTCAGCGGGTTCCTCACGGCCCTGCTCGTGGTCACCTTCCTGCACGTGGTGTTCGGCGAGATGGTGCCGAAGAACATGTCGGTGTCCGCCGCGGACCGCGCCGTGCTGCTGCTGGCGCCCCCGCTCGTGTTCGTCTCCCGCATGGTCAAGCCGGTGATCGCCACGCTGAACTGGGCGGCGAACCACGTCCTGAAGCTCATGGGCATCGAGCCGAAGGACGAGGTCTCCTCGACCTTCACCCTGGACGAGCTCCAGTCCATCGTGGCGGAGTCCACGAAGGAGGGCACGGTGGCGGACCAGACGGGCCTGCTCTCCGGCGCGCTCGAGTTCTCGTCCAAGCGCACCGCCGACGTGATGGTGCCGCTGCACCAGCTCGTCACGCTGCCCGAGGACGCCTCCGCGGCGGACGTCGAGAAGGCGGTGGCCCGCACGGGCTTCTCCCGCTTCGCCCTCACGGAGGACGACGGCGAGCTCAACGGCTACCTGCACATCAAGGACGTGCTCTCGATCCCGGAGAGCCGCTACAACGAGCCGGTGCCGGTGACCCGGGTGCGCTCGCTGGCGAACCTGCGTCCCGGCATCGAGATCGACGACGCGCTGGCGGCGATGCAGCGCACGGGCTCGCACCTGGCGCGCGTGGTCGACGCCGGCGGGCAGACCCTGGGCGTGCTGTTCCTCGAGGACGTCATCGAGGAGCTGGTGGGCGAGATCCGGGACACCACCCAGGACCGGCGGCAGCGCCGCGGGGACCGGGTGGACACCTCGGAGCCGCCGCGCTGAACGGCCGGCGCCCGCCGCGGGGACTCCCGCGGCGGGCGGCGCCGGGCGCCCGCCGCGGCGACCGGGTCCCGGCTCAGGCCAGGACGCGGACCGCCGCGGGGAGCACGTCCACGCGCACGGGCAGCGGGCCGAGGCGCTCCCCGTCCGCGTAGACGGTGACGTCCGGGGCGTCCACGGCCACGGCGCGGACCCGTTCGATCCGCACGCTCTCCAGCGCCACGTGGCGGCCCGAGAACAGCCGGGGGAACAGGAGCAGGAACCGGGCCCGGCCCAGGGGCGCCACGGTGAACAGCTCCAGCAGCCCGTCGTCCGCCCGGGCGTCGGGCACGATCCGCAGGCCGCCCCCGATCGACGACGTGTTGGCGACGTTCAGCAGGACCCCGTCCCGGCGCTCCGTGCGGCGCCGGCCGCCGGCGTCCTCGATCTCGAGCCGGTAGTGGACGGTGCGCAGCCGCGCGATCTCCACCAGGACGGCCAGCAGGTAGCGGGAGGAGCCGGCCGGGCGCAGCCACCGGTTGGCCCGCTCGTTGACCACGGCGTCGAAGCCCGCGCACAGGGCGGTCGCGAAGCAGGACGTGCGGCCGTCCGCGAAGCGCACCCGGCCCACGTCGAGGCGGCGGGCCCGGGGGTCGTCGAGCCGGCGCAGGATCCGCCCGGCCGCGGCCACCGGGTCCCGGAGCGGCACGCGCAGGTGGCGGGCCAGGTCGTTGCCGGTCCCGCACGGCACCACGCCCAGCGGGACGTCGACGCCCTGCGCGGCGAGCTCCACGAGCACACCGAGGCCAGCCTGGACCATCCCGTCCCCGCCCACGACCACGAGCGCCCGGGTGGTGAGGGCGTGCGCCCGCAGCCGGTCGCGCACCAGCCCCACCAGGGTGCCGAGGTCCGCGGCGGAGAGCACCACGGCCCCGTCGCCGCCGGTCCGCAGGAGCTCCGCGGCCCGGTGGGCGTCCTCGAGGGCCCGGCCGCGGCCGGCGCACGGGTTGACCGCCAGGACGAAGACGCCGCGGGACGGGCCCGGCTCAGCCATCGGCCCGCCGCGCCGCGCAGGCGGCGCACAGGCCGGTGATCTCGACCGTGTGGTCCACCTCGGTGAAGCCGTGGGCGGCGGCGGTGCGCCCGGCCCACTCCTCGACCGCGGGGGCCTCGAGCTCCACGGCGGCGCCGCAGCGGCGGCACACCAGGTGGTGGTGGTGGTGCTCGGCGGCGCAGCGGCGGTAGATCGCCTCGCCGTCGTCGCTGCGCAGGACGTCCAGCTCCCCGAGCTCGGACATCGACTGCAGGATCCGGTAGGTCGTGGCCAGGGAGACGGAGTCGCCGCGCTCCCGCAGCAGGGCGTGCAGGTCCTGCGTGGAGATGAAGTCCTCCAGGGACGCGAGCGCCCGCGCGACGGCGCGGCGCTGCCGGGTGTTGCGGACCTCTCCGGCGCTCCCCCCGCTGGTTCTCACGCTCACGCCTCGTCCTCTCGTCGCTGGTGCCCGGGCCGGGCACCAGCTTAACAAGGACCGCGCGGAACGTGCCCCGCCGGCCGGTGGGACCCGGGAGGACCCGGGGTTAGGGTGGGCCCATGGAGCTCATCAAGTACACCCACTCGTGCGTGCGGCTCGAGAACGAGGGCAGGGTCCTGGTGATCGACCCGGGCAAGTTCTCCGGTCGGGAGGAGCTGGCGGAGGCCCTCGACGGGGCCGACGTCCTGCTCGTCACGCACGAGCACCCGGACCACCTCGACCCCGAGCCGGTGCACGCGCACCTCCGGGCGCACCCGGAGGTGCAGGTGTACGCCCCGGCCCCGGTGGCCGCGGGGCTCCGGGAGGCCCTGGGGGAGGGCCACGCGATCCACGACGCCGAGCCCGAGACCGTGCTGGAGCTCGAGGGCTTCACCGTGCGGACGTTCGGCGGCCAGCACGCGCTGATCCACACCCTCATCCGCACCGTGGACAACATCGGCTACCTGGTCGAGGACACGGTCTACCACCCCGGCGACTCGCTGGTGGTCCCGCACGGGCTCTCCGCCCCCGTGCTGCTGGCGCCGATCCACGCGCCGTGGAACAAGCTGGCGGAGGTCGTCGACTTCGTGGTGTCGGTGCGCCCCGAGCGGGTCTTCCAGATCCACGACGGCCTGCTCTCCGACAACGGCCTCGGCGTGATCGAGGGCCAGCTCACCTCGTTCGCGGCCAAGTACGGGGCCGAGTACCGCCACCTCGCCGTCGGCGAGCGCGTCGCCCTGTAGCCGCGGGACCGCCCGGCCCGCCGACCGCACCCGACCCACCACTGAAAGGGAGCACCTGTGAGCACCGTCTTCACGAAGATCATCGAGGGGGAGATCCCTGGCCGTTTCGTCTGGCAGGACGAGCGCTGCGTCGGCTTCCTGTCGATCGACCCGCTCGCGCAGGGCCACACGCTCGTGGTCCCGCGCGAGGAGCACGACCACTGGGTCGACCTGCCGGAGGACCTGGCGGCGCACCTGATGGTGGTCTCCCAGCGCATCGGGCGGGCCATCGACGCCGTCTGGCGGCCGGCGCGGGTGGGCCAGATGATCCAGGGCTTCGAGGTCCCGCACACCCACGTGCACGTGTGGCCGGCGGAGACGGTCGAGCAGTTCCAGTTCGTCAACGTGCTCCGGGACCCGGACCCCGCCTGGATGGACGAGGCCGCGGAGCGGATCCGGGCCGCCCTCGTCGAGGCCGGGCACGGGTCCGCCGTGCCGCAGGCCTGACCGGCCGCCGGGTCAGGCCCGGGCGGCCCCGAGGGCGTCCTTGAGGGCCTTGCGGATCCGCTTCTCCGAGACGGTGTGGGCGGTGCCCAGCTCCTGGGCGAACAGCGAGACCCGCAGCTCCTCGATCATCCAGGCCACCCGGCGCAGCTCGTCCGGCACCGGGGCGTGCGGCGGCAGGGCGTCCAGCGCGGCGTCGTAGTCGTCCTCGAGCTTCTGCACGGCGAGCATCCCGACCGTGTCCCGCTGCAGGTGGCCGGCGAGCTTCTCGAGCCGCACCTCCATCGCCCGCACGTAGCGGGGCAGGTGCTGGAGCTGGTCGTAGCCGGTGGCGGCGACGAAGCCCGGGTGCACGAGGTGCTCGAGCTGGGCCTTGACGTCGTTGAGCGAGTTCACCGCGGCGAGCGAGGACGACCGCTTGAGCTGCTTGCGGATCCGGGCGGCCCCGGAGAGCACCTGCTCCACGAGCGCGGTGACCTGGAAGACGGTGTCGATGAGCTCGGCCCGCACGTGCTCGTGCAGCGCGTCGAACTCCGCCCGGGTGAAGGGGGGCTCGGGCGGCGTGAGCTTGTCGATGGCCGCGACCGTGCAGTCCGCGATGAGCTCGGTCACCGACCCGTGCGGGTTCTGCGTGAAGACCAGCTTCTCCCGGTTGTTGAGGTGCTCCAGCACGTACCGCTCGGGGGAGGGGATGCGCAGCTGCAGCAGCGTGATCACCCCGCGGCGCTGGGCGGCCCGCTGCTCGGCGGCGGAGGACAGGATGCGCACGGCCACCGTGGCCTCCCGGCCGGCGTGCCGGCTCCCCGCGGCCCGGGGACGCTCGGGGACGAGCGCCGGCCACCCGGTGATCCGCTGGCCCGCCACCGTCGTCTCCACGCTGCGTGGCAGGTCCTCCTCGGGCCACGCCGTCAGCCCCGAGCGCTCGAGCGCCGGCGGGGCCGGCGCCGCGTCCGGGGGCCGGGGCGCGGGGGAGCGCGGGCCCTGCCGGGCGGGGCCGCCGGCCGGGGCGCCGGGGGCCGCGCCGGGCACCGCGCCCAGGGACTCGGCCAGGGCGGCACGGATCTCGTCGTGCAGCTCCGCCCGGAGCGCCTCGAGGTCCTCGCCCTCGCCCAGCACCCGGTTGCGGCGGTCCCGCACCTCGAAGCGCATCCGCAGGTGGGCCGGGACGGCCTCCCAGTTCCAGGAGCCCGGCGGGACCACGTGGCCCTTGAGCCGGCGCAGGACCAGCTCCAGGGACGGCGCGAGGGCGTCGACGGCGGGGTCGAAGTCGGTGTCGAGCATCGCCACCGCCTGGCGGGCGACGTCGGGGGCGGGCACGAAGTTGCGGCGCACGGCCTTCGGCAGGGACTTGATGAGCGCGGTGACGAGCTCGGTGCGGAACCCGGGGATCTGCCACCGGAACTGCTCCGGCTCCAGCTGGTTGAGGAACAGCACGGGCACGCGCACGGTCACGCCGTCCGCCTGGTCGGAGCCCGGGGCGAACTCGTAGGCGAGGTCCAGCACCAGCTCCCCGTCCCGGGTGCGCCGGACCCACTGGCGCGGGTAGAGCGACTCGTCGTAGCCGCCGGCCTCCTCGGCGATCAGGTCCTCGGGGTCCAGGTCCAGGAGGTGCTCGTCCTGCTGGCGGGCCTTCTTCCACCATGCGTCGAAGTGCCGTGCCGAGACCACGGACTCGGGGATCCGGGCGTCGTAGAACGCGAACAGGGCCTCGTCGTCGATCCGCAGGTCCTTGCGGCGCAGCCGGTTCTCGAGCTCCTCGACCTCGGCCAGGCGCTTGCGGTTGCGCGCCCAGAACCGGTGCCGGGTCTGCCAGTCGCCCTCCACGAGGGCGTGGCGGAGGAACAGCTCCCGCGCCAGGGCGGGGTCCACCCGCCAGAAGTTGATCCGGCGCTGGGCCACGACGGGCACGCCGTAGAGGGTGACCTTCTCGTAGGCCATCACGGATCCCTGCGCGCGGGACCAGTGGGGCTCCGAGACGCTGCGCTTGACCAGATGCGGGGCCAGCTCCTCGGCCCACAGCGGGTCGATCGCGGCGTTGACGCGGGCCCACAGCCGGGAGGTCTCCACGAGCTCGGCGGACATGACCCAGTCGGGGGACTTCTTGAACAGGTTGGAGCCCGGGAAGACGGCGAACCGCGAGCCGCGGGCGCCCTGGTACTCCCGCTTGCGCTCGTCCTTGAGCCCGATGTGGCTGAGCAGCCCCGCCAGCAGCGAGACGTGGATCTCCCGCTCCTTCCCGGAAGGGTCCACTTCGCGGCCCTTGCCGACCCGGATGCCGACCTGCTGGCCCATCTGGCGCAGCTGGGCGTAGAGGTCCTGCCACTCCCGGATGCGCAGGAAGTTCAGGTGCTCCCGCCGGCACAGCTTCCGGAACTGCGTCGAGGAGAGCTCCTCCTGCTGCTCCTGCACGTAGCGCCACAGCAGCAGCCAGCTCGTGAAGTCGGAGTTCTCGTCGAAGAACCGCTTGTGCAGCTCGTCCGCCTGCTGCCGCTTCTCCAGGGGGCGCTCGCGGGGGTCCTGGACGGTCAGCGCCGCCGCGAGGACCATGACCTCCCGGGCGCAGCCCCGCCGGTCCGCCTCCACGATCATCCGGCCCAGCCGCGGGTCCACCGGCAGCTGCGCGAGCTGCCGGCCCACCGGGGTGAGGGGCCCGCCGCGGGCGTCGTCGTCCCGCCCGCCCCGCGGGGACGCGCCCCGCGGCTCCTTGAGGGCGCCCAGCTCCCGGAGCAGGGCCACGCCGTCCTTGACGGCCCGGGACTCCGGCGGCTCCACGAAGGGGAAGCGCTCGATGTCCCCGGGCTCCTTGACGACCCCCACCGAGGTCATCTGCAGGATCACGGCCGCCAGGGACGTGCGCAGGATCTCGGGGTCGGTGAACTCCGGGCGGGAGAGGTAGTCCTCCTCCGAGTACAGCCGGATGCAGATGCCGTCCGAGACGCGCCCGCAGCGCCCCGCCCGCTGGTTCGCCGAGGCCTGGGAGATCCGCTCGATCGGGAGGCGCTGCACCTTGGTCCGCGCCGAGTAGCGCGAGATGCGGGCCGTGCCCGGGTCGATCACGTACTTGATGCCGGGGACGGTCAGCGACGTCTCGGCCACGTTGGTGGCCAGCACGATCCGGCGGCGGCCCGACGGCGCGAACACCCGGTGCTGCTCCGCCATGGACAGCCGGCCGAACAGGGGCAGGATCTCGGCGTCGGCCAGGCCCCGGACCCGTTTCAGGGTGCCCTGCAGCGCCTCCTGGGCGTCGCGGATCTCCCGCTCGCCGGCGAAGAAGATCAGGATGTCCCCGGGCGGCTCCGCGGAGAGCTCCTCGACGGCGTCGCACACGGCGTCGATCGGGTCCCGGTCCTCGTCCTCCAGCCCGTCGCCGGCGTCCTCGGCGTCCTGGCCGCCGTCCCCGGAGCGCGGCTGGGCCAGCGGGCGCCAGCGGATCTCCACCGGGTACGTGCGGCCCGAGACCTCGATGACCGGGGCCCGCCCCGGATCTTCGCCCTCGGCCGCCTCCGGCGCGAAGTGCCGGGCGAAGCGCTCGGGGTCGATCGTGGCCGAGGTGATGATCACCTTCAGGTCCGGGCGCCGGGGCAGGATCCGCCGGAGGTAGCCCAGCAGGAAGTCGATGTTGAGGGAGCGCTCGTGGGCCTCGTCGATGATGATCGCCGAGTACTTCTGCAGCAGGCGGTCGTGCTGGATCTCGGCGAGCAGGATGCCGTCCGTCATCAGCTTGACCCGCGAGTCCGCGCCCACCTCGGAGGTGAAGCGCACCTGGTAGCCGACCGTGCCGCCGATCTTCTCGCCGAGCTCCGAGGAGATCCGCTCCGCGACCGAGCGCGCGGCGATCCGCCGCGGCTGGGTGTGGCCGATCAGGCCGCGCTCGCCCAGGCCGAGCTCGAGGCACATCTTGGGGATCTGGGTCGTCTTGCCGGACCCGGTCTCGCCGGCGATCACGACCACCTGGTGCGCGGCGATCGCGCCCATGATGTCCTCGCGGCGCGCGGAGACCGGGAGGTTCTCGGGGTAGACGATGGTTCGGGGGCTGCTCAGGGATGCTGACATGACCCCCCGATCCTACCGGGGACGCGGGCCGCGGAGGGCCCGGTCCCGGTGGACGATCGGGCACCGCCGACACGCCGTCGGAGCCGTTATGTCACCACTTGTGAGCTGCCTCTCATTTTGTGACCGAACGGAAGGTAATATCGCTGACACCACTCGTTCCCGAAAGGACCCACCATGAAGCGACTGTTCCCGATGACGGCGGCCCTCGCCTCCACCGCCCTGCTGCTCACGGCCTGCGGCGGCTCCGACACCGAGCCCGCCGGCGGCGGGGGCGGCGGCGAGGCCGCCGAGGAGGCCACCGTCGGGATCAGCCAGTTCGTGGAGCACCCCTCGCTCGACTCCGCCCGGGAGGGCTTCCTCGCCGCGCTCGAGGACGGCGGCTACACGGAGGGGGAGAACCTCACCGTCGACCTCCAGAACGCCTCCGGGGACCAGGGCACCTCCACCAGCATCGCCTCCAACATGGCGTCCTCAGACGCGGACCTCGTCCTGGCGATCGCGACGCCGTCCGCCCAGGGCCTGGCCCAGTCGGTCACCGACCGCCCGGTGCTGTTCACGGCCGTCACCGACCCGGTCGAGGCCGGGCTGGTCGACTCCCTCGAGAGCCCGGGCGGCAACGTCACCGGGACCACCGACATGAACCCGGTCGCCGAGCAGATCGCGCTGATCAAGCAGCTCGACCCGGCGGCGGAGTCCGTGGGCATCATCTACAGCTCGGGCGAGACCAACTCCCAGGTCCAGGTGGACCTCGCGAAGGAGGCCGCCGCGGAGGAGGGGCTGGAGGTCGTCGAGAAGTCCGTGACCAACACCTCCGAGGTGGCCCAGGCCGCCGAGTCCCTGGACACCGACGCCATCTACGTGCCCACCGACAACAAGGTGGTCTCCGGCCTCGAGGCCGTGATCTCCGCCGCCGAGTCCAAGAAGATCCCCCTGATCGCCGGCGAGGGCGACTCCGTGGAGCGCGGCGCCCTCATCACCCAGGGCCTGGACTACGAGCAGCTCGGCCGCCAGACCGGCGAGATGGCCGTGCGCATCCTCAAGGAGGGCGGGGACCCCGCCTCCATGCCCGTCGAGTCCCAGGAGGACACGCAGCTGATCATCAACCTGCAGGCCGCCGAGCGGATGGGCGTGGAGGTCCCCCAGGAGCTCCAGGACTCCGCCGACCAGGTCATCGAGTAGTCCCGGGCGGCCGGGACGGCGCCGGCGTCCGGAGACCCCGGACGCCGGCCCGCCCGGCCCCCGCCCCCGCGGCACCCCTCCGACGGAGGACGCGCCCGCCCGATCGGCGGACGGCCCCCGTCTCCCACCAACCAGAACGGATCCAGCAGAAGTGATAGCCGGTATCGAACTCGGACTGCTCTACGCGGTCATGGCGCTGGGCGTCTACCTCACGTTCCGGGTGCTCGACTTCCCCGACCTGACGGTCGACCAGTCCTTCACCACGGGCGCCGCCACCACGGCGATGATCATCCTCGGCGGCGGCAGCCCCTGGCTCGCCACCGCCGCCGGTTTCCTGACCGGTGCGCTCGCCGGGCTCATCACGGGCCTGCTCCACACCAAGGCCCACATCAACGGGCTGCTCGCGGGCATCCTCACCATGACCGCGCTCTACTCCATCAACCTGCGCGTCATGGACGGACGCGCGAACCTGTCGCTGCTGCGCGAGGACACGGTCTTCACCCCGCTCGCCGAGATGGGCGTGCAGGGGACGTGGATCGGCATCGCCCTGTTCCTGCTCGGGGTGGCCGTGGTCAAGGTCCTCCTCGACTGGTTCCTCTACACGGACGCCGGCCTCGCCATGCAGGCCACCGGCGACAACCCGGAGATGATCCGCTCCTTCGGCGTGAACACGGACCACCAGAAGATGCTGGGCCTGTGCCTGTCCAACGGGCTCGTGGGCCTCGCCGGGTCCCTCGTGGCCCAGTACCAGGGCTTCGCCGACATCGGCATGGGCATCGGCCTCATCGTCGTCGGCCTCGCCTCCGTGATCCTCGGCCAGGGTCTCTTCGGCTCGCGCACGGTGGTGATGGCGACCCTCGCCGTCGTCCTCGGCTCGGTCGTCTACCGTCTGGTCATCACCGTGGCCCTGCAGGCGGGCCTCAACCCGTCCGACATGAAGCTGATCTCCGCGGTCCTCGTGGTGGCCGCGCTCGTGGTGCCCCAGCTGCAGTTCTTCCGGCGCCGCAGGGAGCGGCACCTGGCGAGCGAGGCGGCGCGGCTCGTCGACGACCTCACCGACACCCCCGCGACCACGAAGGCAGGTGCCTGAGCCGTGCTCACCATCGACAACGTCCACAAGACGTTCTTCGCCGGGACCGTCAACGAGCGGCGCGCCCTCGCCGGCGTCTCGCTGACCCTGGCGGAGGGCGACTTCCTCACCGTCATCGGCTCCAACGGCGCCGGCAAGTCGACGATCCTCAACGCCATCTCGGGGAGCCTGATCCCGGACACCGGCACGGTGCGGGTCGACGACACCGACGTCACCCGGCTGCCCGAGCACAAGCGCGCCCGGTACCTGTCCCGCGTGTTCCAGGACCCCATGAAGGGCTCCTCGCCCACCATGACGGTCGAGCAGAACATGGCGATCGCGTACCAGCGGGGCAAGTCCCGCGGGCTCGCCCCGGGGCTCACGAGCGCCCGCCGCCAGCTCTTCCGCGACAAGCTGGCCAGCCTCGAGCTGGGCCTGGAGAACCGGCTGGGCGCCAAGGTGGGCCTGCTCTCCGGCGGCCAGCGGCAGGCGCTGTCCCTGCTCATGGCGACGTTCTCCGAGCCGCGCATCCTGCTCCTCGACGAGCACACGGCGGCCCTCGACCCGCAGCGCGCGGACCTCGTGTCCCGGCTCACCGCGGACATCGTGGCCGAGCAGCACCTCACCACGGTGATGGTCACGCACAACATGGACCAGGCCCTGCGCCTGGGCAACCGGCTCATCATGATGCACGAGGGCCGGATCCTCTTCGAGCTCGACGCCGCGCAGAAGCAGTCGATGACGGTGCCCGGCCTGCTCGAGCAGTTCCGCCGGCTACAGCCGGGGGCGGGGCAGGAGGCGTTCGACGACGCTACGCTGTTCGAGAGCGTCAAGACCGAGGACGGTTCCTGACCGGACGGCACCGGCCGCCGGTCCACGACCGGCGCGGACGAGGACGGGGCGGGCCGGGCACGGCCCGCCCCGTCGCGCGTCGCCGGGCGGTCCGCCCGGCAGAGCCCAGCAGCACGTCCAGCAGCCAGGAGAGCAGCCCCGTGAGCCAGACCCCCGACCCGCACCACGCCCGCCGACGCACCGGGGGGTGGCTGCTGGCCGTGGGCGTGGTGGCCCTGTTCGTCTCCACGTTCACCGTGCCCGAGGCCATCCACCACCTGGCGCGCGTCTCGGCGGAGGACGGGACTGGCCTGAGCGGGCGCGCGGTGGTGGTCGTCGTGGTGGGCGCCGTGACCCTGCTCGGCGGAGGGGCCCTGGCGATCGCCGGGTTCAACTGGCGCCGCTCGGCGGGGGAGGGTCCCAGCCAGGAGGACCGACTGCTCGACGAGCAGTTCGGCGACGGGCCCGTGCGCCCCTACGACCCGGACGAGTTCCGCGGCCCGGGGCGCCGGGACCCCGGCGCCCGCGACTGACGGGCCCGCGACCGGGGCCCCGGCCTCCTGCGCCGGGCGGTCGGCCTAGACTCGTCCCATGCTCAATCAGCCTGCTGACGGCCCGGGCCTCAAGAAGCACATCACCGGGCCCCTCCTGTTCCTGTTCATCCTCGGCGACGTCCTCGGCGCCGGGGTCTACGCCCTCGTGGGCGTCATCGCGGGGGAGGTGGGCGGCGTCACCTGGGCGCCGATGCTCGTGGCGCTGCTGCTGGCCCTGCTGACGGCCGCGTCCTACGCCGAGCTCGTCACCAAGTATCCGCGGGCGGGCGGGGCGGCGGTCTTCGCCCACCGCGCCTTCCGCGTCCCGGTCGTCCCCTACCTCGTGGGCTTCTGCATGCTCACCGCCGGCGTGGTCAGCGCGTCCGCGCTGGCCCTGGCCTTCAGCGGGGACTATCTCGCGGTCTTCGTGGACGTGCCCCCGGCTGCCGGGGCCATCGTGTTCCTCGTCGCCATCGCCCTGCTCAACGCGCGCGGGATCAAGGAGTCGCTGCGCGCCAACGTCGTCATGACGGCGCTCGAGGTCTCGGGGCTGGTCCTGGTCGTCGTGGCCGTCGCCGTGATGCTCGGCGGCGGGGGCGGCGACGTCGGGCGCGCGGTGCGCTTCGGCGAGGACGTCGATCCGCTGCTGGGCGTGCTGGGCGCCGCACTGCTCGCGTACTACTCCTTCGTGGGCTTCGAGACCTCGGCCAACATGGCCGAGGAGGTCCGCGACGTGTCGCGGGTCTACCCCCGGGCCCTGTTCGGGTCCCTCCTGGTGGCCGGGGCGATGTACGTGCTGGTCGGCACGGCGGCGTCGGTGGCCCTGCCGGCCGACCGGCTGGAGTCCTCGAGCGCCCCGCTGCTGGACGTGGTCACGGCCACCGGGGTCCCGGTGCCCGGCTGGCTGTTCAGCCTCCTCGCCCTGGTCGCGGTGGCCAACGGGGCCCTGCTGACCATGATCATGGCCAGCCGCCTCACCTACGGCATGGCCGTGCAGGGACTCTTCCCCGCCGTGCTGGGCCGGGTCCTGCCGGGCCGCGGCACCCCGTGGGTGGCCATCGTCGTCACGACCCTCGCCGCGCTGGCGCTGACCCTCACCGGTGGGGTGGCCGTGCTGGCGGAGACGGTGGTGCTGCTGCTGCTCATCGTCTTCATCAGCACGAACGTCGCCGTCCTCGTGCTGCGCCGGGAGGCGGTCGAGCACCGGCACTTCCGCGCCTGGACGCCCCTGCCGGTGCTCGCCGTCCTGTCCTGCCTCGTGCTGCTGACCCAGCTGGAGGCCGGGGTGTGGGCACGCGGTGGGATCGTCCTCGCCGTGGGCGTGCTGCTCTACGCCGTCGCCCGGGTCCGCGGCGGGCAGCCTGTCCGGTACCGGCGGGCCGAGGAGGCGGGGGACCGGGGAGCCGGCACCGGCCGACCCGCGGAGCGCCGCTGACCGGCCCGGGCCGGGCACGACGAAGGCCCCGGACCGAGTGGTCCGGGGCCTTCGTCCCGAGTGGTGCCCGCGGTAGGATTCGAACCTACGGCCTTCTGCTCCGGAGGCAGACGCTCTATCCCCTGAGCTACGCGGGCCTTTCACCGCCGCAGCGATGAACCTCGACGATACTAGCAGGTTTCGCGGGGTGCTCGTGGACCACCCGGCGCGGGCGCTCCACGGCGCCCGGTTACACTGGTCCGGTGACTCCAGAACAACTTTCTCTCGCCGTATCCGCATGCCTGCAGGACGCCGTGGCCCGGGGCGACCTCGCCCTCGCCGACGGCGCTCCGCTGCCGGAGGTGCGGATCGAGCGACCGAAGAACCGGGAGCACGGGGACTGGGCGACCAACGTCGCCATGCAGCTGGCCAAGAAGGTGGGGCGCGCCCCGCGCGACGTCGCCGCCGTGGTCCGGGACCGCCTCCAGGGCACCGTGGGCGTGGCCGCCGTGGACGTCGCCGGGCCGGGCTTCCTCAACATCACCCTGGACGCCGCCGCCGCCGGGGAGATCGCCCGCACCGTCGTGGAGCAGGGCGAGGCCTTCGGCCGGGCTCGGTCGCTGGCCGGGACGTCCGTCAACCTGGAGTTCGTCTCCGCGAACCCCACCGGCCCCGTCCACCTGGGCGGCACCCGCTGGGCCGCGGTCGGCGACTCCCTCGCCCGCGTGCTCGAGGCGCAGGGCGCGGACGTGGTGCGCGAGTACTACTTCAACGACGCCGGCGCGCAGATCGACCGCTTCGCCCGCTCCCTGCTGGCCCGCGCCCAGGGCGAGCCCGCCCCCGAGGACGGCTACGGCGGGGAGTACATCACCGACATCGCCGCGCGCATCGTCGCCGAGAACCCCGGCGTCCTCGACTCCGGGGACCCCCAGGAGGCGTTCCGCGCCGCGGGCGTCGAGCTGATGTTCGCCGAGATCAAGTCCTCGCTGCACGACTTCGGCGTGGACTTCGACGTGTACTTCCACGAGCAGTCCCTGTTCGACCAGGGCGCCGTGGAGAAGCTCCTCGAGCAGCTCAAGACCTCCGGCGCCCTCTACTTCGCGGACGGCGCCTGGTGGCTGCGCTCGAGCGCCTACGGCGACGACAAGGACCGGGTGGTCATCAAGTCCGACGGCCAGGCCGCCTACATCGCCGGGGACATCGCCTACTTCAAGGACAAGCGGGACCGCGGCGCGGACCTGTGCATCTACATGCTCGGCGCCGACCACCACGGCTACGTGGCCCGGCTCAAGGCCGCCGCCGCCGCCCTGGGCGACGCCCCGGACCGGGTCGAGGTCCTCATCGGCCAGATGGTCAACCTCGTCAAGGACGGGGTGCCCGTGCGGATGTCCAAGCGCGCCGGCAACGTGGTGACCATGGAGGACCTCGTGGAGGCCGTCGGCGTCGACGCCGCCCGGTACTCGCTGACCCGTTTCTCCGTGGACTCCAACATCGACATCGACCTGGGCCTGCTGACCCGGCGCTCCAACGAGAACCCGGTGTTCTACGTCCAGTACGCCCACGCCCGCACGTGCGCGGTGGGGCGCAACGCCGAGGCGGCGGGCGTCGCCCGCACGGACGAGCAGGGGCAGGCCGTCTTCGACGCCTCGCTGCTCGACCACCCGATGGAGGGCGAGCTGCTGGCCGCCCTCGGCCAGTACCCGTCGGTGCTCGCCCAGGCCGCCGAGTTCCGCGAGCCGCACCGCGTGGCGCGCCACCTCGAGGTGCTCGCCGGCACCTACCACCGCTGGTACGACGCCTGCCGCGTGGCGCCGCAGGGCGAGGACGAGGTCACCGACCTGCACCGCACCCGCCTGTGGCTCAACGACGCCGCACGCCAGGTCCTGGCCAACGGCCTGGGCGTGCTCGGCGTGTCCGCGCCGGAGAGGATGTGATCGCATGACCGCCGACCCGACCACCCGCACCGGGGGCTCCCCCCTGGCGCCTGCCTGGCTCAGCGTCCCCGAGGACCTCGACGCCCTCGACCCCGTCATCTGGCCCGAGGCGTTCCGCCGCGGCGAGGACGGCGTGCTGGCCGTCTCGGGGATCCCCGTCCCGGAGCTCGCCGAGCGCTACGGCACGCCCTCCTACGTCTACTCCGAGGACACCTTCCGGGCGCGCGCCCGCGAGTTCCGCGCTGCCTTCACCGAGGCGTTCGCTCGGATCGGGGCCGAGGTCTCCGTCTACTACGCCGGCAAGTCCTTCCTGACCACCGAGGTGGTGCGCTGGCTGCGCGAGGAGGGCCTCAACGTGGACACCGCCTCGGGCGGGGAGCTGGCCGTCGCCCTGCGCGGCGGCATGGAGCCCGCCCGGATCGCCCTGCACGGCAACAACAAATCCGCCGCCGAGATCACCCGCGCCCTCGACCACGGCCTCGGCCGGATCGTCGTGGACTCCCTCGCCGAGATCGAGCTCGTGGCCCACCTGGCGCGCACCCTCGGCGTCGTCGCCCCCGTCCTGATCCGGGTCACCCCCGGCGTGCACGCGTCCACGCACGAGTTCATCGCCACCGCCCACGAGGACCAGAAGTTCGGCCTGTCCCTCGCCCCGCCCGAGGGCGGCGGGGACAGCCCCGCGATGCAGGCCGTCGCCGCGTGCGTCCTGGAGCCCGAGCTCGACCTGCGCGGGATCCACTGCCACATCGGCTCCCAGATCTTCGACGCCGACGGCTTCGGGATGGCCGCGGAGCGGGTGCTCGCCTTCATGGCCGCCGCCGACGAGCGCTTCGGCCTGACCCTCCCGGAGCTCGACCTGGGCGGCGGCTACGGCATCGCCTACACCGAGGCCGACACCCCCCGCCCGGCCCGCGAGATCGCCGAGGCGCTCGCGGACCAGGTGGCCACCACGGCCCGGTCCCTGCGGATGGCGGTCCCGCACCTGTCCATCGAGCCCGGCCGGGCGATCTCCGGGCCGGCCGCATGCACCCTCTACACCGTGGGCACCCTGAAGACCGTCACCGCGGAGTCCGGCGCGCAGCGCCGGTACGTCTCCGTGGACGGCGGAATGAGCGACAACGCCCGGCCCGTGCTCTACGGGGCCGACTACACGGCCGTGCTCGCGAACCGCCGCGCCGAGGGGGCCCCCGTGCTCTCCCGGGTGGTGGGCAAGCACTGCGAGTCCGGGGACATCGTGGTCCGGGACGTCTACCTGCCCGAGGACCTCGCCCCCGGGGACGTCCTGGCCGTGCCCGCCACCGGCGCCTACTGCTGGGCCCTGTCCAGCAACTACAACTGGATCGCCCGTCCACCGGTCGTCGCCGTGCGCGCCGCCGGCGACCGGCCGGAGGCCCGGCTCATCGTGCGGGGCGAGACCGAAGAAGACCTGTTCGCCCGCGACCTGGGAGCCTGATTGACCGCCTCGACCCCTGAGACCACCCGCCCGCCCTCGGCCGTGAAGGTCGCCCTGCTCGGTGCCGGCAACGTCGGCGCCGAGGTGGCCCGGACCCTGCTCGACCACGGCCCCGAGTTCGCCGCCCGCGTGGGCGCGCCCGTGGAGCTCATCGGCATCGCCGTGCGCGACCTCGCCGCCCGGCGGACGGTCGAGCTGCCCGAGGAGCTGCTCACGACCGACGCCGAGGCCCTCGTCGACGCCGCGGACGTGGTCATCGAGCTGACCGGCGGCATCGAGCCGGCCCGCAGCCGCATCCTGCGGGCCCTGCACGCCGGCAAGCCGGTGATCTCGGGCAACAAGGCCCTCATCGCCCGGCACGGCCGCCAGCTCCAGGACGCGGCCGACGCCGCCGGCGTGCCCCTGTCCTACGAGGCCGCCGTGGCCGGGGCGATCCCCATCGTGCGCCCCATGCAGGACTCCCTCGCGGGGGACCGGGTGGACCGCGTGCTCGGCATCATGAACGGCACCACGAACTACATCCTCGACCAGATGGACACCACCGGCGCGCAGTTCGACGACGCGCTCGCAGAGGCGCAGAAGCTCGGCTACGCCGAGGCGGACCCCACCGCCGACGTGGAGGGCCACGACGCCGCGGCGAAGGCCGCGATCCTCGCGTCCCTGGCCTTCCACTCGACCTTCACCATCGACGACGTGTACTGCCGCGGCATCACCGGGGTCACCGCCGCGGACGTCGCCGCCGCCCGCGAGGCCGGCTACGTCATCAAGCTCCTGGCGGTGTGCGAGCGCTGCCCGGGCGGGGTGAACCTGCGGGTCACCCCGACCATGATCCCGCGGGAGCACCCGCTGGCCGGCGTGCACGGCGCCTACAACGCCGTGTTCGTCGAAGCCGCGAACGCCGGGTCCCTCATGTTCTACGGCGCAGGCGCCGGCGGCGCCGCCACCGCCTCGGCCGTGCTGGGCGACTTCGTCTCGGCCGCGCGCCGGCTCGTGCTCGGCGGCCCGGCCCAGGGCGCGGACCCCCACGCCCAGCTCGCCGCCGCGCCGATGGACGACGTCCGCACGAGCTTCTCGATCACCCTGACGGTCCAGGACCGGCTCGGCGTCCTGGCGCGGATCGCCCAGGTCTTCGCCGACCACGGCGTGTCGATCTTCACGATGCAGCAGACGGACCACCCGCACGGCGACCCGCAGCTCTCGGAGATCCGGCTCGTGACCCACCGGGGCGCGAACAAGGACCTCGTGGCCACGGTGGACGCCCTGCGCGAGCTGCCCTTCGTCGAGGAGGTCGCCGGCGTGATCCGTGTGGAGCACGCCGACTGATCCGCCCGGCGGTGCCGCCTGCGGGCGGCACCGCACCCGGAGGGGGTGCCGCCGCACGCCCCCCGCGAGCACCCCGCACGAGCACCCCCCCGCACCACCGAGTCCACAGGAAGAGATCCAGCACATGGCACACGTCTGGCAGGGCGTCATCAACGAGTACCGGGACCGGCTGCCGGTCTCCGGCTCCACCGAGGTCATCACGATGGGGGAGGGCGGTACGCCGCTGATCCGGGCGCGCGCCCTCTCGGAGCTCACCGGCAACACCGTCTGGCTGAAGTTCGAGGGCATGAACCCGACCGGCTCGTTCAAGGACCGGGGCATGACCATGGCGATCACGAAGGCCAAGGAGGAGGGCGCCGAGGCCGTCGTGTGCGCCTCGACCGGCAACACCTCCGCCTCCGCCGCGGCCTACGCCAAGCAGGCCGGGCTCACGTGCGCGGTGCTCGTGCCGGAGGGGCGGATCGCCATGGGCAAGCTCTCCCAGGCCGTGGCGCACGGCGCGGACATCATCCAGGTGGACGGCAACTTCGACAACTGCCTCGACGTGGCCCGCAAGCTCTCCGAGTCCTACCCCGTGTTCCTCGTCAACTCCGTGAACCCGTACCGGATCGAGGGCCAGAAGACCGGGGCGTTCGAGGTGGTCGACACCCTCGGCGACGCCCCGGACCTGCACATCCTGCCGGTCGGCAACGCCGGCAACATCACCGCGTACTGGAAGGGCTACCAGGAGTACGCCCGGCCCTACGCCTCCGCCACGGCGGGGGAGCTGCCGGCCGTCTCGACGAAGCTGCCCGTGATGTGGGGCTTCCAGGCCGAGGGCGCGGCCCCGCTGGTCCTCGGTCACCCCGTCACGGAGCCCGAGACCATCGCGACCGCCATCCGGATCGGCAACCCCGCCTCCTGGGACTCGGCGATCGCCGCCCGCGACGAGTCCGGCGGGCTCATCGGCTCCGTCTCGGACGACGAGATCCTGACCGCCCACCGGTGGCTCTCGGCCAAGGAGGGCGTGTTCGTCGAGCCGGGCTCCGCCGCGGGCGTGGCCGGCCTGCTCCAGAAGCACGCCGCGGGGGAGGCCCCCACGGGGCAGACGGTGGTCATCACCGTGACCGGCCACGGTCTCAAGGACCCGCAGTGGGCGATCAAGGCCGCCGAGCGGGAGGACCCCTCGCTGGCCGAGCCCACGCGCGTGCCCTTCGACGTGGTCGCCGTCGCCGCCGCGCTGGGCCTGGAGTAGTCCCGGATGTTCGAGATCGGCCAGCGGGTGGCGGTGAGCGTCCCCGGCTCCACCGGCAACGTGGGCCCGGGCTACGACAGCCTGGGCCTGGCCCTGGGCCACTACGACGACCTCGCCGTCACCGTGACCGGCGGCGGCCTGGAGTTCGAGCTGCACGGGGAGGGCTCCGCGTCCGTGCCCCGGTCCGCGGAGCACCTGGTGGTCCGCGCCATGCGGGCCGCCTTCCGGGCCGCGGGCGTCGAGGAGCTGCCGGGGCTGCGGCTCGAGGCGACCAACCGGATCCCGCACGGCCGCGGGATGGGCTCGAGCGCCTCGGCCGTGGTGGCCGGCGTGCTCGCGGCGAACGCGCTGCTGCCCGCTGAGCGCGCCCTCGACGACCGGCGACTGCTCCAGGTCGCCGCCGCGATGGAGGGCCATCCGGACAACGTGGCCCCCTCCCTCTTCGGGGGGCTCGTGATCTCGTGGACCGACGCGGACGGCTACCGCAGCGCTCCCGTGACCGTCCACGAGGACGTCGTGCCGGTGGTGGCGATCCCCGACTTCGAGGTCCCCACCCGCCTCGCCCGCACCCTGCTGCCCGCGACCGTCCCGCACCACGACGCCGCGGTCAACGCCGGGCGGACGGCCCTGCTCGTCGAAGCCCTCACGCGGCGACCCGAGCTGCTGCTGCCCGCCACCGAGGACCGGCTGCACCAGCCGTACCGGGCCTCGGCCATGCCCCCCAGCGCCCGGCTGATGGCCGCGCTGCGGGCCCGCGGGCTGCCGGCCATGATCTCCGGGGCCGGGCCGACCGTCCTGGTCCTCGCCGGGGACCGGGACCAGGCGCAGGAGACGGAGCAGGCCCTCGCGGAGCTCGCCGCCCCCGGGGCCGATTCCGTCTCCTGGCGTGTCCTCCGTCTGCGCGTCGACGGTCAGGGTGCTAAGCTGGAGAGGCACCCGCAGCAGATCCAGGGGTAGGAGACCGCGCCCGGCGCGGCGAGGACAGCGGGCATCATGAGGGGCAGCGCCCCGGTCGGATGCCCCGGGGTCCTCGGCTCCACCGCCTCAGATCCTCCGGTGATCCCCCGCCGGCACCGGCTTCTTCGATGCCGTCGGCGCCCCGGCCCGCACCGACACGGACCGGAGCGCACCATGATCTCCGGGTGACACCTTGTTCGCCCAGGCTGCCGCGCCCTGAAGTGCGCCCCGCCGCAGGCGGCCCGCGATCGCGGCCCGCCGGGAACCATCCACGGTCCTGGACTCTGAGATCCATGGGCCCCCCACCGAGGGAGAAGGACACTTCGTGACCGAGACCACCGACCTTTCCACAGGTACGGAAGAGACCACCACCAGCGACCCCCGGAACGCGGGACTGTCCGCGCTCAAGCTGGCCCAGCTGCAGGCGCTCGCCTCCCAGCTCGGGATCACCGGCGCCCGCCGGATGCGCAAGAGCCTGCTGGTCGACGCGATCGCCGCCCACCAGCGCGGCGGCGCCGTCGCCGACCGGGACCAGGCCGTCGAGCAGAAGATCGCGCAGACGGTCGAGAAGACCGCCGACGGCGGCGCCGACCAGGGCGCCGCCCCGGCCGCCGCCACGACCGGCGAGGACTCCTCCGCCGCGCAGGGCGCCGACGGCGGCCAGCCGCAGCGGCGCTCGCGCTCCCGCCGCGCCACGAGCACCGGTGTGGTGTCCGTCCCCGCGCAGCAGGGCTCCGAGCAGCAGGACGCCGCCCAGCAGACCGCGGCGCAGGGCGCCACCGAGCAGCAGCCGGCCGACCAGCCCGCTCCCGCCGAGGACTCCTCCGGCGCCGAGGGCGAGGGCGGCCGCAACCGCAACCGCAGCCGCCGCAACCGCAACCGCGACGACAACGGCCAGGGCAACGGCGGCCAGGACTCCGGGCAGGAGACCGACGAGGCGCGCTCCTCCGCCGAGGGCCGTGACGACGACCAGCCGAAGCAGGACCGGAGCCGCAACCAGAACCGCGGCCAGGACAACCGGGGCCAGGACAACCGCCAGGACAAGGGTGGCCAGGACCGGGGCGACGGCCGCGGCCGGCGCGACGGCCGGTCCGAGGGCGGGAAGTCCCAGGACGGCAAGGGCCAGGACAACCGGCAGGACAAGGGCGGCCAGGACAACCGCCAGGACAGCCGCCAGGACAAGGGCGGCCAGGACAACCGGCAGGACAAGGGCGGTCAGGACAACCGGGGTCAGGACAACCGTCAGGACGACGGCGGCAGCCGCCGCAGCCGTCGCAACCGCAACCGCAACGACCGCGACCGGGACCGCAGCGACCGCAACGACCGCGCCGAGCGCAACGAGCGGCGCAACCGCCGCGGGCGCAGCACCGGCCCCGAGGTCGACGACACGGAGTTCACCGAGGACGACGTCCTGCTGCCCGTCGCCGGCATCCTGGACGTGCTCGACAACTACGCGTTCGTGCGCACCTCCGGCTACCTCCCCGGCCCGAACGACGTCTACGTCAGCCTCGCCCAGGTCAAGAAGCACAACCTGCGCAAGGGCGACGCCGTGGTCGGCGCCATCCGCGCCCCCCGCGACGGCGAGCAGCAGAACGCCACGCGGCAGAAGTTCAACGCGCTGGTCCAGCTCACCACGGTCAACGGCAAGAAGACCGAGGAGAACAAGGACCGCGTGGACTTCGGGAAGCTGATCCCGCTGTACCCGCAGGAGCGCCTGCGCCTCGAGACGGAGCCCAAGAAGATCGGGCCCCGCGTCGTCGACCTCGTCGCCCCCATCGGCAAGGGCCAGCGCGGGCTGATCGTCTCCCCGCCGAAGGCCGGCAAGACGCTGATGCTGCAGGCGATCGCCAACGCGATCACCACGAACAACCCCGAGGTCCACCTCATGATGGTGCTCGTCGACGAGCGCCCCGAGGAGGTCACGGACATGCAGCGCACGGTCAAGGGCGAGGTCATCGCCTCGACCTTCGACCGCCCGGCGGACGACCACACCACGGTCGCCGAGCTCGCGATCGAGCGCGCCAAGCGGCTCGTGGAGATGGGCATGGACGTGGTGGTCCTCCTGGACTCCATGACCCGCCTGGGCCGTGCCTACAACCTCTCGGCCCCCGCCTCCGGCCGCATCCTCTCCGGCGGCGTGGACTCCGCGGCGCTGTACCCGCCGAAGAAGTTCTTCGGGGCGGCCCGCAACATCGAGAACGGCGGCTCGCTCACGATCCTCGCGACCGCCCTCGTGGAGACCGGGTCCAAGATGGACGAGGTCATCTTCGAGGAGTTCAAGGGCACCGGCAACATGGAGCTGCGCCTGTCCCGCTCGCTCGCGGACAAGCGGATCTACCCGGCCGTGGACGTCAACTCCTCGGGCACCCGCCGCGAGGAGAACCTCCTCTCCCCGGACGAGATCAAGATCATGTGGAAGCTGCGCCGCGTCCTCTCCGGGCTCGACCAGCAGCAGGCCCTCGAGCTGCTCACGAACAAGCTGCGGGACACCCAGTCCAACACCGAGTTCCTGCTCCAGGTGCAGAAGACCACGCTGTCGGCCCGCGCCGAGAGCGACCGCTAGCACGCCCCCGCCGCCGCGGCCCCGACCGGTTCGACCGGACGGGGCCGCGGCGGCGTCGTCGTGCCCACCACCGCCCGACCCTCTCCGCCGCCTCCGAAGGAGCGCCCCATGCCGGATCCCATCCAGTCCCTGCTCGACGAGCACGCCGAGCTGCAGCGCCAGCTCGCCGACCCCGCCGTGCACGCGGAGCAGGGCAGGGCGCGCAAGCTCGGGCGCCGCTACGCCGAGCTCAACGGCATCGTCGAGGCCCACCACCGGGTGCACCGCCTCGAGGAGGACCTGGGGGCGGCGCGCGAGCTCGCCGCCGAGGAGCCCGAGTTCGCGGAGGAGATCCCGGCCCTCGAGGAGCAGCTCGCGGCGGCCCGCGAGAAGCTGCGCCGGCTGCTCGTCCCGCGCGACCCCGACGACGGGCGCAACGTGATCCTCGAGGTCAAGGCGGGGGAGGGCGGCGACGAGTCCGCGCTCTTCGCCGGGGACCTGCTGCGCATGTACCTCAAGTACGCGGAGTCCCGCGGCTGGAAGACCGAGTTCATCTCGACCAACGACTCCGACCTGGGCGGCTACAAGGACGTGCAGGTCGCGATCAAGTCGAACGCCACGGACCCCGCCGAGGGCGTGTGGGCGCGGCTGAAGTACGAGGGCGGGGTGCACCGCGTCCAGCGCGTGCCCGTCACCGAGTCGCAGGGCCGGATCCACACCTCCGCCGCGGCGGTGCTCGTCTTCCCGGAGGTCGACGAGCCCGAGGAGGTCGAGATCAGCCAGAACGACCTGAAGATCGACGTCTACCGCTCCTCCGGGCCCGGCGGCCAGTCCGTGAACACCACGGACTCCGCGGTCCGCATCACCCACCTGCCCACCGGCATCGTGGTGGCGATGCAGAACGAGAAGTCGCAGCTGCAGAACCGCGAGGCCGCGATGCGGGTGCTGCGCGCCCGCATCCTGGCCCACCAGCAGGAGCAGATCGACGCGGACAACGCCGCGCAGCGCCGCTCCCAGGTCCGGACCATGGACCGGTCCGAGCGGATCCGCACCTACAACTTTCCCGAGAACCGGATCAACGACCACCGCACCGGGTACAAGGCGTACAACCTCGACCACGTCATGGCGGGGGACCTCGAGCCGGTCGTGCGCTCGGCCATCGAGATGGACGAGCAGGCCCAGCTCGAGGCCATCGGCCAGCAGGACGGCTGAGCGGGGCCCCGGGATGACGAGGTCACTGGGCCAGGCGGTGCGCTGGGCGGAGCAGGTGCTCGCCGAGGCGGGGATCGACTCCGCGCGCACCGACGCGCTGCTGCTCGCCGGCCACCTCACCGGGCTGTCCCGGGGGGAGGTCGAGGCGAGAGCCATCATCGGCGGGGACGAGCCCGCGGGGTACGCGGAGCTCGTGGCCGAGCGCGCCCGCCGGATCCCGCTGCAGCACCTCACGGGCGTCGCCCACTTCCGCTACCTGACGCTGGCGGTCGGGCCCGGGGTGTTCGTGCCCCGGCCCGAGACGGAGACCGTGGTGCAGGCCGTGGTCGACGAGCTGCGCGAGCAGCTGGCCGCGGGCGTGCACCGCCCGCACGTGGTGGACCTGGGCACGGGCTCCGGGGCGATCGCCGCCTCGGTGGCCCACGAGGTGCCGCAGGCCCGCGTGCACGCCGTGGAGCTCTCCGGGACCGCCCACGCCTGGGCGGCCGAGAACCTGCGCGGGACGCGCGCGGAGCTCGTCCGGGGCGACCTGCGCACCGCGTTCCCGGAGCTCGAGGGACGCTGCGACGTGGTGGTCTCCAATCCGCCGTACATCCCCGCGGACGCGGTCCCGCGCGAGCCGGAGGCCCGGGAGCACGACCCCGACCTCGCCCTGTACGGGGGCGGGGAGGACGGGCTCGACCTCCCGCGGGCGGCCCTGGCCTCGGCCCTGCGGCTGCTGCGCCCCGGGGGGTTCTTCGTCATGGAGCACGCCGAGGTGCAGGCCCGCGCCGTGGCGCACGCCTTCCGCGCCGCGGGCCTCGAGGACGTCGAGGGCCACCAGGACCTGACGGGCCGGGACCGGGCCACGGCCGGCCGGACGCCCGTTCAGGGCCGCGCCCGCACGACCGGAATGGGAGAATGGACGCCGTGAACTCCACCGTCTACGACTGCAGCAGCATCGCCCAGCGCACCGCCGGGCTCAAGCACGCCGCGCGCGCCCTCGCGGCCGACGCGTGCGTGGTCCTGCCCACCGACACCGTCTACGGGATCGGGGCCAACGCGTTCTCCGCCCGGGGCGTCGCGACCCTGCTCGCCGCCAAGGGCCGGTCCCGGGCCATGCCCCCGCCCGTGCTCATCGCCCACGCCGGGGTGCTCGACGGCCTGGCCGACGAGGTCTCCGACGACGCCCGCGCGCTGGCCCGGGCCTTCTGGCCCGGCGGTCTGACCCTGATCTTCCACTCCCACCCCTCGCTGGGCTGGGACCTGGGGGAGACCCACGGGACCGTGGCCCTGCGGGTGCCCGACGACGAGCTCGCCCAGGCGCTGCTCATCGAGAGCGGCCCGCTGGCCGTGTCCTCGGCCAACCGCACCGGCCACCCGGCCGCGTCGACGGCCGGGGCCGCGGTGGACATGCTCGGGGACTCCGTGGAGCTCTACCTGGACGGCGGCCCGCGGCCCGTCGGCGGACCGGCCGACCGGGACCCGGTCCCCTCCACGATCGTGGACTGCACGGGGGAGACCCCGCTGCTGGTGCGCCACGGCACCGTGAGCCTGGCCCGGCTGCGCTCGGTGGTGCCCTCGGTGGTGCCGGCGGACGGCGACGAGGAGCTCGACAGCGCCCCCGCCCCGGGTGCGGGTCCCGCGGAGCCCGGCGCCGGCCGCCCGGCGGCCTCGGGATCGCACGCCGTGAGCGAGCCCGATCCGGAGGCCGTGCCGCCCGCGGCGGAGCCCGCCGACCCGGAGGGCGCGGCCGCACCCGCGGACCGGCAGCCCCCGGTGCCCGGGCCGGCGCGGGCCGCGACGGCGCAGGGCCTGGCCGCCGCGCTCGTGGCGCGCTCCGCGGCGGGCGCGCGCCCGGCCGTGGACCAGGACCGCACCCGCGTCCAGCGGCCCGGGGCGCCGGGGCAGCCGCGGCCGCTGCCGGTCGAGGAGGCCGCCCGGCTCGTGGCGCGCGGCAGCGGCGAGGCCTGAGCACCGTCCCGGGAGCCGCCCGGCGCGGCCCCGAGCAGCTCTGCTGGGCTCAGCCCCGGCCGGCGGCCAGGTGCGCCTGGCGCAGGACCTCGCTGATCCGCGGCTCGGGGACCGCGTCGTGCTCCTCCGCCCAGCCGCGCACCTGGCGCTGACCGAACCAGGTGACCTCGAGCCGGCGGAACACGCCGTGCCACCGGTGCCCGGCCAGGGCCGAGACCGCGAACCCGGCGTCCACGACGAGCCGGCACAGCAGCACGGGGAGGTGGCGCGGCTCCCGGCGGCCCGCGTCCCGCAGGATGGAGCCGGTCGTGGCGCCCTCCCAGGGCTGCAGCACGACCGGCGGCAGCGCCTCCCCGTGGCGTCCGACCCGGGAGACGAACTCGGCCAGGGCGTGCACGGACGTCACCGGGGTGGGCGCGCCGCCGTCGCCGGCCACCGAGCTCAGCGGTGAGGACGCGAAACGGGCCAGCCGCGCGGTGGTGCGCCGGCCGGAGCCCTGCACCGAGGTCGCGCGCAGCACCGTGATCGCGGGCGCCCCGTCCTCGCCCGCCCAGTCGCGGCGCAGCTTCAGGAGCGCGCTCTCGCCGAGGGCCTTGGAGAAGGAGTAGGGGGAGAACGGTCGGACCGTGGGCGTCTCGTCGAGGACGTCGACGTCGCCCTGGACGGCCGCGGAGCTGACGTGCACGATCCGGCGCACGCTCGTGCGGCGCGCCGCGAGCGCCACGAGCACCGGCAACAGCGCGTTCGCCCCCACGAGGGACTCCTCGTGCGTCTGGTCCGGGGCCGCCAGGCCCGCCGCGTTGACGACCACGTGGGCACCGGCGAAGGACTCGGCGAGGTAGTCGATGACGGACTCGAGCCGGCCGGCCTGCTGGAGCAGGTGGTGGACCGTGCGCGCCCCGGACCCCAGCCGCGGCGCGGAGACCGGGACCACCGTCTGGCCGTCCGCCTGCAGCCGGGCCACGGTCGCGGAACCCACGAACCCCGTCGCTCCCAGGACTGCCCACGTCGTCGATGTCACGGTGCTTCCTCTCTGCCGGTCGCTTCCGGTCGCCGTCGTCCGGGCCCGGATTCCTGCGCTCATCGTACAGACCGGCCCACCGCCGGGGCGGGGCGACGCGGCCCGCCGGCCCGGCCGCCCGGGCACCGCTTGCTAGACTCGGCACGTTCCGGCGCCCGCCCGCGGCACCGTGCCGGACCCCGCACCCGTTCCCGCACTGCCCGTCACCGCACAGCCCGTCACCCCCTGGAGGAGCCGCATGCCGTCCGACCCCACGCCCACCCCCACGGTGGCGGTGGCCTGCGTGACCCAGGACCGGCACGAGGACGTCCTCGCGCTCGTCGCCGCGCTGCGGGAGCAGACGGTGCCCGTCGCCTCCCTGTGCCTCGTCGACGCGGGGCGCGAGGCGCTGCCGCGGGAGGTGCTCGAGGAGGCGATCGGCGGCCGGTTCGCGCTCGAGCTCGTGCGCTCCCTCGCCAACCTGGGCGGGGCCGGCGGGTTCTCCCTCGCGATCCTGACCGCGCTCGCCACCGGTGCCGACCGGGTGTGGCTCATGGACGACGACGCCCACCCGGAGGGCCCCGACTGCCTCGAGATCCTCCTGCAGGAGGCCGCGCGGCGGGAGCTGTCGGTCGTCTCCCCGCTCGTCGTGGCACCCCAGGACCACGGCGCTCTGGCCTTCTCCTACCGCCTCGAGGGGCGGATGACCCACTCCCGGGCGGACCTGGAGCCGCTCGGCTTCCTGCCCGGCTACGCCACCTTCTTCAACGGCGCCCTGATGGCCGAGCACGTCTTCTTCACGGTCGGGTTGCCGGACCTCAAGCTCTTCCTGCGCGGCGACGAGGTCGACTTCCTGGTGCGGCTGCGCCGCTCCGGGCTGCCCTTCGGCACCACCACCCGCACCGCCGTGGCGCACCCGCCGGGCTGGGACGAGGAGCACGTCGTGGTCCCCGGCCGGCTCAAGGTCGTGGTGCCCGGGACGGAGTTCAAGCGCGAGCACTTCTTCCGCAACCGGGGCTGGACCACGTGGCGGTACAAGCGGGTCGTCCAGCTCGGGGCCGACCTCGTCGGCTACCCCCTCTTCTACCTCCGCCGGCGGGACGTGCGCGGTCTCGCGTCCTGGGCGAGCCGCTACGCCGGCGGGATGCGCGGCCGCGGCTTCGGCGGGCCGCGGTGACCCCGTGAGCCCGCACCCCGCGCTCGAGTTCTCCGTGCTCATGCCCGTCTACCGCGCCGACACCGCGGAGCGGGTGCGCCGGGCGGCCGAGTCGGCCACCGTCGAGCAGCGGCGCCGGCCCGCCGAGCTCGTCGTCGTGCGGGACGGCCCCGTCCCCGCGGCGCTGGAGGCCGAGCTGGACCGCCTGGTGCGCGAGCTCCCCGTGCCCGTGGTGCGGGTCGACCTGGAGCGCAACGAGGGCCTCACCGCGGCGCTCACCGCCGGTCTGGACCGGTGCCGGCACGACGTGGTGGCCCGCGCCGACGCCGACGACGTCTCCTACCCCCGCCGCTTCGCGGTGCAGCTGCCCGTGATCGAGGCCGGGGCCGACCTGGTGGGCTCGTCGATGCACGAGATCGGCGACGACGAGCGGACCCCGATCGCCCTGCGCCGCGCCCCGGTGGGGGAGCGGGACATCCTCTCCGTCTCCCGGCGCCGCAACCCCGTGAGCCACCCGACGGTGGTGTTCCGGCGCTCGGCGGTGCGGGCGGCCGGCGGCTACGAGCACGTGCCCCTGGCCGAGGACTACTGGCTGTGGGTGCGGATGCTGCGCGCGGGCGCCGACGTGCGCAACGTGGCCGAACCGCTGGTCGGCTACCGGGTCTCGGCGGGCTCCTACGAGCGGCGCGGCGGGTGGCGCGTGCTCCGCGCGGAGCTCGCCCTCCAGGCCCGCCTGCGCGGGATCGGCCACGTCGGTTTCCTACAATGGGTGCGCAACGTGGTGGTGCGCGGCGGCTACCGGTTCGTCCCCACCCGGCTCCGGGAGCTCGCCTACCGGGCCATGGTCGGCGCACCCCGCCGCTGACCGTCCCGCACCGGCACCCTCCCCGCCCGGCCCCCCGGCTCCGGCACCGACCACGAAAGGAACTTTTGCGATGAGTGGTTCGCCCGAGCGCACCGCCGGCACGGCGGTGCCCCCCGGGGGTCCCGCCGCGGGGTTCCCGCCCCGCGGCGCCCCGCAGGACAGGCCCGTGGCGTGGCTGTGGATCCAGATGCTGCTGGACTCCGTCGCCTGGGTCGTGGCCCTCGTGCTCGCCCTGGTGCTGCGCTACGAGATGGAGCTCCAGTTCATCAGCGCCCCCGGGCTGCTGCTGGTGTCCCTCGTGGCCGTGGCCGCCCAGCTCGTCGTCGGCTTCTCCTTCGCCCTGTACAAGGGGCGGTACTCCTTCGGCAGCTTCGACGAGGCCAAGCTCCTCGTGGTGGTCACCCTCATCGTCACGGCCGTGGTCCAGGTGCTGCTCCTCGTGGTGGGCACGAGCATCGGCATCCCGCGCTCCACCGCCCTCATCGCGTTCCCCTTCGCGTGCCTGTTCATGGCCGCCTTCCGCTACCTCAAGCGGATGTACCAGGAGGCCTCCGCCCGTCCGGGCGCCTCCGCCCAGCACGTGGTGGTCTACGGCGCCGGCTACCTCGGGACCTTCCTCATCCAGCGGATGATGCAGGACCCGCACTCGGAGTTCCTGCCCGTGGCCCTGCTCGACGACGACCCCGCCAAGAAGCACCTGCGGATCTCCTCCGTGCCCGTGCTCGGCACCCTGCACGACCTCCGCGACGTCATGGCCCGCACCCGCGCCTCGGTGCTGATCGTGGCGATGTCCGGCGCGGACCCCCGGATCATGCACCGGGTCGCGGACGCCGTGGCCGGCACCGGGATCCGGGTCATGACCATGCCCCCGCTCGGCGAGGTGCTCACCGCCAAGCACCAGGGCGCGGACTTCCGGGACATCAGCATGGAGGACCTCATCGGCCGCCGCCCCGTCGACATCGACGTCGAGGAGATCGCCGGCTACGTGAAGGGCCGCCGCGTCCTGGTGACCGGCGCCGGCGGCTCCATCGGCTCCGAGCTGTGCCGCCAGCTCGTCGGCTTCGAGCCCGCCGAGCTGATCATGGTGGACCGCGACGAGTCCGCGCTGCAGGGCACCCAGATCTCCATCACGGGGCGCGGCCTGCTCGACGGCCGCGACACCGTCCTCGCCGACATCCGCGACCCGGAGTCGGTCGGGACGATCTTCCGCGACCGCCGCCCCCAGGTGGTCTTCCACGCGGCCGCCCTCAAGCACGTTTCCCTGCTCGAGCAGTACCCGGACGAGGCGTGGAAGACCAACGTCGTCGGCACCCTCAACGTGCTGCAGGCCGCGGAGGAGGCGGAGGTCGAGGTCTTCGTCAACATCTCGACCGACAAGGCCGCCAACCCCACCACGGCCCTGGGCCACTCCAAGCGCGTCGCCGAGAAGCTCACGGCGTGGATGGCGGACCGCACCGGGCGCCGGTACGTCTCGGTGCGCTTCGGCAACGTCTTCGGCTCCCGGGGCTCGATGCTCCCCCTCTTCACCGAGCAGATCCGGCAGGGCGGCCCGATCACGGTGACGCACGCGGAGGCCACCCGCTACTTCATGACCATCCCGGAGGCCTGCCAGCTCGTGATCCAGGCGGGGGCGATCGCCCGCGGCGGCGAGGTGCTGATCCTGGACATGGGCGAGCCCGTGCGGATCATGGACATCGCCGAGCGGCTGCGCGTGATGAGCGGGCGCGAGGACATCGAGATCGAGATCACCGGGCTGCGCCCGGGGGAGAAGCTGCACGAGGACCTCATCGGCCTCGGCGAGAAGGACGAGCGGCCCTTCCACCCCAAGATCTCCCACGCGCGCGCCGACCGCCTCGACCCCGCCCAGCTGGACCGGCACACCTGGAAGGTGCGCGGCGGCATGGTCTACACGGGCACGATCCCCGTCGTCAGACCGTCCACGCAGCCGCCGCCCACGTCGGTCCAGCGCCCGCGCAGTTCCTCGGGGCGGGCGTCGTGAGCCCGGCCCCGGTCGTGCTGCTCCCCGCCGGGCTCGACCTCACCGACCCGGGCGCCGCCCCCGACCCGGAGGAGCTGCGCCGGCTCGGGGAGCTCGTCCTCACGGTCGGTGTCCCTGCCCTCGTGCTCAGCCTCCTGCTGCCCCTGGCCGTCAAGCCGCTGCTCGCCCGGTGGGGCGTGCTCGACGTCCCCAACGAGCGCTCCTCCCACCACCGCACGGTCGTGCGGGGCATGGGCCTGGCCGTGGCCCTCGCCGTGCTCGCCGCCTACGGCTCCGCCCTGCTCACCGGCGCGATCGAGGTCGACCGCTCCGTCGCGCTCGTGGTCCTGGCCGTGACCGGGCTGTTCGCCGCCCTCGGCTGGGCCGAGGACTACCGGGGCGTGTCCGTGCGGGCGCGCCTGGCCGCGCAGCTGGGCATCGGCCTGGCCGCCACGGCCGTCCTGGTCGCGGTGCTCGGCACCTCCGCCTGGTGGCTGCCCGTGGGCACCCTCGCGATCGCCGCCTACGTGAACATGGCCAACTTCATGGACGGGATCAACGGCATCTCGGGGCTGCACGGCCTCGCCGCGGGGCTGCTGTACGCCTGGGCCGGCGCCTCCAACGACCTGCCGTGGATGATCGCCGCCGGCCTGGCCGTGGCGGGCGGCTTCGCCGGGTTCCTGCCCTGGAACCTCGGCCGCGGCACCGTGTTCCTCGGCGACGTGGGCTCCTACCTGCTGGGCGGCTCGCTGGCCGGCATCGCGGTCGCGGCCTTCCTCTCCGGCGTCTACGTCGAGTACCTCCTGCCTCCGCTCGCGGTCTACGTGGCCGACACCTCCGTGACCCTGCTCCGCCGCGTCCGCGCGGGGGAGGCCTGGTACCGGCCGCACCGCCAGCACGTCTACCAGCAGCTCACCGACGTGGGCCTGTCCCACACGGGCTCCGCGCTCGTCGTCACGGCCGCGACCATCCTCGTCAGCGTCGCCTCGGTCGTGGGCCTGCGCACGGGGCCCGTCGCCACGGCCGTGGCCGGCGCGTTCGTGCTGGCGGTGCTCGCGCTCTACCTGGTGCTGCCCGCGCTGCTCGGGCGCCGTGCGGGCGTCCGCTCCCGAACGGGGACCCGCCCGTGAGCGCGGCCCTGCTCAGCGTCCTGCTCGGCGCGGGGCTGATCGCCGCGAGCCACCTGGTGACCGTACTCGTGGCGCGGGCCACCGCCGGGACGGACGGGCCGGTCGCCGCCCCCGTGCTCGCCGCGACGTACGTGCTGAAGGTGCTCCTGCTCGGCTGGGTCCTGCTCACCGTGCCGGCCCCCGGCTGGCTGGTCCCGGGCTGGGTCGCGGCCGGGGTGCTGGCCGCGCTCGTCGTCTCGCTGGCGCTCGCGGCCCGCGCCGGCGCCCGCGACACCCGCACCGCCCTGGGACCGGTGCTGGAGGCCCGGCGGCGGGCGGCGGCCGAGCACCCGGACGGCCCGGGCGCACCCGGCCCCGCCGGCGACGGCACGCACGACGGCAGGACCCCGGACGAGAGGAAGCAGGACGACCATGAGCACGGACGACCATGAGCGCGGATGACCGCGACGACCCGGCCCGCCCGGACGGGACGCCCCCGCCGGAGGAGGGCCCCGGGGCCCCGCAGGACGGGCCCGCGGAGCGCCCCGGACTGCGCACCGCGGGGGAGCTCGTGGAGGGCGGAGGGCTCTCCGGAGGCCTCACGACACTCCTCTACGTGGTGATCGGGATGGGGTTCTGGAGTTTGGTAGGGTGGGGGGCGGATCGCGTGCTGGGAACCCGGTGGATCGTGGTCCTGGGAGCGTGCATCGGCGCCGCGTCCGGGATCTACGTCGTGTACCTCCACATGCAGGAGGGACTCCGTCGGAGTCCGTCCTCCGACGGTGCAGATCCTCACAACCCGCACCAGTCCGGCCCGGACTCGGCGCCCCGACCGTGACCACCGGCCAGAGCACTGCAGAAAGGACCCGCATTGAACGCCGCCCTCATCAGGCTCCCCGCCACCGGAGGATTCACCGCCCCGACCGTCGACGAGATGCACCTGCCCTACTTCTTCGAGGTGGGCTCCTTCGGCTTCGGCAAGCAGATGGTGCTGGTCCTCCTGTCGGTCGTCCTGATCGCCGGCTTCTTCATGTGGGCCATCCGCCGCAACGCGCTCGTCCCGTCGAAGTCCCAGTACCTCGCCGAGAGCGGCTACGGGTTCGTGCGCAACCACCTCGGCCGGGACATCATCGGTGAGAAGGAGTTCCGCCCCTACGTCCCGCTGCTGTTCACGTTCTTCTTCTTCATCCTGGTGAACAACCTCTTCGGCTCCATCCCGGTGCTGCAGCTGCCGACGCTCTCCCACGCCGGCTCCGCCTACGCCCTCGCCGGGATCGCCTACGTCACCTGGGTGTTCATGGGCATCAAGCGCCACGGCCTCGGCGGGTTCATGAGCAAGATGACCATGCCGCCGGACGTCCCGAAGGCCCTGTACGTCTTCCTCATCCCGATCGAGTTCCTCTCGAACCTGATCATCCGCCCCGTCACGCACGCCCTGCGTGTGTTCGCCACGATGTTCGCCGGCCACCTCGCCCTGATGGTCGCGGCCTCGATGACCGCCTACCTCATCACCAACGGCGGCCTGCTCAGCATCGTCTCCGTGGGCTCCACGGTGCTCGGCGTGTTCATCTACTTCCTGGAGATCCTGATCCAGGTCCTCCAGGCCTACATCTTCACCCTCCTCTTCGCCGTGTACGTCCAGGGCGCCCTGCAAGAGGGCCACTGACACCGGTGGAAGAAGCGGTCCGGCCCCGGCCGGACCCCCGCAGTCCATCCCCGAAATGTTCAGAGCCGACACGGCTACGACGCCCGGCCCCCGGGCACCTAGAAAGGAAATACCCCTCATGACTGGTTCGCTCAGTGCTATCGGTTACGGTCTGGCTGCCATCGGCGGCGGCATCGGCGTGGGTCTGATCTTCGCCGCGTACATGCAGTCCGTCGCCCGCCAGCCGGAGTCGCAGCGCGTGCTCCAGCCGATGCTGTTCTTCGGCTTCGCCGTGGTCGAGGCGCTCGCGATTCTGGGCTTCGTGCTCGCGTTCATCGCCTGAGTGGCGCATCCCGTACAAGTCCTTCCTAGAGAACAGGAATCGCGCACATGACACTCTTGCTGGCAGCCGAGGAAGGGGCGAACCCCCTCGTCCCCAACCTGTGGGAAGTGGCGATCACCCTCATCGGGTTCCTGATCCTGCTCTTCCTCGTCGTCAAGTTCGTCGTGCCGGCGTTCGAGCGGGTCTACCGTGAGCGCACCGAGGCCATCGAAGGTGGCCTGGCCAAGGCGAAGGCCGCGCAGGCCGAGGCCGCCGCCGCCCGCGACGAGTACAACCAGCAGCTCGAGAGCGCGCGCCTGGAAGCTCAGAAGATCCGCGAGGAGGCCCGCCTCGAGGGGGAGAAGATCCTCGCGGACTTCAAGGACCGGGCGAACGCCGAGTCGGCGCGCATCACCGAGAACGCCCACCGCACCATCGAGGCGGAGCGCTCGGCGGCCGTGGTCTCCCTGCGCAACGAGGTGGGCGCCCTGGCGACCACGCTCGCGGCGAAGATCGTGGGCGAGTCCCTCGACGACGACGCCCGGTCCAACCGGGTGGTCGACCGTTTCCTCGCCGACCTCGAGCAGGAGCAGGAGCGGAACGCAGGTGCGGCGCGGTAATGGCAGACGCAACGAACGAATTCACCCAGCAGAGCGCTCGTGAGGTCGAGCGCTGGGCCGGCTCCGCCAGCCCCGCGCTCGCCCGTGAGCTGTTCGCCGTGCTCGCCATCCTCGACGAGAACGGCGCCCTGCGGCGTGCGCTGGCCGACCCCTCCTACGAGGGGCCGCGGCGCGAGCAGGTCGTGCGCCGGATCTTCGCCGACAAGGTCTCCCCGGACGCCGTGGAGATCGTCGCGCACCTCGCCGGTCGGCGCTGGAGCGACGACCGCGAGTTCGCCGACGCCCTCGAGCACGCCGGGGTGTCCCTCACCGCGGCGTCCGCCGAGAACCGCGCCGGACTCCAGGGCCTCGAGCAGGTCGTTGACCAGCTGATCGCGTTCAAGGGGGTGCTGGACGGCTCGCACGAGCTGCAGCGCGCCCTCAGCGACCAGCGCGCCGGGGTCGAGGCCAAGACGCGACTGGCGCACCGGCTGACCCCGGGCGCCTCGGACGAGGCACTGCTCCTCGTGGAGCAGGCCGTGCTCTCGCCGCGCGGAGCCCTGGTCGGCCGTCTGGTCGAGCGCTTCGCGGAGGAGGTGGCGGCCCGCCGGCAGCGGTGGATCGCGCACGTGACCACGTCGCGACCGCTGACCGAGGACCAGCGCGGCCGGCTGCAGCAGCAGCTGAACACGCTGTACGGCAAGGACCTCAAGCTCACCGTGGACGTCGATCCGGCGCTGCTCGGCGGGCTCAAGGTGCAGGTCGGCGAGGAGGTCATCGACGGTTCCGTCGCGGCCCGGCTCGACGAGCTGCGCCAGCGGATCGGCGCCTGAGCGCCGGGGGCGCCCACGACGCCGCCGCGGGCGGGCGCCCCACCGGCCGAACGGCAGCAGCCGGTGGACCAGCGCAGCGTTCCGCCACAGATTTGGACTCACGGTCACCGCTGACGGCAGTGATCACGAACTAGGAGAGCAGGGACAGGACATGTCCGAAGTCACCATCAATGCCGACGACGTCCGTAGCGCGCTGAGCGAATTCGCCGCGTCCTACGAGCCCGGCACCGCAGAACGAACCGAGGTCGGCCGCGTCAGCAGCGCCTCCGACGGCATCGCGCGGGTCGAAGGCCTGCCCTCGGTCATGGCCAACGAGCTGCTGCGCTTCGAGAACGGCGTCCTCGGCCTCGCGCAGAACCTCGACACCCGCGACATCGGCGTCGTGATCCTCGGCGACTTCCGCGGCATCGAGGAGGGCCAGGAGGTCCAGCGGACCGGGGAGGTCCTCTCCGTGCCCGTGGGCGACGCCTTCCTCGGCCGCGTGGTCGACCCGCTGGGCACGCCCATCGACGACCTCGGCCCCATCGAGGCCGAGGGCCGCCGCGCCCTCGAGACCCAGGCGCCCGGCGTGACCATGCGCAAGTCGGTCCACGAGCCCCTGCAGACCGGCATCAAGGCCATCGACGCGATGATCCCGATCGGCCGCGGCCAGCGCCAGCTCCTCATCGGCGACCGGCAGACGGGCAAGACGGCCATCGCCGTGGACGCCATCCTGAACCAGCGCGCCAACTGGGAGTCCGGCGACGTCAACAAGCAGGTGCGCTGCATCTACGTGGCCGTGGGCCAGAAGGCGTCCACCATCGCCGGCGTGCGCCAGACCCTCGAGGACAACGGGGCCCTGGAGTACACGACCATCGTGGCGGCCCCCGCCTCCGAGGCCGCGGGCATCAAGTACCTCGCCCCCTACGCCGGCTCGGCCATCGGCCAGCACTGGATGTACGGCGGCAAGCACGTCCTCATCGTCTTCGACGACCTGTCCAAGCAGGCCGAGGCCTACCGTGCGGTCTCGCTGCTGCTGCGCCGCCCGCCGGGACGCGAGGCCTACCCGGGCGACGTGTTCTACCTGCACTCCCGCCTCCTCGAGCGCTGCGCCAAGCTCTCCGACGAGCTGGGCGCCGGGTCGATGACCGGGCTGCCGATGATCGAGACGAAGGCCAACGACGTCTCGGCGTTCATCCCCACCAACGTCATCTCCATCACCGACGGCCAGATCTTCCTGCAGTCGGACCTGTTCAACGCCAACCAGCGACCGGCCGTGGACGTGGGCATCTCGGTGTCCCGCGTCGGCGGCGCCGCGCAGGTCAAGGCCATGAAGAAGGTCTCCGGCACGCTGAAGCTCGAGCTGGCGTCCTACCGCTCGATGCAGGCCTTCGCGATGTTCGCCTCCGACCTGGACCCCGCGTCCCGGCAGCAGCTGACCCGCGGCGCCCGGCTGATGGAGCTGCTGAAGCAGAAGCAGTACACCCCGTATCCGGTCGAGGACCAGGTCGTGTCCATCTGGGCCGGCACCAACGGCCACCTCGACGAGGTGGAGGTCGCCGACGTGCTCGACTTCGAGCAGGCCCTGCTGGAGCACGTGCGCCGCACCACCAACGTGATGGACTCCATCGTCGGCTCCGGCAAGCTCGAGGACGACGCCGTCGCCGCGCTGGAGACGGCCGTCGCCGAGGTCAAGCGGGACTTCCGGGGCACCAAGCACGGGATCGAGCCGGGCCACGAGGAGCACGAGCCCCTCGACGCGTCAGCGGTCGACCAGGAACGGATCGTCAGGAAGTAACCGGTCGGTCCGGTGCGCCGCCGCGGCGGCGCACCGGACACGGTGACGAAAGGAAGTCACATGGGAGCGCAGATTCGGGTCTACCGGAACAAGATCGCGTCGACCAAGTCCATGAAGAAGATCTTCAAGGCCATGGAGATGATCGCGACCTCGCGCATCAACAAGTCCCGACAGGGTCTGCAGGCGGCGCGTCCCTACGCGAACGCGCTGACCCGGGCGGTCTCACAGGTCGCCACCCAGCACAACGTCTCCCATGCCCTGACCACGAGGGCCGACGAGGTGCGCCGGTCGGCCGTGGTGATCATGACCTCGGACCGCGGTCTGGCCGGGTCCTACTCGTCCAACGTGCTCAAGGAGGCCGAGGGCCTGCTGGAGCTGCTGCACGGGGAGGGCAAGGAGACCAAGGTCTACCTGATCGGCCGCAAGGCCCAGGCGTACTTCGACTTCCGCAGCCGTCCGTACGAGCGGAACTGGACCGGGGACACGGACAACGCCCGGCCGGACCGCGCGCGGGAGCTGCGCAAGGTGCTGATCGAGGACCTGGAGACCGCGTACGAGGACGGCGGCGTCGACGAGATCCACCTCGTCTACACGTCGTTCCAGTCGATGGTCGTCCAGGAGCCCCGGGTGCTCCGGCTGCTGCCGCTCGAGGTCGTGGACGCCAACGCGCTGACCGACGAGGTCGCCCAGGAGTTCGAGGAGCTGGAGGAGCCCGACAGCACCTTCGAGTTCGAGCCGAACCCCGAGGAGTTCCTCGACGCCGTCCTGCCGCGATACATCGACGCCCGACTCTTCGCGAGCCTGGCGCACGCCGCCACCAGCGAGCTCGCGGCCCGGCAGCGGGCGATGAAGGCGGCCGGCGACAACGCCGACGACCTCATCAAAAAGTACACGCGCCTGATGAACAACGCCCGCCAGGCCGAGATCACCACTGAGCTCACCGAGATCGTGAGCGGCGCCGAGGCCCTGTGACGGGCCGTCCCGGCGATCCAGCAAGTGTCCACCACGAACAAGTGAAGTGAGAGATATGACTGCCACCATCAGCGAACAGGCCGGGCAGCCGGTCTCGGGCGGTGCCACGGGACGCATCGCCCGGGTCATCGGGCCGGTCGTCGACGTCGAGTTCCCCGAGCACGCCGTGCCCGGCATCTACAACGCCCTGACCGCCCAGTACGAGCTCAACGGCGAGAAGCGGACGATCACGTTCGAGACCGCCCAGCACCTGGGCGACAACATGGTCCGCGCGATCGCCCTGCAGCAGACCGACGGCCTGGTGCGCGGCACCGAGGTCAAGGACTCCGGCGAGCCGATCTCCGTGCCCGTGGGCGACGTGGTCAAGGGCCACATCTTCAACGTCCTCGGTGAGGCCCTCGACGTCGAGACGTCCTCCCTGGAGATCACCGAGCGCTGGCCGATCCACCGCAAGGCGCCGTCCTTCGCGGAGCTCGAGGGCTCCACGGAGATGATGGAGACCGGCATCAAGTCGATCGACCTGCTGACCCCCTACATCAAGGGCGGCAAGATCGGCCTGTTCGGCGGCGCCGGCGTGGGCAAGACCGTGCTCATCCAGGAGATGATCACGCGTGTGGCCCGCAACTTCGGCGGCACCTCGGTCTTCGCCGGCGTGGGCGAGCGCACCCGTGAGGGCAACGACCTCTGGGTCGAGATGGAGGAGGCGGGCGTCCTCAAGGACACCGCCCTCGTGTTCGGCCAGATGGACGAGCCGCCGGGAACGCGTCTGCGCGTGGCCCTGACCGGGCTCACGATGGCGGAGTACTTCCGCGACGTGCAGAACCAGGACGTGCTGCTCTTCGTCGACAACATCTTCCGCTTCACCCAGGCCGGCTCGGAGGTGTCGACCCTGCTGGGCCGCATCCCCTCCGCCGTGGGCTACCAGCCGACGCTGGCGGACGAGATGGGCGTGCTCCAGGAGCGCATCACCTCGACCCGCGGCCACTCGATCACCTCGATGCAGGCGATCTACGTGCCCGCCGACGACTACACCGACCCGGCCCCGGCCACGACGTTCGCCCACCTGGACGCGACCACCGAGCTCTCCCGCGACATCGCCTCCCGCGGTCTGTACCCGGCGATCGACCCGCTGACCTCGACCTCGCGCATCCTCGACCCGCAGATCGTGGGCCAGGAGCACTACGACGTCGCGATCCGCGTCCGGTCGATCCTGCAGGAGAACAAGGAGCTGCAGGACATCATCGCGATCCTCGGCGTCGAGGAGCTCTCCGAGGAGCAGAAGGTCGTCGTCTCGCGCGCGCGCCGCATCGAGCAGTTCCTCTCCCAGAACACCTACACCGCCAAGCAGTTCACCGGTGTCGAGGGCTCCACGGTCCCGCTCGCCGAGACCATCGAGGCGTTCGGGAAGATCTGCGAGGGCGAGTTCGACCACGTGCCGGAGCAGGCGTTCTACAACGTCGGCGGTCTCGACGACGTCATGCAGCAGTGGGAGCAGATCAAGAAGCGGACCGGTGGCAAGTAGCCATGGCTGAGATGATCGTCGAAATCGTCTCCCTCGAGCAGGCCGTGTGGACCGGCACCGCCCGGATGGTGCGGGTCCGCACGTCCGAGGGCGACATCGGTATCCTGCCCGGCCACGAGGCCGTGGCCGGCATCCTCAAGCCCGGCGACTTCGCGGTGGACCCCGTGGACGGCTCCCGGCTCGAGGGCACGATCGACGCCGGCTTCGTGTTCGTCGACAACGACCGGGTGACGATCGTGGCGGACAACGTGGAGCTGCCCGGCGCCGCCGCCGCCTGATCCCGCCCGTCCGCGCGGGGCCCCGCCCCGCGCGCCCAGCACAGTCGCGGCCTCCGCACCACCGGTGCGGAGGCCGCGGCCGTACCCGGGGCCCCGCAGGGACCCCGGCGAGACCGCCCAGGAGAGTGGATGGAAGAGAAGATCGTCGTGCACGGACCCACCGCGGTCAACGGCACCCTGCGCGTCTCCGGCGCGAAGAACAGCGTGCTGAAGCTGATGGCGGCGACCCTGCTGGCCGAGGGCGAGTCGACCATCACGAACGTCCCCGAGATCCACGACGTCACGATCATGGCGGAGCTGCTGCGCCGGCTCGGCTGCGGGGTGGTCTACGAGCGCGCCGAGAAGACCGTCCGCATCGACGTCCCGGCGGTCCTGCACCACCAGGCGGACTACGACCTGGTGCGGGCGATGCGCGCGTCGATCTCCGTGCTCGGTCCGCTGGTCGCCCGGTGCCACGTGGCCGAGGTCGCCCTGCCCGGCGGGGACGCCATCGGCTCCCGCGGCCTGGACATGCACCGGGCGGGCCTCGAGGCCATGGGCGCGGTGCTGCAGATCGAGCGCGGCTACCTCGTGGCGTCCGTGCCCCGCAGCCTGCGCGGGACGCACTTCCGCCTGGACTACCCCTCCGTGGGCGCCACGGAGAACCTCATGATGGCGGGGACGCTGGCCGAGGGCACCACCGTCATCGACAACGCGGCCCGCGAGCCGGAGATCGTGGACATCGGGCGGATGCTGCAGGCGATGGGCGCCCGGATCGAGGGGCTCGGCACGAGCACCGTGACGGTCGCCGGGGTGGCGTCCCTGCGCCCGGTGGAGCACCGGACGGTGCCCGACCGGATCGTGGCGGGCACCTGGGCGTTCGCCGCGGCGGTGACCGGGGGGACGGTGGAGATCGAGGGCGCGGAGCCCGGCCACCTGACCGTGGTGCTGGACAAGCTGCGCTCCGCGGGCTGCCGCGTGGACACGGACGGGGGCCGCTTCGTGGTCGCCGGACCGCGGCGACCGCGCGCGATCAACGTGTCCACGCTGCCGTACCCGGGCTTCCCCACCGATCTGCAGCCGTTCGTGGTGGCCCTCAACGCGGTGGCCGAGGGCTCCGGCATGGTCACGGAGAACGTCTTCGAGGCCCGCTGGGGCTTCACGGCCGAGCTCGAACGGCTGGGCGCGAGCGTGCGCCTCGACGGCCACCACGCCCTGGTGGCGGGGATGCCGGTGCTCTCCGGGGCGCCGGTGGAAGCCATGGACATCCGGGCGGGCGCGGCCCTCGTCATCGCGGGCATGGCCGCCGTCGGCACCACCGACGTGAGCGGCGTCCAGCACGTCGACCGCGGCTACGAGCACTTCGTGGAGCAGCTCGGGGCCGCGGGGGCCGCCGTCGAACGGCACCTGGTCGGCACCGCGTATTGAGCACGCTGGCACGACGGAGCCCCGCGCCCGGGACGGGTGCGGGGCTCCGTGCTCAGCCGGTGCGCGGGAAGCGGATCAGATGAGCGTGACGCCGGTGGCCTGCGGGCCCTTCTGGCCCTGGCCGATCTCGAACTCGACGCGCTGGTTCTCCTCGAGGGTGCGGAAGCCGCCCGACTGGATCTCCGAGTAGTGGACGAAGACGTCCGAGTCGGAGTCGTCGGGGGTGATGAAGCCGAAGCCCTTTTCGGCGTTGAACCACTTGACGGTGCCCTGGGCCATGAAGATCTCTCCTTGCGAGATGGTGCGAAACGTGTGCACAGGTCGTGCACGGAAGGGCGGTACCACGAGATGAGCCGAGGGCCGCGGTCTCCGTTCCCGAAGGAGGGGGACCAGGGCCAGGGTCGAACGTCACGCTCGCTTACCCGTTCTGCGAGCATGCAAAACATGGAACGAAGAACACGTTCAGCTTCACACACTCCCCGGGGGCGGTCAACGTTGTTCGCCTGCTGATCATCGCGTGTTGCGGGCTGTTCGCCGAGCGCGTGACCCCGGCGGCGCCCGGCGCGGACCCGGGCCCGCGCCGGTGGGCCCGGCGGAGTGGGCTCAGAAGAGGCGCGAGCCGCTGTCGTCGAGCCCGCGCATCTCGTCGTAGTCGAGGGTCAGGCACGCGATGCCCCGGTCCTCGGCGAGCACCCGGGCCTGGGGCCGGATGAGCTGGGCGGCGTACACCCCGCGCACGGGCGCCAGGAGGGGGTCCCGGTTGAGCAGCTCGAGGTACCGGGTGAGCTGCTCGACGCCGTCGATGTCGCCGCGGCGCTTGAGCTCGACCGCCACGGTGGCGCCGGCGGCGTCGCGGGCCAGGATGTCCACGGGCCCGATCGCGGTGGGGTACTCGCGCCGGACCAGGGTGTGCCCCGAGCCCAGGCGGTGGATCTGCTCGGCGAGCAGTCGCTGCAGGTCCGCCTCGACGCCGTCCTTCACCAGCCCGGGGTCGGTGCCCAGCTCGTGGGAGACGTCCTCGTGGATCTCGAACACCTGGATGACGAGGCGGTCGTCGCTCTTGGCGGCCTGGACGGTCCACGTCTGCAGGACGCCCTCGGCCGCGAGCTCGGCCTCCGGCTCGCCGACGTGCAGGCGGGCGGGCGGGCTCATCCAGTTCAGGGGTTTGTAGCTGCCGCCGTCCGAGTGGACGAGCACGGAGCCGTCCGCCTTCACGAGGAGAAGACGCCGGGCGGCGGGCAGGTGGGCGCGCAGACGCCCTTCGTAGTCGACGGAGCAATCGGCAATGACGAGACGCACGCGGACCAGCCTAGCGCTCCGCGGGACCCGGCCCGGACCCGGAGGCCCCCGCTGTGAGACGATGGCGCCGTGCCACGCTCCAACCACTCCTCCCGACGCCGCCACGGCGGCCCCGGCAGCGGCCCGCGCGCGAGCAAGTGGCAGCGCGGCGCCGCCCAGGAGCCGTGGTCGGTCGAACGCGTCCTGGAGCCGGCGCCCACGGTGGAGCGCTCGGCGGACGGGGACTGGCTGGTCCGCCACGTCCGGCCCGCCAACGCCGTCAAGACCTACACCTGTCCCGGCTGCGGCCGCTCGATCCCGCCGGGGATCGCGCACCTGGTCGTCTGGCAGCAGGACTCCCTGCTGGGGGCGCGCAGCGCCTTCGAGGACCGCCGCCACTGGCACGAGCGCTGCTGGCGCACCCGCCGCTGAGCCCGGCCCCGCCCGGCGCGTCCGCCGTCACGGCGTCACGCCGGGAGCGGACACGCGGGCGCACCGGTGGCCGAGCCGCCCCCGGCGGCCGATAATCGTGGAAGACCCGCGGCGCCCGCCGGGCGCCGTCCCGCCGCCGGCCGCCGCCCCGGACCGGCGGACCGGACCACCGATCCCGCCCCGACACCGACGGCCCAGCGGACCGCCGTGCCCGTCGACGAGCCCTCAGGAGACGCCCCGTGAACGAGTTCCAGCACCAGCAGCCCCGCCGCACCGCCGAGACCGCTCCGCCGCCGCAGGAGACCCCGCTCCCGTCGTCGGTGCGGGGCGCGGTGGACCTGGGCGCCGTGCCCGCCGCCGGGCCGGGCGGGCCGCCCGCGGGGGAGGGCCGGCCGGGCGGGTACCGCCGGGAGGTGACGGCGGCGGACTTCCAGGAGGTCGCCGAGCTCTCCACCCGGGTCCCCGTGGTCTTCGCCCTCTGGGCCCGCTTCAGCGAGCAGTCCGTGGCGTTCACCGACACCCTGGAGCAGGTCGTGGACCGCTACCGGGGACGGCTCCTGCTGGCCTCCGTGGACGCCGAGGCGGTCCCCGAGATCGCGCAGATGTTCCAGGCGCAGTCCGTGCCCACCGTGGTGGCGCTGCTCGGCGGGCGGCCCGTCCCGCTGTTCAACTCCACGGTCCCGGCCGAGCAGGTGACCCAGCTGCTGGACGAGCTGCTCGCGCTCGCCGAGCAGAACGGGATCACGGGCACCGTGGAGCCCGTCCGTCCCGACGACGAGCCGGAGCCCCTGCCCCCGCTGCACCAGGAGGCCGTGGACGCCCTCGAGGCCGGGGACGTCGACGCCGCCGAGGCCGCCTACCGGAAGGCGATCGCCGAGAACCCTGGGGACCGGGAGGCGAAGCTCGCCCTCGCCCAGGTGCACCTGCTCCAGCGGGTGCTGCCGCTGGACGCCGCGACGGTCCGCGCCGAGGCCGCCGCCGCCCCGGAGGACGTGGCGGCGCAGCTGGCCGTCGCCGACCTCGACGTCTCGGGCGGCCACGTGGAGGACGCCTTCCGGCGGCTGCTGGACCTGGTGCGGCGCACCGCCGGGGAGGAGCGGGACGCCGTCCGGCTGCGCCTGCTCGAGCTCTTCGACGTGGTGGGCGCCGAGGACCCGCGCACGGTGACCGCCCGGGGCGCCCTGATGCGCGCCCTGTTCTGAGCCCCCGCCCCTGACGCCCCCCTGACCGCCCCGCCCGCACGGCCACCGTCCGCCGGCGCGCGGCGCGTCCTCCGCCGCACGGTGGAGCGCACCCCGCGCGCCGGCGGGGCGGGCTCCGCCGCGCGCCGGAGGCGCGCCCGGTCCCCGCCTGCCTACGCTGGGGGCATGAGCCACCAGCACCTCCCGCAGGCCGCCCCGGAACGGACCGGCGCCCCCGCGCCGGACACCCCGGCGCCCCCGTCCGGCGGGCCGCCGGCGCTGAGCGTGCGCGGGCTCGTCCGGGTCTTCGGCCGCCCCGGCACCCCCGAGGCCAAGGTCGCCGTGGACCGCGTGGACCTCGACGTCCCCCGCGGCTCCTTCTTCGGCCTCGTGGGACGCAACGGCGCCGGCAAGACCACGATGCTGTCCATGGCGACCGGACTCCTCCGCCCCACGGCGGGCAGCGCCCGCGTGGCCGGTGTCGACGTCTGGGCCGAGCCCCGGCGGGCCAAGCAGCTCATGGGCGTGCTGCCGGACGGCCTGCACCTGTTCGACCGGCTCACCGGACGCCAGCTCGTCACCTACGCCGGCCTGCTGCGCGGCATGGACCGGGACGTCGTGGCCGAGCGCACCGACGACCTGCTGCGCGCCATGGACCTCACGGCCGACGCCGGGACCCAGGTCCAGGACTACTCCGCCGGCATGACCAAGAAGATCGCGCTGGCCGGCGCCCTCATCCACGCCCCGAGCCTGCTCGTCCTCGACGAGCCGTTCGAGTCGGTCGACCCCGTCTCGGCGGCGAACATCCGCGAGATCCTGCACGGCTTCGTGTCCGCCGGCGGGACCGTGGTCGTCTCCAGCCACGTCATGGACCTCGTGCAGCGGATGTGTGACCACGTCGCCGTGATGGACCGCGGCCGGGTGCTGGCCGCCGGGACGGTCGACGCGGTCCGGGCCGGGGCCACGCTCGAGGACCGGTTCGTCGAACTGGTCGGCGGGCGCCGGGAGACGGGGGAGGGCCTGCCGTGGCTGCGCCCGGAGTGAGCCCGGAGCTCGCCCCGGCCCCGGAAGGCCTCGCCCCCGCCCGGGCGGGCACCGCCGCCCTGGCCGGGCGCCTCGTGGGCCTCAAGGCGAGGATCCTCGTCAACACCCTCACCCGCAGCACCTGGGTGCTCGTGGGCACCGTGCTGGGCGCCGCCTACTTCGTGTTCCTGCTGGGCCTGGCCGTGGTCGCGCTGTTCCTGCTGGGCCGTCAGGACCTGTCCCTGGTGCGCACCGTGCTCGTGCTGGCCGGGTCGGCGGCCGTGCTGGCCTGGTGGCTGCTGCCCATCCTCGCGGCGCGGGCCGACGCCACGCTGGACCCGGCCCGCCTCGCCCTCCTGCCCCTGTCCGTGGGCCAGGTGCAGTGGGGCCAGGCCCTCGGCGCGGTCGTCGGCGTGCCGGGTGCGCTCACCGTCGTGGCGCTCCTCGCCACAGTGAGCTCCTGGCGCTCGTCCGCGGCCGCGCTGCTCGCGGCCCTCCTGTGCGTGCCGCTCGCGCTGGCCCTCGTGGTCACCGGATCCCGCTGCGTCACCGCCCTCGCCGTCGGTCTCGGCCGCCGCCGGCGCCTCACGGAGCTGGTCTCGCTGGCCGCGCTCGTGGCCCTGGTGCTGCTCGGCCCGATCCTCACCGGCCTGCTGAGCGGGCTGGAGCGGCTGTGGGACCGGCTGCCGCAGTACGCCGGCGTGCTCGCGTGGACGCCGGTCGGAGCCGTCTGGGCGGTCCCGGCCGACGTCGCCGCCGGCCGGTGGGGCTCCGCCGCCGCCCGGCTGGCCGTCACGGTCCTGACCGTCGTCGTCCTCGTCCTCGTCTGGCGGGTCGCGCAGGAGCGGGCCCTCACCAGCACGGCCGGCGGGCGGACCGCGGCCCCGCGCGAAGGGGCCGCCGGAGCGGGGCTCCTCGACCTCGCGCCCCGGCGCCCGTGGGCGGCCGTCGCGGCCCGGTGCCTGGTCTACTGGGTCAGGGACCCCCGCTACTCGGCCGGTCTGCTCGTCATCCCGGCCCTCGCCGTGCTCATGTGGTTCTCCCGGGACCCGGACGGAGGCGGCGTCTTCCTCTACGCCCTGGGCCCGATGATCGCGGCGCTGCTCGCGTACCAGATCTCGGGCGACGTGTCCTACGACAACACCGCCCTGCACCTGCACGTCCTCACCGGTGTGCGGGGCGTCCACGACCGCGCGGGCCGGGTGCTCGCGCTGCTCGTGATCGCCGTGCCGCTCACGGCGGCCGGGCTGCTGCTGCCGTTCGCGGTCGAGGGCCGGTGGCAGCTGCTGCCCGGGGTCGCGGGCACCGCGCTGCTGGCGCTGCTGGGCGGGGCGGGCCTGTCCTCGGTGATGTCCGCCCGGTACACCTACCCCGTGGCCCCGCCGGGCGCGTCCCCGCTGAAGACGCCGCAGGGCTTCACCGTCCTGAACGTCCTCGTCCAGTTCGTGGCACTGGGGCTGATCCTCGTCCTCGTGCTGCCGGCCGCCGTCCCCCTCCTCGTGCAGGTCTTCACCGGCGACCCCGTGTGGGGCTGGGCGGGGCTGGCCGCCGGGGCGGTGCTCGGCCCGCTGCTGTGCTGGGGCGGGATCGTCCTCGGCGGGCGCTGGTACGACCGGCGGGCCCCCGAGCTGCTCCAGGAGGTCGCCCAGTTCCGCTGAGCGGGACGGGCGCTCCCGGCGCACGGGGGCCGGCGGGGACGGGGTAAACTGGCGCCCATGCATGTCTCAGCGGCGACCACCGGCACCCCGACGAACGGCCCGGACGACACCCCGTACGGTGCCGATCCGGCGCAGCCGGCCGGGGGCACCTCGACGATCGAGCGCGAGGAGACCAGGGAGCTCCAGGAGCCGGGCGACCACGAGCGCTTCGCGCACTACGTGCGCAAGGAGAAGATCATGGAGTCCGCCCTCTCCGGCGAGCCCGTGATCGCCCTGTGCGGCAAGGTCTGGGTCCCCGGCCGCGACCCGCAGCGGTTCCCGGTGTGCCCGACCTGCAAGGAGATCTACGACGGACTCCGCCCCCCGAACGACCAGGGCGACGACCAGGGCTGAGCACCCCCGGCCGAGCAAGCGCCCGCCGCCGGCGGGCGCTTTTGCGTGGCCCGCCGCCGCGCCCCCGTCATCCACCGCGGCCACGAGGCCGCGGCACCACGAGCGAAAGGACGTCGCCAGAGTGTCCCAGGACGACCAGCTCTCCCTGTTCGGCGCAGCCGCCGCCGACCTCCCCCCGGCCTATCCGGACCGCGCCGCGTGGGGCACGGCCCCCAAGCTGCGCGCCTGGCAGGCGGAGGCGCTGCAGCGCTACTTCGAGGCACAGCCCCGGGACTACATGGCCGTCGCGACCCCCGGGGCCGGCAAGACGACCTTCGCGCTGCGCGTGGCCAAGGAGCTCTTCGACCGCGGGACCGTCAACCGGATCACGGTGGTGACACCCACGGACCACCTCAAGCGGCAGTGGGCGGACGCCGCCGCCCGCGTGGGCCTGGCGATCGACCCGAACTTCAAGAACGCGGACGGCTCCCACGGCCGGGACTACCTGGGCGCCGCCGTGACCTACTCGCAGGTGGCCATGAAGCCGCTCCTGCACCGGGCCCGCACCGAGGCGGGCCGGACCCTGGTGATCATGGACGAGATCCACCACGCCGGGGACTCCCTGACGTGGGGCGACGGGCTCCAGGAGGCCTTCGACCCCGCCGCCCGCCGGCTCGCCCTGACCGGCACCCCCTTCCGCTCGGACACCGCGCCGATCCCGTTCGTGCGCTACCTGGAGGACGGGGACGGCATCCGCCGCTCGAGCGCCGACTACACCTACGGCTACGGCGACGCGCTCAAGGACCACGTGGTCCGGCCCGTGATCTTCCTCGCCTACTCGGGGCAGATGCGCTGGCGCACCAGCGCGGGGGAGGAGATGGCCGCGGAGCTCGGCGAGGGCTTCACGAAGGACATCACCGCCCACGCGTGGCGCACGGCGCTCGACCCGAACGGGCAGTGGATCCCGTCGGTGCTCCAGGCCGCGGACCAGCGGCTCACGGAGGTGCGGCGCACCGTGCCGGACGCCGGGGCGATGGTCATCGCGACCGACCACCAGGACGCGAAGGCCTACGCCGCGCAGCTGCGCCGGATCACCGGGGAGAACCCCACCGTGGTCCTCTCCGACGACAAGGGCGCCTCGGACCGGATCGACGAGTTCTCCGCCGGGGACAGCCGCTGGATGGTGGCCGTGCGGATGGTCTCCGAGGGCGTCGACGTCCCCCGGCTCGCCGTGGGCGTCTACGCGACGTCCACGTCCACGCCGCTGTTCTTCGCCCAGGCGGTCGGCCGCTTCGTGCGCGCCCGCAAGCGCGGGGAGACGGCCTCCGTGTTCCTGCCGTCCGTGCCGGCGCTGATGCAGCTCGCCAACGAGATGGAGGCCGAGCGGGACCACGCCCTCGACAAGCCCGCCGCGGAGGAGACCGGCCTGCCGACCGACCCCCTCGAGGAGGGCTGGGACGACGACCTGCTCGAGGAGGCCAACCGGGAGGAGAAGGCGTCCGCGGCCCTCGCCCAGGGCCGGTTCGAGGCCATCGGCTCGGACGCGTCCTTCCACGGGGTCCTCTTCGACGGCGGCGCCTTCGGCGGCGGCGTGGCGGTGGGCTCGGAGGAGGAAGCGGACTTCCTCGGCATCCCGGGACTGCTCGAGGCCGACCAGGTCTCGGCGCTGCTGCGGGAGCGGCAGTCCCAGCACGCCCGGCGGCGCCCCGGCGCCGCCCGCGCCCCGGAGCAGCCGGCGGTGCCCGACCACCGGCGGCTCAAGGAGCTGCGCGCCACCCTGTCCAAGAGCGTCTCGGCCTGGGCGTCCCGCACCGGCACCCCGCACGGCATGGTCCACAACGAGCTGCGCCGGGTGTGCGGAGGACCCGCGGTGGCGCAGGCCAACGAGGCGCAGCTCCAGGCGCGGGTGAAGAAGCTGCAGGACTGGTTCATCGGGCGCAAGTGAGCCGCGCCCGGGACGCGGACCGCCCGGGACGGGGCGGTCCGCTGCCGGGCACGGGTCAGGACCGGACGACCTCGACCCCCGCCTCGGCCATCTCCCGCAGGGCGCGCTCCGTGGACTCCGCGGCGACGCCCGCGGTGAGCTCCACCAGCACCCGGGTGTCGTAGCCGGCCTCGACGGCGTCCAGGGCGGTCGCCCGCACGCAGTGGTCGGTCGCCAGGCCCACGATGTCCACGGCCTCGATCTCGTGCTCCCGCAGCCAGTCGTCGAGGCTCACGTCCGGCTCGTCGTCGACGTCCTCGTCGTCGCCCATCGGCACGTCCGCGTCCGGGGCGAGCAGCCCCTCGAAACCGGAGTAGGCGGCGTCGTGCTCGCCCTTGCGGAACCACGCCTGGATCCAGTCCGTGTCCAGGTCCGGGTGGGAGCGGGCCCCGCGGGACTCGGCGACGCAGTGCACCGGCCAGGACCGCACGTAGTCCGGCTCGTCGGAGAAGTGCGCCCCGGGGTCGACGTGCCAGTCCTGGGTGGCCGCGACGGCCGCGTAGTCCCCGTGGTGGTCCTCCAGGTGCTCGGACACGGCGGCGGCCACCGCCGCGCCTCCGGCGACGGGCAGCGAGCCGCCCTCGCAGAAGTCGTTCTGCACGTCGACGACGATCAGTGCGGTCCTCATGGTGTTCCTCCCTCTGTTCGGTGCTTCACGCTCGTGCCTCTCGCCCGGTGCTTCTCGCCCGGTGGTGCTCCTCCGGCGGGTGCCGCCGGGCGGATCCCGCCCGGCGCGCGTCGCCCGGACGGCCGCTCAGGCCGGGGCCTCGGGCCCCAGGACGGTCGGGATCACGGGGTCGCCCTCGCTGAGCCGCCGGGCAGAGCGGGGCAGCTCCGCCACGGACGCCGCGTGCCGCTCCCGGGCCCGGCGGACCCCCTCCGGGCCCGTCCAGCCGTCCAGCAGCTCGCCGCGGCGGACGAAGTCCTCCAGCAGCGGCCGGTCGTCGCCGTCGTCGTCGGGCAGCCGGCCGATGCCGACCATCTCGTGGGTCGCCGTGCCCCGTTCGTCCCGGCGCCGCAGGGCGTGCTTGCGCCCGCCCACGGACACCTTGCCCTTCGCGGCCTTCGCCACGGGCCGCAGCTCGCCCGAGGAGTCCTCGCGGGCCACCAGCTTGTAGACCATCGACGACGTCGGCGCGCCGGAACCGGTGACCACGCGGGTGCCCACGCCGAACGCGTCGACGGGCGCGGCGTTCAGGGCCGCGATCGCGTACTCGTCCAGGTCCGAGGTGACGGTGATGCGGGTGTCCGGGTTGCCGAGCTCGTCGAGGAGCCCGCGCACCCAGGCGGCCTGGGTCACGAGGTCGCCCGAGTCCAGGCGCACGCCGCCCAGCCCGGGACCCGCGAGCTCCACGGCCTTGCGCACCGCGGTCTCGACGTCGTAGGTGTCGACGAGCAGGGTGGTGTCCCGGCCCATGGACTGGAGCTGGGCGCGGAAGGCGTCCTCCTCCGTGTCGTGCAGGAGCGTGAAGGAGTGGGCGGCCGTCCCGACCGTCCGGATCCCGTAGCGGTGCCCGGCCTCGAGGTTCGACGTCGAGTCGAAGCCGCCGATGACCGCCGCCCGCGCGGCCGCGACGGCGGCCTCCTCGTGGGCGCGCCGGGAGCCCATCTCGATGCACGGGCGCCCCGCCGCGGCACCCACCATGCGGGAGGCGGCCGAGGCCACCGCGCTGTCGTAGTTGAGCACCGACAGGAAGTACGTCTCGAGCACGCACGCCTCGGCGAAGGTGGCCTCGACCACGAGCAGCGGCGACGAGGGGAAGTACGCCTCGCCCTCGGCGTAGCCGGAGATCGAGCCGGTGAAGCGGAAGTCGGCGAGGTAGTCCAGGGTGGCGCGGTTGACCACGCCGGTGTCCGCCAGGAAGCGCAGCTGCTCGTCGCCGAAGCGGAAGCTCCCGAGCCCCTCGAGGAGGCGCCCCGTGCCCGCCACCACGCCGTAGCGCCGCCCAGCGGGCAGCCGCCGGGCGAAGACCTCGAACACGCTGCGCCGCTGCGCGGTGCCGGCGTGCAGGGCGGCCTGCAGCATGGTCAGCTCGTAGTGGTCGGTCATCAGGGACGTGGGCGGCGGGGCCCACCGGTGGCTGCGCTGGTTCACGGGCACCACTCTAGCGACGCCGCCGGTGCGCCCCGCCTCCGGCACTCGCTACGATGGACGGACCATGCACTGCGCTACTCCCGCCGCCGCCCGCCCCGCGGCCACCGCCACCCCGGAGACCGGCACCCGGCCCACCGGCGCGACGTCCGTGGCCACGGAGACCGAGACCCCGTGGAACGTGGTCGTGTGGGACGACCCCGTCAACCTCATGAGCTACGTCACCTACGTGTTCCGCTCCTACTTCGGCTACCCGGAGGAGAAGGCCCGCTCCCTGATGCTGGAGGTCCACCACCACGGGCGCTCCGTGGTGGCCAGCGGCTCCCTCGAGGAGGCCGAGACCCACACGGCGGCGATGCACGGCTTCGGGCTGTGGGCCACCTTCGAGCAGGCGGGGGGCCACTGATGGCGCAGGGCTTCCGGTCCACCCGCCGGGGCATCACCGCCCGCTTCGAGGAGCCCGAGAAGGAGCTGCTCCAGAAGCTGTTCGCGGACGTCGCCCAGGCGCTCGCCCCCGAGCAGCCGGCCTCGGAGGACTCCCTCGAGCGGATGCTCGGCGTGTCCGGGGACGCCACCGTCCCCGACGACTCCGCGCTGCGGCGGCTGCTGCCCGACGGGAGCCTGGACCCCGAGCGCGCCGCCGAGTTCCGCCGGTACACGGAGCGGGGGCTGCGGGAGACCAAGCGCGGCGTGCTGCAGCAGGCGGCCCTCGCGCTGGAGGCCCAGCCCGTGCGGCTGGACCCCGCCCAGGCGCAGGCCTTCGGGCAGGCCCTCAACGACGTGCGGCTGGTGCTGGCGGACCGGCTCGGGATCCGCAGCGAGGCCGACGCCGAGCGCGTGGGTCGCTACGACGACTGGTCCGCGATCGAGGACGTCGAGACGTACATGTCGCTCCTGTACAACTTCGTCTCGTGGCTGCAGGAGACCCTCATGGAGGCCCTCCTCCACGACTTGCCCCGGGACTGACCGGGCACGACACCGCGGCGGGCCCCCGCCCCGGCCGGGGGTGACGCGGCTCACGGCGGCACGGCCGCGGCGCGGTTTGGGACGGCGGCACGCCCGGGACTACGCTCTTGACGATATGCAGGATGACGACGTCTTCGGGGCCGGCGGCCGGACCGCCCGGCGCCCCAACCCCGGTTCACCCATCGGCGTGTTCGACTCCGGGGTGGGCGGTCTCACCGTGGCCCGCGCCATCATCGACCAGCTGCCCCACGAGGAGATCGTGTACGTGGGGGACACCGCCCACGGGCCCTACGGGCCGCTGCCGATCGCCGAGGTCCGGGCGCACGCCCTGCGGATCATGGACGAGCTCGTCGACTCGGGTGTCAAGCTGCTCGTGATCGCCTGCAACACGGCGTCCGCGGCGGTCCTGCGCGACGCCCGGGAGCGCTACACCCGGGTCTACGGGATCCCGGTGGTCGAGGTCATCCAGCCGGCGGTGCGCCGGGCGGTCGCCTCGACCCGCAACGGCCGGATCGGCGTCATCGGCACGGAGGCGACGGTCGGTTCCCGCGCCTACGACGACACGTTCGCCGCCGCCCCCCACCTGCGGATCGACTCGGTGGCCTGCCCCGCGTTCGTCGACTACGTGGAGGCGGGCGTCACCACGGGGCCCGGCCTGCTGGCCACGGCCCAGGCCTACCTGGACCCGCTGCGCGAGGCCGACGTGGACACGCTGGTGCTGGGCTGCACCCACTACCCCCTGCTCACCGGCGTGATCTCCTACGTCATGGGCGACGCCGTCACGCTGGTCTCCAGCGCGGAGGAGACCGCCAAGGACGTCTACCGGGCGCTCGTCGGCCACGGGCTCGAGCGCGAGCCGGGGGTGCCGGGCGGGCCCGCCCGGCACGAGTTCCTCGCCACGGGGGACGCCGCGTCCTTCGAGGTCCTCGCCCGGCGCTTCCTGGGGCCGGAGGTCGCCCGCGTCCGGCACACCAGCTCCGTGGCGGAGCAGTACCCCACGGGCTCGCTCGCGCGGATCACCCCGGAGATGATCGGGGGAACGGGCCCGTCCGCGCCCTGAGCAGCTCCGCGGCCGGTGCGGCCGCCGTCCCACCGGCACCTCCTGGAAGGCACACGCTCCATGAAACTCACCATCATCGGATGCACCGGCTCCTTCGCGGGGCCGAACTCCCCGGCCTCCTGCTACCTCGTCAGCGGCGAGGACGCCGAGGGACGGACCTGGCGCATCCTGCTGGACATGGGCAACGGCGCCCTCGGGGTGCTGCAGCGCCACATCGACCTGCACGACATCGACGCCGTGCTCGTCAGCCACCTGCACCCCGACCACTGCATCGACCTGGCCGGGCTGCACGTGGCGATCAAGTGGGACCCGCGCGGCTGGGGCCGACCCCCGATCCCGCTGTGGGCGCCCACCGGCCTCCACGAGTACCTCAGCAGCACCCACGGGCTCCCCACGGAGCCCGGGATGCACGGGGAGTTCGACTTCCACACCTGGGTCCCGGAGGAGCCCGTGCGGGTGGGGCCGTTCGCGATCACGCCCTTCCGGGTGGAGCACCCCACGCCCGAGCCCTACGCCCTGCGCATCGACTACGACGGCGTCATGGGCCCCAGCACCCTGGCCTACTCGGGGGACACCGACGCGTGCGAGGGGCTCGTGCGCGCCGCGCGGGACGCCGACGTCTTCCTGTGCGAGGCCGCCTACCACGAGGGCCGCGACGACGCGCTGCGCGGCATCCACCTGACCGGCCGGCGCGCGGCGGAGGCCGCCCGGGACGCCGGGGCCCGCCAGCTGCTGCTGACGCACCTGCCGGTGTGGAACTCCCCGACGCGGGCTGTGGAGGAGGCGCAGGAGGTCTTCGCGGGCCCCATCGGGGTGGCCGAGCCCGCCTACACCTACCGGATCGTCCGCCGGGGGAGCGGCCGTCCCGCGGCCGCCGTCGGGCCGTGAGCCCCGCCGCCGGCGGCCGGGCCGGGCGGTCGGTGCCGCGGGGTAAGGTGGACCACATGGATTCCCCCGTCGACCAGACCGCACCGGCCCTCTCGACCTCGGGGGTGACCCGGTCGGACGGCCGTTCGCCCGGTGAGCTGCGGCCCATCACGATCACCCGCGGCTGGTCCCAGCAGGCGGAGGGCTCCGCCCTCATCGAGTTCGGCAGCACCCGGGTGCTGTGCACCGCGTCCGTGACCGAGGGCGTCCCGCGCTGGCTCAAGGGGGAGGGCCGCGGCTGGGTGACCGCCGAGTACGCGATGCTCCCGCGGGCCACGTCCACCCGGTCCGCCCGCGAGTCCGTGAAGGGCAAGATCGGCGGGCGCACCCACGAGATCTCCCGGCTCATCGGCCGCTCACTGCGCTCGGTCATCGACCTCTCCGCCCTCGGCGAGAACACCGTGGTCCTCGACTGCGACGTCCTCCAGGCCGACGGCGGCACCCGCACCGCGGCCATCACCGGCGCCTATGTGGCCCTCGCCGAGGCGATCGGGTGGGCCCGGGCCGAGGGGCTCGTCGCCCGTCGCGCGCAGCCGCTCACCGACACGGTGGCCGCCGTGTCCGTGGGCATCATCGACGGCGTGCCGATGCTGGACCTCCCGTACGTCGAGGACGTGCGGGCCGAGACCGACATGAACGTGGTGGTCACCGGGTCCGGCGACTTCGTGGAGGTGCAGGGCACCGCCGAGGGCGCCCCCTTCGACCGCGCCGAGCTGGACGCCCTGCTCGACCTCGCGCTGGCCGGCTGCGCCCAGCTCACCCAGATCCAGGTCGAGACCCTGCGCGAGGCCGGCGATGGGTGACCACCACGGCGCCCGGGTGGTGCTCGCCACGCACAACCGGGGCAAGCTCGCCGAGCTGCGGGACCTGCTCGCGGCCGCGCTGCCCGGAGCCGACGTCGAGCGGCTGGTCGTGGACGCCGCCGCGGCCGGGGCCCCCGACGTCGTCGAGGACGGCACCACCTTCGAGGCCAACGCCCTGCTCAAGGCCCGCGCCGCCGCCGCCGCGACCGGGCTGATCGCCGTGGCCGACGACTCCGGCCTGGCCGTCGACGTGCTGGGCGGGGCCCCCGGGATCTTCTCCGCGCGCTGGTCCGGCCGGCACGGCGACGACGCCGCGAACCTGCGGCTGCTGCTCGCCCAGCTCTCCGACGTCCCCGACGTCCACCGCGGCGCGCAGTTCGTGTGCGCCGCCGCGCTCGTCACCCCGGACGGCCGCGAGCACGTGGAGACCGGGACGCTGCGCGGCGCCCTGCTGCGGGAGCCCGTGGGGGACGGCGGCTTCGGCTACGACCCCGTGCTGCGCCCCGACGGGTCCGACCGGACCTGCGCCGAGCTCACGCGCGCGGAGAAGAACGCCATCAGCCACCGCGGGCGCGCGATGCGGGCCCTGCTCCCGCACCTGCTGACCGCCCTCGACCCCGCCGCCGTCCCCGACTGACCCACGCCCGAACCGAGGAAGTTGACCATGCCCTGGTCGCAGCTCCACCACCTGCCGTTCGCCGGCGCCGTCGAGGCCGTGCTGCGTGAAGCCGGCATGAGCGCCGACCCCGGCCAGTGGGAGGTCCACGCCGGCGGGTCCGCCCACGTGGTGGTGAACGTGGGTCACGTGATCTCCGTGCGGATCGCCAAGAACGCCACGGTCTGCGAGCACGTCCAGCGCCGCACGGAGGTGCTGCGGAGGCTGCCCCGCTTCTCGTTCGCGACCCCGCGGCCGCTCACCGGAGTGGTGGTCTCCCACGGCTACACCGGGGTGGGCCTGACCTGGCTGCCCGGGCACCCGCACCCGCCCGGGCACGGCGACCCGGCCGTGCTGCACCGGGTGCTGACCGAGCTGGCCGAGGTCGACACCTCGGGCTTCGCACGGTACCTCGACCGTCCCGGCCAGCACTGGGGCGGCCACCGGCGGCGGCACGTGCTGCTCGACGAGGTCATCCCGCGGCTGCTGCCCCGCAACCAGGAGGCCGCGCGGCGGGCCGTCGCCGAGCTCGCGGCGCTGCCGACCGTGGCACCGACCCTGGTGCACGGGGACCTCATGGGGCACAACATGCTGTGGGACGGGGACGGGGACGAGCTCACGGGCATCATCGACTGGGACCACGCCTGCCTGTCCGACCCCGCGCACGACGCCGCGTCCCTCGGGCTGTGGTATGGCTGGGACACCCTGCGCGCCGCCGTCTCGGAGACCGTCTACGAGCGGGCCCGGCTGCACGCGCGCACGTTCCCGCTGCAGGCGGTCGCCTACGCGCTGCACCACGACCTCGACACCGCCCAGGTCAACCAGTCCATCGCCCGGGCCGACGACTGGATCGAGACCAACCTGCGCGGTGTCTCCGCCTGAGCGGGCGCAGTAGGCTGTTCCGGTGCCTCGTCCCGCTTCCCCCGACACGACCACCGACCGGCCCGCCGCGGATCCGTCGTCCCTCTCCTTCACCGCCATCGACTTCGAGACCGCGAACCGCTTCATCGGCTCGCCGTGCGCCGTGGGCCTCGTGCGGGTCCGCGGCGGACGGGTGGTGGCGGAGCGCTCCGCCTACATGCGCCCGCCGCGCACCCGCGCGGACTTCGACCCCGGGAACACGCGCATCCACGGGATCACCGAGCATACGGTGGCGGGCCACCCCGGCTTCGCCGAGCTGTGGCCGCGGATCGAGGACTGGATCCTGGCCGAGGACCCCGACGAGCTCGTGGTGGCGCACAACGCGGCCTTCGACATGGGCGTGATCCGCGCCGCGTGCGCGGAGACGGACACGCGGCACGCCCCGCTGGCGTACGCGTGCAGCCTGGCGCTGGCCCGGCGCGGCTACGACCTGCCGTCCTACGCGCTGCCCCGGGCGGCCGAGGCCGCCGGGGTGCCGCTGCGCCGCCACCACGACGCCCTCGAGGACGCCCGGGCCTGCGCGGGGATCGTGGTGGACCTGGTCCACCGGGCCGGTGCGGGCACCGTCCGGGAGCTGCTCGCCGGCGCGGGACTGAACGTCAAGCGGCTGGCGGCGCCCCCACTTCCCTGAGCCAGCGCTCGGCCGTCTCCGACACCACGTCCCCGGCGTCCAGCCGGGCGCGCCACTCCGGCGGCAGCGCGGCCGTCCCGAGGGCCGCGCCCGTCACCGCGCCGGCGATCGCCCCCGCCGCGACCGGGTGGTCGGTGTCGGCGGTGGCCAGCTCCACCGCGCGGCGGAACACGGCCTGCGGGTCCCCGGCGCCCGGGGCCTCGGCCTCCGCGCGCAGGGCCGCGCCGAGGCCGCCCGCCAGGGTCTCCGGGGCGGCCCCGCCCGCGCCGAGCAGCCGGTCGAGCGCCGCGGGGTCGGGGTCCTCCCGCATGGCGACGCGCACGGCGTCCTCGAGCCGGGCGAGGGTCTCGGCCACCGGGCGCGTGAGGTTCCCGGCGGTCTCGCGGGCGGCGGCCACGGCGGCCGCGACCGGCCGCGGCAGGCCCTCCCGGCGGGCGCGCACGGCGGCGTGGACCACGAAGCCCTGGACGGCCGCCGCGGTCTGCGCCTCGGGGTGCCCGTGGGTCAGGGCGGCGCCGTTGATGGCCAGGGGCGCGAGCGTGCGCCAGCCGACGTGGGGGAGCAGGCCGAACGGCGAGGAGCGCAGCACCGGTCCGGCGCCCTTGGCCTCCGGCTGCAGGGGGCGTTCGACCTCGCCCATCCGGCCGGAGCGGAGGGCCGCCAGCACCGTTCCGTCCGGCTCCCGCACGGCGTGCAGGATCTCGTGCTCGTCGATCGGGCGGGGCAGGGGCCGCGGCGCCTCGGCCGGGTGGCGCTCGCCCTGGGTCCCCAGCCAGCGCAGGTAGGCCAGCCACAGGCACGCGGTCTCGTCGGCGCCGTGGCCCTGGTTCGCCCACTCGACGACCTCCTGCAGGGCGTCCAGGGTGTAGAGGGTCAGCTGGGTGGCGTCGGAGATCCGCAGCACCGCGGTGCCTTCGGCGGCCTCGGCGGGGGCGTCCGCGCCGGCCGCCGCGGAGCGGGAGCGCGGACCGGAGCTCGCGCGGCCGCCCAGCGCGTCCCCGAGGGCTCCGCCCAGCAGGGCGGCGCGCACGGAGTCGGCGTACTCGGGCCAGGCGGGGTCGAGGCCGGCGTCGGGCGAGAGCAGGGGTGCGGGCATGCGGTCAGTGTAGTCGGCAGCCGACACGGCCCGGGGCGGGTTCAACCGCCCTTCAGGTCACTGTGGTTGCATGGCACGGGCGCCCGGCGCCCCGCCGGCACGGCACCCCCACCGTGCCGCCCCGATCCCTGAGGAGAGCTCCATGAGTCACCACGTTCCCGGCACCACCGCGCGCCCCGGCGCCGACGCGGCCGACAGCACCGCCCACGACGGCGCCGCCCCCGGCACGGCGGGCCTCGCGGCGCCCGTGCCCGTCGCCGCGCGCAAGGACACCGTGCCCGCCGGCGCCCCGGAGGCCGCGTCCGCGCCGGCCCAATGGGCCGCCGAGTTCGCCGGGACGGCGCTGCTGGTCTTCGCCGGGCTGGGCACGGGCATGTTCGCCACCGAGGTCATCGACTCCGCGCTCGGCTTCGGGCTCGGCCTGGTCGCCGCGATCGTCGCCTTCGGGCACGTCTCCGGGGGGCACTTCAACCCCGCGGTGACGCTCGCCGCGGTCGTGGCCGGGCGCACGCCCGCGCGGGCCGCGATCGGCTACGTGGTGGCCCAGGTGCTCGGCGCCCTGGCCGCGGCCGGCGTGCTGTGGGCGGTGCTCATCAGCCTGCTCGACTCCTCGACCACCGCGCAGGTCCTCGGCGCGGTCTCCAACGGCTTCGGGGAGAACTCCACCTCCCAGGCCGGGTGGACCACCGTGCTGCTCGTCGAGTTCGTGGCGACCGCCCTGTTCGCCCTCGTGGTCCTGGGCTCCACCGCGCCGCGGGCCAACGCAATGCTCGCCCCCGTGGCCATCGGTGCGGCCCTCGCGTTCCTGCTCACGATCACCGCGCCGTTCGACGGCGGGTCGCTGAACCCCGCCCGCTCGACCGGCGCCGCCGTGGTCGCCGGCGCCGGCCACCTGGGCCAGCTGTGGCTGTTCTGGGTGGCCCCGCTGCTCGGCGGCCTCGTGGCCGGTCTGGTCCACCGCTCGGCGACGCTCTCCCGGCCGCGCCGCGGCGCCGGGGCGCCCGCCGCGGAGGAGGACGCCCCGGCCGCGGAGGCGACGCCCGCCGCGTCCGCCGCGCCGGTCCGGGAGCGGTGAGCCCGCGGCCCTGCCGGGTCCGGCAGGGCCGCCGGGTCCTCCGCCCGCCGCGGGGGGCCGTCGCTTTCCGTCATCCTCCGGGCGGCGGGGCTAGGCTGGTCCGTGCCCGGCCGCCGTCGGGAGGATGCGGAGGTACCTCGTGAGCAGTGCGCGCGCCGCCGAGCCCCTCGGGGGTTTCAGCACGGCCGCCCGCTCGCCCCTGGCCGACTCCCGGGAGCTCGCCGCCGTCAGCGGCGCGCTGTACCCCGTGCTGACCCTGCTCGTGCGGCTGCCCCAGACCATGGTGCCTCTCGGCGTGCTGACCACGGTGGCGCTGATCTCCGGGTCCCCGGCCCTGGGCGCCTTCTGCGCCGCCGCCGTGACGTTCGGCTCGGCGGTGTGCGGGCTGGCCATGGGCGCGGCCGCCTCGTGGCGCCGGCGCCAGCTCGGCCTGGTGCTGCTCACCCTCGTGAACCCGCTGGTGGTGTGGTGGCTCGTGCGCCGGCTCCCGGACCTCGCCGCCGACCCCGGGGCGGCCCCCGCCCAGCTGGTGCTCCCGTGCCTGCTCGCCGGGCTCGTGCTGCCGCAGATGGGCGTGGCGTGCCGGCTGCGCTGGTGGTCCCTGCTGCGCCGGGACTCCCGGGAGGACCTCTTCGACACCGCGCTGCGCCACGAGAGCGTCATGGACTCGCTGGCCACCGTCCTGGCGGCCGCGGTGACCGGGCTCGTGGCCGTGACCCTCGGGCCGGTGGCCGTGCTGGTGCTCGCGGCCACCCTGACCCTCGTGGGCACCACCGTGTTCCTGCTGCACTGCTCGGCCCGCCTGCCGCGGGGGCTCATCCACTTCCTGCCGCCCGTCGCGGCCGCACCGAACCGGGCGGCCCGCAATCGCCGCCGCCGGGCGCGGCAGCTCCGGCTGCTCCCCGTGCTGGGGATGGGGGCGCTGGGGGCCCTCGTGGGGTCGACCCTGGGAGCGGTCCTCGTCTTCGCGACCGCCGTGGACGCGGTGGTCTCGGTCAGCTGGCTGTACGCGGTCTCGGGGTTCACCTCGGCGCTGGCCGCGGTGGCCGCGTCCGCCCGCACCGAGGAGCTGCGGCTGTGGAACCGCTGGGTGGCGGCGGCCGCCGGGGCCGTGCTCGCCGCGATGCTCCTGACCATCCCGGACGACTCCGCGGGGATGGTGGTCGTGCTGGCGCTGGCCGGGCTGACCACCGGACCGTGCCTGGTGGCGGTCTACGAGATCGCCCGGCTCGTGGCCCCGAGCTCCCGGGTCACGGCCCTGACCACCGTCATGACCGCGGTGATGAGCGTGGGCCTGACCGGGGGGCTCGCCCTGTCCGGGTGGTGGGGGGAGTCCTGGGGCTACCGGAGCGCCGCACTGGTGCCGGTGCTCTCCGCGGCGGTCCTGCTGGCCACGGCCCTGACCTTCGTGCACCGCTGGCGGCGCATCGGTCCCGTGGACCTCTGAGCCCACCGGACCCGGGACCGTACCGGCCGGGGGCACCGCCGTCCCGGGCCACCCGCCGGGCCCGGAGGCCGCGGCGGGTGGCCCGGGGGCGCGGTCAGTGGCCCCGGTCGATCCACTCCTGCAGGTGCGGGGCCTCCGCGCCGATCGTGGTGGTGTCGCCGTGGCCGGTGAGCACCTCCGTGGACTCGGGCAGCGTCAGCAGCCGCTCGCGGATGGAGTCCACGATCGTGGGGAAGTCCGACCAGGACCGGCCGGTGGCGCCGGGGCCGCCCTGGAAGAGGGTGTCCCCGGAGAACAGCACCCCGCCCTCGCCCAGTCCCGGCGCCCAGAAGCACACGGACCCGGGGGAGTGGCCCGGGGTGTGCAGCGCGGTGAGGGTCGTCCCCGCCACGGTGAACTCGTCCCCGTCGGCGATCGCCGCGTCGAAGGGCGTCTTCGGGTAGACCTGCTCCCACAGCACCGTGTCCTCCGGGTGCAGGTGGATCGTCCCGCCCACCTGCCCGGCCACCTCCTTGACGGAGCGGATGTGGTCGTCGTGGGCGTGGGTGAGCAGGACCGCGGTCACCGTGCGCCCGGCGACGGCCTCCACCACCGCGGCGGGATCGTGGGCCGGGTCGATCACCACGCACTCGTCGTCGTCGCCCACGATCCACACGTTGTTCTCGACGTCCCAGGTCCCGCCGTCGAGGGAGAACGTCCCGGAAGTGACCAGCCGGTCGATGCGGGCCCGGCCGGCGCCCTCGGCGGGCCGCACCGGGACGGCGCCGCGGTCGGCGGGGTGGGCGCGCTCCCGGTCGGGCAGGGCCTCGCCGTCGTGGCCGTCGACGGCGCTCATCGGTCGAGCTCCACGACGGAGCGCAGCACCTTGCCGGCGGTCATCCGCTCGAAGGCGGGCTCGACGTCCTCGATCCCGATCCGTTCGGTGACGAAGCCGTCGAGGTCCAGCCGGCCCAGCCGGTACTGGTCCACGAGCATCGGGAAGTCCCGGTTCGGCAGGGTGTCGCCGTACCAGGCGGACTTGATGGACCCGCCGCGGCCGAAGACCTCGTCCAGCGGGATCTCCCAGGTGGTGCCGGGGGCGGGCACGCCCACCAGGACCAGCCGTCCGGCGAGATCGCGGGCCTCGAAGGCCTGCTGGAAGGTCGCGGCGACGCCCACGGCGTCGACCACGACGTCGGCGCCGTGCCCGCCCGTGAGCTCCTGGATCGCCGCGACGGGGTCCTGCTCCTTCGAGTTCACCGTGTGGGTGGCGCCGAAAGTCTGCGCCGTGGCGAGCTTCTCGTCGTCGAGGTCCACGGCGATGATCGTGGTGGCCCCGGCGAGCTGGGCCCCGGCGATCGCCGCGGTGCCGACGCCGCCGCAGCCGATCACGGCCACGGACTCCCCGCGCCGGACGTTCGCGGTGTTGAGGACGGCGCCGATGCCGGCCATCACCCCGCAGCCGAGCAGCCCGACCGCGGCGTACTGGTGGTCCTCGAGCTCGCCCTCGATCTTGGTGCACTGCCCGGCCGCGACCAGGGTCTTCTCGGCGAACGCCCCGATGCCCAGGGCGGGGGAGAGCTCCGTGCCGTCGGCGAGCGTCATCTTCTGGGTGGCGTTGTGGGTGGCGAAGCAGTACCAGGGCTCGCCCCTGCGGCAGGCCCGGCACTCCCCGCACACGGCGCGCCAGTTGAGGATGACCTTGTCCCCGACGGCGACCTCGGTGACGCCCTCGCCGACCGCGGCGACCACGCCGGAGGCCTCGTGGCCGAGCAGGTAGGGGTAGTCGTCGCCCACGGCCCCGACCTTGTAGTGCAGGTCGGTCTGGCAGACCCCGCAGGTGAGGACGTCCACGAGCGCCTCCCCGGGCCCGGGGTCCGGGACGAGGATCGTCTCGAGGGTGGCTGGTGCGTTCTTCGCCGTGACGACGACGGCTCTGACCTCGTGCATGAGTGGGACCTTCCTGCGGACGACGTGACGGTTCCGGTCCGGAACACCGCTCCCCAGTCTAGGGAAGGACGCCGGGGGCGCGCGGTGCGGCGCCGGAGCGCGGCGGCCGCGGCCCGGGCACGACGAAGCGGCGGACCCGTGGATCAGCACCACGGGCCCGCCGCTGGGGTCGGCCGTCAGCTCCTGCCGGAGGCCTTGCCGGCGTTTTTCCCGGAGCCGTCCGAGGAGTCGTCCGAGGAGTAGTCGAGGTGCTCGTGCTCGAGGCGCAGCTTCCGGCCCTGGTCCACGAGCTTCTCCTCCTTCTTGTCCTTCTTGTCGACCTGGCGGGTGTCGCGCGGCGGGAGCTGGATGGTCTCCTCGGCCTTGATCCCGCCCTGCAGCTGGCGGCCGCGCTCCACCTCGGCGTCGATCTCCGCGCCCAAAAGCAGCACGTTGTTGATGATCCACAGACCGAGCAGCAGGACGATGACGGAGCCGATGATGCCGTAGGTGGCGTTGTAGGACGCGAAGTTGCTCACGTACCAGGTGAAGGCCAGCGCGGCCACGGCCGCCACGACGAGGGCGACGATCGAGCCCATGCTGATCCAGCGGAACTTGGGCTGCTGGACGTTGGGGGTGAAGTAGTAGAGCACCGCGATGAGCAGGACGGCGAGGATCACGACGACCGGCCACTTGGCGATGTTCCACACCGTCACGGCCGTGGTGCCGAGCCCCACGAGGTCGCCCACCCACTGGGCGATGCCGCCGGAGATCAGCACCATGAGCATGATGAGCACCACGATGAGGACCAGCATCAGCGTGACGAGGAGGTTCATGGGCCGCAGCTTCCAGATGGGCCGGCCCTCCTCGACCTCGTAGATGCGGTTCATGGCCCGGCCGAAGGCCCCCGTGTAGCCGGAGGCGGTCCACAGCGCGCCGACGATGCCGACGACCAGGGCGAGCCCGGCGCCGGTGCCGGAGGTGAGGTTGTTGATGGGATCCTCGAGCAGGGTCACGAGCTCGGGCGGGGCCGCGCCCTCGAGGAACCCGGTGATCGCCTGGGTGGTGGCCTGCCCCTGGCCGAACACGCCGAGCAGGGACACGATGGCGAGCAGCGCGGGGAAGAGGGAGAGCACCGCGAAGTACGTCAGGGACGCGGCGAGGTCGGTGCAGTCGTCCTTGGAGAACTCGGAGAGCGCGCGTTTGACGACGTAGCCCCACGAGGGCTTGCTGATCTCGGTGGGACTGTCCGGCTTGCGGGGGTCCTCGGGATCCGGTGCGGTGCGCTCCTTGGAGCGGCTGTCCTGGGTGGTGTCCTGGGCCATGCTGCGTCCTTCGCGGTCGGCCGCCGGGTGCAGCGCGCGGGCTCCGGCCGGCGGCGGGGCGTGTGGGGGATGTCTCGTGGATCAGTGTACTGATGAATCGCCCCCGTGGGCGACAATGGAACGGACGGGCCGCCGGTCCGTCCGCACATTCCCCCCGACCAGGAGGCCCTTCGTGCCCACCACCCGGCGCACCGTTTCCGCAGAGGTCGACTTCGCGTCGGAGACCGACCACCTGGCGGTGTTCTCCCTCGCCGCCGCCCGCCCCGGCGGAGGCGCCCGCCCCGGCGAGCACCTGAGCCTGCGCGTGGACGGGACCGAGGTCGCGCTCGAGGAGGCGGAGGACCTGCACGGCACGCGGCTGCACCTGGCCCGGGTGCCGGGCGGCACGCAGTGCACGGTGTCCTATGCCCTGGAGCTGGACGGCCCGGCGGGGTCACCGCCTCCGGCGGAGCCGGTCGACTTCGTCCGCTACACCCGGCCCAGCCGGTTCTGCCCCTTCGACGAGATGGCCGGCACCCCCGACGCCCTCTTCCCCGGGGCCCGCGGCGGCGGCTACGAGACGCTCCAGCGGGTGCGGGACTGGGTGCACGAGCGCCTGGACTACGTGGTCGGCTCCTCGACGGCCACCGACACCGCGGTGCACACGTTCCTCACCCGGCAGGGCGTGTGCCGGGACTACGCCCACCTGCTCATCACCCTGCTGCGGGGACTCGGGGTGCCGGCGCGGCTCGCGTCGGTCTACGCGCCCGGGCTGTCCCCCATGGACTTCCACGCGGTGGTCGAGGCCTGGCACGACGGCGCCTGGTACGTCCTCGACGCCACCGGGCTCGCCCCGCGCACGGAGTTCGTGCGCATCGCCACGGGCGCCGACGCCTCCGAGACGGCGTTCCTGACCACGCTCCAGGGGGAGATCACGCTGGGCGGGATGCGGGTGTCCGCGGAGTCCTCCGTCCCCGGCCGCGAGGACCCGGGAGCCAGGGTCGTCCTCCCGCTGTAGTGCCGCGGGGAGCCCGGCTCAGAGCTCGTTGACGGCTTCCCGCAGGCGGTCGGCGAGCCGGGTCAGGATGCGCAGCTCCTCCGGGTCCAGGCCCGCGGACATCAGCTCGTGCACGTGCACCCGGAACTGCTCGGCGATCTGCACCTGCATCTGCCGGCCCCGGTCGGTCAGCCGGATCCGCAGCCCCCGCAGGTCCTGCGGGTCCTGCCAGCGGTGCACCAGCCCCTTGAGCTCGAGACGCTCCAGCATCCGGCTGAGGCTCGACTGGGTGAGCAGCACGTACTCGTTGAGCTCGTTGAGCCTCATGCCGGCCTCGTCGGAGCGGGAGAGGTTGAAGAGGACGTCGTACTCGCGGGCGGAGAGCTCCGCGAACTCGGGTTGGCGCTGGAGACGCCGCATGACCGTCACCTGGGCCCTGAAGAGGGCCTCCCAGGCGTCGGCGCTGTTCTGCACACGATCTGTTTCTCTGCGGGTCACAGGATAATGCTACGACCCGGTTACATCGGTGCGCCGGGCCCCGGTGTCCCCCCTTTCGGGGGATGCCTCCCGGGGGCTCCCCGCACGCCGCCCGCTCCACAGCACCGAATACCCCTGTGACCAGCGGTGATGATACCTTCTGCACCTTGCGGACGGGGAGTGACCGGGGTGCGCCCGCGAGTGTTTTCAGAAGCAAACGTCCACGAAAGAGCGCACGGTGACGAGTGTCACGTCACCTTCCGCGGGCGCCGCGCCCCGGGGCCGCGGCCAGCGCCGTGATCCGCTCCTCCCGGCGCCGGAGCCGTGCCTCCTTGCGCGCCTCCACGAGCCGGTACAGCACCGGCACGAGCACCAGGGTCAGCAGGGTCGAGGAGATCAGCCCGCCGATCACCACGACCGCCAGCGGCTGGGAGATGAAGCTGCCCTGCCCCGTGATCCCCAGCGCCATGGGCGTCATCGCCAGGATGGTCGCCAGGGCCGTCATCACGATGGGGCGCAGCCGGCGGGTCGCACCCTTCTCGATGGCCTCCTCCAGGTCCATGCGGTGCTCCCGGCCCCGGTACTGGTTGATGAGGTCGATCAGCACGACCGCGTTGGTCACCACGATGCCCACGAGCATCAGCACGCCCACCAGCGAGGCGAGGCCCAGCGGCACCCCGGAGGCCAGCAGCGCGAGCACCGCGCCCGTCGCCGCGAAGGGGATCGAGACCAGCAGGACCAGCGGCTGGACGAGGGACTTGAAGGTCGCCACGAGCACCACGTAGACGATCGCGATCGCGGCGAGCACGGCGAGGCCCAGCTGCCGGAACGTGGTCTCCTGCTCCGTGGCGGCCCCGCCCAGCTCGGCCGCCGCGCCCTGCGGCAGGTCCAGGCCCGCGAGCGCGTCCCGGACCTCCCCGCTCGTGGCACCGAGGTCGTCGCCGCCCGGGGTGACGGCCACGGTGGCGGTGCGCTGGTCGTTGCTCGAGGTGATGGTCTCGACCGTGAGCGCCTCCTCGACCTCGGCCAGCTCGTCGAGGCGGACGGTCCCGCCCGCGGCCGGCACCGGCAGGGCCCGCAGCGCCTCGAGGTCCTCGACGGCGCGGCCCTCGCCGATCGTCACCGCCACCGAGTCGGCGTCCAGGTCGATGGACCCGGCGGGGAGGGGGTTCACGGTGCCGGCGAGCGCCCCCGTGACCTGCTCCTCGCTCAGGCCGCGGGCGGCGGCGGCCGCCCGGTCGACCGTGACCACGACGGTGGGCTGGGTGGCGGCCAGGTTGCTCGTGACCTGCCCCGCGGAGTCGAGCCCCCGCATGGCCCGCACCACGGCGCCGTCGGCCTCCGCCAGCGTCGCCTGGTCCGTGGCGGTGACGGAGATCTCGACGTCGTTGCTCGTGAAGCCCTGGGCGCCCCGCACCGAGAACTCGCCGGCGCCGTCCAGCCGGTCCAGGCGCTCGCCGACGGTGCGGCGCAGCCGCTCCTGGTCGACCGCGGCGTCCGTCGTCACGGAGAACGTGGCGCTGTTGGTGCCGCTGCCCGGCAGGAACGCGGAGAAGCCGCCGCCGGGGCCCATGGTGACCTGGACGTCCTCGATGCCGTCGGTCCAGTCGAGCACCTCCTCGGCGCGGCCCGCCTGCTCGGAGGTCACCGCGAGCGCGGTGCCGGGCGGCAGGTCCTGCTCGATCGTCATGGTGTTCTGGCCCGTGTCCCCGAGCAGGTTGGTGGGCAGCACCGGCAGCAGGGCGGCCGTGCCGCCGAGGATCAGAACGCTCACCCCGAGGGTGGCCCACGGGTGGCGCTGCGTGCCGCGCAGGACCGGCAGGTAGCCCTGGGCCAGCCGGGGCGGCGTCCCGGCCGCGGGGCCGGGCGGGGGACCGGCCGTGCCGTCGGCCCAGGGGGCGGGGCGCCCCGCCGGCACCCGGCGGGCCCGCCGCGCGAGGCGGGGGTCCCGGAGGAACCAGAACGCCAGCACGGGCACGATGGTCAGGGACACCACGAGCGAGGACAGCAGCGCGATGGTGGTGGTCAGGGCGAAGGGCCGGAACAGCTCGCCGGTCACGTCCCCCACGAACGCGATGGGCACGAACACCGCGACCGTGATGAGGGTGGAGGCGGTGATCGCCCCCGCGACCTCGCGCACGGCGGTGAGGATGGCCCGGCGCTTCGCGTTGGCGGGGTCGGTGCTCAGGTCGACCGTCCCGTAGTGGCGCTTGATGTTCTCGATCACCACGATCGAGTCGTCCACGACCCGCCCCACGGACAGGGTGATGGCCGCGAGGGTCAGGAGGTTCAGTGAGTACCCCAGGGCGTTGATCCCGATGAACGTGGCGAGCAGGGACAGCGGGATGGAGATCGCGGTGACCAGGGTCGAGCGCAGCGACGCCAGGAACACCAGGATGACGAGCACGGCGAACGCGAGCCCCAGGAGGCCCTCGACCGTGAGGTCCTCGATCGACTGCTCGATGTAGGGGGCCTGGTCGAAGACCGCGGTGATCTCGGCGCCGTTGCCGAGGTCCTCCTCGAGCTCGGGGATCATCCCGCCGACCGCCTGGGAGATCCCGACCGTGTCCCCGTCCGGGGTCTTGGTGACGGACAGGGCGAGCGTCGGGGCCCCGTTGGTGCGGGTGATCGAGGTCTGCTCCTGCTCGGCGAGCTCCACGGCGGCCACGGCGCCCACCGTGGTGGGCTCGGCGCCGTCGGGCGCGTCCTCGGGGAGGGGCAGCGGGACGTTCTCCACGGCCTCGAGGGAGTCGAGCGGGGAGCCGGCCTGGACGGGCAGGGTCGTGGCCCCGTCGTCCACGGTGCCCACGGGCACCAGCCCGCCGCTCTCCTCCAGCGCGGTGCGGATGTCCGCGGGCGTGGCGCCCGCCCGGGCGAGGTCGGCGCGGTCCGGCAGGATCGAGACGACCTGCTCGGGGGCGCCGCTGACCTCGGCGGAGCGCACGCCCTCGATCCGCTGCAGGTCCGGGACCGTGAGCCGCTCCAGGTCGGCGGCGAGCGGGCTGAGGTCCTCGTCGGAGGACACGGCCAGGAAGACGATGGGGAAGTCGGCGACGGAGCCGGCGAACGCGGTGGGCTCGACGTCGTCGGGCAGCTGGGTGCGCACGTTGGAGATCGCCCGCTCCACCTGGTTGCGGGCCCGGTCCAGGTCCGTGCCGTACTCGAAGCCGAGCCGGATCTCGGACAGCCCGCTGCGCGAGGTGGAGGTCGAGCTCTCGAGGCCCTCCACGATGTTGAGCGCCCGCTCCAGGGGTCGGCCCACCTGCTCGTCGACGACCTCCGCGGACGCGCCGGGCATCGCCGAGACCACGCTGATGGCGGGGATCTCCAGGGACGGGATGAGCTCCTGCTTCATGGAGCGCATGCTGAGCACCCCGAAGAGGGCGACGAACAGCGTGATGAGCACGATCAGGGCGCGGTTGGCCATCGACGCGCGGGCGAGGAGAAACACTCGTGCTCCTTGTGGAGGGATGGGCGAGGGCGTCCCGGCCGGGCCGGGACGCACGCCCCTCAGCGTACCGCCGCCTGCCGACAGGTCGCCCGGGCCTCCCGGGCCGGGGGTCCGGGGCGGACCGGACGACGACGAGGCCCCGGACCGACCGGTCCGGGGCCTCGTCGCGCGGGCACCGCGGCGTGCGGCGCGGTGCCCGTCGGGGCGGTGTCAGTTGATGCCGAGCACCTGGGCGGTGCGGCCCATGACCTCGTCCGCGAGCTGCGGGTTGTCGTTGAGCTTCGCGCCGTAGGAGGGGATGAGCTCCTTGATCCGCGGCTCCCACCCGGACATCCGCGCCGGGAAGGACTTCGCCAGGAGGTTGAGCATGATGGGCACCGCGGTGGACGCGCCCGGGGAGGCCCCCAGCAGGCCGGCGATGGAGCCGTCCGCGGCGGTGATCAGCTCGGTCCCGAACTGGAGCACGCCGCCCTTCTGCTTGTCCCGCTTCATGACCTGCACGCGCTGGCCGGCCTCGATCAGCTCCCACTGCGAGCCGTCGGCGGTCGGGTAGAACTGCTGCAGCGCCTCGACCCGCTGGCTCTTGGACTTGGCCAGCTCGCTCAGCAGGTACTTCACGAGATCCAGGTTGGCCAGGCCCGCGCGGGTCATCGGGTAGAGGTTGTGCGGGCGCACGGACAGGGGCAGGTCCAGGTAGGACCCCTGCTTCAGGAAGTTGGGCTTGAACCCGCCGTAGGGGCCGAACAGCAGCGCGCGCCGCCCGTGCTCGTAGCGGGTGTCCAGGTGCGGGACGGACATGGGCGGGGCGCCCACGGAGGCCTGGCCGTAGACCTTGGCGTTGTGCTGGGCCGCCACGTCCTCGTCGGAGTTGCGCAGCCACAGGCCGGAGACCGGGAACCCGCCGTAGCCCTTGGCCTCCCGGATGCCGGACTTCTGCAGCAGCGGCAGGGCGCCGCCGCCGGCGCCCACGAACACGAACTTCGCGCGCACGAGCCGGTCGCCCTCGGTGTTGAGGCGGTTCTTGACCCTCGCCACCCAGGTGCCGTCGCCCTGCCGGTCGAGGTCCGTGACCTGCTGGCCGTAGCGCACCTCCCCGCCCCGGGCCTGCAGGTGGGCGACCTGCTGCCGGGTCAGCTCGCCGAAGTCGACGTCGGTGCCCTCGGGGGACCAGGAGGCCGCCACGCGACCCGCCCCGCGGCCGTGCATGGTCAGCGGCGCCCACTCCGCGATCTTCTCGCGGTCCTCGGTGTACTCCATGCGCTCGAAGAGCTTGTTCGGCTGCAGGGCCTCCCAGCGGCGGCGCAGGTAGTCGCTGTGCGCGTCGCCGAAGACGAGGGACATGTGCGGCACCGGGTTGATGAAGGAGCCGGGCTCGCGCAGCTTGCCCTCGGACACGAGGGAGGCCCAGAACTGGCGGGAGAGCTGGAACTGCTCGTTGATGCCGAGCGACTTCTCCGGGCTCACGGACCCGTCGGCGGCCTGGGGCGCGTAGTTGAGCTCGCAGAGCGCGGAGTGGCCGGTGCCGGCGTTGTTCCAGACGTTGGAGCTCTCCGCGCCCACCTGGTCGAGGCGCTCGAGCATCGTGATGTCCCACTGCGGCTCGAGCTCCTTGAGGAACACGCCGAGGGTGGCGCTCATGATGCCTCCGCCGATCAGGAGGACGTCGGTCGATTCCGTTGTCTGAGGTGATGTCACAGTCGATGCTCCCGTTGAACGCCCGGCGCTGCGCCGGTGAATGGTCGGGATCAGACTATCGCCACGCCCGGACGAACCCCGAATGCGGCCGGGCGCGCGCCGGGGCCGGTGATCAGGGCGCGGCGCCGAGGTCCACCCGGTTGAAGACCTCGTTGCCGGTGGAGCTCAGGGGGAAGGACGTCACGGAGTCCCCGACGGCGACCGCGGAGATCGGGTGGGCGAGCGGGACGGCGGGCAGCAGCCGCGAGACGCGGTTGTTGATCGACACGTACGCGCTCGAGCGGTCCTCGCCGTCGGGGAGCGCCGCCGCGCGGTTGACGGCGCCGAACAGTGACACGGCGTCCACGCCGAACTCCCCGCGGGGGGCGCCGAAGAGGGCGGCCGTGAAGTAGTCCGGGTCGCGGTAGCCGCCGTTGAGGCCGAGCAGGTGCAGGGCGTGGTCGCCCTCCGGGTCCTGGATCTGCTGCACGTAGCCGTCAGACCAGGCCACCGGGACGGGCTCGATCACGAACCCCGCCCGCACGAGCTGGGCCGCGATGTCGGCGTAGATCTTCTCGGGCTCCTGCATGTAGGTGCGGGAGGTGCCGCGGGGGTAGTAGAACCGCAGCGGCTCGCCGGCGTAGGAGGACGCCGCCAGCAGCTCGCGCGCCCGCTGCGGGTTGTAGGACGGGACCTGCAGGTCGGTCCCGTCCATCGCGAAGCGGGCGGGCAGGAACTGGTTCGCCACCCGAGTGCCGTCGGGGTAGTGCTCGCGCACGATCGCGCCGCGGTCCACGGCGGCGGCGATCGCCTCCCGCACCTCGGGGTCGTCCAGGGGCTCCACGTCCTGGTTGATGCCGAGGTAGGACACGGAGTACGGGTCGCGCTGGAGGACCTGCACGCCCTCGCGCGCGAGCGGGGCGAAGGAGTCCAGGCCCACCTGGTCGTAGCCGTCCACCTGGCCGAGGCGCAGCGCCACGTAGCGCAGCTCCGGCTCGGCGATCGTGCGGAACTCGAGCCGGCCGATGTCCCCGAGCTCGCCCCAGTAGTCGGGGTTCGCGACCAGCACCACGTTCGTCCCGTCCCCCGACTCGTAGCGGAAGGGGCCGGTGCCCACGGGGTGCGTCTCGTGCGTGCCGGCCGCCAGGGCCGCGGGGGACGCGATCCCGAACGCGGGCTGCGTCAGCGCCCGGAGCAGGGGCGTGTGCGGCGCGGTCAGCGAGAGCTCCACCGTGGACTCCGACGCCGCGGCGCACCCCGCGTAGAGGGGGTCGATGCCGGGGGCGCCGGTGCGCAGGACCGTGGCGAAGGGGGTCCGTGCCCCGTCGGCGGCGAGGGCCTCCCAGCGCTCGAAGTTCGCGCACACCGCCGCCGCGTCCAGGGCGGTGCCGTCGTGGAAGCGCACGTCCCGGCGCAGGTCGAAGATGTAGGTGAGCCCGTCCTCGGAGGTCTCCCATGACCGCGCCAGGGCCGGCACCGCCTCGCCCGTGGAGGGGTCGGCGGAGACGAGACCCTCGAGCATCTGGGCCCCGATCCGGGACGTCTCCAGGATGTTGACCGTGGCCGGGTCCAGGGTGGGGGCGGCGGCGGCGTTGGCGAACACGAACTCCCCGCTCGGCACGGACCGGGAGGCGGTGGGGGTGCCGGGTCCCTCGCCCGCAGGGGCGCACCCGCCGAGGGCGAGGAGCCCCGCGACGAGCGCGAGCGCGGCCGCGGTGCGGGGGGTTCGCCTGGGCGCCATGGGTCCTTCGCCGCCTCACCGGATCGGTCGTGGGTGTCGTCGTGGGCCGGCCCCGGGGCGTGCCCGGGGACGGCGGGGTGCGCGAGGCGGGACTCGAACCCGCACGCCGGTCAGGGCACAGGAACCTAAATCCTGCGTGTCTGCCAGTTCCACCACTCGCGCCGAAGGGCCCGTCCGGGCCCCCGCCCATCCTAGCCTCAGCCCTCCAGGCCGAGGTCGCGGCGCAGCTTCGCCACGTGGCCCGCGGCGCGCACGTTGTACTGCGCGAGCTCCACCTCGCCCTCAGGCCCGACCACCACGGTGGAGCGCACCAGGCCCTCGTAGGTCTTGCCGTAGTTCTTCTTCTCGCCCCAGGCGCCGTACGCCTCGGCGACCCGGTGGTCCGGGTCGGAGAGCAGCGGGAAGGTGAGGGACTCGGCCTCGGCGAACCGCGCGAGGGCCTCCGGGGAGTCCGGGGAGATGCCGAGCACGGCGAACCCGTCCGCGGCGAAGCGCTCCAGACTGTCGCGGAAGTCGCACGCCTGCGTGGTGCAGCCGGGGGTCGAGGCCTTCGGGTAGAAGTAGACGACCACCCGCCGCCCGCGGTGGTCGGCGAGGGAGACGGTCCCGCCCCGGGCGTCGGGCAGGGAGAAGTCGGGGGCCGGGCTGCCGGGTTCGAGACGTGCTGCCATGGGGATGTTCCTCCGTCGGGTCGGTGGTGCCGTCCGGGCCGGGCCCGGGCGTGGGTCCGGTGCCGCAGGACGGCCCCGGACCACGAACACTACCGGCGCGCGTCCCGGTGGTCCCGGCGGTCCCGGGGGAGCGCTCAGGACCGCCGCGGATCCGCCCGCGGAGAAATGCTCGTCAGTTTGCTTAGCATGGTGCTGTATTCCGTGGTGGAGGTCGGTAGACTGCTTTGCATGCCTTTCACCACTCAATGGCCGACCAACCGACTGCTCTCCACCGCGGCCCGGCTCGTGGAGCACGCGTGGAACGAGCGCCTGGCCACGCTCGGGGTGACCCACGCGGGCGTCATGGCGCTGGACGTGCTGAAGACGGCGGGGAGCATGACGCAGGCCCAGCTGGCGCACCGCGTCCGGGTGCAGGCCCAGACCATGGGCAAGACGCTGCACCGGCTCGAGCTGCACGGCCACGTCAACCGGTCCAAGAACGTCCACGACCGCCGCAGCCATCTCGTGTCGATCACCCCGGAGGGCCTGCGCATCCTCGAGGCCGCCACTCAGCTCGAGGACGAGCTGGTCGACCACGGGCTGCTCACGGACGAGAACCTGCGCCGCACGCTGGCCGACATCATCACCACGCTCGGCGGCGCCCGCTGGAAGCTGCGGGTCCAGCCGGACGGGACCGTCACGGACGCCGGGTCCGCCGACGCGACCACGCCCGAGCAGTCGCGCGACATCGCCGAGGCCGGCACGGCGGGGGACACCGCGTCCTGAGACGGCCGCGGCCCGCGGTCACGGCACGGGGCGAGTCGGCACGGGGGTCGAGGACGACTTCCGCACGAGGGCGCGCGAGGTCGCCGGACGGCGGCCTCCGGCGGGAGCACCCGGGGCACGACGACCCCGGGTTTTTTCGTGCCCGCGGCCCGTCCCACCCCGGGGACGACGAAGGACCCCACCGCGGTGCTCCGCGGTGGGGTCCTCCTGTGGTGCGCCCCCTCGGACTCGAACCGAGAACCCATTGATTAAGAGTCAATTGCTCTGCCAATTGAGCTAGAGGCGCTGGTGGTGCGGCAAGAACACTAGCACGATCCTGGCCCGGGGGCCGAATCGCGCCGGCCGGCTTCCGCCGGGTCCCGCCTCGCAACGAGAAAGTACTCTACCAGCTCGTCCCACCTTGTCCATTCCGCCGCCGCCGTCCGGACGGCGGCGGCGGATAGCATGGCGGTCATGCCCTCCGCACAGACCCCCGCGCCGTCCGCCCCGTCCGTCCCGCTCTCCGAGCTCCGCGTGGTCTCCCTGCCGGAGCAGGAGCTCGTGGACCACCTGAGCGTCCGCGTCCCGGGCTTCCGCTACGTCCTGTGGGACATGGCCGGGGACCCGGTCGGGGCCCGCGCCGACGAGATCGACGTGGCGGTGGCTCCGTACTTCACCGGCCGCTGGGTGGGGGCCCTGCCCGCCGCGACCCGCCTGCGGCTCGTGCAGCTGCAGAGCACCGGCTTCGACGGCGTGCCGGAGGCCATCGGGCCCGACCTCGCGCTCTCGACGGCGGGCTGGGTGCACGCCGCCGGGACCGCCGAGCTGGCCCTGGGGCTGATGATCGCCGCCCAGCGGGAGCTCGACCGTGCCGTCCTGCAGCAGCGCGACGGGATCTGGCGCCGCTTCGAGACTCGCACCCTGGCCGACAGCCGCGTCCTGGTGCTGGGCGTGGGCGAGATCGGCTCCGCCGTGGTCGACCGGCTGCTCCCCTTCGAGGTCGAGGTCACGAGGGTGGCCTCCCGGGCCCGCACCGACGAGCGCGGCCCCGTGCACGGCATCGACGAGCTGCCGGCCCTGCTGCCCGACGCCGACGTGCTCGTGGTGGCACTGCCCGCGAGCCCGGCGACCGACGGCCTCGTCGACGCCCGCGTGCTGTCCCTGCTGCCCGACGACGCCCTGGTGGTCAACGTGGGCCGCGGCCGGGTGGTCGACACCCCCGCGCTGACCGCGGAGGTCGTCTCCGGGCGGCTCCGCTGCGCCCTCGACGTCGTCGAGCCCGAGCCCTTCCCCGGCGACCACCCGCTGTTCCGTGCCCCCGGGGCGATCCTCACCCCGCACACCGGTGGTTCCTGCACGTCCTACCAGCCGCGCGTGCGGCGGCTGCTGCGGACCCAGCTCGAGCGCATCGCCGCGGGGGAGCGGCCCCTGTTCCTGCAGCAGGAGGGGCGGCTGGACGTCCCGGCGGAGGCGGAGGAGTGATCCGGACGTGCCGTGTCTCACATCGTGGGACACGGAGTCCGAAGATTGACACGTTCGGCCGGGCGGCAGAGCATGGGAGCATGCAACTCAGCCACGGTGTCGTCCAGCTCACGGTACGCGTCCTCGTCGGATGCGGGGCCTGAGCCGACGACCGGTCGAGCGCACGGGCCCTGTCGCACCTCCCGGTGCCGCGAGGGCCTTTTTTCTTGCCCGGCGCCCACGGCGGAGCGACAGTCGAGCCGGAACAGCAGCACCAGCCCAGAAGGCCAGACCAGAAGGACAGTGACATGAGCAAGGGACAGCCGATCAGCCCAGCGCTGATGGCCACCAAGCGCGCGGAGACCGCCGCTGACCACCGGCCCCCGGGGGCCCCGGAGAAGTCCGTCCCCGCCGTCCCGTCCGTCATGGGCCCGGGCAGCACGGTGGCCCCCACGGAGATGACCGGCTCCCAGGCCGTCATCCGGGCGCTGGAGGAGCTCGGCGTCACCGACGTCTTCGGCCTCCCCGGCGGCGCGATCCTGCCGACCTACGACCCGCTCCTGGACTCGGACCGGATCAACCACATCCTGGTCCGCCACGAGCAGGGCGCCGGCCACGCCGCCGAGGGCTACGCCCTCGCCTCGGGCCGCGTGGGCGTCTGCATCGCAACCTCCGGCCCCGGCGCCACGAACCTCGTCACCGCCCTCGCCGACGCGCACATGGACTCCATCCCCATGGTCGCGATCACCGGGCAGGTCTCGTCCAAGGTGATCGGCTCCGACGCCTTCCAGGAGGCGGACATCGTGGGGATGACGATGCCGGTCACCAAGCACTCCTACCTGGTGACGCACGCCGAGGACATCCCGCGGGTGCTCGCCGAGGCGTTCCACCTGGCCTCGACCGGGCGCCCGGGACCGGTGCTCGTGGACATCGCCAAGGACGCCCAGCAGGACACCATGACGTTCTCCTGGCCGCCCCGGATGGACCTGCCCGGCTACCGGCCCGTGACGCGCGGGCACGCCAAGCAGATCCGGGAGGCCGCCAAGCTCATCGCGGCGGCCCAGCGGCCCGTGCTCTACGTGGGCGGCGGGACGGTGCGCGCCGACGCGGCCGCCGAGCTCATGGAGCTGGCCGAGCTGACCGGCGCCCCCGTGGTGACCACGCTGACCGCCCGGGGCGTGTTCCCGGACTCCCACGAGCAGAACCTGGGGATGCCAGGGATGCACGGCACCGTCCCGGCGGTGTACTCGATGCAGCAGGCCGACCTGCTGGTGACCCTCGGCGCGCGCTTCGACGACCGCGTCACGGGCCACCTGGAGACCTTCGCCCCCACGGCCAAGATCATCCACGCGGACATCGACCCCGCCGAGATCTCCAAGAACCGCACCGCCGACGTCCCGATCGTCGGCGACGTCAGGGAGATCCTGCCGGACCTCGTGACCGCCGTGCGCCAGGAGTTCGAGCGCAGCGGCAGCCCCGACCTCTCCTCGTGGTGGACCGCGCTCAGCAGCCTGCAGGCCACCTACCCGCTGGGCTACCCCAAGCCGGCGGACGGGCTGGGCTCGCCGCAGCACGTCATCGAGCGGATCTCCGCCCTGACCGGCCCGGAGGCGGTCTACGTCTCCGGCGTGGGCCAGCACCAGATGTGGAGCTCCCACTTCGTCCGGTACGAGCGGCCCCGGCAGTGGCTGAACTCGGCCGGACTGGGGACCATGGGCTTCGCCGTGCCCGCCGCGATGGGCGCCAAGGTCTCCCAGCCCGACCGCGTGGTCTGGGCGATCGACGGCGACGGCTGCTTCCAGATGACCAACCAGGAGCTCGCCACCTGCACGATCAACAAGATCCCGATCAAGGTGGCGGTGATCAACAACTCCTCGCTGGGCATGGTGCGCCAGTGGCAGACCCTGTTCTACGACGGCCGGTACTCCAACACCGACCTGAACACGGGCCACGACAGCATCATGGTGCCGGACTTCGTCAAGCTCGCCGACGCCTACGGGTGCGCCGCCCTGCGCTGCACCCGGGACGAGGACGTGGACGACGTCATCCGGCAGGCCCTCGAGATCAACGACCGCCCCGTGGTGATCGACTTCGTGGTCTCCGCCGACGCGATGGTGTGGCCGATGGTGCCCACCGGCGTGTCCAACGACCAGATCCAGATCGCCCGCAACATGACCCCCGACTGGGACGAGGAGGACTGACCCGTGAGCCGACACACCCTCTCCGTGCTGGTCGAGGACAAGCCGGGCGTGCTGACCCGGGTGGCCGGACTGTTCGCGCGCCGCGCCTTCAACATCGACTCGCTCGCCGTGGGACCCACGGAGCTCGACGGCGTCTCCCGCATCACCGTGGTGGTGGACGCCGAGGGCGAGCTGCTCGAACAGGTCACCAAGCAGCTGAACAAGCTCATCAACGTGATCAAGATCGTCGAGCTCACCCCCGACTCGTCGGTGCAGCGGGACCACATCATGGTCAAGGTCCGCGCCGACGCCGCGACGCGTCTGCAGGTCACCCAAGCCGCGGACCTGTTCCGGGCCACCGTTGTCGACGTCTCCACCGAGTCGCTCGTCATCGAGGCCACCGGCGCCCCGGAGAAGCTCCGGGCGCTGCTGGACATCCTGGAGCCCTTCGGCGTCCGGGAGATCGTCCGGGCCGGTACGCTGGCCCTCGGACGTGGTCCCAAGTCGATGAGCGACCGCGCCCTGCGCCACTGACGCCCCCGGGCGGCGGTGGACGCGGGCGCCGGCCCACAGACACCCCAACCACCTCGCGGCGGTGCCCCCGCCGCGCCCACCCATGCTTCAAGGAGACAATCCCATGGCAGAGATCTTCTACGACGACGACGCCGACCTCTCGATCATCCAGGACCGCTCCGTGGCCGTCATCGGCTACGGCTCGCAGGGCCACGCCCACGCGCTGAACCTGCGCGACTCCGGCGTGGACGTGCGCATCGGCCTCGCCGAGGGCTCGCGCTCCCGGGCCAAGGCCGAGGCCGAGGGCCTGCGGGTGCTCACCGTCGCGGACGCCGTCAAGGAAGCCGACGTCATCATGATCCTGACGCCGGACCAGGTCCAGCGCCACGTCTACGCCGAGTCGATCGCCCCGAACCTGGAGCAGGGCGACGCCATCTTCTTCGCCCACGGGTTCAACATCCGCTACGGCTACATCGAGGCCCCCGCGGGCGTCGACGTCGTCATGGTCGCCCCGAAGGGCCCGGGCCACACCGTGCGCCGCGAGTTCGACGCCGGCCGCGCCGTGCCCGCCCTCGTGGCCGTGGAGAAGGACGCCTCCGGCAAGGCCCTCGAGCTGGGCCTGTCCTACGCCAAGGGCATCGGCGGCACCCGTGCGGGCGTCATCAAGACGACCTTCACCGAGGAGACCGAGTCCGACCTCTTCGGCGAGCAGGCGGTCCTGTGCGGCGGCATGTCCCACCTGGTCCAGTACGGCTTCGAGACCCTGACCGAGGCCGGCTACCAGCCCGAGATCGCCTACTTCGAGGTCCTGCACGAGCTCAAGCTCATCGTGGACCTCATGGTCGAGGGCGGCATCGCCAAGCAGCGCTGGTCCATCTCGGACACCGCCGAGTACGGCGACTACGTCTCCGGTCCCCGGGTGATCAGCCCCACGGTCAAGGAGAACATGAAGGCCGTGCTGGCCGACATCCAGGACGGCACCTTCGCCAAGCGCTTCATCGAGGACCAGGACAACGGGGGCGCCGAGTTCAAGAAGCTGCGCGAGAAGGAGGAGTCCCACCCGATCGAGGTCACCGGCCGGGAGCTGCGCAAGCTCTTCGCGTGGACCTCGCCGGACGCCGACTACGTCGAGGGCACCGCGGCCCGCTGATCCGCACCCGCCCCCACCGCCGCGCGCGGTGCGGGGGCACCGGCCGAGGGGCCGCGTCCGCACGTCATGCGCCGAGCATTCCGTGCGGACGCGGCCCCTCGCCGCGTCCGGCGTCCTACCCTGGGGGCGGAGCCGGTCGCCGCGATCCCGGGGGGTGGTCCGCATGACGAACATCGGAGCACGGGCACAGCAGCCCGGGCCGGGCCTGCGGGGGCGGGTCGCCCGGCACCAGCTGCCGGCCTTCTTCGTCCTGACGTACGCGTGGTCCTGGACGTGCTGGGCGCCCCTGCTGCTCGGGGCGGGCGGCACGCCGCTGCTCCTGCTCGGCGGCCTCGGCCCGTTCGTGGCGGCGTGGGCCCTCACGTGGCTGGCGGGGGAGCCGGTGCGGGACTGGGCCCGGGCGATCGTGCGGTGGCGGGTCCCGGCCCGCTGGTGGGCCCGGGCGCTGGGGCTGCCCGCGCTGCTGTACGCCGTCGTCAACGCCCTGCTCGCGGCGCTGGGCCGGGAGGTCGACTGGTCCCTGGCCCTCGAGCGGGCCCCCGCCTACCTGGCGACCTTCGTCTTCGTGGCGGTGCTCGGGGGCGGCCTGGAGGAACCCGGCTGGCGCGGCTTCGCGCTGCCCCGGCTGCAGGAGCGGCTGGGCCCGCTCAGGGCGACCGCGCTGCTCGGTCTGCTGTGGGGGGTGTGGCACGTCCCGCTCTACGGGCCGCTGGGCTTCGCGGTGCCGTTCGTCCTCGCGTTCCTCTACACGCCGCTGTACAACCGCACGGGCAGCGTGCTGCTGTGCGTGCTGCTGCACGCGAGCTTCACGCCGGCCCAGGACCACCTCGTCCTGCTGGCCGCGGAGCCGGTGCACACCGGGCTGCTGGACACCGTGGACCTCGTCCTGTTCGGCACCTACGCCGGGGCCGCGCTGCTCGTCGTGGCCCTCACCCGCGGGCGTCTGGGCGCGGGGCGCCCCCGGCGGTGAGCCGACCCGGCCGGGCCCCGAGCGCCGGCCGCCCCGGGCGCGCACGACCCCCGCGGTCGGTAGAGTGGAGGCCGTGACTTCCTCCCACCGCACCCCGTACTACATCACCACGGCCATCGCGTACCCCAACGGCACCCCGCACATCGGGCACGCCTACGAGGTCATCGCGACCGACGTCATGGCCCGGTTCAAGCGGCTGGACGGCTACGACGTCCGCTTCCTGACCGGCACCGACGAGCACGGCCAGAAGATGCAGCAGACCGCGGAGAAGGAGGGCCTCACGGCCCGCGAGCTCGCGGACCGCAACTCGGCGCGCTTCCGCGAGATGGACGACGCCCTGAACATCTCCTACGACCGCTTCATCCGCACCACGGACGCCGACCACTACGCGGCGTCGGCGGCCCTCTGGCGCCGGATGGAGGAGGCCGGGGACATCTACCTCGGCAAGTACGCCGGCTGGTACTCCGTGCGCGACGAGGCGTTCTACGGCGAGGACGAGACCGAGCTCCGCGCGGACGGCGTGCGGTGCTCGACGGGCACCGGCACGGAGGTCACCTGGACCGAGGAGGAGTCCTACTTCTTCCGCCTCTCCGCCTACCAGGACCGGCTGCTGGAGCTCTACGAGCGGGAGGGCTTCGTCCACCCCGAGACCCGGCGCAACGAGATCGCGTCCTTCGTGCGCTCGGGCCTGGAGGACCTCTCCATCTCCCGCACCACCTTCGACTGGGGCGTGCCCGTGCCCGGCAACCCGGACCACGTGATGTACGTGTGGGTGGACGCCCTCACCAACTACCTCACCGGCGTGGGCTTCCCGGACACCGCGTCCGAGACGTTCCAGCGGTACTGGCCCGCCGACGCCCACGTGATCGGCAAGGACATCGCCCGCTTCCACGCCGTGTACTGGCCGGCGTTCCTGATGTCCGCCGGCCTGCCCCTGCCCCGGCGCGTCTTCGCCCACGGCTTCCTGTTCAACCAGGGCGAGAAGATGTCCAAGTCCGTGGGCAACGTCATCGACCCGCACGCCCTCGTGGCCGAGTACGGCCTCGACCCGCTGCGCTTCTTCCTGCTGCGCGAGGTGCCGTTCGGCCAGGACGGCAGCTACTCGCACGACGGGATCAAGAACCGCATCAACTCCGACCTCGCCAACGACCTCGGCAACCTCGCCCAGCGCTCGCTGTCGATGGTCGCCAAGAACTGCGAGGGCCGGGTCCCCGCGCCGGGGGAGCTCACCCCCGAGGACCGGGCCATGCTCGCCGCCGCCGCCGGGCTCTGCGCGCCGGTGCGCGCCGAGTTCGACGAGCAGCAGTTCCACCGGGCGCTCGAGCGGATCTGGCGGGTGGTCGCCGAGGCCAACCGGTACTTCACCGCCATGGAGCCCTGGAAGCTGCGCAAGACCGACGCCGGGCGGATGGCCACCGTGCTGTGGGTGACGCTCGAGGTGGTGCGCGTGGTCGGCATCCTGGTCCAGCCGGTGGTGCCGGACGCCGCCGCCCGGCTGCTCGACGTGCTCGGCCAGGCCGAGGGCGACGCCCGCCTGTTCACCGCCCTGGACACGCCCCTCGTGGCCGGCACGGAGCTGCCCCCGCCCGCGCCGGTGTTCCCGCGCTACGAGGAGCCCGCCGCACTCCAGTCCTGAGCGGCACCCAGCTGTCCATCATGCGAGACGTCCGTCCACACCGTGGTCGGACGGGTCGGTCGGCTCCTATCCTGGGGCCATGAGCCAGCCGACGCCCGCAGCCACCCCCGCCCACCTGAAGATCGCCCTCGTCCCCGGTGACGGCATCGGCCCCGAGGTCGTGGCCGAGGCGGTGAAGGTCCTCGACGCGGTGACCGCCGCGGTCGGCGTCACGGTGGAGAGGACGGAGTTCGGCCTCGGCGCGCAGCACTGGCTGGACACGGGGGAGACCCTCACGGACCGGACGCTGGACGAGCTGCGGACCCACGACGCCATCCTGTTCGGCGCGGTCGGCGCCGCCCCCGGGGACCGGCGGGTCCCGTCCGGGATCATCGAGCGCGACGTGCTGCTGAAGATGCGCTTCAGCCTCGACCACTTCGTCAACCTCCGCCCGTCCAAGCTCTTCCCGGGCACCACCAGCCCGCTCTCCCACCCCGGGGACATCGACTTCGTGGTGGTGCGCGAGGGCACCGAGGGCCCGTACGCCGGCAACGGCGGGGTGCTGCGCGGCGGCACCGACGCCGAGATCGCCACCGAGGTCTCGCTCAACACCGCCTACGGCGTGCGCCGCCTCGTGCGCTACGCCTTCGAGCTCGCCGCCGGGCGGGAGCGCAAGCGGCTGACCCTCGTCCACAAGCACAACGTGCTCGTCAACGCGGGCCGTCTCTACGCGCGCCTCGTCGAGGAGATCGGCGCCGAGTTCCCCGACGTCGCCGTCGACTACCTGCACGTGGACGCGGCCACGATCTTCCTCACGACCGACCCGGCGCGCTTCGACGTCATCGTCACCGACAACCTCTTCGGGGACATCCTCACCGACCTCGCCGGCGCGGTGACGGGCGGCATCGGACTGGCCCCGGCCGGCAACATCAACGCGGACCGCACGGCGCCCTCGATGTTCGAGCCCGTGCACGGCTCCGCACCGGACATCGCGGGGCAGCAGAAGGCGAACCCCGTGGCGGCGATCCTCGCCACCGCCATGATGCTGGAGCACCTCGGCCACTCCGGGCCGGCGGCCCGGATCGAGGCCGCCGTGCAGCAGGACCTCGCGGCCCACGGCAACGAGTCCCGCACCACCACCCAGGTGGGCGACGGCGTGCTCGCCGCCCTCGCCTGAGCCGATCCGGCCGTGCTCCGGGGATAGGCTGGGGCACGGAACCAACAGCTGAGCCCCGCGTGCCGGTCGCCACGGGGTCGACCTCGCAGGGAGACGCAGTGACCACACAGCCCACCACCTTCGCCCACCACCTCAGCCAGGACCCGGTCCCGGAGGAGGTCCGGGCGGCCATCCTCGCCGAGCCGGGCTTCGGCACGAACTTCACGGACCACATGGTGAAGATCGACTGGTTCGGGGACGTCGAGAAGGGCACGGGCCGCTGGAGCGACCCGCGGGTCGAGCCGTACGGTCCGCTGGTGCTGGACCCCGCCGCGGCCGTGCTGCACTACGGCCAGGAGATCTTCGAGGGGCTCAAGGCCTACCGGCACGCGGACGGCTCCGTGTGGACGTTCCGGGCCGAGGCCAACGCCGCCCGGCTCAACCGGTCGGCCCGCCGGCTGGCGCTGCCGGAGCTGCCCGAGCAGCTGTTCCTGGACTCGCTGCGCGAGCTCGTGTCGGTGGACGAGCAGTGGGTGCCCGACGGGGACGGGGAGTCCCTGTACCTGCGCCCGTTCATGATCGCCACGGAGGCGTTCCTGGGCGTGCGCCCGTCCCGCCAGGTGCTGTACTCCGTGATCGCCTCCCCGGCCGGCAACTACTTCGGCGGCCCGGTGAAGCCCGTGGACATCTGGCTCTCCCGCGAATGGGCCCGGGCCGGCCGCGGCGGCACGGGAGCGGCCAAGTGCGGCGGCAACTACGCCGCCTCCCTGATCGCCCAGATGGAGGGCGACGCCCACGGGTGCCAGCAGGTGATGTTCCTGGACCGAGACCGCGGCGACGCCGTCGAGGAGCTGGGCGGCATGAACGTGTTCTTCGTCTACGACGACGGCCGCCTGGTGACCCCCGAGCTCACCGGCACGATCCTCGAGGGCGTCACCCGCCGCTCGATCATCCAGCTCGCGAAGGACCGCGGGATGACCGTCGAGGAGCGCCGCTTCACCCTCGACGAGTGGCGCGAGGGCTGGCAGGCCGGGACCATCACCGAGGCGTTCGCGTGCGGGACCGCCGCCGTCATCACCCCCATCGGCCGGCTCGTCTCCACCGAGGAGACCATCGGCGACGAGGGCGCCCGGCCCGGCGAGGTCACCATGGACATCCGTCGGCAGCTCCTGGAGATCCAGACGGGCCGCGCGGAGGACCCGCACGGCTGGCTGACCCGCCTGGTCTGAGCCCCGCGCGGCCCCGGTGGCGCCACCGGGGCCGCGCGGCCGCCCGCGGACCGTGGGATAGCCTGGTCCCATGCGAATTGCCAGGTTCACGGTCGACAGCGAGATCCACTTCGGCGCGGTGCAGGGCGCCGCCGGCGAGGAGACGGTCACCGTCCTCGCGGGCGACCCCTTCTACACCGGGATCAACCCCACCCAGCAGCGCCACGACATCGCCGACGTCCGCCTCCTCGCCCCCGTGATCCCGCGCTCCAAGATCGTGTGCGTCGGCCGCAACTACGCCGACCACGCCGCGGAGCTGGGCAACGAGCTGCCCACCTCGCCGATGCTGTTCTTCAAGCCCAACACGTCCGTCGCCGGTCCCGGCGACCCCGTGACCCTGCCCGCGTGGACCGAGCAGGTCTCCTACGAGGCCGAGCTCGCCGTCGTCATCGGGCGGATGTGCAAGGACGTCCCCGTGGAGCGCGTGCCCGAGGTGGTCTTCGGCTACACCGCCGCCAACGACCTCACCGGCCGCGACGTGCAGAAGACCGACGGGCAGTGGGCGCGCGCCAAGGGCTTCGACGGGGCCTGCCCGCTCGGGCCCTGGATCGAGACGGACCTCGACACCTCCGCCCTCGCCGTGCGCAGCCGCGTCAACGGCGAGACCAAGCAGGACGGCAACACCCGGGACATGGTCTTCGACGTCCCGTTCCTCGTCTCCTACGTCTCCCAGGCGTTCACGCTCCTGCCCGGCGACGTCATCCTCACGGGCACGCCCGCCGGCGTCGGTATCGTCGACGAGGGCGACCGGATCGAGGTGGAGGTCGAGGGCATCGGCGTCCTGCCGACCGTCCTGCGCCGCTGACCCGCACCGCCGGCCGGCGCCGGTCCGCACCGCCGACCCGTGCGGGCACCGCGGCGCCCCGCACCACCGCACGACCCCGCCCAGACCCCGACCGATCCACGAAAGAGCCATGACCGACACGCCCGCCACCCCGGCCACCGCCTCGACCACCTCCTCGCCCGTGCGCGTGCGCTTCTGCCCGTCCCCGACGGGCACCCCGCACGTGGGGCTGATCCGCACCGCGCTGTTCAACTGGGCCCACGCCCGCCACACCGGCGGCACCATGGTCTTCCGCGTCGAGGACACCGACACCCTGCGCGACTCGGAGGAGAGCTACCAGCAGCTGCTCGAGGCGCTCGCGTGGCTGGGGATCGACTGGGACGAGGGCGTCGAGACCGGCGGTCCGCACGCCCCGTACCGGCAGTCGCAGCGCCTGGACGTCTACCGCGACGTGGCCGCCCGGCTCCGGGAGCACGGGGCGGTCTACGAGGCGTACTCCACCCCGGAGGAGGTCGAGGCCCGGCACCGGGCGGCCGGCCGCGACCCCAAGCTCGGCTACGACAACTTCGACCGCGACCTCACCGAGGAGCAGATCGCGGCGTACCGGGCGGAGGGCCGGGAGCCCGTGCTGCGGCTGCGGATGCCGGACGAGGACATCGTGGTCCACGACATGATCCGCGGCGAGATCGTCTTCCGGGCCGGCTCCATCCCGGACTACGTGGTGGTGCGCGCCAACGGCCAGCCGCTGTACACGCTGACCAACCCCGTGGACGACGCCCTCATGGAGATCACCCACGTGCTGCGCGGCGAGGACCTGCTCTCCTCGACACCGCGCCAGATCGCGCTGTTCCGCGTCCTGGTCGAGATCGGCTTCGCGAAGTACGTGCCCGAGTACGGCCACCTGCCCTACGTCATGGGCGAGGGCAACAAGAAGCTGTCCAAGCGCGACCCCGAGTCCAGCCTCTTCCACCTCAGGGACAGCGGCTTCGTCCCCGAGGGCCTGCTCAACTACCTGGCCCTGCTGGGCTGGTCCCTGTCCGCGGACGAGGACGTCTTCACCGTGGAGCAGCTCGTGGAGCACTTCGACGTCCACGACGTCCTGGCGAACCCCGCGCGCTTCGACCTCAAGAAGGCCACCGCGATCAACGGCACCCACGTCCGCAGGCTCGCCCCCGAGGACTTCCGCGACCGGCTCGTCCCCTACCTGCAGGCCGGCGGCGTGCTGGGGGACACCCTGGACGAGCGCCAGCGGGACATCCTCGACCGGGCCGCCCCGCTGGTCCAGGAGCGGATGAACCTGCTCGGCGAGGCCCCCGAGCTGCTGTCCTTCCTCTTCGCCGCCGACGACGAGATCGAGGTCGCCGACGACGCCCGCAAGCAGCTCAAGGACTCCGCCGGGGACGTCCTGCGGGCCGCGCTCGCCGCCCTGGAGCCGCTCGAGGACTGGAGCGCCGCCGCCCTCGAGACCGCGCTCCGCGAGGCCATCGTGGACGGGCTGGGCATCAAGCCGCGACTGGCCTTCGGCCCCGTCCGCACCGCCGTCTCGGGCCGGCGGATCTCGCCGCCCCTGTTCGAGTCCCTCGAGATCCTCGGCAAGGACTCCTCCCTGACCCGCCTGCGCGCCCTCGCCGCCCAGCTCGGCTGAGCGCCCTCCCCGCCGACGACGACGGCCCGGCCCGCCCTCCGCGGAAGGCGGGCCGGGCCGTCGTCGTCGTGGACGTCATCTGCACACACCCGGGCGCTCCGGCGTAGCCTGGGACACGGGGGCGATCAGCATGGACCGGACGGACGACCAGATCGAGGCGATGCGCGCGGGACGCCCGCGGCACCGCAATCCCGTGCAGCGGGACACCATCACGTGGTTGCGCACCGGCGCGGAGACCGGGGGCGAGCACGCCCTGCTGCACGTCGAGGTGGAGGCCGGGGGAGAGGTGCTCGCCCACTACCACCGCCAGTTCGGGATGCGCGTGCGGGTCCTCGAGGGCGTGCTGCGGGTCCAGGTCGGCCACGTCGTGCGGGACCTCGGGGCGGGCGGCGAGGTCGAGGTGCCCCCGGAGCACCTGTTCCGCTGGAAGAACCCGAGTGGGTCGCCGGCCCGCTTCGTGGTCGAGGTGCGGCCCGCCCACGAGGGCTTCGAGAAGGGCCTGGTGGCCCTGTACGGGCTCGCCCGGGACGGGCGCACCCGCCGGGACGGCCGGCCGCGGAGCCTGCTCCGCACGGCGCTGCTCATCCAGTGGACCGACATCAACCTCCCGGGGCTCTACCGCTGGCTGGGGCCGGTCGTCCGGGCGCTGGCGGGCATCGCCCGCCGCCGGGGGATCGACGGGGAGCTCGAGGACCGCTACTGCCGTTGAGCCCGATTTGCCGCCCCGCCGGAAGGCCGGTATAGTTCTTTTGCGTTGCGCCGGTCGCCGCGGGAAACCGCCGGACCGGGGACGACAGTGGGATATGGTGTAATTGGCAACACTACGGTTTCTGGTACCGTCATTCTAGGTTCGAGTCCTGGTATCCCAGCGCTGCTCCATCGGATCAGTACGGCCCCATCGTATAGCGGCCTAGTACGCCGCCCTCTCACGGCGGTAACGCGGGTTCGAATCCCGCTGGGGTCACCACCGCAGAACACCCCCGGACCACACGGTCCGGGGGTGTTCTCGTGTCCGGGGTGCGCTGCGCTGCCGGAACAGGGCCGGCGTCCGGAACAGGGCCCGGGACCTGGTACAGTGTACGAGGCCGGTCGCGGGAAACCGCGGACCGGATCGGTGCGGCCCCATCGTATAGCGGCCTAGTACGCCGCCCTCTCACGGCGGTAACGCGGGTTCGAATCCCGCTGGGGTCACCACGGAAGACGTCCCCCGGACCACACGGTCCGGGGGACGTCGTCGTTCCAGCCCAGCGCCCGGGGAGTGCCGGCAGGTGAGGCCGCGCCGAACTCGGCGCCGAGCACTAAGCACCCTTACGTTGTGGTGGTCGGACTGCTACCGTGGCAGGACCGTCGCCGCCGACGTCCGGATCGGCGGCCATGAGCCGAGGAGCAGACGTGAACGACATCTCCCAGCACGACGACCTCCCGCTGCCCGACTACGACCACCTCCCCGTGGGCGTGCTCGGCTCGAAGATCTCGGGCCTCGACGAGCGCGGGGTGCAGCAGCTGCTGGACTACGAACGGGCGCATGCCGACCGGCTGCCCGTGGTGCAGGTCCTGGAGCGACGGATCGAGGCGCTGCGGCAGGGGGCCGAGCCCAGCGGCGCGGTGCCCGAGGCCGCGCCGGAGGTGTCCGGGACCAGCGGCGGTTCGCCCGTCTCGCCGGAGACCGCCGGGCCTCCGATCAACCCACCGTCCCAGGGCACGCCCTTCAACCCGGCCCAGCCCCGCTGACCCTGCGCGGGTCCGGCACGGGCTGGGCGCACGGCGGGGGAGAGGAGCGCACCGTGAACGAGAGCTACGACGTGGTCGTCGTCGGTGGGGGGCCCGCGGGCCTCGCCGGGGCGCTGTGCCTGGCCCGCGCCCGGCGCACGGTCCTCGTGGTGGACGCCGGGGCCCCGCGCAACGACCCCGCGGAGCACGTGCACAACTACCTCGGCCGCGACGGCGACGCCCCGGGCGCGCTGCTCGCGGACGGGCGTGCCGAGGTCACCGGCTACGGAGCGGACGTCGTCGACGGCACAGTGGTCTCCGCCCGTCCCGCCGGGGACGACGGCCACGGCGTCCGGTTCCTGCTGGCGCTCGAGGACGGCCGGTCGGTGCGGGCGCGCCGCGTGCTGATCACCACCGGACTGACCGACGAGCTGCCGGACGTCCCGGGCGTGGCGCAGCGGTGGGGCCGCGACGTCGTCCACTGCCCCTACTGCCACGGCTGGGAGTGGCGGGACGAGCCGCTGGCGGTGCTGGGCACCGGCCCCCTGGGCGCGCAGCAGGCGCAGCTGTTCCGGCAGTGGAGCCGCGACATCACCTTCGTGCAGCACACCGCCCCGGCGCCGGACGACGAGGAGCGCGAGCACCTGGCGGCCCTCGGCATCGCGTGCGTGGCGGGCGAGGTGCGGCGCGTGGAGGTGTCGGGGGACCGGATCACCGGTCTGCGGCTGGTCGCCGGCGAGCTCGTGCCGTGCCGGGCCGTGGTCGTGGTGCCGCGCTTCACGGTCCGCTCCGCCCTCATCGACTCCCTCGGCCTGCGCACGGCCCAGGTGGCGGAGAAGGGCCATGCCGTCGGCACGTACGTGCCCTCGGCGCCCACAGGCGGCACGGACGTGCCGGGGGTCTACGTGGCGGGCAACGTCACGGACCTCCACGCCCAGGTCCTCGCCGCGGCGGCGGCCGGGCTCACGACCGCCACGGCCGTCAACGCCGACCTGCAGGCCGAGGACCTCGGCCGGGCGCTCGCCGAACGCGACCGCGCCTGACGTCACGGGTCCGGCCGGCCGGGGGCGGATCCACGAGGAGCAGGAGCGGACGCGCGCGACCTGCCACGCCCTCGCCGGCCGGGCCGCCGTCCGCCGCCGTCACCGACACGCCGGACGCGGCCGGCCCCGCCGGCCCGGGCACTGCCCGGGCCGGCGGGGCCGGGCACCGGATCAGGCCAGCGAGGCGTCCAGGGTGATGTCCACGGACAGGGCCTGGGAGACCGGGCAGCCGGCCTTGGCCTCCTCGGCGATGCGCGCGAAGTCCTCCGCGGAGATGTTCTCCACCTGCGCCACCACGGTCAGCTCGACCCCCTTGATGCCCTCGCCCGCCACGAAGGTCACCTCGGCCGAGGAGTCCAGCCGGGTGGGCGGGGTCTCGTTCTGGGCGAGCATGTTGGAGAACGCCATGGCGTAGCAGGTGGCGTGCGCGGAGGCCAGGAGCTCCTCGGGGCTCGTCTTGGCGCCGGCGCCGCTCTCCGCGCGGGTGTCCCAGTCCACGTCGAAGGGGCCCAGGCCCGAGCCGGTCAGGCTGGTGGTGCCCGAGCCGTTGAAGAGATCGCCGGTCCAGACGGTGCTGGCCTTGCTGATGACGGGTTTCGGCATGGTTCCTCCTGAGGTCCACGGCAGGCGGGCGCTCCGACTGCCGGCGCCGGGCGGCGCTGCTGTCACGCTAACGGATCCGTGCGGCCCGCGAGCGGCCGGGGCCGTGTTTCAGCCGTCGGCGCGTGTCCGGCCGGCGGAGGCACGTGCTACCCCAGGGGCCTCCTGGGGGTCTCCGAGCCGCGGGGCGTCCCCCGATCCGCGACGGCACGGGTGGTCGCGTGCGCGGCCGCGGACACGAGCCGTTCCAGCGGACCCCGTCCGAAGGCGTGCCGCCAGGCGAGCGCCACGAGCGCCGAGACGAGGAGGCAGGCGGCGAACCAGAGCAGCGGGCTGCTGTAGTGGACCTCGGTGGCCAGCAGGACCAGCTGTCCCGTGTACAGGGACAGGGTCATGGCCCCCATGGCCGTGAGCGGCAGCAGCCACTTGCCGAACTCGCGGCCGGCGAGCAGGAAGGCGCCGAGCACGGCCGTGCTCACTCCGAGGCTCCAGGCCACCGAGAGGAGCGTGTTGGTGTGCGGGGCGGAGAGCGCCTGCCACCACAGCGAGGACGTCGGCAGGGGCCCGTCGGCGCCGAAGACGACGAGGTGGTCCAGGTCCGCCCGGGTGAGGGAGACGATGCTGTAGAGCAGGACGTTGTAGCCGTCCATGCCGTAGAGGAGCACCCAGGAGACGAGCTTGGCGAGGGCCGCGAGGCCGAGTCCCGCGGCCAGGAGGCGGCTCTGCAGACGCAGGCTCTTGAGGTTGAGGCGGCCGAGGGCGAGCCCGGCGAGCAGGTACGCCATGTACGTCACGGCCGGGTACGTGCCGGTCAGCGTCAGCTGCCAGAAGAGCGCGACCGGTTCGGTGACGAGGTGGGCGAACGTCGGGTTGGCGGCGCTGTGCTCGGGCACCACGTCGCCCAGCCAGTGGATCAGGAGGGGCCCGAGGAGCAGGAACGCGCCCGAGCACAGGAGCAGGGTCCGTGCCCGCAGCCCCAGGAAGGGCAGCGCGAGCAGGAAGAAGAGCCCGTAGTGGACCAGGATGCCGACGGCCGGCGGGTCCGCCGGCATCAGGTACCCGACGGTCAGCCCGATCACCATGATCAGCAGCGCGCGCACCGCGATCCCCGCGCGGGCGGCGGTCAGGTCCCGGCCCCTGCGGGGTCTGCGCGCTCCGGTGGAGAAGGCGAGGCCGACCCCGGCGAGCAGCGCGAACAGCGCCGCGGAGTCCCCGGCGAACAGCAGCCAGGACAGCGTCGGCCGGTCGTTGTCGGGATAGGACTGCGGCAGGAAGTGGACCGCCGTCAGCCCCACGAGAGCCAGTCCCCGGGCGGCGTCCACGGCGACCAGGCGCCCGGCCGACCGGCGGGGGTCGAGCCCGCCGGTGGCCTCCGCGGCCCGGTCTCTCGTGGGGTGGTCGTTCATGGGTCCCGCCGTCCTGTTCCTCATCCCCGGCCCCACGGTGGGTCGCGCTCAGGATGTCGTGTGCACTGCCGCCAATCTTCGCATCCAGGCCGTCGGTCGCGGCAACGTTGCGCCGGAAGGCTCAGGAGGCCTCGCGCAGCGCCGGCCCCGGCGGCGGCGTGGAGGGCCTGCTGGTTCGCGCGGGTCAGGGGACCGGTCACGCTGACCCGGACGAACCGGCCGTCGGGGTCCGCCTCGACGAGGACGGAGAGCTTGCGGTGCACGGGGCCGGCTCCTTCACGGGCCGGCGACCCTCCCACGGGGCGCGGTCCGCGCCCCTCAGGGGCCGCTCCGGCCGTCCTCGCCCCGGTCGGCGGAGGCGGCCCGGGAGGGCCGCAGGGGCTGGAGCGCCGCGAGCTCGGCGGGGGTCGCGGTCCGGAACGGCGGGGCCTCCGGGCACTGCGGCGCCCGCCGCCCCTGCCCACGGGTGGCCCGCAGACTCGTGCCGACCGACACGACCAGGACGGCCGTGATCACCGCGAGGGAGACCCCCGTGGGGATGTCGACCACGTCGACCTTGAGCGCCATCTTCACCCCCACCCACACCAGGACCAGGGCCAGCCCGGCGCGCAGGTGCACGAAACGGTGCATCAGGTCCGCGAGCAGGAAGTACATGGCCCGCAGCCCCAGCACGGCGAAGGCGTTGGCGGTGAAGACGATGTAGACCTCGTCGGTGACCGCGAAGACGGCCGGGATCGAGTCGACGGCGAAGACCACGTCGGTGGCCTCGACCAGCACCAGCACCGCCAGCAGCGGCGTGGCCCGCAGCGCCCCGCCGACGCGCACCACGAGCCGCTGCCCGTAGAAGACCTCGGTCATCGGCACGCAGCGGCGGAAGACCCGCAGCACCGCCGACCGATCCGGGTCAAGACGCGCCTCCCGCTGCCGGAGCATCCGCCACCCGGTGCAGAGCAGGAACGCGGCGAAGAGGTAGAGCACTCCCTCGAAGGCGTGGATCAGCGCCGCGCCCGCGGCGATGAAGGCGCCGCGCAGCACCAGCGCCCCGAAGACGCCCAGGAACAGCACCTGGTGCTGGTAGGCGCGGGGGACGGCGAAGTACGTGAGCAGGACCGCCCAGATGAACACGTTGTCCACGGAGAGCGACTTCTCGATCAGGTACCCGGCGAAGTACTGCTGGCCGGCCTGCGACCCGAAGACGGCCCAGACCACCACCCCGAAGCCCGTCCCGCAGGCCACCCACACCGCCGTCCACACCGCGGCCTCGCGCAGCCCGATCGCGTGCGGGCGCCGGTGGGCGAGCAGGTCCACGGCCAGCAGGACCACGATGCCGCCGATCACCGCGGCCCACCCCCAGAACGGGACGTCCATCGCCACCAGCCACCCTCCGGTTCCCGACCGGAGGTCTCTCCCGGCCCGTTCCGGGCCCGCGCGCCGGATCCTGCGGGGGACCGTCGTGACGACGCTGCGCGGGGGGATACTCCCCTCCTGGCCCCTCCAGCGAACCCCGCCCCGCCCTCCGCGTCAAGAGGCGTGGCGAGCCCCCGCAGCGGCGCTGCGCGGGTCCCCGGTGCTACGCTCCGCAGTGAGCCGGGGGATCCGCCCGGCGACGACGGCGGGGCCTCCCGCCCCGCCCGTCCGCACCGCTCCAGCCCCTTCCGGATGGTGGTGATCACCGTTTTCCCGCACCCGTCCCCCGCAGCGACCACCGGCCCCACTCGCACCTTCGGCGTGGAGGAGGAGCTGCTCCTCGTGGACGCCGTGACGCTGGAGCCCGCCCCCGTCGGCCCGGCCGCCGTGGACGCGCACGCCGCCGGCGTCCGCTCCTCCCCGGCGACGGCACCGGCGCACCAGGTCACCACCGAGCTGCAGCAGGAGCAGATCGAGGTCGCGAGTCCTCCGCTGACCGGTCTCGCGGAGCAGATCGCCGCAATCCGTCAGGGGCGCCGCCTGGCAGACGCCGCCGCCCGCGCGGTGGGTGCCCGCGCCGTCGCCCTCGCCTCACCGGTCACGGCGGGTGCCCCGCACCTCGTGCCCGCACCGCGCTTCCGGTGGCTCCAGGAGCGCTTCGGGCTGGTGGCCGCCGAGCAGCTGACCTGCGGCCTCCACGTCCACGTGGGCGTCGGCAACCGCGAGGAGGGCGTGGCCGTGCTGGACCGCATCCGGGTGTGGCTGCCCGCCCTGCTCGCCCTGAGCGGCAACTCCCCGTTCTGGTACGGCCGGGAGAGCGGCTTCAGCAGCTACCGCTACCAGGCCTGGGTCCGCTGGCCCACCTCCGGCCCCACGGAGGTCTTCGGCTCGGTCGAGGAGCACGACCGGCAGCGCGAGGCCCTGCTGCGCTCCGGGGTGCCCCTCGACCTCGGCATGATCTACTTCGACGCCCGGCTCTCGGCCCGCTACCCCACCGTGGAGATCCGGATCACCGACATGTGCCTGGACGCGGAGCACGCCGGGGTGCTGGCCGCCCTCGGCCGGGCGCTGGTCGAGACGGCCGCCCGCCAGTGGCGGGCGGGCCTCCCCGCGCCGCCGGTGAGCGCGGCGCAGCTGCGGACCTGGTCCTGGCAGGCCAGCAGGGACGGCGTCGAGGGGCCGTTGATCAGCCCGGCCTCCGGCGCGCCCGCCCCGGCCGCGGACGTCGTGGCGGAGCTGCTCGCCGTCGTGCGCCCCGTGCTCGCCGAGTGGGACGAGGCCGCGCAGGTGGAGTCCGTGGTGGCCGGCGTCCTGCGGGACGGCTCCGGCGCCCGGCGGCAGCTGGCGGCCCACGCCGCGCGGCGGGACCCGCTCGACGTCGTGCGCCTGGCGCTCGAGGCGACCCACCGGTGAGGGCGCGGGGGCACCCGGGGCTCGAGCGGCGGCGCGTCGTCGCCGGCACCCACGCGGTCGACGTGCGGGGGACCTTCGACCGCGCGCGGCCCCCGGTGGTCCTCGTGCACGGCATCGGCATGTCGGGCCGGTACTTCCTGCGGCTCGCTGACGCGCTCGCGGCCACGCACGACGTCTACGCCGTCGACCTGCCGGGCTACGGGTCCTCACCGCGCCCCGCCCGGCCCCTGTCGGTGCCCGAGCTCGGCCGCGTGGTTGCGGGGGCCGTCGAGGCGCTGGGGCTGCGGGCTCCCGTGGTCGTGGGGCACTCCATGGGCTGCCAGGTCGTCGTGGACGCCGTCAGGGACCACCCCGGGCTGTGCGCCGGCTACGTGCTGGTGGGACCGACCGTCGACCCCACCGCGCGCAGTCTGCTCGGCCAGGGGTGGCGGCTGCTGCGGGACACCCTGCGCGAGCCCCTGCGCACCAACGCCGTGGTCGTCCGCGACTACCTCCGGATGGGCCCGCTCCGCTATCTGCGCACGACCCGGCACATGCTCCGCGACCGGATCGAGGAGGACATCCGGGGCTGCACGCCCCCCGGGCTGGTGGTGCGCGGGTCCCGGGACCCCATCGCCCGGCGGGACTGGTCCCGCCGGCTGGCCCGGGCGGCCCCCGACGCCCGCTTCCTGGAGATCCCCGGGGCCCCGCACAACGTCCAGCACACCGACCCCCGGGAGCTCGCCGCCGCGTGCGCGCCCTTCCTCGCCGCCTGCCGTCCCGGGAGCCCGGTGTGATCCCGCGGCTGGGCGCGGCGGCCGCGAATCTCGCGGCCTGGGCCCGCGACTACGCCTACGCGGTCCGGTGGCAGGCCGCGGGCGTCCTCGGCCGGTGGGAGCCCGCCCACTACCGGGGCCCGGGAGAGCCGGGGCGGACTCCGGTCGTGCTGATCCCCGGGATCTACGAGTCGTGGACGTTCATGCTCCCGGTGGCCGGGCTGCTGCGGGAGCACGGCCACGACGTCCACGTGGTGGAGGACCTGAGGTTCAACACCGGGACCATCGAGGACATGGCGGCGCTGGTCGACGAGCACATCCGCCGGGAGGGGATCGAGCGCTGCGTGCTGGTGGCGCACAGCAAGGGCGGGCTGATCGGCAAGCACCTCCTGGCCCACCACAACGAGAGCACCGTGATCCAGGGGCTCGTGGCCGTCAACACCCCCTTCGCGGGCTCCGAGCTCGCCCGGCTCCTGCCCCTCCCGACGATCCGGGTGTTCCTGCCCCACTCCCCGGAGCTCACCGCGCTGACCACCCGCCGGGAGGTCAACCGGCACATCGTCTCCGTCTACGGCCTGTTCGACCCCCACATCCCGGGCGGCAGCCACCTGGAAGGGGCGCGCAACGTCCAGCTCGGCACGCGCGGTCACTTCCTGCCACTCAGCGACCCGCGCGTGCACGAGGCGATCCTCGAGGGGATCGGCACGTTCACCCGCTGACCCCGCCTGCGCCCGGTGGGCCCGGCGGCCGCCGACCCGTCCCGACCGGACCGCCCCGGCGTCGGAGGCGACTGCTACTCTTCGGCCACCGAGCGCGCCCCGGACGGCGCGCCGCCGGAGACAGCAACGACGGACGACGCCGGAGGGACGGTGGGACCGTGGGCGAACTGGGACTGACCCCCTTCCAGGGCTGGGAGGTGATGTCCTGGGCCCTGCTGGCCGCCGCCGCCGTGTGGACCGTGGCCCGGGGCGTCCGGTGGCTCGTGGGACGCTACGGGCAGAACACCCGCTGGGGCCGCAGGTCGCGCACCCGGCTCGGCCTGCGGCGGGCCCGTGACGGCCTGCTGGAGCGCCACGCCGCCGGAGAGCTCACCGAGGACGAGTACCGGGAGCGGCTGCGGCTGCTCGAGCAGGAGGGCCGCTCCGGCTCGTGAGCGCTGCGGCTGGTGGTCGCCCCGGCGGACGGGCGGGGCTGACGAACGGCAAGCAGGCTGACAGACTGGGGGCGTCCGTGTTCCGCCGCACCGGCGGGACGAGACCCGGCGACGACAAGGAGACTCCCATGTCCGACAAGCCCAACCCCATCGAGCTGCAGAAGCACCTCAGCGGCCTGGACTACCCGGTCGGCAAGGACGCGATCGTGCGGAAGGCGCAGGACTCCGGTGCGGACGACTCCGTCCTCGACGCACTCCGGAACCTCCCCGACCGGCAGTACGAGAAGCCCACGCACGTGACCGAGGCGGTCTTCGGCGAGTAGGCCGTCCGGCCCGCCACCGCGAGCGGCCCCTGTGGCCGGCGCCCGGGCCCCGGGCTCACTCGCCCGGGCCGGTGCCCTCCCTGCGTCCGGAAGGGCGGTCGTGGCCGCGGACGTCCTCCAGCGCCGATCCGTCGCCGTGCGCGTCGGCGGTGATGACGCTCAGCGTGCCGTTCGTCTCGAGCACGACCGCCCTGACCCGGGAGAGGTCCCCGGTGCCCTGCATGCGCACCGCCTGACGGATCTCCGACTCCGTGAGCCGGTTGCGGCGCAGCGCCTCGCCCCGGATCCGGCCGTCGGCCAGCAGCAGGACGGGGTCCGAGGTGAAGAAGCGCCGGGCCCTCGGACGGCGCGCCGAGACGAGGGCCACGAGCATCTGGAGAGCCGCGAGCAGGGCCAGGGCGGTGGCGCCCTCGGCCCAGGAGACGTCCGTGCTGAGGAAGATGGTGGCGAGGGTCGAGCCGAGGGCGACCGTGACCACGAAGTCGAAGACGTTGAGCTGGGCGAGGGTGCGCTTGCCGGACAGGCGCAGGATCGCCACCATCGTGGTGTAGGAGGCGGCTCCGACGAGCAGGATCCGGAGGATGTCGGCCCAGGAGTCAAACCACACGGCGGGCCTCCCGGTCCGTGATGAGGGGTCCGGGACAGGGGTGCTGCGGGCTCATGCGGGGGTCTCCTCCTCCTGTTTGCGCTCCGGCTCCCGGTGCTGGAGCCACGCGCTCAGCGGTGCGGTGGACAGCCCGTGGACGAGCACGGACAGGGTGACGGCCAGGGTGGTGTGGACGAAGATCTCGTGGTTGCCGGTGTGCCGTTCGGCCAGCGTCGCGTAGAACAGGGCGGAGACGCCGATGGGTCCGAACCAGCTCAGGACGAGCGTCTCGGCGCGGTCGTGCACGCCCCGCAGCAGCGGCCGGAGCGCCCACAGGGCGACGAAGCGGCGCAGCAGTAGCGCCGCGCCGAGGACCAGGGGAGCACCCCAGCCCAGTTCCGCCCACTCACCGACCGGCAGCGCCAGGCCGAGCAGGATGAACACCGGCAGCAGGAACAGCCGGGCCACGGCGTCCTGGACCTTGTCCTCCTGCGCCTCGTCCCGCTGGGGGATCACCTGCCCGAAGACCGCGACGCCCACGAAGACGGCCAGCAGGGCGTCGGTGCCCAGCAGCTTGCCGGTCCCGAGCAGCACGAGTGCCAGCGGCACCACGAAGGCCAGGTAGGAGCTCTCCTCCATGAGCCCGTGCCGGCGGACGACGACGAACAGCCTGCCCAGCAGGAAGCCCACCAGCGCCCCGAACACCGCCGCGCCGAGCACCTCCCACAGCAGGACGGTGGTCAGCAGCTCGTGCCACGCCCGGTCCGGCTCGGTCAGCAGCAGCACCGGGAGGAGGACGAAGAGGTAGGCCAGTCCGTCGTTGAGCCCGCTCTCGGCCGAGAGATTGTGCCGGACCCGCTCGGGAATCCGCTCCTCGGCCAGGGAACCCGTGACGATCGGGGTGGTGACCACGGGGTCGGTCGGGGTGATGATCGCGCCCAGCAGCAGCGCCACCAGGAACGGCACACCCAGCGCCGCCCACAGCACGCCGGTGGCCACGACGAGCATCAGGGCCATGCCCAGCCCGATGACCACGGCGATCCAGCGGGCGTCGCTGCGCCAGTAGCCGTGCGGCAGGCGCAGGGCGACCCCGGCCAGGCCCACCGCCAGGGTGATCCGCGCCGCCTGCTCCAGCAGCGTTCCCGGGGGCAGGCCGAAGTCCTCGATCCGCACGAGGTCCAGCGCGTAGGGGCCGATCAGCGCGCCGGAGGCGAGGGCGAGCACCGGGCCGGGAAGACCGGCCCGCTGCAGCAGCGTCGAGAACGCCGAGATCAGCAGGACGACGCCCGCGAACAGTGCCAGTACGAGGTTGATGTCCATGGGCGTCCTTCCGTCGCATCGGGCTCACGGCGCCGCCCGGGGCGCCGCGTGCTCCTACCGTAACCCTGCTGATGGTCGCACGGCCAAGGGCGGTGCCGAGAGGGAGCCGCCGGGTAGGGTCGCAGGGGAAGGACACCGGCGGACGGGAACGGAGCGACGACGTGGACGTGCTGCTGACGCTGCTGGGGACCACGGTGATCGTGCTCGGCCTGCGGGACATGTACCACAGCCTGCTGCACCCCAGCGGCACGGGCGCCATCGGCGGGAGGGTGCAGGCCGCCGTCTGGTGGGTCTCCCGGCGCACCGGGCACCGCTTCGGCTCGGCCGTGGGCCCGGGCTCGATGATCACGGTGGTGCTCCTGTGGGTGCTCCTGCAGGGCCTCGGCTGGGCCCTGATCTACCTGCCGCACGTCCCCGAGGGCTTCACGTACTCGCCGGGGGTGGACCCCGCCGCCTACCCGGATCTCCTCGAGGCGTTCTACCTCTCGTTCGTCACCCTGGCGACGCTCGGGTTCGGGGACGTCGTGGCCACCGGCCCCTGGCTCCGGCTCGCCACCCCGCTCGAGGCGCTGACCGGGTTCGCCCTGCTCACGGCGGCACTGACGTGGTTCACGCAGATCTATCCGCCGCTGTCCCGCCGCCGGGCCCTCGCGCTCGAGCTGACGTCCCTCGCCGAGGTGGACTACGCGGACGGCATCGCGGAGGAGGACCCGGTCACGGCGGCCCGGGTGCTGGACGGCCTGGCCGCGGAGGTGGCCAAGGCGCGGATCGACTTCACCCAGCACGGCGAGACGTACTACTTCCAGGAGGAGGACCCGGACCTCTCCCTGGCCCGGCAGCTGGCCTATGCCCTCGAGCTGCGCGACCGGGCCGCCGCGTCCTCCGCGCCGCGGGTGCGCACCGGCGCCCGGCGGCTGGGGCTGGCCCTCGAGCAGCTCGCGCACCAGCTGCGGGAGAACTCCGGGTGCGCAGGGGAGACGCCCGCGGACGTCTTCGCCGCCTACGCCGAGGACCACGGGCGGGACCTGCGCCGCTGAGCCGGCGGTCCCCGCGGAACATTCCCCGGGGAACAATCCCCGGGGACCACCGGTTGCGCGGAGCATGAAGGCATTGACGTACGCCCGCTACGGCGGTCCTGAAGTCCTCGAGCTCACCGACCTCCCCGAGCCCAAGGTCCCCCCGGGCTGGGTGCTCCTGAAGGTGCGCAGCGCCGCGATCAACCCCGTGGACTGGAAGATCATGGCCGGCGGCCTCGATCCGCTGATGGAGGTCCAGTTCCCGGTGGTGCCCGGCTGGGACGTGTCCGGGGTCGTGGAGGCCGTCGGCATCGACGTCCCGGAGTGGACCCCGGGCGACGAGGTGATCTCCTACGCCCGCACGGACTGGGTGCACGGCGGGACGATGGCCGAGTACGTCGCCCTGCCCGCACGCCTGCTCGCGCCGAAGCCGGCCTCCGTGGACTGGGACCGGGCGGCCGCGCTGCCGCTGGCCGGGCTCACGGCCTACCAGGTCCTCGGCCGCCTGGAGGTGGCCGCGGGAGACACCGTGCTCGTGCACAACGCCTCCGGGGGCGTGGGCGGCTACGCCGTCCAGCTCGCCGCGGCCCGGGGCGCCCGCGTGATCGGCACGGCGTCGGAGGCCAACCACGAGTACCTGCGCGGTCTCGGCGCGGAGCCCGTGGCCTACGGGGACGGGCTGTCCGAGCGGGTCCGGGAGCTGGCTCCGGACGGCGTGGACGTCGTGGTCGACCTCGTGGGCGGGGTCGTGGAGCAGACGCTCGCCGTCCTGAAGGACGGGGGGCGGCACGCCTCCGTGGCCGACGACGCGGTCGAGGCCCACGGCGGGACATGGATGTGGGTGCGTCCCTCCGCCGAGGACCTCACCGAGCTGGGCCGGCTGGTGGACCGGGGCGCGCTGCGGATCGAGCTCGCCCGCAGCGTGCCCCTGGCCGAGGGCGTGGAGGCCTACCGGCTCAGCCAGGAGGGCCACGTCCGCGGCAAGATCGCCGTCCGGATGGCGTGAGCCCCCGGCGACCCGCGCCGCGTAGGTGCACAGCAGGCTGACTGGCACAATGTCCCTGTGACCGACCAGACAGAGATCCTGAGCGCCCTCGAGGACGCGCGGGCGCTGCTCGCGGCGTCGACCCTCCCGCTGTCCACGACCGACGTGCTGCGCGAGCGCGAGGACATCGACCGTGCCGTCGCCCAGCTCGACGACTACGTGCTGCCCCGGGTGCGCTCCCTCGACGCGCCGCTGCTCGCGGTGGTCGGCGGCTCCACGGGCGCCGGCAAGTCGACCCTGGTCAACGCGGTCGTGGGGCACCCCGTGACCCGGTCCGGGGCCATCCGCCCGACCACCCGGCAGCCCATCCTGATCCACCACCCGCGCGACGCCGAGGCGTTCTCGACCCAGCGGGTGCTCCCGCACCTGAGCCGGATCCACGCGCGGAAGGTCATCCCCGCCGGCTCGACCGCCGCGGACACCGCCTCCCCGTCCGCGCTGCCCGGCACCGCGGACGGCCAGGCCCTCGTGCTGCTCGCCGAGCCGCGGATCCCCGAGGGCGTCGCCCTGCTCGACGCCCCGGACGTCGACTCGATCTCCGACGAGAACCGCCGGCTCGCGGGGCAGCTGCTGGCCGCCGCCGACCTGTGGCTGTTCGTGACCACCGCGAACCGCTATGCCGACGCCGTGCCGTGGCGGCTGCTCGTCGAGGCCGCCCAGCGGGACATCACGGTGGCCGTGGTCCTCGACCGGGTCCCGCACGGGCTCGAGGCCGAGATCGAGGACGACCTCCGGCGGATGCTCGCCGAGCAGGGCCTCGGGGACGCCCCGGTGTTCACCGTCCCGGAGTCACCGCTCAACGAGATGGGCATGCTCCCGCCCCACGTCGTCGCCCCCGTGGTGGACTTCCTGGCCGAACTGGGGCACAACGCCGCCTCCCGCTCGGAGATCGCCCGCCGGACCCTCGGCGGCGCGGTCCGCTCCATCGCCGAGCGCACCGGCGCGGCCGGGACGGCGGTGCTCTCCCAGCACCGCGTCGAGGCGCAGCTGCGCCACGACGTGGACCGCGCCTTCGACGAGGCGCTCGCCGCCGTCATCGAGTCGACCCGGGACGGCACCCTGCTGCGCGGCGAGGTCCTCGCCCGCTGGCAGGACTTCGTGGGCACCGGCGAGTTCTTCCGCAACCTCGAGGCCGGGATCGGCCGGATGCGGGACCGGCTCACCGCCTTCTTCAGCGGGAGGCCGGCACCCGAGGTCCAGGTCGAGGAGGCCATCGAGACCGGTCTGCAGACCGTGATCGTGGAGGAGGCCGCGCGCGCCTCCGAGACCGCGGAGCGCCGCTGGCTGGACGAGCCCGCGGGCCGGGTCCTGCTCGGCGGGTCCGACCTCGGCTCGCTGCCCCCGGACTTCCGCGAGCGCACGGCCGAGCAGGTGCGCGCCTGGCAGGGCGACCTCATGGAGCTGATCCAGCGCGAGGGCGCGGACAAGCGGACCAGGGCGCGGGCCATGTCGCTGGGCGTGAACGCGCTCACCGTGATCCTCATGATCGGCGTGTTCTCCATGACGGGCGGGCTCACCGGGCTGGAGGTCGGCATCGCCGGCGGCTCCGGCGTGGTGGGCACCAAGCTGCTCGAGGCGGTCTTCGGGGAGGACGCCGTGCGGCGGATGGCCGAGGACGCCCGCAAGAACCTCGAGTCCCGGATCCACACGGTCATGGACCAGCAGGCGTCCGTGTTCCTGCGGCGCCTCGACGTCCTGGACGGGCACCCGGAGGCCGACGAGCTCGTGGCCGTGGCCGAGCGCATCCGCGCCGCGGGGCGGACGCTGGGGGAGAGCGCATGAGCCCCGCCCGGCAGGCGGCGCCGACCCTCTCCGAACGGCTCACCGCGCTCGCGCGCGCCACGGAGCTGGCCTCCGGCCGGCTCGACGACGAGGCCGTGGCGGCGTCCCGCACCGTCCTGGACCGCGCCGCCGAGCGGCGCTCCCTGTCCGCCGACCACACCGTGGTGGGCTTCTTCGGGGCGACCGGGTCCGGGAAGTCCACCCTGTTCAACGCGGTGGTGGGACGGGACATCGCCCGGGCCGCCGCCCGCCGCCCCACCACCGCCGAGCCGCTGGCCGCCGTCTGGGGGGAGCCGGGCAGCGAGGCCCTGCTGGACTGGCTCGGTGTCACCCAGCGCCACCACGTCGACACGCCCCTGCCCACCGGGCACGCGGACGCCGGCCGGTGGACGCGCGTCAAGGAGCGGATCACGGGCGCGCCCGCCGCGGAGGCGCCCGGCGGTCTGATCCTGCTCGACCTGCCGGACTTCGACTCCGTGAGCCTGCACCACCGCACCATCGTGCAGCGTCTCGTCGGCATGGTCGACGTCGTGGTGTGGGTCGTGGACCCGCAGAAGTACGCCGACGCGGTCATCCACCAGGAGTTCATCGCGCCGCTGGCCCGGCACGGGGCCGTGACCATGGTGGTGATGAACCAGGTGGACCGGCTGCCGGCCGCCGAGGTCCCCGCCGTGATGGCCTCCCTCGAGGAGCTCGTGGCCCAGGACGGGCTGCCCACCACGGGGCTGTCGAAGCCGGTGGCCGTCTCCGCGGTGACGGGGGAGGGCGTCGAGGCCCTCCGCGCGCGGATCCGCCAGGTGGCCGACACCAGGGCGGCGGCCGGCGCCCGGCTCGACGCCGACGTGGACGACGCCGCCGCGCTGCTCGCCGAGGCCTCCGGGGACGGGGAGCCTGCCGGGATCACCGAGCCGGCGCAGGAGCGGCTCACCGACGGGCTGGCGCAGGCCGCCAACGTGCCCGGGATCGCCCGGGCCGCCGGGAGGTCCTACGCCCTGCACGCGGCGGGGCACACGGGGTGGATCCCCACCCGGTGGCTGCTGAGGTTCCGCAAGGACCCGATGCGGCGGCTGAACCTCGACCGGGGCGGGACCGTGAACCCCGAGGTCAACCGCACGTCCCTGCCGCCCATGGGCGCCGCCCAGCGGGCTGCGGCCGACTCCGCGGTGCGCACCTTCGCCCACGACGCCGCGGACGGGGCCGCCGAACCGTGGACCCGGTCGGTCCGGCAGGCCGCGCGCACCCACGAGCAGAGGCTGCCGGACGCGATCGACCAGGCGGTCGCCCGCACCGACTTCCGGGCCGGGCGGAACTCCTGGTGGTGGCTCGTCCTCGACGTCGTCCAGTGGCTCGCGATGCTCGCGGTGGTCGCGGGTCTGCTGTGGCTCCTGGGCCTGTTCCCGCTCGAGTGGTTCCAGATCCCCGTCCCGCCGCCCCCGTACGTCGAGGGCTTCCCGTTGCCCGTGCCCACGCTGCTCGTCCTCGCCGGGGTGGTGCTCGGGATCTTCACGGCCCTGACCGGCCGGATCCTCGCCGGCTTCGGCGCCCGTATGCGGGAGCGCTCGGTGCGGCGCCGGCTGCGCGAGTCGGTGGCCGAGGCCGCCCGGCGCACCGTCGTCGACCCCGTGCGGGCGGAGCTCGAGGCCTTCGCCGCCTTCCGGAGGGCGCTGGCCGTCCTGCGCGGCTGAGCGCGGCGGCCGCGGAGCGTCCCCCGCCGCACGGCGGGGGACGGCGGGGCGGGGGCCGCCGGCGCCCGGCTACTGGGTGGTGGCGCGGACCGCCTCCGTGAGCTGGCGCGCGGCCTGCACCACGACCTCGGCGTGCAGCCGGCCCGGCTGGCGGGTGAGCCGTTCGATCGGCCCGGAGATCGACACCGCGGCGATCACCCGGCCCGAGGGCCCGCGCACCGGGGCCGAGACGGAGGCGATGCCCGGTTCGCGCTCGCCCAGCGACTGCGCCCACCCCCGGCGGCGCACCCCGGCCAGCACGGTCGCGGAGAACCGCGCGTGGCGCAGGCCCTCGAGCAGGCGGTCGTGGTCCTCCCACGCGACGAGCACCTGCGCGGCGGAGCCCGCCTTCATCGACAGCTGCGTGCCCACCGGGATCGTGTCCCGCAGCCCGATCGGCCGCTCGGCGGAGGCCACGCACACGCGCCAGTCGCCCTGCCGGCGGAAGATCTGCGCGGACTCCCCGGTGGCGTCCCGCAGATTCATCAGGACGGGGCCGGCGGCCGCGATCAGGCGGTCCTCGCCGGCCGCGGACGCCAGCTCCACGAGCCGGGAGCCGAGCACGAACCGGCCCTGGATGTCCCGTCCCACGAACCGGTGGTGGGCCAGTGCCACGGCCAGCCGGTGCACGGTGGGCCGGGCGAGGCCCGTGGCACTCACCAGCTGGGCCAGCGTCGCCGGCCCCGCCTCGAGGGCGTCCAGGATCATCGCGGCCTTGTCGACCACCCCCACCCCGCTGGGCGCGGTGGTCGCGGTCAGCGCGAGCGACTCCCCGGTGCCCTGCCCGCCCAGCGGCGTGCCGAGCGGGGCGCCGGACGGGTCCATGTGTCCAGATGTGTCCATGCACTGATACTGACGTCTCAGAATGTGAGAAGCAAGCTCGAAAGCTGGCCCGTCGCGAGCCGGGCGCCGACCATGGAGGAAACACGTTGCACAGGCAGCACGGAAGGATCCGCCATGCCGGAATACCAGTCCTCGACCCCCTCCACGACCTCCGCCGCGCCCTCCGGGCCCCGGGGAGGGCGCACCCTCGCCGAGAAGGTCTGGGCGGACCACCTCGTGCGCCAGGGCGAGGACGGGCGGCCGGACCTGCTCTACATCGACCTCCACCTGCTCCACGAGGTCACCTCGCCGCAGGCCTTCGAGGGGCTGCGCCTGGCGGGCCGCCCGCTGCGCCGGCCCGAGCTCACGATCGCCACCGAGGACCACAACACGCCCACGCAGGACATCTTCTCCCGCATCGCCGACGACACGTCCCGCAAGCAGATCGAGACCCTGCGGGCCAACTGCGCCGAGTTCGGCGTGCGCCTGCACCCGCTCGGGGACGCCGAGCAGGGCATCGTGCACGTGGTGGGCCCCCAGCTGGGCCTCACCCAGCCCGGGATGACCGTGGTCTGCGGCGACTCCCACACCTCCACCCACGGCGCGTTCGGCGCCCTGGCCTTCGGCATCGGCACCTCCGAGGTCGAGCACGTGATGGCCACCCAGACGCTGCCGCTCGCCCCGTTCCGGACCATGGCCATCAACGTCGAGGGCACGCTGCGCCCGGGGGTGTCCGCCAAGGACATCATCCTGGCCGTGATCGCCAAGATCGGCACCGGCGGCGGACAGGGCTACGTCCTGGAGTACCGGGGCTCGGCCATCCGCGCCCTGTCCATGGAGGCCCGGATGACCATCTGCAACATGTCGATCGAGGCCGGTGCCCGCGCGGGCATGATCGCCCCCGACGACACCACGTTCGACTACGTCCAGGGCCGCCCGCACGCGCCGCAGGGCGCCGACTGGGACGCGGCCGTCGAGTACTGGCGGACCCTGCGCACCGACGAGGACGCCGTCTTCGACGCCGAGGTCTTCCTCGACGCGGACGAGCTCGAGCCGTTCGTCACCTGGGGCACCAACCCCGGCCAGGGCGTCCCCCTGTCCCAGGCCGTCCCCGACCCCGAGGACATCGGGGACGAGAACGACAAGGCAAACGCCCGCCGGGCCCTCGAGTACATGGGCCTGGCCGCCGGCACCCCGATGAAGGAGATCCCGGTGGACACCGTCTTCCTGGGCTCCTGCACCAACTCCCGGATCGAGGACCTGCGGGCGGCGGCGGAGATCGTCAAGGGCCGCGCCAAGGCGCAGAACGTCCGGATGATGGTGGTGCCGGGCTCGGCCAAGGTGCGGCTGCAGGCCGAGGCCGAGGGCCTGGACCGGGTGTTCAAGGACTTCGGCGCGGACTGGCGCTTCGCGGGCTGCTCGATGTGCCTGGGCATGAACCCGGACCAGCTCGCCCCCGGCGAGCGGTGCGCCTCGACGTCGAACCGCAACTTCGAGGGCCGGCAGGGCAAGGGCGGGCGCACCCACCTCGTCTCCCCCGTGGTGGCCGCCGCCACCGCGGTGCGCGGCACGCTGTCCTCCCCGTCCGACCTCGAGCCCGCCGGCGCCCCCACGGACCTCGCGTCCGCCGGCGCCTGAGCCCTCGACCCGTAGCCCAGAAAGGCCCTGCCATGGAGAAGTTCACCACCCACCGGGGTGTCGGCGTCCCGCTGCGCCAGTCCAACGTGGACACCGACCAGATCATCCCGGCCGTCTACCTCAAGCGGATCACCAAGACCGGCTTCGAGGACGCCCTGTTCGCCGCCTGGCGCAAGAACGAGGACTTCGTGCTCAACCGGGAGCCGTACCGGCACGGCTCCGTGCTGGTGGCCGGGCCCGACTTCGGCACCGGCTCCTCCCGGGAGCACGCGGTGTGGGCGCTGCGCGACTACGGCTTCCAGGCCGTCATCTCCTCCCGGTTCGCGGACATCTTCCGCGGCAACTCGGGCAAGCAGGGGCTGCTGGCCGCACAGGTCGACCAGGCGGACGTCGAGCTGCTGTGGAAGCTGATCGAGGAGCACCCCGGCACCGAGATCGAGGTCGACCTCGAGTCCCGCACGGTGACGTGCGACACGGTGACGGTGCCGTTCACGATCGACGACTACACGCGCTGGCGCCTCATGGAGGGCCTCGACGACATCGGCCTCACCCTCCAGCGCGAGGAGGACATCGCCGCGTTCGAGGCGGGCCGACCCGCCTTCAAGCCGACCACGATGCCCGCCCGCACCTGACCCCGTCACGCCCGGCACGGCCCGGCGGAGCCTCCCACGGCCCGCCGGGCCGTCGTGCTGTCCCGGACACGCACGACGCCCGCCCCTGTGCGGGGGCCCGCGCCGGGGAACCTACACTGTACGGGTGCCGCTCCCGCTCGGGGGTGGCCCGGCAACAGCAGATCGGAAGGTCATGAGCAGCGCACTGCACATCACGGGCGGAATCCCCCTGTCCGGGCAGGTCACCGTGCGAGGTGCCAAGAACCTCGTCCCCAAGGCCATGGTGGCCGCCCTCCTGGGCTCCACACCGTCCGTCCTGGAGAACGTGCCCCAGATCAAGGACGTCCAGGTCGTCACCAACCTGCTGGCGCTGCACGGGGTCGACGTGGGGCGCGAGGACGGCCGGCTGTCCCTGGACCCCTGCAACGTCACCACGGCGCGGCACGCCGACATCGACGCCCACGCCGGGGACTCGCGGATCCCGATCCTGCTGTGCGGGCCCCTGCTGCACGCCATCGGCGAGGCGTTCATCCCCGACCTCGGCGGGTGCAAGATCGGCGACCGGCCCATCAACTACCACCTCGACGTGCTGCGCCACTTCGGCGCCCGTGTCGAGAAGCTGGAGTCCGGGATCCGGATGAGCGCCCCGCACGGCCTGCACGGCGCCAAGGTCGAGCTGCCCTACCCCTCGGTCGGCGCGACCGAGCAGGTGCTGCTCACCGCCACCCGGGCCGACGGCCACACCGAGCTGCGCGGCGCCGCCACCGAGCCCGAGATCATGGACCTCATCGCGATCCTGCAGAAGATGGGCGCCATCATCACCGTCCAGACCGACCGGGTGATCCGCATCGAGGGCGTCCCCGAGCTCACCGGCTACCGGCACCGGGCCATGCCGGACCGCATCGAGGCCGCCTCCTGGGGCTCCGCCGCGCTGGCCACCGGCGGCGACATCTTCGTGGCCGGGGCCCGGCAGTCCGACATGATGACCTTCCTCAACACGTTCCGCAAGATCGGCGGGGGCCTCGACATCCGGGAGGAGGGCATCCGCTTCTACCACCCCGGCGGGGACCTCAACCCGCTCATCGTGGAGACCGACGTCCACCCCGGCTTCATGACCGACTGGCAGCAGCCGCTCGTGGTCGCCCTGACCCAGGCCACGGGCGTGTCCATCGTGCACGAGACCGTCTACGAGAACCGCTTCGGCTTCACCGCCGCCCTCAACCGGATGGGGGCCACGATCCAGCTGCACCGCGAGTGCCTGGGCTCCGTGCCGTGCCGCTTCGGCCAGCGCAACTTCGTGCACTCGGCCGTGATCTCCGGGCCCACCCCGCTGCAGGCCTCCGAGATCAACATCCCCGACCTCCGCGGCGGCTTCTCCCACCTCATCGCGGCGATGGCCGCCGAGGGCACGTCCCACGTCACCGGCGTGGAGCTCATCGAGCGCGGCTACGAGCACTTCACCGACAAGCTGACGGGGCTCGGGGCGTCCTTCGAGCTCGACGGCGAGTGAGCCGGGCCCGCCGATGAGCCGCACCTCGAACCGCCGCCTGTTCCGCGTGCTCGCGGGCGTCGTCAAGCCGGCCTACCGGCTGGCGGCCCGGCTGCGCTGGACGGGGGAGGAGCACCTGCCCGCCGAGGGCGGGTTCATCGTGGTGCCCAACCACCTCACCGAGCTCGACCCCCTGACGGTCGCGATCACGCTCTACGACAACGGGATCATGCCGCGGTTCCTGGCGAAGGAGTCCCTGTTCCGCGCCCCCGGGGTGGGGACGGTGCTCCGGGCCACCGGCCAGGTCCCCGTGCTGCGCGGCACGGCCGACGCCGCGGCGGCGCTCACGGCCGCCCGCGCCGAGCTCGCCTCCGGCGGTGCCGTGGTGATCTACCCCGAGGGCACCCTCACCCGGGACCCGGACCGGTGGCCGATGACCGGGCACACGGGCGCCGCGCGCCTGGCCCTCGCGACCGGGGCCCCGGTGGTCCCGGTGGCGCACTGGGGGGACCAGGAGGTCCTCGACCACGACCGCTCCACCGGCCGGCGCACGGTCAGCCTGTTCCCCCGGAAGGACGTGCGCGTGCGGATCGGCCCGCCCGTGGACCTCACCCCGTGGCGGGACGACGTCCCCGACCTGACCCATCCGGTGGGCCGCCACGCGGCGCGGCTCGAGGACGCCACCGACGCCGTCATGCGCGCCGTGACCCGGGAGCTCGCGGTGCTGCGCGGCACGGACGCGCCGGCGGCCCTCTGGGACCGGCGCCGGTGAGGCCGCCCGTGACGCCCCCCGAGACCGCCGCGGCCCCTGCCGGCGGCCTGCCCGCCGCCGGGCCGCGGAGGATCGCCGTGCTGGGCGCCGGGTCCTGGGGCACGACCTTCGCCAAGATCCTCGCCGACAGCGCCCGCGAGTCCGCCCACGCCCGGGCCGAGCCGATCGGGCGGACCGTGGCCCTCTGGGGACGCAGCGCCCCCGCGATGGACCACACCGCGCGCACCCGCGTCAACGACCGCTACGTGCCCGGCATCCGGCTGCCCGAGCGCCTGGAGATCACCGCCGACCTTGCCGCCGCGGTGCGCGGCGCGGACCTCGTGGTCCTCGCCGTGCCCGCCCAGTCCCTGCGCGCCCAGCTGACCGCCGTGGCCGGGCACCTCGAGCGCGACGCCGTGGTGCTGTCCCTCGCCAAGGGTCTCGAGCGGGACACGGGCCTGCGGATGAGCGAGGTCGTCGCCGAGGAGCTGGGACGGGCCACCGGGCTGGGCCCCCGGCACTGGCGGGCGCGCACGTGCGTGCTGTCCGGGCCCAACCTGGCCATGGAGATCGCCGAGGAGCAGCCCACGGCCTCCGTCGTGGCGGCCCCCGCCACGGACCTGGCCACCTGGGTGGCCCACGCCTGCCGGACCCGCTACTTCCGCCCCTACACGAACACGGACGTGGTGGGCACCGAGATCGGCGGCGTCGTCAAGAACGTCATCGCCCTCGGGGTGGGCATCGCCGACGGCCGCCACTTCGGGGAGAACTCGAAGGCCTCCATCATCACCCGCGGGCTCGCCGAGACGACCCGGCTCGCGCTCGCCCTCGGCGGGAGGCTGGAGACCCTCTCCGGCCTCGCCGGACTGGGCGACCTCGTGGCCACCTGCTCCTCCCCGCTGTCCCGCAACCGCACCGCGGGCCGGCTCCTCGGCCTGGGCCTCACCCCGGCGGAGGTCCAGGAGGAGATGACCCAGACCGCCGAGGGCATCAAGTCCGCCCCCGCCGTGCTCGCCCTGGCCCGCCGCCACGGCGTGGACATGCCCATCACCGAGGCCGTCGTGGCCATCCTCCGCGAGGAGATCACCATCGACGACGTGGCCCCGCTCCTGCTGGGCCGCGAGATCAAATCCGAAGGGACCGCCCCATGACCCCCCGCCCCTGCGTCGCCGTGCTGTTCGGCGGACGCTCCAGCGAGCACTCCATCTCCCTCATCACCGCCCTCGGGGTCCTGCGCGCCATCGACCGGGACAAGTGGGACGTGGTGACCGTCGGCATCGCCACCTCCGGCGAGTGGTTCCTCTGCCCGCAGGAGGAGCTGGAGGCGCTGCTGGACGCGAACCCGATCGCCGAGCTGCCCGTGGGCGACGAGCTCGTGAGCCTGCCGCTGAAGGTCGGGGAGAGCGAGCTCATCGTGCGCCAGGACGGTCCCTGCGGGCAGACCGTCAGCCGGGACCGGCACATCGACGTGGTGCTGCCCCTGCTGCACGGGCCCTTCGGCGAGGACGGCACCCTGCAGGGTCTGCTCGAGCTCGCCGACCTGCGCTACGTGGGCTGCGGGGTCACGGCCTCCGCGGTGGGGATGGACAAGCACTTCATGAAGCTCGCCTTCGAGGCGGCGGGCCTGGCGGTGGGCCCCTACACCGTGGTGACCGACCGGCAGTGGGCCGTGGACCCCCAGGACGTGCGCGAGCGCATCGCCGCGCTGGGCTTCCCCGTGTTCGTCAAGCCCGCCCGGGCGGGATCCTCCTTCGGCATCACGAAGGTGGAGCGCGCCGAGGATCTGGACGCCGCGATCGAGACCGCCCGCGAGCACGACCGCAAGCTGGTGGTCGAGGCGGGGATCGTGGGGCGGGAGATCGAGTGCGCCGTCCTCCAGGGCCGCGGGACCGCCGCCGCCCGGACCTCCATGCCCGGCGAGATCGAGATCGTCGACGAGCACGCGTTCTACGACTTCGAGGCGAAGTACGTCTCCCAGGCCTCCGCCAGACTCAGCTGCCCAGCGGACCTGCCGCAGGAGGCGATCGGGACGATCCGCCGCAGCGCCGTGACCGCGTTCGAGGCGCTGGACGGGGAGGGCCTGTGCCGGGCCGACTTCTTCTACACCCCCGACGGGCGGGTGGTCATCAACGAGATCAACACGATGCCCGGGTTCACGCCGATCTCGATGTACCCCCGGATGTGGGCCGCCTCCGGGCTCGACTACGCCGAGCTGATCGACGAGCTCCTGGGCCTCGCCCTGGAACGGCCGGTCGGGCTGCGCTGAGCCGCGGCACGCCACCGGGGGCGGAGCCCCCGGCTCACGCAGCGGGCGACGCGGTGACGACGACGTTCTTGCCGATCGCGTCCTGGGTGTAGCAGCTGATCAGCACGATGCGGTTCGGGACGATCCGCCAGATCTCGCTGTCCTTCAGCGTGTCCTTCTCGTAGGTGGTCACCGAGTCCACCACGTAGTCGAGGGTCCCGTCCACGGTCTCGACCTCGAGCTCCTCCCCGACCAGGGCCGGGTCGCTCAGCTTGTTGAAGGGCAGCTCCACCTTGTCGTAGCTGTGCCCCGCGATGTACGTGGTGTTGGTCGACCCCTCGCCGGGCATCCCGTACGGCGTGAGCCGGTAGCCGCTGTAGGTCTGCGGCGGCACGAGCGAGCCGCCCTCGAGGTCCTCGTCGGTCGGGTCGTAGGGGAGCACGTCGGCGTCGAAGCCGACCGCGTCGATGCTCAGGCGCACCGGCGACGCCGCGGCAGGCACGTGCCCCAGGAGGTGCTGGGCGAGGAACCACTGGTTCATGAGCGCCACCCACAGCACGGCGGCGCACAGCGTCACCACCGCCGCCCGCCGGGCCAGGGGATCCCTCTCCTCGGCCGGGACGGGGCGCGGCGGTCCCGCCACGGTGCTCGTTGCCATGCTGTGCTGTCCTCCTCCGACGTGACCTGTTCTCCGACCCGGCGCGTTCCGCCGGGGTCGGTGCCGTGCCGGCGCCGCCCCGCGGGCGCCACCGGCACGGCACGCGGCTCAGGCGCCGCTGCGCCCGAGCCTCCGGGCCCGGTACGCGAGCGCACCGGGAAGGGCCACTGCCGCCGCGAGCAGCGCCGTGAGCAGGCCGGCGCCGGCCGCCTGCCCCATCGGTGCCGCGGTGAGGCGGGTGTCCACGTTGAGCCCCGGGTTCGCGGCCCCGGCGATGGCCTCCTGGGGCGCGAGCTCCGGGACCACCTCCTGCTGGACCGCGGCTGCGGCCGGCGCGGCGGGTGCCGCGTCGGACAGCGCCGGTGCCTCCGGCGCCACGTCGGCGACGAACGGAGCCGGCGCCGGCGCCTCCGCCGGTGCGGGCAGGACCTCCTCGGCGGCCGGCACGTCCACGGGCGCGGCAGCCGGGACGTCCACGGGCGCGGCGACCGGGACGTCCGCGAGGGCCGCGGCCGGCAGCTCGGGCGCCGCCACGTCGGCGACGACCGGTGCGGGCTCGGCGACCGGGACCTCCGCCGGTGCGGGCGGAGCCGCCTCGGCGACCAGGACCTCGGCGACCGGGACGTCCGCGGGCACCGCGGCCGGCAGCTCCGCCACGGCACCGGCCACCTCGGTGGATGCGGCCGCGCCCGGTGGGGCGTCGACCGGCGGGGCGTCGCCAGGTGCCGCGACGGCCGCCGGGACGCCCAGGAACAGGCCCCCCACCAGCACGGTCGCCGAGGCACCGGCAACAGCCAGTCTTCTCGTAGTTGTCATGTCGATGCGTCTCCTGTACTCCGTAGTCGGCCCGGGCCCACCCCAGGACCGCCAGCGCGCCGCACGGCCCCACCGGGGTCCTTGCCGCGCCCCCGCGCGGACGGACCCCCGTCACGTCGTGCCGCTCGTCGTTCGGCGCGGACGGGGCGTGCGCCCGTCCCGCGGAGCCGGAACCCCCTGCCGAAGAACAGCTGTGCTGTTAACTATCGTCCACATCCCGGCATTAGCAAGGGTGAACTGTTACGTGACGGGAGGAGTCCCGGCCTTCGGCACCGGACCCGGCGAGCGCCGCCGGCCCCCTCGTGACCGGTCCGCCGGGGGTCCTCTGCGGCCGTCCCGGTCCGTGCGGGTGAGGGGACAGCACTAGTGGGGACACGGATCGGGTCGCCGCCACCATTCGCTTGCGCACATGATGGGGGAGGGACGTGGTCCCGCGGCGGCCGTCCGGGGGGACGGGCGCCCCGACAGGGGGAATTCGATGACGTCCGCGGTGCTCGAGGCCGAGAACCTGGTCAAGATCTACGGCCGGGGGGACACCCGTTTCGCCGCGCTGCGGGGCGTGGACCTGCGCATCGGGCACGGGGAGTCCGTCGCCGTCGTCGGGAAGTCCGGCTCGGGCAAGTCGACCCTGATGCACCTGCTCGCGCTGCTCGACGCGCCCACCCGCGGCACGGTGTCCCTGGACGGCAGGCCGGCGGCGTCGATGACGGCCCGTGAGCTCAACGAGACGCGCAACGCCGCGTTCGGGTTCGTGTTCCAGCAGTTCTACCTGACCCCGGACCAGACGGTCCTGGACAACGTGGTGCTGCCGCTGCGCATCGCCGGGGTCCGCCCCGGGGCGCGCCGGCGCCGCGCCCTGGACGTGCTGGAGCGCCTGGACGTGGCGGAGAAGGCCTCCAGCCGTGCCGCCGACCTGTCGGGCGGGCAGAAGCAGCGGGTCGCGATCGCCCGGGCCCTGGTCAACGACCCCTCCGTGATCTTCGCCGACGAGCCCACGGGCAACCTCGACTCGGCCACCGGCGCGGTGGTCCAGGACCTCCTGCTCGAGCTCCACCGGGAGCGCGGCATCACCCTCGTCGTCGTCACCCACGACGAGGACCTCGCCCGGCGCTGCGGACGCCAGGTGCACCTGCACGACGGTCTCGTCGTGGACGCCCCCGCACCCCGGCAGGCCCCCGCCGCCGGGACGCACGACGCAGGAGGGGACGATGCCGGAGGGGACGACGCCGCCGCGGACGACGAGGTCGTCGTCGGAGCGGTCGGAGGTGCCCGGTGAGGTGGTCCGACCTGCTGGCCTCGGCGGTCGCCAACACCGCGCGCGCCAGGATCCGCGCCACCCTGACCGTGCTCGCCGTCTTCATCGGTGCGTTCGCCCTGACCCTCACCTCCGGCATGGGCACCGGGGTGAACCGGTACATCGACGACACCGTGGCGGCGTTCGGCGACGCCGACGCGCTCTACGTCCAGAAGTCGCAGCCCCTCATCGAGCTGTCCTCGACCTCGGGCCCGCGGGAGTACGACCCCGACACCACCCGGATCCGGACGGGGTTCGGCGTGTCCTTCGAAGGGCTGACCCCCGAGGACATCGAGGTCATCGAGGACCTGGACGGGGTGCGCTCCGTGAAGCCGATGTACTCCGTGGCCCCCACCTACCTGGAGGCCGCCGACGGCAGCCGGTTCCAGCTCTCCCCGGGGATCCCCGTCGACGCCGTGGGCCTGCAGATGGTGGCCGGCGGAGCGCCCACCGCGGGCCGGGACGAGATCGCGGTCCCCGACAGCTGGATCGCCGACCTGGGCTTCTCCTCCGCGCAGGAGGCCGTCGGGGGCCGCGTCGACGTGGTCATGACCAACATGGCGGAGCAGGACCGGGCGTTCCCCGCCACGATCTCCGGGGTGACGCAGGCCAGTCTCGTCGGGACCTCCCTGAACCCCATCCCGTCGGACACGTTCAACGAGCGGCTCTACGACTACCAGGTCAGCGGCGTCCCGGAGGAGGTCCCGGAGAGCTTCGCGATGGCCACGGTCACGGTCGAGGACATGGCCCTGGCCCCCGGGATCCAGGCGCGGCTGGAGGAGCAGGACATGCTCGGGCTCACCGTGGAGGACCAGCTCGGCATGTTCCGCGCCGTCATCAACGCCATCGTGTGGATCCTCAACGCCTGCGCCGTCATCGCGCTCGTGGCCGCCGGGCTCGGCATCGTCAACACCCTGCTGATGTCGGTCCAGGAGCGGACCCGGGAGATCGGCCTGATGAAGGCCATGGGGATGAGCGGGGGCAGGGTCTTCGGCCTGTTCTCCCTCGAGGCCGTCTTCATCGGGTTCCTCGGGGCGGTCGTCGGCGCCGTCACGGGCGTCGTCGGCGGCTCGGCCCTGAGCGGGGCGCTGGCCGACGGGTTCCTGTCCGGGCTGCCGGGGCTGTCGCTGTTCGCGTTCGAGTCGTGGCGGGTGGCCCTGATCGTGCTCTCGGTCATGGGGATCGCGTTCCTGGCCGGGACGATCCCCGCCGTCCGGGCCGCGCGGAAGGACCCCATCGCCTCCCTGCGCCACGAGTGAGCGGGCGGGCCCGGGGCGGGTGCCGCGGCCGTCAGCCCTCGCACTCGATGCAGTACCGGGCGCCGTCCTGATCGCGGGCGAGCTGGCTGCGGTGGCGGACCAGGAAGCAGGACATGCAGGTGAACTCGTCGTCCTGCTCGGGCACCACCTGGATGAGCAGCTCCTCCTGGGACAGGTCCGCCCCCGGCAGGTCGATGCCCTCCGCCGTGTCCGAGTCGTCGACGTCGATCGCCGGGCTCTGCGCGGTGGCGCTGCGCTGCGCCTGGATCACCTCGAGGGACTCGTTGGCGGGCTCGTCCTCGGGCTTGACGCGGGGCTCGTCGTAATCGGTGGCCACGGATGTGCCTCCTTCTGGCGTGGTGGTGGGGCGCGGTGCGCTCGCGTGCGTGTCCACGCCACAACCGGGCGGGGCACGGGCCTATTCCCGAGCCCCCGGGACGTCCTGGGGGAGGGGGCGGACCCCTCCGTCCGGCCCCGGCTCAGAGGCCCTCCACGGTGTCCTGGAGGTCCAGGCACCGGCGCTCGGCGGGGATCTGCTCCACCGCGGAGCCCAGCTCGACCAGCAGGGTGGAGGAGGCCACGGCGGTGCTGTCGAAGACCACCTCGACGGCCGGGTCCCGGCCGTAGGTCGTGGCGGTCCAGGTGCTCCCGTCCTCGTCCTGGCGGATCAGCCAGTCGACGTCGTTGACGGAGGAGCAGGCGTCCGTGGTGGGCCCGGGCGGGGTCACGCCGCACCGCACGACCGCCGCCGTGGGCTCGCCGTAGGCCGTGGTGGCCTGGCTGGTGGTCTCGCGCCTCTCGTGCTCGCCGACGGTCTCCGGCATGGCCAGCATCGCCGGGGCGCACCCCGGGTCGGCGGCGTTCTCGGCGGGGTCCACGGTGACGGCGGGGGAGCACCCCGCGAGGACCGCCACCAGGGCTCCCGCCCCCAGCAGGGCGCGGGCGGATCGGGACAGGGAGGGCGAGGGCATGCCCCCAGCGTAATCCTCGGGGGCGCCCGTTCCCGCGTCCGGGGCCGTCGTTAGGATGAGCGCCATGACCCGACCCCCAGCGGAGCCGTCCCCCGTGCCCGACGCCCCGCCCGGTCCGGGGCCCACCGTCGGGGAGCTCTCCGAGGCCGAGCTGCTGGCCCGGGTGCTCCCGCTGCTCCTGCGCCCCGCGGCCCCCCGCCCCGGAGCGGACCTGGTGCTGCTCGGCCCCGGCGACGACTGCGCCGTGGTCGCGGCCCCGGACGGGCGGTACGTGATCACCACGGACACCCAGGTGCAGGACCAGGACTTCCGGCTCGCCTGGACCGGCGGCGCGGTCACCACGGGCTACGACACCGGGGTGAAGTGCGCGGCGCAGAACCTCGCCGACGTCGCCGCGATGGGCGCCGTCCCGTCGGCCGCCGTCGTCTCGCTCACCCTGCCGCCGGGCACGCCCGTGTCCTGGCCCGAGGACTTCGCCCGCGGCCTCGTGGCCGGGTTCGAGGCCATGGGCGCGGACCGCTGCGCCGTGGTCGGCGGGGACCTGGGCGCCGGCCGGGAGCTGTCGGTCACCGCCACGGTGACGGGCGACCTCGAGGGCCGGGACCCGGTGCGCCGCTCCGGAGCGGGCGAGGGCGGCACGGTGGCGCTCGCCGGGACCACGGGACGGGCGGCCGCGGGCGTGGCGCTGCTCGAGGACGGCCGCTACCGGCCCGGCCGGGACGCGCTCCTGGACGGGCTCGCGGCGGCGCAGCTGCGGCCGTGCGCCCCGGTGACCGCCGGCCCCGCGGCCGCCCACGCCGGCGCCACCGCGATGATCGACCTCTCCGACGGCCTGCTCCGCGACGCCGGGCGGGTCGCGGCCGCCAGCGGCGTCGTCGTCGACCTCGACGGCGCGGCCGTGGCCGGCCTCGCCGAGCCCCTGCGCCCGGCCGCCCGGCTGCTCGGCGCGGACCCCCGCGACTGGGTGCTGACCGGGGGCGAGGACCACGGGCTGCTCGCCGTCTTCCCCCGGGGCGTGCCGCTGCCCGGGATGTTCCGTGCGATAGGCTCGTGTGCGCCCGCGCCCCCCGCGCACGACGACACCCTCCCCCGGGTGCTGCTCGACGGACGAGCGCCGCACCTCGCTCTCGGGCACCCGGTCGGCGAAGGATGGGATCACTTTGAACCATAGGATCGGATCGAACGCGGCCGTCATGCGGCGGTGGCTCGACCTGGCCCACCGTGATCTCGTGCGCCACAGCCCCGTCCTGAACGCCCTCAACGTCTTCCCGGTCGCGGACGCCGACACCGGGACCAACCTCGCGACCACCGTGCGCGCCGCCGCCGAGGCCGCCGCCGTGCTCGAGACCGGCGACGTCGGGGAGCTGCTCTCCCTCGCCGGCCAGGCCGCCCTCGAGGAGGCCCGCGGCAACTCGGGCACCCTGTTCTCCGTCTTCCTCACGGCCGTGGGCCGCTCCCTCGAGGGGAGCACCAGGATGAGCGCCGAGTCCGTCCGGCTGGCCCTGCACGCCGGCCACGTGCGCGCCTGGAGCGTCCTGACGGACCCCGTGGACGGGACCATGCTCTCCGTCCTGGAGGCCGCCGCCGCCGTGCCCGTGCCGCAGGGCGTGGAGGACGGGTCCAACCAGCAGCTCAAGGAGTTCCTGGCCGGCGTCAGCACCGCCGCCCGCGCCGCGGTCCTCGTCACGCCGGACCAGCTCGAGATCCTGCGCGAGACCGGCACGGTCGACGCCGGCGCCCTGGGCATGCTCGTGGTCTTCGACGCCCTGGCCCGCACCGTGGGCGGCGACGACGCCGGCGACGAGAACGCCCTCGACGCGCTGATCGACGCCGCCGCGGCCCGGGCCGCCGGCGCCGGGGACGCCCCGCACACCGTGCACGGCGGCGTGGAGGTGATGTGCACCGTGGAGCTCACCCCGCTGGACGCCGCGGAGCTGCGCCACGAGCTCAGCGAGGTGGGCACCAGCGTGATCATGAGCGCGGTGACCGAGACGGGGGACGGCTACCGCTGGCGCGTGCACGTCCACGTGCCGCGGCCAGAGGACGCCCTCACGGTGATCGGCGCCCGCGGCAAGGCCGTGAACCTCACGGTGACCTCCCTCTCGGAGGCGGACGGATGAGGCACCCCTGAGATGACCCCGACCCACGGCGGCGGGGCGTTCCCCGACCCGGTCTCCGAGCTCGACCAGCCGCTGGCCCGGCTGCTGGGGCGGACCACGGCCGACCAGCTGGCCCGGCAGCTCTCGGTGTCCACGATCGGGCAGCTGCTCGACCACTTCCCCCGCCGGTACATGCCGCGGGGCGAGCTCACCCCGTTCTCGGAGCTGCGCATCGACCAGCAGGTCACCATCGTGGCCGAGGTCGTGCACGCCTCCACCCGCCAGATGCGCTCGCGGCGCGGGTCCATCACGGACGTGGTGATCACGGACCGCGTCTCCTCCGACCCGCAGCGGCTCTTCGCGGACGGCGACCCGGGCCCCGGCCGGACGATGCGGCTGAGCTTCTTCAACGCCTGGACCGCCGCCAGGGACCTGCCCCCCGGAACGCACGCCCTGTTCTCCGGGAAGGTCGGGCTGTACAACGGCGGCGTGACCATGACGAACCCGCACTACGCGATCCTCGACCCGGACGCCCCGGAGGCCGGGGAGACCGCCGAGGAGCGCGCCGGCCGGCCCATCCCGATCTACCCGGCCACGGCCAAGCTGACCACGGACAAGATCGCCCGCGCCGTGCACTCCCTGTTGCCCGTCGTGGACTTCGGGGCCGTCCCGGACCCGCTGCCGGACGGGATCCGGGAGCGGGAGGGTCTCATGGGGCTCGAGGAGGCGTACTGGCAGGTCCACCGTCCGAGGGACACCCGGGCCCACGGGGAGGCGCGCCGCCGGTTCCGCTACCAGGAGGCGTTCCTGCTCCAGTGCGCCCTGGCCCGCCGCCGCGCCGAGCTCGCCGCCCACCCCACCACCGCTCGCCCGGGCGTCCCCACGGGGGTGCTCGCCCGCTTCGACGCCGGGCTGCCCTTCGTGCTCACCGCCGGGCAGCGGACCGTGGGGGAGCAACTCGCCGCGGAGCTCGCGGGCACCCGCCCCATGAACCGGCTGCTCCAGGGCGACGTCGGCTCGGGCAAGACGCTCGTGGCCCTGCGCGCGATGCTGCAGGTCGTGGACTCCGGCGCGCAGGCCGCGTTGCTGGCCCCCACCGAGGTGCTCGCCGCCCAGCACCACGGTTCCGTGGTCCGCTCCCTGGGCCCGCTGGCGCAGGCCGGCCTGCTCGGCGGGGACCCGGACGGCACCCAGGTCGTGCTGCTCACGGGGTCCATGGGCGCCGCGGCGCGCAAGCGGGCCCTGCTGCGGATCGCGTCGGGGGAGGCCGGGATCGTCATCGGCACCCACGCCCTGCTCTCCGAGGTCGTCCAGTTCGCCGACCTCGGACTGGTCGTGGTGGACGAACAGCACCGCTTCGGCGTCGAGCAGCGCGACCGGCTGCGGGACAAGGCCGGGCGGCCCCCGCACCTGCTGGTGATGACCGCGACCCCCATCCCGCGCACCGTGGCGATGACCGTCTTCGGCGACCTGGACGTCTCCGTCCTCGACGAGCTCCCGGCCGGCCGGCAGCCGATCGCCACCCACACCGTGGGTCTCGTGGAGCACCCGGGCTGGGAGCGGCGCCTGTGGCGGCGCGCCCGGGAGGAGATCGACGCGGGCCGCCAGGTCTACGTGGTCGCGCCCAAGATCGGCGACGACGACGAGCCCCCGCCCCACGCCTCCCTCGCGGAGTCCGCCCTCGCGGCGGCCTCCGAGGACGAGGAGTCCGAGGCGACGATGGCGTCCGTCACCTGGCTCGCCGAGCTCGTGGCCGCCGAGCCCGTCCTGGCCGGCGTGCGCGCCGAGGTGCTGCACGGCCGGCTCGACACGGACCGGAAGTCCCGCCTCATGGAGGAGTTCGCGGCCGGGGACGTGCAGCTGCTCGTGTGCACCACCGTGGTCGAGGTCGGCGTGGACGTGCCCAACGCCACGCTGATGATCATCGTCGACGCCGACCGGTTCGGCATCTCCCAGCTGCACCAGCTGCGCGGCCGGATCGGGCGCGGCGGGCACGCCGGGACCTGCCTGCTCGTCACCCGGCGCCCCGCCGAGCACCCGTCACGGGAGCGGATCGAGGTGGTGGCCGGGTCCACGGACGGCTTCGAGCTGGCCCGGGCGGACCTCGAGCTGCGCCGCGAGGGCGACATCCTCGGTGCCGCGCAGTCCGGCGGCCGCTCCACCCTGCGCCTGCTGCGGGCCCTCGACGACGCCGAGCTCATCGAGCGCGCCCGCCGGGACGCCGTGACGATCCTGGGCGAGGACCCCCAGCTGCTGGAGCACCCCGAGCTGGCCGAGGCCATCGAGCGCTACCTCGACCCGGACGCCGAGGCGTTCCTGGACCGGGGCTGAGCCACGTGCCGCCGGGCACCCGAGAGGAGCACCCATGAGCAGGATCATCGCCGGGGCCGCCGGGGGGCTGCGCCTGCAGTCCGTGCCGGGCCGGGACACCCGGCCCACCACCGACCGGGTCAAGGAGTCCCTCTTCGCGCGGCTCGAGGCGTGGGGCATGCTCCGGGACGCCAGGGTCCTCGACCTCTTCGCGGGCTCCGGGGCCCTCGGCTGCGAGGCCGCGAGCCGCGGCGCGGCCGCCGTGACCCTCGTGGAGCGGCACGCGGGCGCGGCGCGGGTCTGCCGCGCCAACGCCGCGACGGTCCACCGGGCCCTCGGGCGCGACGACGTCGTCACGGTCCGGCACGGGGCGGTGGGCGGCTACCTCGCGGATCCCGCCGAGGGGCCGTGGGACCTCGTGCTGGCCGACCCGCCCTACCCCCTGCCGGAGGCGGAGCTCGCCGCGGTCCTCGCCCCGCTGGTGGGCCGGCTGCGGGAGGGCGGGGTGCTCGTGGTCGAGCGCTCCACCCGGTCCCCGGAGCCCGGCTGGCCGGCCGGGCTGCGCCGCTTCGAGCAGAAGCGGCACGGGGAGACCACCGTGTGGTTCGCCGAGACGGACGTCACATCGCCTGCGTCCCCCGGCGCGCCGGACTGACACCTGCGCCGCTGGGCGCACGCCCTTTGACAAGATTCGACAGGCAGCATCGAGCCCGGGTCAGCGCCCGGGAGGAACGGAGGACGTCCATGAGGATCACGGTTCTGGGAACGGGCTACCTGGGGGCCACGCACGCCGCGTCGATGGCGGAGATGGGCTTCGAGGTGCTGGGGCTGGACGTGGACCCCGAGAAGGTCGACGCCCTGTCCCGCGGCGAGCTGCCCTTCCACGAGCCGGGCCTGGGCGAGCTGCTGCGCAAGCACGTGGGCACCGGCCGGCTGCGCTTCACCACGAGCTACGAGGAGGCCGGCGCCTTCGGCGACGTCCACTTCGTCGGGGTCGGCACCCCGCAGCGGGCCGGGAGCTTCGCGGCGGACATGCGCTACGTCGACGCCGCGGTCGGCTCCATCGCCGCGGCCGCCACGAAGGACTGCGTGATCGCCGGCAAGTCCACGGTCCCCGTGGGCTCCGCCCGCCGCCTGGCGGACCTGGCGAAGGCCTCGGCGCGGGAGGGCGTGGACGTGTCCCTGGTGTGGAACCCCGAGTTCCTGCGCGAGGGCTACGCCGTGGAGGACACCCTGGCCCCGGACCGGATGGTGCTGGGCTCCGAGGACCCGGCCGCCGAGGCCGTGATGCGCCGGGTCTACGCCCGGCAGCTGGAGGCCGGCGTCCCGCTGATCGTCACCGACTTCGAGACCGCCGAGCTCGTCAAGGTCGCGGCCAACGCCTTCCTGGCCACCAAGATCTCCTTCATCAACGCCCTGTCCGAGCTCACCGAGGCGGTCGGCGGGGACATCCGCACCCTGGCCGACGCGATCGGCCTCGACGAGCGGATCGGGCGCAAGTTCCTCAACGCCGGCGTGGGCTTCGGCGGCGGCTGCCTGCCGAAGGACATCCGCGCCCTGCGCGCCAGGGCCGCGGAGCTCGGGGTGGAGCAGTCGGTGCGCTTCCTCGCGGAGGTCGACGACATCAACGTCCGCCGCCGCGGCCACACGGTGGAGACGGTCACCCAGATGCTGGGCGGGACCGTGGTGGGCCGGCAGGTCGCCGTGCTCGGGGCGGCCTTCAAGCCGGACTCCGACGACGTGCGCGACTCCCCGGCCCTGGACATCGCCGCCCGGCTGCACTCGATCGGCGCCGAGGTGGCCGTCTACGACCCCAAGGCCAACGCCAACGCCGCCAAGCGCTATCCGCGCCTGGACTACGTGGACTCCCTCGAGGCCGCCGTCACCGGGGCCGAGGTCGTGGTGCTGCTGACCGAGTGGGCCGAGTTCAAGGCGATGACCCCGGAGCAGCTCGACCCGCTGGTGGCCGTCCCGCAGATCCTCGACGGCCGCAACGTGCTCGACCCCGACCGCTGGACCGCGGCCGGCTTCACCTACCGGGCCCTGGGCCGCCGGGCGAGCGCCGTCTGAGCCGCGGCGCGCGGGGCGGCGTCCCGCGCGCCGGTTCCCCACCGCCGGGGAGCCGGCACGAGGGCGGGCGGCGAGCTCCCCGCCGTGCGGACCGGCTCAACCGGCCAGCTGCCGCCCGGCCCGCTCCAGGACGTCCAGGCGCTTGCCGAACGAAAAGCGCATCCAGGACGCGTAGAGCTCCCGGTGCTCCGCGGAGGCGAGGGCCGGCACGGGCACGCCCACCACACCGGCCCGCTCGGCCAGCACCGGCGCCAGGTGCGCGGCGTTCTTGACCCCGTACCGCTCGCACAGGCCGCGGACGTCCGCCACGACGAAGAACGTGCCCTGCGGCTCGAACGGCTCGGCGCCCGCCGCGGCCAGGCCCCGCACGAGCACGTCGCGACGCCGCCGGAAGTCCTCCGTGAGGCGGTCGTAGAACCCGTCCGGCAGGCCCAGGGCGGTGGCCGCCCCGATCTGCAGCGGCGTGGCGGCGCTGTGCGTGAGATAGGCCTTCGTGGCGCGCACCGGGCCCACGAGGTGCGCCGGCCCGCTGACCCAGCCCACTCGCCAGCCCGTGACCGAGAAGGACTTGCCCACGGAGGAGACGGTGAGGGTCCGTTCGAAGGCCCCCGGCAGCGCGGCGAGCGGCCGGTGCCCGCCGGCGTAGCGCAGGTGCTCGTAGACCTCGTCGGTCACCACCACGCAGTCGTGCTCGGCGGCGAGTCCGGCCACGCGGGCCAGGACGGCGTCGTCGAACACCGTCCCGGTCGGGTTGTGCGGGTCGTTGAGGATGACCATGCGGGTGCGGGGCCCGAAGGCCGCGGCGAGGCGGTCGAGGTCGGGGGAGAAGCGCGGCGGCTCGAGGGGGACCGTGACCAGCCGCGCGCCGGCGAACTCCACCACCGCGCCGTAGAGGTCGTAGTGCGGCTCGAACACGACCACCTCGTCCCCGGGCCGCAGGAACGCGAGCAGGCTCGCGGCCAGCCCCTCGGACGCGCCCACGGTCACGACCACCCCGGAGGCCGGGTCCAGGTCGATCCCGTAGAACCGGTGCTGGTGCGCCGCGACGGCCTCCTGCAGCAGCGGCAGACCCGCCACCGGCGAGTACTGGTTGCCGCCGCCGTGCAGCGCGGCCGCCGCGGCGTCGAGCATCTCCCGCGGACCGTCGACGTCCGGGAAGCCCTGGCCCAGGTTGATCGCGCCCGTGCGCGCGGCCAGCCGCGACATCTCCTCGAAGACGGTCCCGGTGAGCTCTCCGGTGCCGGTCAGCAGACCGCCCCCGCGGGCCATCCGCTCCCACGGGGGGCCGGACGTGTGCGTGGACGGGACGGCGGCGTCGGTGGCATCCATGGCCGCCAGTCTAGGGTCCCGCGGCGGCTCCGGGCGGCGGCCCGGCGCCGAGCCGCACGAGGGTCTCGGCCAGCCCCTCGACGAACACCGGGAGGTCCGGCACCACGTCGGCGTCGGCCACCACGTCGATGCCCAGGGTCCCCGCGTAGGAGACGACGCCCACGGCGAGGGCCAGGTTGCCCTGCACGGCGCCGAGCTGGAACAGCTCGAGCACCGGCGCCCCCGCGAAGAGCAGGGGCGCCGCGGGGCCGCGCACGTTGCTGAGCAGCACGTTGACGAGCCGCTGCCGGTCCATGACCCGGACCATCCAGCGCTGGGCCAGGCGGCCGCCCGGCCGGTACGGCGGACGGGTCCGCTGCCGGGAGGTGGTGGCCGCGATCCGCTGCAGCGCGGCCACCGGGTCGGGCTCGTCGACGGGCACGGCCACGACGCGCACACCGGCCCGGTTGCCGCCGGCGGGGTCCCCCGCGGCGCGCACGGAGGCGGCCACCGACACCTTCAGCTGCGGCACGCCGGCCAGCTCGCCGCGCGCGGCCAGCAGCCGCCGGGCGCCGCCCGCCACGGCGGTGAGCAGCACGTCGTTGACCGTCCCGCCGTGCCGGTGGGCCAGCTCCCGGACTACCGCCAGGTCGGCGCGCACCAGCACGGCCCGGCGGTGCGGGCCCACGGGCCGGTTGAGGGACAGCGCCGGGGCGCGGCCCTCCGCGAGCGCGCCGCGGACCTGGGCCGCGGCGCCGAACAGGCGGGCAGCGGCGCGGGCCGGAGCGCGGGCCGTGGCAGAGACGGGCGGCGGGCCGCCGCCCGTCCCCGGGCGACCCGGCGCGTCCGGGGCGCGCGGGGCGCCGCCGGGCGCAGGATCGAACAGGGGCGCGAGCAGGGTCAGCGCCGCGAGACCGTCGGCGAGCACGTGGTGCCACCGGATCAGCAGGCCGACCCGGTCGCCGGCGAGGCCGGGGAGCAGCCACAGCTCCCACAGGGGCCGGTCCCGGGACAGCGGGACGGCGGCGATCCCGGCGCACACCCGGAGCAGGCTCTCCTCGTCCCCGGGCGGCGGCACCGGACGGCTGCGCACGTGCCGGGAGACGTCGAAGACCGGGTCGTCGAGCCACACGGGGCGTCCGCCCCCGGGGCGGGCGAGCAGCCGGCGCAGCGGCCGGACGTCCCGGGTGCGCCGCTCGACGTGCTCCCGGACCTCCGCCAGCCGGACGCGCCCGCCGGCATCGAGCAGGGGACCGGCCTCCAGGAGGGCCAGGGCCGCGACGTGCATGGGCACCCCGCGCCGCTCTACGCGCAGGTTGGCCTCGTCCAGGGCGCTGATCCGCTCCCCGGTCCGCGCCCGGCGGCACTGCATGCCCATGTCGGTGCTCCGCTCTGGCCGGAGGACTCCCTCGTCCACCACGGTACGCCGCCCCGGCACGGAGCGCCCCTAGGATGGCACCCATGCACCGAGCGATCTGCCCCGGCTCCTTCGACCCCCTGCACAACGGCCACTTGGAGATCGTCGCGCGCGCCGCGGCGCTCTTCGACGAGGTCGTCGTCGCGGTCTCCACCAACCCGCACAAGCGCTACCGGTTCGACGCGGACCGGCGGCTGGCCCTGGTGGCGGAGAGCCTCGCGGACGTCGCCGGCGTCGTCGTGGAGCCCATGGGCGCAGGCCTGCTCGCGGAGTACGCGGCGCAGCGGGGGGCGGTGGCCCTGGTCAAGGGGCTGCGCTCGGGCGAGGACTTCGAGTACGAGGTGCCGATGGCCACGATGAACCGCCACCTCACAGGGGTGGAGACGGTCTTCCTGCCCGGCGACCCCCGGTTCCTGCACCTGTCCTCGACCCTCGTGAAGGAGGTCCAGGGCCTCGGCGGCGACGTCTCCGGGTTCGTGCCGGCGCCCGTGCTGCGGGCCCTGCAGAGCTGAGCGGGCGCGCCCCGTCCCGGCGCGCCCGGACCCGGCCCGTTTGAGAACGCGCGGGGCGGCACGCTAACATGGTCTGTCGGTCAGAATTTCACCAGGAGTCAGTCATCAGTCGCGAGAACAGTTCGCCCCTCACCATCGGTGTCCGGGACCTCGAGCACCGCCCGGGGACGATGCGACGCCTGGAAGAAGTTGTGCCCGCGCCGGAGAACTTCGGCAACGCACTCATCGGCGCCCCGGAGGGCTCGGACATCGACCTGGACCTCCGGCTGGAATCCGTCCACGACGGGATCCTGGTGTCCGGCACGGCCGCCGTGGCCATCCACGGCGAGTGCAGCCGGTGCCTCGACCCGATCGACTACGATCTGGACGTCGACGTGCAGGAGCTCTACGTCTTCGACCCCGCCGCCGACGGCGGGGAGGACTCCGAGGACGACCAGATGTATGAAGTTCAGGACGAGACCATCGACCTCGAGCCCATGCTTCGGGACGCAGTGATCACGCAGCTGCCGTTCCAACCGGTGTGCCGGGAGGACTGCCAGGGGTTGTGCGCCCAGTGCGGCGCGCGCCTGGAGGACGACCCGGGACACCACCACGAGGTGCTCGATCCTCGCTGGAGCGCCCTGTCGGGGCTGCTCGAGCAGGACACCTCGACCCAGACGACCGAACCGAGAGAAGAGAGATAGCCGTGGCTGTTCCGAAGCGGAAAATGTCCCGTGCCAACACCCGTGCACGCCGTTCGCAGTGGAAGGCGACCGCGCCCAAGCTGGTCAAGACCGTCGAGAACGGCAAGGTCACCTACAGCCTGCCGCACCAGGCGAAGGTCGTGACCGACTCCGCCGGCACCGCGCTGTTCCTGGAGTACAAGGGCCGCAAGGTGGCCGACGCCTGACCACGGTGACCTCCACCGCGACACCTCAGGACCTGCTGGAGCGTCTCGGCGTCGACATCGACGCCGGGACGCTTCGTCTTGCCCTGACCCACCGCTCCTACGCGTACGAGCACGAGGGACAGGGCCACAACGAGCGGCTCGAGTTCCTCGGGGACTCCGTGCTGGGTCTCGCGGTCACCGACGAGATCTTCCACCGCTACCCCGACGACTCCGAGGGCAACCTCGCGAAGATCCGCTCGGCCGTGGTCAGCACCCGCACGCTCGCCGACCTCGCCCGGTCCCTGGACGTGGGGCCCCACATCCGCCTGGGCAAGGGCGAGGTGCGCACCAACGGGCACGAGAAGGCCTCGATCCTCGCCGACACCATGGAGGCGCTGATCGGCGCCGTGTACGTCAGCACCGGCCTCGACGCGGCCCGGGCCTTCGTGCTGCGGCTCGTGGTGCCCCTGCTCGAGGACGGCTTCGTGATGAGCGAGGGCCGGGACTGGAAGACCGAGATCCAGGAGCTCGCGGCGGCCCGCGCCCTGGGCCCCGTGCGCTACGCCGTGGAGGGCACCGGCCCCGACCACGACCGCCGCTACGAGGCGCACGTGCTCGTCGGCGGTCAGGACCACGGCACGGGCACCGGCACCACCAAGAAGGAGGCCGAGCGCTCCGCCGCGGCGCAGGCCTACGCGACCCTGGTCGCCCGCCGCGGTGCCTGAGCTGCCCGAGGTCGAGGTGGTCCGCCGCGGGGTGGAGCGCTGGGTGGTCGGCCGCCGGATCGAGTCCGTGCAGGTCCTGGACCCCCGCTCGGTGCGCCGCCACGAGCCCGGCCCCGTCTCCTTCGGGCACGAGCTCGACGGCGCGGTCGTGGCCGACGCGGTGCGCCGCGGCAAGTTCCTGTGGCTGCCGCTGACCGGGGCGGACGGCGCCCCGCCGCAGGAGGCGCTGCTTGTGCACCTGGGGATGAGCGGGCAGCTGCTGGTCAAGGACTCCGGGCTGCCCGACGAGAAGCACCTGAAGGTGCGGCTGGGCCTGTCCGAGCGCCCCGGCACCCCGGCGGAGCTGCGCTTCGTGGACCAGCGGATCTTCGGCGGCATGCTCCTCGACCGGCTCGTCCCCACCGACGACGGCGCCCCGGGCGGCCGTTCGGCCACGGGCGTCCCGCTGGTGCCCGCCCGGGCCGCCCACATCGCCCGGGACCCGCTGGACCCTGCCTTCGACGCGGAGCGCCTCCACGACCGGCTGCGCCGGCGCCGGACCGGGCTCAAGCGCGCGCTGCTGGACCAGGCGCTGGTCTCCGGGATCGGCAACATCTACGCGGACGAGGCCCTGTGGCAGACGCGCCTGCACTGGGCGCGGCCCACCGACACGCTCCGGCGCCCCGAGACGCTGCGTCTCGTCGCGGCCGTCCGCGAGGTCATGGACCGCGCGCTGGCGGCCGGCGGGACGAGCTTCGACTCCCTCTACGTCAACGTCAACGGCGAGTCCGGCTACTTCGCCCGCTCCCTCTCCGCCTACGGCCGCGCCTCCCTGCCCTGCCCGCGCTGCGCGGAGGAGGGGCGGAGCACCCTGATCGTGCGGGAGCAGTTCATGAACCGCTCCTCCTATCGCTGCCCGGTCTGCCAGCGCACGCCCCGCAACGCCCGGTTCTGAGACCGGGCACCCCGGGGACCCTTCCGCCGCACCCGTACTTCTGGACCCATACTTCTGTCCCCACACCCTCCGAGGAGCACCTCTTGCGCACCGTCAACGCCTACGCCGCCCCGTCCGCCGGCGCCCCGCTGGTCCCGACCACTCTCGAGCGCCGGGACCTCGGCGCCCACGACGTCCTCATCGAGATCAAGTACGCCGGGATCTGCCACTCCGACCTGCACACCGTTCAGGGGGACTGGGGCCCCCAGCAGTACCCGCTGACTCCCGGGCACGAGATCGCCGGGATCGTCACCGAGGTCGGCGCCGACGTCACCCGCCACGCGGTCGGCGACCGGGTCGGGGTCGGGTGCATGGTGAACTCCTGCGGCGAGTGCGCCAACTGCCGTGCCGGCGACGAGCAGTACTGCCTCGACGGCGCCGTGATGACCTACGGCGCCGAGGACCGCGACGGCACCGTCACCCAGGGCGGGTACTCCACCCACGTGGTGGTCACCGAGGACTTCGTGCTGCGCATCCCGGAGGGCATCGAGCTCGACGTCGCCGCGCCCCTGCTGTGCGCCGGCATCACCACCTTCTCCCCGCTGAACCACTGGAAGGCCGGCCCCGGCAAGAAGGTCGCCGTCGTGGGTCTGGGCGGGCTGGGCCACCTGGGCGTGAAGATCGCCCACGCCATGGGTGCGGAGGTGACGGTGCTTTCCCAGTCGCTGCGCAAGAAGGAGGCCGGGCTGGCCCTGGGCGCCGACGCCTACTACGCCACGAGCGACCCGCAGACGTTCGAGGAGCTGGCCGGGACCTTCGACCTGGTCCTCAACACGGTCAGCGCGAAGATCGACCTCGACGCCCACCTGTCGCTGCTCGACGTCAACGGGGCCATGGTCAACGTCGGCGCCCCGGCGGAGCCGCTGGACGTCAACGTGTTCTCGCTGCTGGCCAACCGCCGCACCTTCGCCGGGTCCATGATCGGCGGCATCGGCGAGACCCAGGAGATGCTCGACTTCTGCGCCGAGCACGGGGTGGGCGCCGAGATCGAGGTCATCTCGGCCGAGCAGATCAACGAGGCCTACGAGCGGGTGCAGAACTCGGACGTGCGCTACCGGTTCGTGATCGACACCGCCACGCTGGTCTGATCCCGGGCCCCGCGCACCCCCGAGGCGGCCGCACGTGCGGCCGCCCCGGGGGTGCGCCGCTCGGGCGGCGGACCGCCGACCGGCCCGCCGCCCGACGCGGCGGGGGATCAGCGGGCGGCGGTGGACCCCGTGGCGGGCATCGGGGCGTCGTGGGCGCCCAGGGGGTGGGTCCGGTAGTACTCGGCCAGCCGCGCCATGCCCTCCTCGACCGTCACGGACGGTGTCCAGTCGAGCACCTCGCGGGTGCTCTGCTGCTCGAACCAGTGGGCCGTGGACATCTGCTCGGCCAGGAAGGCCGTCATCGGCGGCTCGTCCGCCCCCGGGCGGACCGCCCACACCTTCTCGATGACCGTGCCCGCGAGGCGGGCCAGGACGCCGGGGACCCTGCGCGTGGGCGGCTCCACGCCGGCCGCCCGGCAGAAGCCCGCCACGAGCTCGCCCACGGTGCGGGGTTGGCCGTTCGTGACCACCAGCGCCCGTCCGTGCGCCCACTCGATCCGCTCCAGCGCCCGCACGACCGCCTCGGCCGCGTTGTCCACGTAGGTGGTGTCGATCAGGGCCGCCCCGTGGTCCAGCAGCGGCAGCCGCCCCTTCGCGGCGCGGTCGACGATCCGCTCGACGAGCTGGGTGTCCCCGGGGCCCCACACGATGTGCGGGCGCACGGCCGTGACGCGCAGCCCGCGGCCGTCGGCATCGAGCGCGAGCAGCTCGGCCGCGGCCTTGGACCGGGCGTAGTTGCCGCGGGCGTGCACGGGGTCGGCCGCCCGGGCGGGCTCGCCCACGATGGAGTCGCCCGTGTGGGCGACCGACGGCGAGGAGACGAACACCACGTTGTCCACGCCCGCCCGCCGCGCGGTCTCCAGGACCACGCGGGTGCCGGTGACGTTGGTCAGCACGAACTCGTCCCAGTCCCCGGCGAAGGAGACCTTGGCGGCGAGGTGCACGACGTCGTCGACGCCCTCCATGGCCCGCGCCACGGCGTCCGGGTCCGTGACCGAGCCCAGGACCTCCTCGACGTTCGGCTGGTCGGCCAGCGGCGCATGCCGGCGCTGGAGCAGCCGGACCGTCCAGTGGCGGGCGGCGAGCAGCCGCGCCACGTGCTCCCCGAGCATCCCGGAGGCGCCGGTGACGAGCACCGTCCGCCCGTCGCCGGTCAGCTCCTGCCGCCCGCGCTCCACCTCGTGGCTGCCGGTGCCGGCCGGCGGGGCGCCCTCCGTCACGGAGGCGTCGTAGGCGGGGACCTTGTCGTCGTGCGTGCCGTCCTGGCGGTGCTTGCCGTTCACGGGTTCCTGATCCTTCCTCCGGCCAGGGCGTGCTCCGCCCATCCGGCCAGCAGGGCTCGGTCGATCTTGGAGTTGTGCCGGATGTCGGTCGGGTGCTCGGGGACCACGAGCACGGCCGCGAGGTCCAGGCCCGTGGCCTGGCGCACGGCGGCGCGCACGGCGCCGGAGAGCAGCGGGTCGGCGGGACCCGGGCGCGGGGCCGCCGGGACGGTCTCCACGACGGCCACGGGCACCTGCGTGCCCGCCGGGCCGACCCCGACGACGGCGGCGCGGCCGACGCCGGGCACGGTCCGGGCCGCGTGCTCCGCGGCGACCGGCGTCAGCACGCCGCCGGCGGAGACGATGACGTGGGCGAGGCGGCCCTCGACCCACAGCCGCCCGGCGGCGTCGAAGTGCCCGACGTCCCCGGTGCGGTGCCAGCCGGGCAGCTGGGTGCTGAGGTGCTCCGTGTGCCAGAGCCGGTCGTAGCGGTCCTTGACGTGCGGGGCGCGGGCGACGATCTCACCGGTGACCCCGGGCTCGGTGGTGATCCCGTCGTCGGGGACGCCGTCCGGGCCCAGGGCGGTGACCCCCAGCTCGGCGCCGTGCACGGCGGTGCCCACGCACACGCCGTTGCCGGCGCCGGCCACGGCGGATCCCGCGCTGTCCAGGCCGGCCTGCCGGATGGTCCCGAGGGTCACGTCCGTGAGGGGCAGCCCCTCGGTCATGCCGTAGGGGGTGTGCAGCGTCGCCGCGGGCACGAGTTCCTGCAGCTGCTCCAGGAGCGGCTCCGGGAGGGGGGCCCCGGCCGAGAGCACCAGCTCCACGAGCTCGAGCGCCCGCCGCTGCCCCTCGTCGAGCTCGTGCCGGGTCGCGAGGACGTTGGCGATCGCCGCGGGGGAGAGGAACACCGCGGTGGCCTGGATGGCCGAGGCGGCGTCGGCCAGGGCGCGGGCGGTGAGGGTCTTCGGCGCGGTCACGTCCATGTCCGGGGTCACGGACGTGGTGCCCATGGCGGGCCCCAGCAGCGCGAAGGGCGCGAAGCCCGCCACGAGCCCCGTGCCGGCGGTGAGCCCGTACGTGCCGCGCACGGCGTCCCGCATGGCGGAGAGCTGGCGGTGGGTGTAGACGACGCCCTTGGCCGGGCCCGTGGACCCGGAGGTGAACAGCACCGCGGCGTCCGCGTCCGGGTCCGGCGCGGGCAGGTCGGCGCGCGGGGCCGAGTCCAGCAGCGCGGGGACGTCGTGCGCCACTCCGAGGGCCCGGCGGGACACGGGGTCGAGGGCCTCGAGCGAGATCCGGGTGCCCGGCCAGCCGAGGGCCCGGCCGGCGACGAGCGCCCTGCGGATGCCCACGAGCCAGGCGGGGGCGGCCCCCCGCAGCGCCCGGGTGAGGCCCTTGGGACCGAGGCCGGAGTCCGCCACGACGACGACGGCGCCGACGCGCAGGCACGCGTAGAGCAGCGCGGTGAGGTCGGAGCCCGGCGGCACCATGAGGCTCACTCGGTCCCCGGGGCGCACCCCGATGCCGGTGAGCCCGGCGGCGAGGCGGTCCACGCGGTCGGCGAGCTCCGCCCAGCTCAGGCTCGCCCGCACCGGGGCCGCGTGCGCCCCCGCGCCCGCGTCCCCGGAGGCGGGGGCCATGTCCACGACGGCGAGGCCGAGGTCGGCCCGCCGCGCGTCGAGCTCCGCGGGGAAGGGGACGTGCTCGCCGCGGGAGACGGCGCGCCGCTGCAGGTGCAGCTCGCGGCGGCCGGGGCCGGGGCCGAAGCGGTCCGCGAGCCAGGCCAGCACCGGCGTCGCGATGTCCCGGTCCTCGGGCAGCAGATGCAGGGCTCCCTCGTAGCGGTGGACGTCGGCGTGCGGCATGCGGCGCACGAGGTCCTGCAGGTAGCGCTCCTGGAACACGGGGTCGCCGATGCCCCACAGCAGCAGGGCGGGGACCTCGCGGGCGGCCACGCCGGCGGCGATCTGCTCGTAGCGGGCGTGCGAGGGGTGGTCCGGGGCGGCCGGGATGTCGGCCACGAAGTTGCGGATCGCCTCCCGACGGGCGCGCGTGGCGTAGGGCGCCCGGTAGGCCGCCCGCACCTCGCGGGACAGGGACGGCTCCGCCAGTGCCAGGGCCACGTCGAGGAAGCTCGTGGTCCGCTCGGTGAGCAGCCCGTGCGCGGCCGGGGCCAGCGCCAGCCGCAGCGAGGCGGGGATCCGCTCGGCGTTGTCGTGGTGGACGGCGGTGTTGGTGAGGATCGTGGCGCGGTGGACGTCCTGGTGCTCCAGGGCCCAGCCGGAGGACACGAGCCCGCCCCAGTCGTGGGCGAGGGTCACCACGGGGGCCTCGCTCGCGTCCAGGCCGAGCTCGGCCGTGAGGTCGCCCAGGTCGCGGACCCGGTCGTCGAGACGGCGGAAGAGCCCGGTCCGCTCGGAGAACCCCATGTCGAGCTGGTCCACGGCGATCACCCGCCAGGGGTTCGCGGGGTCCGTCCCGGCCGCCAGCACGTCGCGCCACAGGTAGGACCAGGTGGGGTTGCCGTGCACGGCGAGGACCGTGCCCCGCGGGGTGAGCCCGGCGGCCTCCAGAGAGGCCGCGTTGTCGAGGACGTGCCAGCGGCGCCGCCGGCCGGGGACCGGCTCCACGGGAGCCGTCGAGGCCACCGTGACCGTGCGGGACCACGCCGGGTCCACCCCGGGCAGGGGCACTTCCGTCATGGGCAGCCGCGCCGCGTCCGGCCCTCCGGGCTGCTGAATCGTGGACGGTCGTGTGCGTGCCATGGTCGTGGGGCTCCTCGAGGGTGCGTCTCGTGCGGGGTGTCTCGGGCGGGCGCGGCGTCAGCGCCGGCGGTTCACCAGTCGATCTCCATGTAGGTCGCGTTGAGCCCGGAGCCCACGCCGAGCAGCAGCACGCGCTCGTCGGGCCGGAGCCGCTCGGCCTCCAGGGCGAGGGTCATCGGCAGCGCGGCGGCCGCGACGTTGCCCCAGAACGGGAAAGTCAGGGGGAACTTCTCCGGGTCGATCCCGACGTCCTGGAACAGCTTGTTGGTGTGGGACATGGAGACCTGGTGGCCGATGTAGCGGTCCATGCCCGCCCAGTCCCAGCCGTCCTCGTGCGCGTCGTGCCACGCGTCCGCGAGCAGCCCCACGCCGTGCTTGAGCAGCCCCGTGGCGTCGGTGTACATGCCGTCGAAGCCCCCGATGCACAGCCCGTGGTGCTCGGTCGCGGACCGGGTCACGGACCCCGCGATGCGGTGTCCCTCCGGGTGCCGGTCGGCGGGGCCGACCACGGCGGCGGCCGCGCCGCAGCCGAGGGTCAGGGTGGCGAACTCGCGCACCACGTCCGCCCGGGTCACGTCCGGGCCCTGCAGCCGCTCGTACGTCTCGCGGTGCCAGGGGGTCGGGTCCTCGCCGGCGACGACGACGGCGTAGTCGATCGCGCCCGCGTCGATCATCGTGGACGCGATCGTGAGCCCGTTGACGAAGCCCAGGCACGCGTTGGTGACGTCGAAGTTCAGGGCGGAGGGGGCCAGGCCGAGCCGGTGGTGCACGGACACCGAGACCGCGGGCTCGTAGCCGTCGCGGGTCACCGAGGCGTTGATCAGGAGCCCCACCTGGTCCGGGTGCACGCCCGCGCGGGCGAGGGCCGCCTCGCCCGCCTCCACGGCGCCGTCGGTGAAGTGGCGCCCGGGGGCCCAGACGCGCCGCTCGTTGACGCCCGCGAGCCGCTCGAGCAGGCCCTTCGGCATCTTCAGCCGGGCGAACGTGTCCGCCAGGACCTCGTCGGCGTGGGACGAGGGCACCACCTCGTCGGCCTCGACCTTGGTGATGGCCAGGAGGGCGGCGTTGCGGTGACGGATCGAGGAATTACCGGTCAAGGTCTCTGGCTTTCGTTAGGGTCTCGCCGACGCCCCGGCCCGCCCACGGAGGGCGCGGTCGCGGGGAGGGCAGGTCGTGCTGGTCGCGGCCAGTCTACCGGCCGGTTCCGCGGCGCCGGCCGGGACCCGGTCGTTTCTCTGTAGGCTGATCATCTTCTCCGCTCCTCGTCTCCGCTCCTCGTCTCCGCCCGCGCCCGCTCCGGGCGGGTCGGCGCTCCCTCCGGGGCGCGGTGCCCGGCCGGCGGCCGCGGGGCCGTCGGGGCGCGCGAGTACAGTGGTGGCGACCCCCTGCCCGCCACGCCCACCCCAGGAGACCGGACACCCGTGCACCTGAAGACCCTGACCGTGCGGGGGTTCAAGTCCTTCGCCTCGGCCACCACCTTCGAGTTCGAGCCCGGGGTCACCGCCGTCGTCGGCCCCAACGGCTCGGGCAAGTCCAACGTGGTGGACGCCCTGGCGTGGGTCATGGGGGAGCAGGGCGCGAAGTCCCTGCGCGGCGGGAAGATGGAGGACGTCATCTTCGCCGGCACCGCCGGCCGGGCCCCGCTCGGCCGGGCCCACGTGTCGCTGACCATCGACAACGCCGACGGCGCGCTGCCCATCGAGTACTCCGAGGTCACGATCTCGCGCACGCTCTTCCGCTCGGGGGGCTCCGAGTACGCGATCAACGGCCGGCCGTGCCGGCTGCTCGACATCCAGGAGCTGCTCTCCGACTCCGGGCTCGGTCGGGAGATGCACGTCATCGTGGGCCAGGGCCAGCTCGACCGCATCCTGCACGCCACCCCGGAGGAGCGCCGCGGCTTCGTCGAGGAGGCGTCCGGGGTCCTCAAGCACCGGCGCCGCAAGGAGCGGACGCTGCGCAAGCTCGAGGCGATGCAGGCCAACCTCGACCGGCTCGAGGACCTCACCGCCGAGATCCGCCGCCAGCTCACCCCGCTGGGCCGGCAGGCCAGGACGGCCCGGCGCGCCCAGCGGATCCAGCACGACGTCCGCGACGCCCGCGCCCGGCTGCTGGCCGACGACCTCGTGCAGGCCCGCACGAGCCTCGCCGTCGACGAGGACGCCGAGCGCCGGCTGCGCGCCGAGCGCGCCGAGGCCGAGCAGGCCCTCGACACCGGCCGCGCCCGGCAGGCCGACGTCGAGGCCCGCGCCGCCGAGGCGACCCCCGCCCTGAACGCCGCGCGGGACACGTGGTACCAGCTCACCGCCGTGCAGGAGCGCTACCGGTCCCTCGCCTCGCTCGCCGCCGAGCGGCGCCGGCTGCTCGGGTCCGCCGCCGAGCCCGCGGACCCGGGGCGGGACCCGGACCGGCTCGACGCCCAGGCGGCCCGCACCCGCGAGGAGCAGCACCAGCTCCTCGAGCAGGTCGAGGACGCCGTCGACGCCCTCGCCGAGGCCATCCAGGAGCGCGAGGACGCGGAGGCCGCGGCGCGCGACCAGGACGGCGTGGTCACCGGCCTGCTCCGGGCGGCCGCCGACCGCCGGGAGGGCACGGCCCGGCTCACCGGCGCGGTCGCGGCGGCCCGCTCCCGGGTCGAGGCGGCCGAGAACGAGCTCTCCCGCCTGCACACCACCCACGCGGACGCCGGGCGGCGCCGGGTGCAGGCCGGCACCGAGGCGGACAGCCTGGCGCTCGCGGCCCAGGACGCGGCCGGCGCCGCCGAACGGGCCCGCGCCCGCCACGAGCAGGACGCCGAGGCCGCCGCCGGGGCCCGCGCCGCCGCCCGGGAGGCCGAGGCCGCGGCCCAGGAGCTGCTGCGCGCCCACGACGCCCAGCGCGCTCGCGCCGAGACCCTGCGCGCCGCCCTGCGCCAGCCCGACGGCTCCGCGGCGGTCCTCGACGGGCACGCCGACGCCGTGCTCGGCGCCGTCGTCGACCTCGTCGACGTCGAGCCCGGCTGGGAGCGGGCGGTCACCGCCGCCATGGGCCCCTTCGCCGAGGCCCTCGCCGTGCGCTCCCACGGCGCGGCCGTCTCCGTCTTCGAGTCCCTGCGCGCCGACGGCGTGGGCCGGGTGCACCTGCTGGTGGCCGCCGGCGCCCCGGACCGGTCCGGCCCCGCCCCGGCGCTCCCCGACCGTCCCGGGGTCCGGCCCGCCGCCGCCGTGCTGCGGGACGGCGAGGGCGCCGGCCCGGACGACGACGACGCGCGGCGCGGAGCGGCCGCCGTCCGGGCCCTGCTGGCCGCGACCGTGCTCACGGAGGACGCCGCCACGGCCGCCCGGATCGTGGCCGACCGGCCCGAGCTGACGGCCGTCACCCGGGGCGGCGACGTGTTCACGGGCAGCAGCGCCTGGGGCGGCGCCGCGGAGGCGGCCGGCACGCTCGAGACCCGCGCCGCGGCCGAGGCCGCCGAGGCGGAGCGGGCCGAGCTCGCCGCGGCCCTCGACCGGGCGCGGGCCGCCTCCGGCGCGGCGGCCGCGGCGCGGGACGCCGCCCGCCGGGCCGCCGAGGAGACCGCGGGGCTGCTGCGCGCCGCCGAGCGCACGGCGGACCGGGCCGCGTCCGAGCTCTCCCGGGTCCGGGCCGTGCTGGACTCGGCCGAGGCGGAGACCCGGCGCTACGACGAGCAGGTCGCGGCCGCGCGGGAGCATCTGGCCCGGGAGCAGGAGCGGCTGCGCGAGGCCGCCGAGCGGCTCGGGGCCGCCGAGGAGCACGGCGAGGAGGACACCGAGACCGTCCAGCTCGAGGCCGCCGCCCGCCGCGACGAGCTGCACCGGGCCGCCACGACGGCCCGCACCGCGGAGACGGAGGCCCGGCTCGCCCTGCGCTCCCTCGAGGAGCAGGCCCGGGCCCTCGGCAACCGGGCCGCGTCCCAGGAGCGGGCCGCCGCCGCCGAGCGCCGGGCGCGGGAGGAGGCGGAGCGGCGGGCCCGGCGCCGCCGGATCCAGGCCCGCAACGCCGAGGCGGTGCTCGCCGGCGCCGAGCAGCTGCTCGAGCTCGTGGCGGCGTCCGCGGCGGTCGCCGCCGCGGAGCGGGACCGGGCCGAGGCCGTCCGCGCCGGGCTGGACGCGGAGCTGACGGACCTGCGCGCCGCCAACGACCGGCTCGCCGCGCGGCTCGCCGGGCTCACCGACTCCGTGCACCGGGACGAGCTGGCCCGCACCCAGCAGCGCGCCCGGATCCAGGCCCTGGAGGACCGCTCCCTCGAGGAGCTGGGGCTCACCCCGGACGCGCTCGTGGAGCACTACGGACCGCACCTGCTGATCCCCGACCCCGACCTCGACCCCGGCGCCGACTCCGACCGCGGCCCCGGGGCTGCCCAGGACGACGTGCCGGCGGCGGCCGAGGACGGCCAGGACGCCCTGTTCGGCGTCGCGTCCGGCGACCTGGCCGGGGCCGCGGGGGGCGCCCCCTACGTGCGCGCCCAGCAGGAGGCGCGGCTGCGCCGGGCCGAGAAGGAGCTCGCCTCCCTGGGGCGGGTGAACCCGCTGGCGCTGGAGGAGTTCGCCGCCCTCGAGGAGCGCCACCGCTTCCTGGCCGAGCAGCTCGAGGACCTCAAGCGCTCGCGGCAGGACCTGCGCAGCATCATCCGCGACGTCGACGAGCACGTGGAGCGCGTCTTCGCGGAGGCCTACGCCGACACCGCCCGGGAGTTCGAGGGCGTCTTCGCCACCCTGTTCCCGGGCGGGGAGGGCCGGCTGCGCCTGACCGACCCCACGGACATGCTCAGCACCGGGATCGACGTCGAGGCGCGCCCGGCCGGCAAGAAGGTCAAGCGGCTGTCCCTGCTCTCCGGCGGGGAGCGGTCGCTGACGGCGATCGCGCTGCTCGTGGCGATCTTCAAGGCCCGCCCCTCGCCCTTCTACGTCATGGACGAGGTCGAGGCGGCTCTCGACGACCGCAACCTCGGGCGGCTGCTGAGCATCTTCCGCCAGCTGCAGGAGACCTCGCAGCTGATCATCATCACCCACCAGAAGCGGACCATGGAGATCGCCGACGCCCTCTACGGGGTCGCGATGCGCGGGGACGGCGTGACCACCGTGATCGGGCAGCGGCTCGCCGAGCTGCGCTGAGCCCGCCGTGCTCCCGCCCGGGGCCGCTACTGCCCGGCGCCGCGCACGGGCGGGGTCTCGGGCCGCTCCATCGTGTCCCGCACCGGCAGCCAGGCCCCGGCGGCCAGCAGCATGATCGCCCCGGAGACCCCGAAGGCCCAGCCGAAGCCCGCGGCGTCGGCCAGCGCACCGGCCACCACGGGGCCGAGGATCTGCCCGGCGTCGGCGCTCATCTGGAAGCGGGCCAGCACCGGTCCGCCGGCCCGGTCCGGTCCGATGACGTCGGCCACGGTCGCCTGCTGGCCCGGGTTCAGGGTCCCGGAGCCCATACCGGCCACGAGCGAGAGGACCACGAACCACGGGACGTCCTGGACCAGGCCCAGCCCCATGGTCGCGACCCCGTTGAGCACCAGGCCCGAGAGCACGAGCGGCCTGCGCCCGAACCGGTCCGTGAGCCGGCCGGTGACCGGGAGGGTCATCGCGTTGCCCGCGGCGTAGACCGCCAGGGCCAGGCCGGCCACGGCCGGGCCGGCCCCCAGCACGGCCACCGCGAACAGCGGCACGAGGGCCACCCGGATCCCGTGGGCGGTCCACCCGTTGGCGAAGCTGGAGACCAGGGCGGAGCGGTAGGCCCCTACCCGGCGCGCCTCGGCCACGGTCATCACCGGCTGGTTCCGGCGATCCCCGCCGGCGCCGAGCACCTCGTCCTTGAGCCGGAAGTGCACCACGGCCACGGCCACCAGCAACGACACCGCGTAGATCAGGAACGGCGCCTGCATGCCGAAGCCGGCGAGCAGGCCGCCGACCACGGGGCCGAGCACCCCGCCCACCAGGAACGCGGAGGCGTAGTAGCCCGAGACGCGCCCGCGCATCCGCGGCGGGGCCAGCCGCACGATCAGCCCCATCGCCGAGATCGTGAACATCACCGAGCCGATCCCGCCGAGACCCCGGAACAGCAGCAGCTGCCAGTAGGTCTGGGCGAAGGCGGTGGCCGCGGAGGACAGCGCGACGATGAGCACGCCGGTCACGTAGGTCGGGCGCTCGCCGATCCGGTTCAGGATCCGCCCGCCCGCCGGCGCGAAGAGGAGGCGGGCCACGGCGAAGACGCTGACCACGGCCGAGGCCGCGGCCACCCCGACCCCGAAGGTCGTGGCGAACTGGGGGAGCACCGGGGCCACGATGCCGTAGCCGATCGCGATGACGAAGGCGGCGGCGATGAGCACCGTGATCTGCTGGGGAACGCGGTCGCGCTCGGGCGCGGCGGCGGCGGGCTGGACAGGCACCCGTCGAGTCTAGGACCCCGGGCGGCGGCCCGGCCCCGCGGCCCCGGCCGAGGGACCGGGCGGTGTGAGAAGCTGGGCGACGTGGATTCGATACCCGTTCTCGCATACGTGCTCATCGCCGTCGTGGTCCTCGGTCTGCTCGGGCTGGTCCTGCTGCGGGGGCCCAAGGCGCCCCGCGGCGGCTACCCCTCCACCCGGGACCCCGACGACCTCGAGGGCGGCCCCGTCGCGGCCCCCGGCGACCTGGAACCCGGCACCGCCTCCGTCCCGCCCGCCGACACCCGGCCGGCCCTCGACCGCCCCGAGTCCGCCGCGTCCCGGATGGCGCGGCTGCGCGGGCGGCTGGCCAGGTCCAACAACGTCTTCGGCAAGGGCCTGCTGGCCCTGCTCTCGCGCGACCGCATCGACCAGGACGTGTGGGACGAGATCGAGGAGACGCTGCTGCTCGCCGACCTCGGCACCGACTCGTCCATGGCCCTCGTCGAGGCCCTCCAGCGCCGGGTCAAGGTCGAGGGCACCAACGACCCCGCCCACGTGAAGGCCATGCTCCGGGAGGAGCTCCTCGCGCTGGTCGACCCGTCGATGGACCGGTCCCTGGCCGTGGAGCGCAAGGGGCCGGTCCCCGCCGTCGTCCTCGTGGTGGGCGTCAACGGCGTGGGCAAGACCACCACCGTGGGCAAGCTCGCGCGCGTGCTCGTCGCCGAGGAGAAGGACGTGGTGCTCGGCGCCGCGGACACCTTCCGCGCCGCGGCCGCCGACCAGCTCTCCACCTGGGGCGCCCGCGTGGGCGTGCCCACCGTGCGCTCGCACGTCGAGGGCGCCGACCCCGCCTCGGTGGCCTACGACGCCGTGACCGCCGGCATCGAGCACGAGGTGGACGTCGTGATGATCGACACCGCCGGCCGGCTCCAGAACAAGGCGGGGCTGATGGACCAGCTCGGGAAGATCAAGCGGGTCGTGGAGAAGGCCGCCGCCGTCGACGAGGTGCTGCTCGTCATCGACGCGACCACCGGGCAGAACGGCATGACCCAGGCGCGGGTCTTCGCCGAGGTGGTCGACGTCACCGGCATCGTCCTCACCAAGCTGGACGGCACCGCCAAGGGCGGCATCGTGGTCGCCATCCAGAAGAGCCTCGGGGTGCCGGTCAAGCTCATCGGCCTCGGCGAGGGACCCGACGACCTCGCGCCCTTCGAGCCCGAGAGCTTCGTGGACGCCCTGCTCGACTGATCCGTCCCCCTTTTCCCCCACACGCCCGCCGCAGTTCACGTGCTCGTAACCATTGCGGCGGGCGTGAAACATGCTCGCAACCCCGCACGGCGGCGGGCGAAACATCTCTCTCGGACACTCGACAGTGAACGGTGAGCACCGGACGGCCCCTCGGGGAACGGGCCAGTGGCACCGGTGACCTGACAACCTGCAGAGAGAGGTGCACATCGTGGAAATCACAGCTGGACACGTGTGGACGATCGTCGCGGCCGCCCTGGTCTTCTTCATGACCCCGGGGCTGGCCCTGTTCTACGGAGGGATGACCCGCGCCAAGGGCGTCCTGAACATGATGATGATGAGCTTCATCTCCATCGCCATCGTCTCCATCGTCTGGGTCCTGTGGGGGTACTCCATGAGCGGCGGGGACCCATTGCTGGGCGGGCTCACGGGCAGCCCCGTGCCGTCCTTCGCCCTGGCCGACATCATGGGCACCGAGGACCTCCTCGGCGCCGCCTACGGCGGGACCTTCGCCATCATCACCGTCGCCCTGATCTCCGGAGCCATCGCCGACCGGGCCCGCTTCGGCGCCTGGGCCGTGTTCGTGCCCGTCTGGGCCACGCTCGTCTACGCCCCCCTGGCCTACATGGTCTGGGGCGGCGGGCTGCTCACCGAGGACGGCGCCGTGGGCTCCGCGATCGGCGAGGCCATCGACTTCGCCGGCGGCCTCGTGGTGCACATCAACGCCGGCGTGGCCGCGCTGATCCTCATCCTGATCGTCGGCGCCCGCCAGGGCTTCGGCAAGGACCCGAGCCAGCGCCCCCACAACCTGCCGCTCGTCATGCTCGGCGCCGCGATCCTGTGGTTCGGCTGGTTCGCCTTCAACGCCGGTGCCGCCGGCACCGCCGAGCAGGCCGGGCTCATCTGGATCAACACCCTCGTGGCCCCGTCCGCCGCGATGCTCGGCTGGCTGCTCACCGAGCGCATCCGCGACAAGCACGCCACGTCCCTGGGCGCCGCGTCCGGCGTCGTGGCGGGGCTCGTGGCCATCACCCCGGCCTGCGCCAACGTCTCCCCGGTCTGGGCGATCGGGATCGGCTTCATCGCCGGCATCTGCTCCGCCCTCGCCGTGGGCCTCAAGTACCGGATGGGCATGGACGACTCCCTGGACGTCATCGGCGTGCACCTGGTCTCCGGCATCGTCGGCACCGTGGCCCTGGGCTTCGTGGCGCTGCCCTCCGAGGGCACCGCGGGCCTGTTCTACGGCGGCGGCTTCGGCCTGCTGCTCACCCAGGTCGTGGCGGTGCTCGTCTCGGTGGTCTACTGCGCGGTGCTGACCTTCGTCATCGCCTTCGTGATCGACAAGACCATCGGCTTCCGGATCACGGAGCGGGACGAGATCGACGGCATCGACATCACCCAGCACGCCGAGTCCGGCTACGCCCTGGCCGGGGACGCCACGGGCTCCTTCAGCCCCGGCCGGCACGCCGCGGGCGAGGACGCCTCGTCCTTCGAGCCGGGCCGCTCCGAGCCGGTGCACAGCTGAGCCGTGCGGCGACCGCCGGCGCATTCCCTCCTCACGAAAGGCATCCCTTCCATGAAACTCGTCACCGCGATCGTGCGCCCCGAGAAGTTCAAGGACATCAAGTCCGCCCTCGAGTCCTACGGCGTCCAGGGCATGACGGTCCAGAACGTGCACGGCTACGGGCAGCAGCGCGGGCACACCGAGGTCTACCGCGGCGCGGAGTACACGGTGGACCTGCTCGAGAAGGTCCGGGTCGAGATCCTCGTGGACAACCACCAGGCCACGGACATCGTCGACGTCATCGTCTCCTCCGCGAACACCGGCCGCGCCGGTGACGGGAAGGTGTGGGTCACCGACGTGCACCAGGCCGTGCGCGTGCGCACCGGCGAGCGCGACGAGACGGCGCTCTGACCCCACCCGTCCCGACGGCCGGCCCCCTCCACCGGGAGGGGGCCGGCCGTCGTCGTCCCCGCACGGCGACGGGGCGGGCCCCGCGCCGCCCGGAGTTGCTAACCTTGGACACTGACCCGCCACACCGGGCCGGGCCGCGGCCCGCGGCGCAGACCGCGGGGCACCGGCCGCCTCCCTCGACGAAAGCAGCTTTCGACCCGTGTTCAATTCACTGTCCGACCGGTTGACCGCCACCTTCAAGAACCTCAAAGGCAAGGGACGCCTGACCGAGGCGGACGTCGACGCCACCGTGCGGGAGATCCGCCGCGCCCTGCTCGACGCCGACGTCGCCGTGCCGGTCGTGCGGGAGTTCACCGCCGCGGTCAAGGAGCGCGCCCTCGGGCTCGAGGTCTCCGAGGCGCTGAACCCCGGCCAGCAGGTCGTGAAGATCGTCAACGAGGAGCTGCAGAACATCCTCGGCGGCCAGACCCGCCGGATCCGGATGGCCAAGACCGGGCCCACGATCATCATGCTCGCCGGCCTCCAGGGCGCCGGCAAGACCACCCTGGCCGGCAAGCTCGGCAAGTGGCTCAAGGGCCAGGGCCACCGCCCCCTGCTCGTGGCCTCGGACCTCCAGCGGCCCAACGCGGTCACCCAGCTCAAGGTCGTGGGCGAGCGCGCCGGCGTGCCGGTCTTCGCCCCGCACCCGGGCACCACCTCGGAGTTCGACGACCCCACGGGCGACCCCGTGCAGGTCGCCCGGGACGGCGTGGCCCAGGCCCGCGCGCGGCTGCACGACGTGGTCATCGTGGACACCGCCGGCCGCCTCGGCATCGACGAGGCCCTCATGGACCAGGCCCGCGACATCCGCGACGCCGTCCGGCCCGACGAGGTGCTCTTCGTCATCGACGCCATGATCGGCCAGGACGCCGTGAACACGGCCCAGGCCTTCAACGAGGGCGTCGACTTCACCGGCGTGGTCCTGTCCAAGCTCGACGGCGACGCCCGCGGCGGCGCCGCGCTGTCCGTGGCCTCCGTGACCGGCAAGCCCATCATGTTCGCCTCCACCGGGGAGAACGTCGACGACTTCGAGCAGTTCCACCCGGACCGCATGGCGTCCCGCATCCTCGACATGGGCGACGTCCTCACGCTGATCGAGCAGGCCGAGAAGCAGTGGGACCGCGACGAGGCCGAGAAGATGGCCCGGAAGTTCACCGACCAGGAGGACTTCACCTTCGAGGACTTCCTCGCGCAGATGCAGCAGCTGCGCAAGATGGGGTCGATGAAGAAGATGCTCATGATGATGCCGGGCGCCGCCGGTATGCGTGAGCAGCTCGAGAACTTCGACGAGCGCGAGATCGACCGCGTCGAGGCCATCGTCCGGTCCATGACCCCGCACGAGCGGGTCGCGCCCAAGATCATCAACGGCTCCCGGCGCGCCCGCATCGCGAAGGGCTCGGGCGTCACCGTCTCCGAGGTGAACCAGCTCATGGAGCGCTTCGCCCAGGCGCAGAAGATGATGAAGCGCCTGGCCCAGGGCAAGGGCGTGCCCGGCATGCCCGCCGGCATCCCCGGCATGCCCGGTGCGGGCGGCGGCCCGAAGAAGGGCAAGGGCAAGGGCTCCGCGAAGAAGGGCGGGTCCCGCTCCGGCAACCCCGCCAAGCGGGCGCAGGAGAACGCGGCCCTCGAGCAGCAGCGCAAGCAGAAGGCGCCCGCCGGATCGGCGTTCGGCGCGGCACCGGGGCAGCCGGACCCCGCGGACCTGAACCTGCCCAAGGGCTTCGAGAAGTTCCTGGGGCAGTGATCGCGCCGTGAGCTCCTACCTGTCCGAGACCGAGCTGAAGCAGTTCGTCGACTCGCTGCCCACCCGCCGCCTCGCCGCGGAGGCCCTCATCCGGGACCCCGAGGGCCGCGTGCTCCTCGTGGAGCCCAACTACAAGTCCGACTGGACCGTGCCCGGAGGCACCGTCGAGGCGGGGGAGGACCCCCGCACCGGGTGCTTCCGCGAGGTCGTCGAGGAGGTCGGCCTGCACCTGCCCGAGGGCCGGCTCCTCGTCGTCCACCACGGGGTGGCGATGGGCCTGTGGGGGGACTCGGTCTCCTTCGTCTACGACGGCGGCGTCATCGGCGCCGACACGCCCATCACGATCCAGGAGGAGGAGCTGCTCAGCCACCGCTGGACGGCGCCGGAGGACCTGGACCGGTACCTGCGGCCCGGACTGGCCCGCCGCCTGCGGGCGGGCCTGGCCGCCCTCGAGGACGGCACCACGGCCGAGCTCGTCGACGGGCCGCGCTGAGCGCCCCGGGGCCACCGGGCGCACGCCCCGGGCCCCCGGCCCGGCCTCGTCGACGGCGTAGCATGGACGCCATGACCTCACTCCCCGCCGACGACATCGCATCCCCCACCTCCGCGTGGGACCTGGTCCCGGCCACGGTGCTGTGCGCGACGGAGGACACCGCGTCCGACGGACCCGGGCCGCGCCCCACCTGCGAGGGGATGCGCAAGGTCATCGCCCACCACCGCCTGATCAGCGCCTACGCCGAGGGCCCCCGGGCCACGCAGCTGATGTTCCTCGCCGACGCCGAGGGCCGGCTGGCGCAGGGGGCCGAGGACGGCTCCGTGCAGCCCGGCTGCACCCTCGACGAGCTCTCCGAGACCTTCGTGCGGATGACCGGCCAGCAGCTCCAGCCCGAGCACCCGGGGCTGCGCCGGGTGCTGCTCGTGCACCTGGACGCCCCCGAGCTGCCCGTGCTGGCGGCCCTGTCCGGCACCGGCTTCACCGCCGTGTCCCGGCACGGCTGGTCCGTGGTGGTCTTCGACGCCGAGGTCGACTTCTGGGCCGTGCGCACCGGTCTCGCCGAGACCGCCGTGGCGCTGTCCTCGGACGGGGCCACCCGCTCCTTCGAGGTCCTGCTCGCGGGGGAGGACCCGGCGTCCGTCACCGACCTCGAGGCGGCCGACGCCGTGTGCGCCCTCGAGTGGGGCCCCGACTGGCTCCCCGTGGGCGGCGTGTCCGTCGAGGCCGAGCAGACGCCGGCCGCCCGGTTCGAGCGCGACCTCGTCCGGCTGTGCTCCGGCGGCACCTCGGACCTGCAGATCGAGTCCGTGGCCTCCGTCTTCGACCTGGACCCGGCCGAGACCAACCGGCTGCGCAACTACGTGCTGGGGGAGTCCACCGACCTGGTCCTGGAGTCCGTCCTGCAGCTGCTGGGCCTGCCCGTGCTCGCCGCCAAGGTCGTCGAGGGCCACCGGGAGCTCACGGCCACCGAGGGCGCCGAGCACTACGAGCCCACGGGCGTGGGCTCGGCCCTGCTGCGGGGGATGACCACCGAGCCCACCGGCGACGGGCTGTTCGCGCGGTACCAGCGGGCCCTCGTCCGCCGCCCGGAGCTGCTGCTGGCCGTCGCCGGCACCGAGACGGCCGTCGGGGTGGGGCTCGCCGGCGCGGCCCGGCGCGGCGGGGCCGGGGCGCGCGTGCTCGGCACCCTCTCCGCGGCGCTGCTCGCGGACGCCGCCGCGGAGAGCGTCTACTACGCCGCCCTGCGCGGCGCGCGCCGCCGGCGGAACGAGGAGCGGCCCGCGGCCCCCGGGCCCGCCGCCCAGCTCCCCGAGCCCTCCGCAGCCCCCGGCTCGCGAGCACGCCTGCGCCGCTTCTTCGGCCTGCACCGCGGCTGAGCGCCCCCGCAGGATCCCCCGCGGGGCGGAAGTCGCGCGCCGCCGCCGCGGGCTACCGTGGGGGCGTGCACACCCGACCCACCACCGACCCGGACACCGCCCCGGACGCGGGACCGGACCCGGCCCCCGTCCGGCGCGCTCCGCTCGCGGTGCGCGTCACCGCCTGGCTGAACGACCCCGAGGACCCGTTCTGGTCCCGGCCCGCGCCCACGGCGGCCCAGCGGCGCAACGACGTGCTGGCCGCCCTGGGCTTCCTGCTCGTCACCCTCCTCGCCTCCGTGCTGCTGCACAGCTACGCGGGGCTCGCCGAGGGGGACGAGCCCTGGCGCTTCTACCTCAGCACCGTGCTCATCGTGGTGCCCCTCGCCGTGCGCCGTCGCTACCCGCTGCCGGTCGTGGTCGCGTCCTCCGCCCTGTTCCTGGGCCTGACCTACGCGAGCCCCACGGCCGCCATGACGCTGCCCTTCCAGGGCGCCTACTTCGCGGCCCTCTACGCCGCCGTCGCCTGGTCGCGCGACCGCCAGGCCCTGTGGGTCGCCATGTCGGTGGTCGTGGGCACCATGGGGCTGTGGCTGCTCGGCGCCTTCACCATCACCAACGCCTACGCGGACTTCCTCTCCGGTCTGGGCGAGGTCGACGGGCCGCTGCCCCAGCTGCCGTCCTACGCGGTGTACACCCTGATCGTGAACGCCGTGTACTTCGGCGGGGCGGTGCTGGCCGGGCGTGCGTCCTGGCGGGCCGCGCTGCAGCAGCACCGCCTCGCGGCCCAGGCGCAGCGGATCCGGGAGCAGTCCGCCGAGATCGCCCGCCGCGCCGTCGTCGACGAACGGCTGCGCATCGCCAGGGAGCTGCACGACGTCGTCGCCCACCACGTGTCCGTCATCGGCATCCAGGCGGGGGCCGCGCGCAAGGTCCTGGACCGTGACCCCGCCGCCGCCACCACCGCCCTGCGCACGATCGAGACGTCCAGCCGGACCGCCGTGGGAGAGATGCGCCAGCTGCTCGGCGTGCTCCGCGCCGAGGGCGAGGAGGGCGCCCCGGGCCCCGGCGGAGGCGCCCCCGACGCCGCGCGCCGGCCGGACCCCGGCCTCGCCGACATCGCCGCCCTCGCCCGCCGGCACGCGGACAACGGGCTCGCGGTGGACGTCCGCACCGTCGAGGCCGTCCCGGGTGACCTGGACAGGATCCCGCCGGCCCTCGGCCTGTCCGTCTTCCGGTGCGCCCAGGAGTCCCTGTCCAACGTCATCCGCCACTCCACGGCCGGCACCGCGTCCGTCACCCTGCGCACCGGCCGCGGCCCGGAGGGGCAGCCGTGGTTCGAGCTCGAGGTCCTCGACGACGGCTCGCCCCGCCGCGGCACCGCCGGCACCGGGTTCGGCCTCCAGGGGCTGCGCGAGCGCGTCCGTCTGCACGGCGGCGAGGCGGAGATCGGGCCGCGCTCCGGCCGGCCCGGCTGGCGGGTCCGCACCCGCTGCCCCCTGCCCCCCGGCGGCACCGGGGAAGCCGCCCCGGACGCGGCCGCCGGCGCCGCCTCCGGCGCCCCGGACAGGATTCTGCGAGGATCGGAGGCATGATCCGTGTCCTGCTCGCCGACGACCACGCCCTCGTGCGCTCCGGCTTCGCCATGGTCCTGTCCGTGGAGGACGACATCGAGGTCGTGGCCCAGGCCTCCGACGGCGCGCAGGCCGTCGCCGCCGCCCGCGGCGGGGCCGTGGACGTGGCCCTGCTCGACGTGCAGATGCCGGTCATGGACGGCATCGAGGCCACCCGCCGGATCGTCGGGACCGGGTGCGCGAAGGTCGTGATCGTCACCACGTTCGACCGCGAGGACTACCTCTTCGACGCGCTCGCCGCCGGGGCCAGCGGGTTCCTGCTGAAGAACGCCGACCCGGACGACCTCGTGGAGGCCGTGCGCGCCGTGGCCGGAGGCCACGCGTTGCTCGCCCCCGAGGCCACGCTGCGCGTCATCCGGGCCCTGACCGCGGACGCCCCGGCACCCGCCCCCGAGGCCGTTCCCGCGCCGGCCGACCCCCTGCCGTCCGACCCCGCCCGGCGCCGGGTCGTCGAGTCCCTCACCGAGCGGGAGCACGAGGTGCTGCTGCTGGTCTCGGACGGGCTGTCCAACGCGGAGATCGCCCAGCGGCTGTTCCTCGGGCCCGCCACCGTCAAGACGCACGTGTCCAACATCCTCGCCAAGACCGGCTCCCGGGACCGGGTGCAGGCCGTCGTCTTCGCCCACCGGGCGGGCCTCGTCGACTGAGCGGGCTCCGCCCCGGGACGGAGGCCGCCGGCCGCGGTCCGCTCCCCGGGGCACCCGCACTCCGCCCGGGTGGGGATCCGCCGGGGTCCCCGCGTTCGTAGGCTGACCACGAGCCGCCCGGCACCCACCGGGAGGACGCACCCCGAGAGGACCCGGGCCCATGAGCACCAGCACCACCCCCGCCGCGACCACGACCCGCTTCCGGAGCCGCCCCGAGGGGCACGTCCTGGAGGCGCGGGGCCTGAGCCGGTCCTTCGGGGGCCGCACCGTGGTCGAGGACGTCTCCTTCCGGGTCGAGCCCGGCCGGATGACCGGCTTCGTCGGCGCCAACGGCGCGGGCAAGACCACGACCATGCGGATGCTGATGGGCGTGCTGCGCGTCTCCGCCGGCGAGGTCCTGTGGGACGGCCGTCCCGCCACCGCGGCGGACCGGGCCCGCTTCGGGTACATGCCCGAGGAGCGGGGGCTCTACCCCAAGCAGCCGGTGCTCGACCAGCTCGGCTACCTCGGCCGGCTCCACGGCATGGACCGCCGGGACGCCCTCGCGGAGGCCGGGCGGCTGCTGGAGCGCTTCGGCCTGGCCGAGCGCGGGAAGGACAGGCTGGAGTCCCTCTCCCTCGGCAACCAGCAGCGGGTGCAGGTCGCCGCCGCGCTCCTGCACGGGCCCGCCGCCCTGGTGCTGGACGAGCCGTTCTCCGGCCTGGACCCCGTGGCGGTGGACTCCATGGTCGAGCTGCTGCGCGAGCACACGGCCCAGGGCGTGCCCGTGCTCTTCTCGAGCCACCAGCTCGATCTCGTCGACCGGCTCTGCGACTCCCTGGTCGTCCTCTCCGGCGGCCGGGTCCTGGCCTCCGGCACGGCCGAGGACCTGCGCCGCACCGGTCCCCGCCGGCACCGGCTGCGCTGCGAGCAGGACGCCGGCTGGGTGCGGGACCTGCCGGGCGTGCGCGTCGTCGACGTCGACGGACCGGCCGCGGTGCTCGAGCTCGAGGACGCCGCCGCCCGCCGCCGCGTCCTCGAGACCGCCGTGCCCCGCGGGCTCCTGGAGTTCGCCGAGATCGTGCCCTCCCTGTCCGACGTCTACCGGGAGGTCACCCGATGAGCGCCCGCCCGCCCGCAGCCCGCCCCTGGTGGATCGTCACGTCCCGCGAGATCTCCGTCAAGCTGCGGGACCGGTCCTTCCTGCTCTCCACGGTGGTCACGGTGCTCCTCGTGGCCGCCTCGATCGCCGCCTCCGCCCTGTTCGGAGGCCGGGCCGCCGACCACGTCCTGGCGACCGCGGCGCCCGACGCGGCGCCCGTCGCGGCGCGGGCCGCGCAGGAGCTGGCCGAGCGCGGTGAGGACACCCTCACCGTGCACTCCGCCCACTCCCCGGACGCGGCCCGCGAGGCGGTGGCCGACGGGACCGCCGACGCCGCGCTCCTGCGGGACCTCGACGGGTGGACGGTGGTCGGCCAGGACGACGTCGACCCCGCCCTCGCCCGGGTCCTCGAGGACGCGGTGGCCGCGGAGACGCTGGCGGCCGGCGCCCGGGCCGCCGGGACGACCGCCGAGGAGCTGACCGCGGGTGCCGAGGTGCGCACCGAGCTGCTGTCCGGCGGCCAGGACCGCGGCCCCGCACGGCTCGTGGTGGGCTTCGTCTTCGCGTTCCTGTTCTACCTGGCCGCCATCCTCTTCGGCATGGCCATCGCCAACTCCGTGCTCGAGGAGAAGCAGAACCGGGTCGTGGAGATCCTGGCCACCGCCGTCCCCGTCCGGCAGCTGCTCTACGGCAAGGTGCTCGGCAACTCCCTGCTCGCGTTCGGTCAGATCGGGCTCTACGCCGCCGTCGGCCTCGTCGGCGTCAACGTCACGGGCGCCGCCGCGGACGTCGGCTGGATCCTCGCCGCGTCCGGCTGGTTCGTGGCCTTCTTCGTGGCGGGCTTCGCCGCGCAGGCCTCCGTATGGGCGGTCCTCGGCTCCCTGGCCTCCCGCTCCGAGGACCTGCAGACGAACACCGGGCCGATCATGACGGTGCTCATCGGAGCCCTCTTCGTGGGCCTCTACGCCGAGGGCGCGTGGCTCACGGCCGCGTCCTTCGTCCCGGTCGTCTCCTCGGTGGCGATGCCCATCCGGATGCTGGACGGCGGCGTCGCCTGGTGGCAGCCCGTGCTGTCCCTCGCGCTGGCCCTCGCCGCGGCCTGGGTGCTGCTGCGCCTCGGGGAGCGGATCTACCAGCGCGCCGTGTTCCAGGGCGGACGCTCCCTCACATGGCGGGAGGCCGCACGCCTCGAGCAGTGAGCGGGCAGCGCGCCGCGGGAGGCCGGACTTGACGGCGTCTGGCATACTGGACGGGTACTCGATGCGTGCGGTCCCTCTCGCCGCACGTTTCTCGTGTCCACAGAACCCCTGTGACCGGCCCGCCCCACGGGAGCGAGACCAGGGCGTTCACCTCATCCAAGAACCAGGAGAGTCCACACCAGTGGCTGTTAAGATCCGTCTCAAGCGCATGGGCAAGATGCGCGATCCCCGTTACCGCGTCGTCGTCGTCGACTCCCGCAAGAAGCGCGACGGCCGCGTCATCGAGGAGATCGGCAAGTACCACCCGACCGAGCACCCCTCCTACATCGAGGTCGTCTCGGACCGGGCCCAGTACTGGCTCGGCGTCGGCGCCCAGCCGTCCGAGGCCGTCGCCGCCATCCTGAAGGTGACCGGCGACTGGCAGCGGTTCAAGGGCGAGGAGGGCGCCGAGGGCACCCTCCGGACGCGCGAGCCCAAGGCCGAGTTCGTCGCCCCCGACAAGGGCTCCGTGATCGTCCCCGAGGCGATCACCCCGAAGGGCGAGAAGGCCGAGCCGGCCGCCCCCGGTGCCGAGTCCGACGACGCCCCCGCGGCTGACGCCGAGAAGGCCGAGTAGTCATGCTCGCCGACGCGTTGGAGCACCTGGTCCGCGGGATCGTGGACAGCCCCGATGACGTCGACGTCCGTGTCAAGAGCGGGCGCCGGTCGGAGACCCTCGAGGTCCGGGTGCACCCGGACGACCTCGGGCGGGTCATCGGCCGCCAGGGCCGCACGGCCAAGGCGCTGCGCACCGTCGTGGGCGCACTCGCCGAGGACGGCCCGGTCCGGATCGACGTCGTCGACACCGACCGCACCCGCTGAGGCGCGCACCGGGCGCCCCGGCGTCCGGTCCCGCCGCCCGCACGGTCCCCGCATCCGCACCGGATGCGGGGACCGTCGGCTTTTCCCCGTCACCGCACCCCTCCCCGCGGCCACCCGGCCGCCGACCCCCAGGAGATCCATGAAGGTCCAGGTCGCCCGCGTCGGCAAGCCCCACGGCATCCGGGGGGAGGTCACCGTGCAGCTGTTCACCGACGCCCCGGAGGAGCGCTTCGCCCCCGGCGCCCGGCTGCTGCTCGAGCCGTCCGTCCCGCTCGCCCCCGAGGGCGTGGTCACCGTGCGCGGGGCGCGCTGGAACAAGGCCGTGCTCGTGGTGGCCCTGGAGGAGGTCCCCGACCGCAACGGGGCCGAGACCCTGCGCGGAGCCCACCTCTACGCCGAGGCGCTGGAGGAGGACCCCGAGTCCGACGAGTGGTACGAGCACGAGCTGGTCGACCTCGAGGTGCGCACCGGCCCCGAGGACGGGTCGGGCCCGCGGATCGGCGTGGTCACCGGGCTGCGCACCCTGCCCGTCCAGGACCTGCTGGAGATCGAGCTCGACGAGGGGCGGCGTGAGGCCGTGCTCCCCTTCGTCGAGGAGATCGTCCCGGTCGTCGACCCCGAGGGGGGCTTCGTCGTGGTGACCCCTCCGCCGGGGCTGCTCGAGCTCGGCCTCGACGACGGGAAGCCCGACGAGGGGAACGACGACGACGGGAACGGCGACGCCGTGAACCCCGGCGACGGGAACTCCGGCGGCGGGGACCCCACGGACGGGGCGCCGGAGGGCGGGCGCTGATGCGCATCGACGTCGTCAGCATCTTCCCCGAGTACCTCTCCGCCCTGGACCTCTCCCTGATCGGCAAGGCCCGGCAGCAGGGCCTCCTCGAACTGACCGTGACGGACCTGCGCGAGTTCACGACCGACCGGCACCGCACCGTGGACGACACCCCCTACGGCGGCGGGGCCGGCATGGTGATGAAGCCGGAGCCGTGGGCCGCGGCGCTCGGCGCCGTCCTCGGCGGCGGACCCGCGCCGGCGGGGGAGCGGCCGGTGCTGGTCGTGCCCTCCCCGGCCGGTGAGGTCTTCACCCAGGCCACCGCCCGCGAGCTGGCCCTGCGGGAGCACCTCGTCTTCGCGTGCGGGCGCTACGAGGGCATCGACGAGCGCGTGGTGGACTGGTCCCGCGAGCACTTCGAGGTCCGCCCCATGAGCCTCGGCGACTACGTCCTCAACGGCGGGGAGGTCGCCGTGCTGGCCATGGTCGAGGCGATCGGGCGCCTCGTGCCCGGCGTGGTCGGCAACCCCGAGTCCCTCGTGGAGGAGTCCCACGCCGAGGGCCTGCTCGAGTACCCCGTCTACACCAAGCCCGCGCTGTGGCGGGACCGGCCGGTCCCCGAGGTCCTGCTCTCCGGCCACCACGGCCGGATCGCCCGCTGGCGGCGGGACCGCCAGCTGCAGCGCACCGCCGCCCGCCGCCCCGACCTCGTCGCGTCCCTCGACCCCGCCGGCCTGGACCGCGCGGACCGCGCCGTCCTGGCCGAGGCCGGGTGGGTCGTCTCGGGCGGACACGTGGTGCGCGCCGGGGACGGCGCCTCCGGGGAACCTGTGGCATAATGTTCAGCTGTGTGTCTGCTGGGCACGCCCCTGCCGCAGGGGGATGAGCGACCAACAGCCGGACACCCGGGACCCCGAACAGGGCTCCCGTCACCACGTCTTGCGGATCCCGCACCCGGACCGGGCACCGCCCCGCCACCACGGATCCGTGCCGACCCACGTGAGCGACCTGCGGCGTTCACCAGGAGAGTCACCATGAACATTCTCGACCAGCTCGACGCCAAGTCGCTGCGCAGCGACGTCCCCGACTTCCGTCCGGGCGACACCCTCAACGTGCACGTCAACATCGTCGAGGGCAGCCGCTCCCGCGTCCAGGTCTTCAAGGGCTTCGTCCTCGGCCGCCAGGGCGCCGGCGTGCACGAGACCTTCACCGTCCGCAAGGTCTCCTTCGGCGTGGGCGTGGAGCGCACCTTCCCGGTGCACTCCCCGGTCATCGAGAAGATCGAGGTTGTCACCCGCGGTGACGTCCGCCGCGCGAAGCTCTACTACATGCGCGACCGCCACGGCAAGGCCGCCCGCATCCGCGAGAAGCGCGACAACACCACGGCCAAGTCCTCGAAGTCCGGCAAGGCCGTCAAGTCCGGCAAGTCCGGCAAGTAGGACAGCGCGCGCTTCGGTGTCCACCGGAACCCGCGCACGGGACCCCCGCGCCACCGGGTCCCACGCCGTTCGGCGAGAACGCCAGCTCCGTGCTCGGGGCTGGCGTTCCGTCGTCCTCGCCCTCCTGGCGGCCGTGCTGGTCACCGGCCTGCTGCGCGCCTTCGTGCTGGACGTCTACTGGATCGGGTCGGACTCGATGCAGCCCACGGTCGAACCGGGGGACCGGGTGCTCGTGGGCAAGCTCGTCGACGAGGGCGATCTCGAACGGGGCGACCTCGTGGTCTTCGACGGGCGGGGCAGCTTCGCCCCGCTGCACAGCGACGACCCGTGGCCCGCGCAGGTCCTGCAGACCCTCGGCCGGTGGAGCGGGCTCACCGGCTCGGACAGCGTGTACCTCAAGCGGGTCGTCGGCACCCCCGGGGACACCGTCGCCTGCTGCGGTCCCTCCGGCCGCCTCGAGGTCGACGGCGAGGAGATCGTCGAGGACTACGTCCTCGACGGGGACCGGCCCAGCGAGGTCGAGTTCACCGCGGTGGTCCCGGAGGGCAGGCTCTGGCTGATGGGCGACCACCGGTCGGTGTCGGTGGACTCGCGCAGTCTGCTCGGCGCGCCCGGTGGCGGACTGGTCCGAGCGGATAAGGTCATCGGAGAACCCATTGCTGTTCTGTGGCCCCGGGAACGGGCCGGGCAGCTCTGACGCGATCCGCACGGATCCGGATCCGGACGCCCACAGGCGTCCGCCCAGGAAGGACGAGAGCAGTGGCCGACAGGACCCAGCCCGCCGGCGACGGCGTGCCCCAGGAGAACCACGGCGTCCCCGGTGACGCCGCCGTTCCCGTCCCGGCAGCGCCTACCGCCGACGCGGAGCGCGCCACCGCACCCCTCGACGGCGCCGAGGACGGGCCGGACCAGGCGTCGTCGCGCCGCGCGGGGCGGCGCTCCTCCGCCCGGAGCTCCCGCAAGAAGCGCCCCGACACCTTCTGGGGCTCGGCGCGGGAGATCCTCCTCGTGCTGGTCTGGGCCGTGCTCATCGCCTTCGTCGTGAAGACCCTGCTGGTGCGGGGGTTCTACATCCCCTCCGGCTCGATGGAGAACACCCTCCAGCTCAACGACCGCATCTTCGTCAACGTGCTCGAGCCCACCTTCGGCCCGCTCGAGCGCGGGGACATCGTGGTCTTCGAGGACGCCAAGGGCTGGCTGCCGGCCCAGCCCGACAGCGGGGGCGGGCCGACCGACGCCGTCTACGACGCCCTGGCCTTCGTCGGCGTGCTGCCCGATCGCACCGACCAGCACCTCATCAAGCGCGTCATCGGGGTCGGGGGCGACACCGTGGCGTGCTGCGACGCCTCGGGGCGGGTCACGGTCAACGGGGAGGCCCTCGAGGAGCAGGACGCGTACCTCCACCCCGGGTCCGCGCCCTCGGAGCTCGAGTTCGAGGTCGAGGTCCCCGAGAACCACTACTTCGTGCTGGGCGACCACCGGGACGCGTCCGCCGACGCCCGGGTGCACCTGGCCGAGATCGCGGACAACGGCGCGTTCATCAGCCACGACGACGTCGTCGGGACCGCGTTCGTCATCGCCTGGCCGCTCGACCGGTTCCAGCTGCTGCAGAACCCGGACGAGGTCTTCGCGGACGTCGCCGACCGGTCCGCCGGTGGCTCCTGAGCCCCGGCCGGGCCGGCGCGCGGCGCCGCCCCGGGGCGGGGCCCCGGGGCTCGTCGTCGAGCGGTCCCTGCAGGAGCCGGACGGGCGCCTCGTCGGCGGGATGGACGAGGTGGGCCGCGGGGCCCTCGCCGGACCCGTCACCGCCGGGCTGGTCGTCCTGCGACCCGGGACCGGGCGCGGGGTCCCCGGGCTGCGGGACAGCAAGCTGCTCACCCCTGCACGGCGAGAGTCGCTCGTCCCCCGCATCCTCGCCTGGTGCACGGCCGCCGGCGTCGGCCACGCCTCGCCGCAGGAGATCGACGGACTCGGGCTGACGGCCGCGCTGCGCCTGGCCGGACACCGGGCGATCGCGGCCGCGGCGCGGCGGGGGACGCCGCCCGACGTCGTGCTCCTCGACGGCGCGCACGACTGGCTCTCGGAGCCCGGCGCCGGGACGCTCTTCGGCGACCCCCCGCCCGCGGCGGACGACCTCCCGGTGCACGGGTGGGAAGGACAGGTCGTGACCCGCGTCAAGGCCGACCTGACGTGCGCATCCGTCGCCGCCGCCAGCGTGCTCGCGAAGGTCGAGCGGGACCGGGTCATGGGCGAGCTCTCCGCGGGCTGGCCGCAGTACGGTTGGGACAGCAACAAGGGCTACGGCGCCGTCCGGCACCGCCGCGCCCTCGAGGAGCACGGGACCACGCCGCACCACCGGCTCAGCTGGCGGCTCACGCAGGCACCGCCCGCGGCCGCGCCGAGCACGATCGGAGACGGGACGACATGAGCGCCGAAGAACTCGAGAACTTCGAGACGGACCTCGAGCTGCAGCTGTACCGCGAGTACCGGGACGTCGCCGGGCTCTTCCAGTTCGTGGTGGAGACGGACCGCCGCTTCTACCTGGCCAACTCGGTCCGGGTCGAGCCGGTCGAGACGAAGAACGGGCTGTACTTCGACGTGGAGCTCAAGGACGCGTGGGTGTGGGACGTCTACCGCTCCGCCCGCTTCGTGAAGCACGTGCACGTCATGAGCTTCAAGGACGTCAACGTGGAGGAACTCGCCCACGCGGACCCCTTCGCGGTGCCGGGCGCCGCCGGGCCCGTGCCGGAGGGGCCCGCGACCTCCTGATCCGCCCTGCACACGGCCCCTGGGGCCCCTCGGCGGGAGACCGGCGGGGCGCATGATGAGGGCACCCGACCGGCCGCCGCCGGGACGGCGCCGCCGAGCAGGGAGGTGTCCCGTGTCCGAGGGACTGGGCGCGCGCGGCGAGCTGCTGGCGGCCGCCCACCTCGAGGCGCGGGGGTACTGCGTTCTGGAGCGCAACTGGCGCGCACGGCCCTCCCGGGACGGACTGCGGGGGGAGGCCGACCTCGTCGCGGAGCACGAGGGCTGCGTGGTCGTCGTCGAGGTGAAGACCCGCTCGAGCCTGCGGTACGGGCATCCGTTCGAGTCCATTACGCGGCAGAAGATCGTCCGTCTGCACCGCCTGGCGGCCGCCTGGGCGCGGGCCCACGACCGCGACCCCCGGGTGGTCAGGGTCGATGCCGTTGCAATTACTTTCGCACACGGCGGAGGGCCGGAGATCGAGGTCCTGCGGCAGATCCAATGAGACGCGGCGCGCCCGGGCCCGCGTGACATGCCTCGTGCGACGTGCCAATGTTGAACCGTCGATGACCGGGAGTAACGACGGAGGTGTGCTGTGGTCGCTGCGGGACCGCTCGCCGCTCCACGACGCGCTGCGGCTCTCGCGGCGGCTGTCGCGCTGACCGCCACCGGGTGCGGCGTGCTGAAGGCCCCGGAGCCCGACGCGATCGCGCAGCCGGGCACCGTGACCACCGCGCCCAGCGGTCTCAGCCCGGGCCCGTACGCCCTCACCACCGACGAGGGCGCGGTCATCACCTTCGACCTGCCCACCGTGCCGGCCCCCGACGACGACGTCGAGCAGCTGCGGCGGGACCTGAACGTGGAGCCGGTGGTCTACGTGGAGCTGCACATCGACAACACCGAGGGCACCCGCACCGTCCAGATCGACGACCTCAAGGTGATTAGCCACGAGGGCGGGCAGTTCCCGTTCGAGCCGGTCGCCGAGGTCCTCTCCGACTGGGACCCCAACCGCTCCGGGGAGGGCGGCTTCTGGGGCGCTGACGGCTCCCCCCTCGACCCGCAGGAGGGCGCCCGGCTCGACGCCCGCACGCACGAGCTGATCGCCCAGTACACCGGTGCCGTCCCGGTCGGCGCCACGGGCCGGGAGCTCATGGTCGGCGACTTCGAGAGGCTGCCGAAGACCTTCGACGACATCGAGCTGTCCCCGTACCCCAACGACCGGTCACAGGACCCTGCCCCGGTCGGGCACGGGCCCGAGCAGCGCCAGTACCGGGCCGGGGTGCCGAAGCCGGCGCCCCGGGAGCGGATCGAGGCGGAACCGGCGCCGGCACCGGCGGCACCCGAACCCGCCCGTCCCGCCGCGCAGCCGCCTCGCGTGCCTGCCGCGCCGGTGCCGGCCGAACCCGCACCGGCCCCCGAGCCCGAGCCGGCGGCGCCGCAGCCGCCGGTGGAACCGGCGAACCCCCAGCAGCCGGTGGACCCGGTGATCCCTCCCGTCGTCCCTCCCGTGGAGCCGACGCCGGAGCCCACGCCGCCGCCCGTTCCCCCGGTCACCCCACCGCCGGAGGAGACGATGCCTCCCGCCGAGAACCCCGACAGGGGCGAGGTCCCCACCCCGGGGCCCACCGCCGGCGCGTCGGCCTCGCCCTCGCCGAGCACCTCCAGGCGCTGGAACTGGCCCCCGCGCCCGGAACCCACGCCGACGCCCGCGCCGTCGGCCTCGACCACCACCCCGTTGCCGGCTCCGTCCCCCACGGCGACGCCCACCCCCACGGCCTCCACGGGCGCTCCGTCACCGGCCGCGACGCCCGGGCCGTTACCCTCGCTCCCCGGCGGGGCCGAACTGGCCTGAGCCGCGGGACTTGTCCACCGTCGGGCGGGCGGCACCGCCGCGCTCCGCCGGCACGGCGCAGTCTGGGGACCAGGAGGTTCCCATGCACCGTCGTCGTTCCCTTACGTTCCCCGTCCCCGGGCACTGCCCCCGGGATCCCGTCGCGCCCGCCACCGGGGTGTGCTGATGGGCTTCGCACGGACCTGGGCGGTGGCCCTGATCGGGCTCGACGGGTCGATGGTGGAGGTCGAGGCGGACATCGGGCAGACCCTGCCCGCCTTCTCCATCGTGGGGCTTCCGGACGCCGCGCTCAACGAGGCGAGGGAACGGCTGCGGGCGGCGGCGCGCAACAGCGGGATGCCCCTGAGCCCTCGCAAGCTCACGGTCAACCTGACCCCCGCGACGCTGCCCAAGCGGGGATCCCTCTTCGACCTCGCCATCGTGATGAGCGCCCTGCAGGCCGCCGGTGACGTGCCCGCGACCGGGCGGACCGTCTTCCTGGCCGAACTGGGCCTGGACGGGGCGCTGCGGCCGGTGCGCGGCATCCTGCCGGCGGTCATGGCCGCCGTGCGCGCCGGGCACGATCGGATCGTCGTCCCGGCGGCCAACGCGGCGGAGGCGGGGCTGGTCCCCGGCGCACGGGTGGAGGGCTTCAGCTGCCTCGCCGACGTGCTCGCCGGCGCCGGCGCCGATCCCGCCGGTCTGTGCCGGCCGGCACCTGCCGGGTCCGTCCCCGGTGGGGCAGCGCCGGGCCTGCCCGGGACGGAGGGCGCGGCGACCCACCCCGCAGCCCGCGCCGCACCGGATCTCGCCGACGTCGCCGGGCAGGCCGACGGGCGCCTGGCCCTGGAGATCGCCGCCGCCGGCGGGCACCACCTGCTCATGGTGGGCCCACCAGGATCCGGCAAGACGATGCTCGCCGAGCGGCTCCCGGGCCTGCTGCCGGACCTCGAGGACGACGCCGCGATGGAGGTGACGGCTGTCCACTCGCTCAACGGGGCCGCCGGGCGGTGCACCGCCCTGATCCGGCGCCCTCCGTTCGAGGCGCCGCACCACACCGCCTCGGCGGCCGCCCTGTTCGGGGGCGGGTCCGGGATCCCGCGCCCGGGTGCCGCCTCCCGGGCGCACCGCGGCGTCCTGTTCCTCGACGAGGCCCCCGAGTTCGACCGCGGGGTCGTCGACGCACTGCGCCAGCCCCTCGAGAACGGCCGGGTCGTGATCGACCGGTCCACGGCCTCGGCGGTCTATCCGGCCCGCTTCCAGCTGGTGCTCGCGGCGAACCCCTGCCCGTGCGGGCAGGCCGGGGGCCGCGGCGCCGACTGCACGTGCACCCCACGGATGCGCCGCAGCTACTTCGGCAAGCTGAGCGGTCCGCTGCTGGACCGGGTGGACCTGCAGATCGCGGTGCCGAAGGTCTCCTACGGCGAGCTCGCCGCCGGGGCGGGACAGGGGGAGAGCACGGCGGAGGTCGCCGTGCGCGTGGCCCGGGCGCGGGCGGCCCAGGCGGAGCGTCTGCGCGGCCTCGGGCTGCGCACGAACGCCGAGCTCGGGGGCAGCCTCCTGCACGGCGCCCTGCGTCCCCCGCGCCCGGTCACCGCCCCGCTGGAGCGGGCCATGGACCGGGGCTCGCTGACCGCCCGAGGGCACCAGCGGGTGCTCCGGGTCGCCTGGACGCTGGCCGATCTGGAGGGCCGGGGCGTCCCGGTGCTCGACGACGTCGACACCGCGCTGTACTTCCGCTCCCTCGTCCCGGCCTGAGCGCCGCCGCATCCGCCCCGTCCCGTCCCGTCCAGTCCGACCCGTCCGCGACAGGAAGGCCCGCCATGCACTCCGCCCCGCCCGGCACACGCTCCGGCCACGACCCGCTGCTGCTGGCCCGCGCCGGGCTGTCCCGGCTCGTGGAGCCGACCGACGCCACCGCCATGCTGCTGCTGGCGGCGCTCGGACCGGTCGCCGCGCTCGAGATCGCCACGGGGACGCGCCCCATCGGCGCCGGGGAGCACCCGGCGTTCGTGCGGGCGGCCGCCGAGGCCGGGTACGGTCCCCGGCAGGTCGACCTCCGGCGCGCCCTGGCCCGCTGGGCCCCCCGGGCGGCGGACCTCGACCCCTCCGCCGACCTGGGGATCGCCGCCCGGGCGGGAGCGTGGTTCGCGATCCCCGAGGACCCCGACTGGCCCGCGGCGCTGGCCGACCTGGGCCTGTTCCAGCCGGTGGGCCTGTGGGGCCGCGGCGACCGGCGGCTCCTCGGCTTCCCCGCCGCCCGCTCCGTCGCCGTCGTCGGCTCCCGGGACTGCTCGACCTACGGCCGGCAGGTCGCCCTGGACATCGCCGGCGCCCTGGCCGCCCGCGGCTGGACGGTGGTCTCCGGCGGTGCCCACGGCATCGACCAGGCCGCCCACTCGGCCGCGCTGGCCACCGGCACCGCGCACCCGCCCACGGTGTCGGTCATGGCGTGCGGGATCGACCGCCTCTATCCTCCGGGCAACCACGAGCTGCTCCACCGGGTCGAGGCCGCCGGGCTGCTGCTGGCCGAGGCCGCCCCCGGGTGCACGCCCAGCCGCTACCGCTTCCTCCAGCGCAACCGGATCATCGCCGCCCTCTCCGCCGGCACGGTGGTGGTCGAGGCCCGGTGGCGGTCCGGAGCGCAGAACACGGCCCACCACGCGGACGGGCTCAGCCGCCCGGTGGGCGCGGTGCCCGGCAGCGTCCACGCCGGCACCTCCGCCGGCTGCCACCGGCTGGTGCGGGAGGGCACCGCCGTCCTGGTCACGGACGTCGACGAGGTGCTCGAGCTCGTCCAGCCCCTCGGGACGGCGCCGGTGCCCGACCGCCCCGCCCCGGCCTCCGTCGTCGACGGGCTCTCGGACCGGGACCGCGTGCTCCTCGACGCGCTGCCACTGAGGGTGCGCAGCCGCCCGGACCACCTCTCCCGCGTCGCCGGCCTGTCCGTCCGCGAGGTGCTGGGCGGGCTGCGCCGGCTCGAGGAGCGCGGCCTGGCGGAGGGGGCGGGGGAGGGGTGGCGCCGCCGCTAGAATCGCCGCATGACCTCCGACGCCGCCCCGCTGCCCACGGCCGTGGTCCGGGCCCTGGAGCGGTACACGGACCACCTGGTGCACGAGCTGGCGCGCAGTCCCCGCACCGTGGACGCCTACACGGGCGACCTCCGCGCCCTCTTCACCTGGCTGCACGCCCGGTACGGGATCGCCGCGCCGGCCGCCGTGGACCTGGAGATGCTCCGGGCCTGGCTGGCCGCCCGGCACGCCGAGGGGGCGGGACGCTCGTCCATGGCCCGCTGGACGGCGTCGGTCCGCGGGTTCTTCGGCTGGGCCGCCGGCACCGGCCTGGTGGGCGCCGATCCCAGCCTGCGGCTCGTCGCCCCGCGCCGCCGGCGCCACCTCCCGGACGTCGTGCCCGCCGACGGGATGCGCGAGCTGCTGGACGATCTCGCGGCCCGCTCCACCGAGCCCGGAACCGCGGGGGCAGAGGGCGCGCTCGTCGCCCGGGACCGCGCCCTCCTCGAGCTGCTCTACGCCACGGGTGCGCGGGTGGGCGAGCTCACGGGTGCCGACGTCGACGACGTCGACCGCTCCCGCCGCGTCCTCACGGTGATCGGCAAGGGCGACAAGCAGCGCACGGTGCCCTTCGGCCGCCCCGCCGACGACGCGCTGCAGCTCTGGCTGGCCCGCCGGCCCGTGCTGGCCGCGGCGGGCAGCGGGCCGGCGCTGTTCCTCGGGTCCCGGGGCGGCCGGATCGACGCCCGACAGGTCCGGCGCGTCGTGGAGCGGGAGCTCGGCACCGTCCCCGACACCGCCGCCCGGGGTCCGCACGCCCTGCGCCACTCGGCGGCCACGCACCTCGTGGACGGCGGCGCCGACCTGCGCACGGTGCAGGAGCTGCTGGGGCACGCCTCCGTGGCGACCACCCAGATCTACACGCACGTCTCCGTGGACCGCCTGGGAACCGTCTACCGACAGGCCCACCCCCGGGCCTGACGTGCGCCGGGGCGGAGGATCGCGGAGCAACACGGCGTCCCGGGTTGACGCCCGTGGAATGTTTGCAGTTGAATGAGTGACGTATTGTACTCGACGTTCCGGACACGGCAACACGCTCGGAGCCGGCCGGAACGACGGGTGCGGCACCCGGGCGACCGGACGCCGCGTGGGCCTCGAATCCCCGCGGCGGGACGCGAGCCCGGACAACAGCATCGTCCGGTCGCGGCACGCTCGCCGCGGCCCGACGGGTGGGACCGCTTCCGTGCAGGGCGTTGGGGAAGACGTACCTACACGACGGAGGAACAGGTCATGTCTGCACCCACCACGCGCGGAGTGCTCTACGTGCACTCGGCTCCGCGAGCGCTGTGCCCGCACATCCAGTGGGCGCTGGAGTCGGTCGCGCGCCAGCGCACGGAGCTCGAGTGGACCCAGCAGAACGCCGAGCCCGGTTCCGTGCGCGCCGAGCTGGAGTGGTCCGGACCCGCGGGGACCGGTGCCCTCCTCGCCTCGGCGCTGCGCACGATGGGCCGCCTCCGGTTCGAGGTCACCGAGAACCCGTGCCGCGGCCACGACGGCGCCCGCTGGTCCTTCACCCCCGACCTCGGGATCTTCCACGCGACCACGGACGCCGCCGGCAACATCATGGTCTCCGAGGACCGGATCCGCTACGCCTACGAGACGGCGGCCGGCAACCCGCTGCTCGTCATCAACGAGCTCTCCCTCGCCCTGGGGGAGGCCTGGGACGAGGAGCTCGAGCCCTTCCGGCACGCCGCGGAGGGCGCCCCGGTGCGCTGGCTGCACCGCGTCGGCTGAGCCCCCGCGGCCCCGCCCCGCCTCCGGGGGCACGGGGCCCGCAGCGCGCAAGAGGGCCGTCCCGCGATCAGCGGGACGGCCCTCCTGCGTGCGTCCGAACAGTCCGCGCCCGGACGTGCTGCGCCCGACGCTGCGGGCGCGGCGGGCGCGCGCTCAGACGGTGCGGAACGCGGCGACCGCGTTGTGGCCGCCGAAGCCGAAGGAGTTGGACACGGCCACGAAGTCCCCGGAGGGAAGGTCGCGGGCGTCGGTGACGACGTCGAGATCGATCTCCGGGTCCTGGTTCTCCAGGTTGATGGTGCAGGGCGCGGTGCGGTGGTGGACGGCCAGCACGGTGAGCACGGCCTCGACGGCGCCCGAGCCGCCCAGGATGTGGCCCGTCATCGACTTGGTCGCCGAGACGCACATGTCGTCCACCGCCGAGCCGAACGCCCGGCGCAGGGCGCCGGCCTCGGGGGCGTCGCCCTTGGGCGTGGAGGTCGCGTGGGCGTTGACGTGCTTGACGTCGGCCGGACCGAACTCACCGGTCTCCATGGCCTCCGCGAGGGCGCGGGCCGCCCCGCGGCCCTCCTCGTCGGGCGCGGTGATGTGGTAGGCGTCCGAGGTGAGGCCGGCGCCGGCGAGCTCGGCGTAGATCCGTGCGCCGCGGGCGCGGGCGTGCTCCTCCGACTCGAGGACCACGGCACCGGCGCCCTCGCCCATCACGAACCCGTCGCGGGCCGTGTCGTAGGGGCGGGAGGCGCGCTCCGGCTCGTCGTTGCGCTTCGACAGCGCCTGCATGGAGGCGAACGCCGCGATGGTCACGGGGTGGATCGCGGACTCGGCGCCGCCCACCACCACGAGGTCCGCCTTGCCGGAGCGGATGAGGTTCATGCCCTGGTAGAAGGCTTCCGTGCCGGAGGCGCACGCGGAGACGGGTGTGATGGACGCGGCCCGGGCCTTGAGATCCATGCCGACGGCCGCCGCGTTGCCGTTGGGCATCAGCATGGGGACGGTGAGGGGCATGACGCGCCGGGCGCCGCGCTTCTGGAGGGTGTCGTAGGCGTCCAGCAGGGTCCAGACCCCGCCGATGCCGGTGCCGAAGGCCACGGCGAAGCGGTCCGGGTCGACCTCCTCGGAGGTCTCTGCGTTGTTGCCGGAGAAGCCGGCGTCGGCCCACGCCTCGCGGGCGGCGATGACGGACAGCTGCCCGGAGGGGTCCAGACGCTTGGCCTCGACCCGGGAGAGCACCTCGCTGGCGGGGGTCGAGACGGGCGCGGCGATCCGCACGCCCAGATCGTAGGTGTCCACCCAGTCGTGCTCGATGGCTCTGACACCGGAGACGCCCGTGGTGGCGCTGCGCCACAGCTCGGGGACGGTGCCACCGATCGGGGTGGTGGCACCGAGACCGGTGACGACTACTTTGCGGGTCATGACTGCACTTCCTCGTGTCCTGGGGTGATGCGGCGGGCGGCCCGCCCGGTCGCGGGTCGGTGCGGCGCGGCGGATCCTGCGGTCCGCCGCGCCCCGCACCGACCGGCCGGATCAGGCCTGGGCGTTGTCGATGAAGTTGACGGCGTCCTCGACGGTCTTGAGGTTCTTGACCTCTTCGTCGGGGATGGTCACGTCGAACTTCTCCTCGGCGTTGACCACGATGGTCATCATCGAGATGGAGTCGATGTCGAGGTCCTCGGTGAAGGACTTGTCCAGCTGGACGGCCTCGGTCTCGAGGCCGGTCTCCTCGTTGACGATCTCGGCCAGGCCGGTCAGGATTTCCTCTTTGCTCGCCATGGTGGCTTCCTTTCTCTGCGGCTGCCGGAGCAGCCGGTGGTGACGTGCGCCCCGGGCAGGTGCCGGGTGCATCTGTCCCGGTCGGGCCGTGGGCCCGGACCGGGGGACATCGGGTGTGCGGTTCAACCCTACGACGACTCGCAGGGCCCCGCGGCGGCACCGACACGTGGGCCGGACCCCGGGGGCCCGGTCCGCGTGCCGGCGGCGGTCAGGGGAGGACGACGACCTGCGCCCCGTAGACGAGGCCGGCGCCGAAGCCGATCTGCAGCGCCAGCTTCCCGGACAGCTCCGGGTGCTCGGCGAGCAGGCGGTGCGTGGCGAGGGGCACGGACGCGGCGGACGTGTTGCCGGAGTCGGCGATGTCCCGGGCGATGACCACGGACTCGGGGAGCTTGAGCGTCTTGGCCATCTGGTCGATGATCCGCATGTTCGCCTGGTGGGGGATGAAGGCACTCAGGTCCTCGGGCCGCACCCCGGCCACGTCCATGGCCTCCTGCGCGCGCTTGGCGACCTCCCACGAGGCCCAGCGGAAGACCGTCTGCCCGTCCTGGCGCAGGGTCGGCCAGAGGGTGGCGTCCTCGCGCACCGCGCCGGTCTCCGGGTCGAGGAGGTCGGGGGACTGGGCCCGCTCGCGCCCCTGCTCCACCGCCCGGATGTCGGTGAGCGGGTGGGTCATCCGGATGGCGTCCCACTTGGAGCCGTCGGAGCCCCACACGGACGGGCCGATGCCGGGGGTGTCGGAGGGGCCGATGACCACGGCGCCCGCGCCGTCGCCGAGCAGGAAGGAGATGGAGCGCTCGGTATTGTCGATGACGTCGGAGAGCTTCTCCACGCCGATGACCAGCACGTAGTCGGCCGCGCCCGAGCGGACGAGCGCGTCGGCCTGGGCGACGCCGTAGCAGTAGCCGGCGCAGGCCGCCGAGATGTCGAAGGCCGGTGCCGGGGTGGCGCCCAGGCGGTCCGCCAGGGCCGCGGCGGCGGACGGGGTGAGGTAGGGGAAGGAGATCGTGGAGACGATGACCGCCCCGAGCTGCGAGGCCTCGATGCCGGCCGCGGCCAGCGCCTCGCGGGCGGCGTGCTCGGACATGTCGAGGACGCTCACATCCTCGGCGGCGCGGTGCCGGGTCCTGATGCCGGTGCGCTGCTGGATCCACTCGTCCGAGGACTCGATCCACTGGCAGACGTCGTCGTTGGTCACCACCACGTCCGGGCGGTAGACGCCCAGGCCGAGGATCCGGGAGTGCGCGTTGGTCTGTTGCTGCTTCAGGGTCACCACAGGGGTCGTTGCTCCTTCGTGCGGCCGGGCGGGACGGACGGGCCGGCTGGGCGGGGCGGAACGGCTGCTCCGGCCTCGGGACGGGCGGCGCACGAGGTGCGCGCGCGGACGTCAGTCAAGAATACTCCTGGCCTGCTCCAGCTCCGCCGCGGAGTTCACGGCCAGGGCCGGGACGCCCTTCATGCCCCGCTTGGCCAGGCCGACGAGGGTGCCCGCCGGCGGGAGCTCGACGAGCTGCTCGACGCCGCGCTCCAGGAGCGTCCGCGTGCACAGGTCCCAGCGCACGGGCCGGCAGACCTGGGCCACGAGCGACTCGAGGTTGGCGGCGCCGCCGCTCACGGGCTCGCCGTCGGCGTTGGAGAGCAGCGGGTGCACGGGGTCGGCGGGCGAGAGCCGGGGGACCAGCTCGTGCAGGGGCTCCAGGGCCGGGGCCATGTGCTCGGTGTGGAAGGCGCCGGCCACCTTGAGGGGGATCACCCGGGCGCGGGCCGGCGGGGCCGCGGCGAGGGCGGCCAGCTGCTCGAGGGTGCCGGCGGCCACGGTCTGCCCGCCCCCGTTGGCGTTGGCGGGCGTCAGGCCCGCGGCCTCGATGGCGGCGAGGACCTCGTCCTCCTTGCCGCCGAGCACGGCGCTCATGCCAGTGGGGACGGCGGCAGCCGCCCGGGCCATGGCGTTGGCCCGGGTGCGCACGAAGGCCATGGCGTCGGCCTCGGTGAGGGCGCCGGCCAGGGCGGAGGCGGTGATCTCACCCACCGAGTGCCCCGCGAAGACCAGGTCGTCCCGGCCGGGGCCGATCCGGTCGCCGAGCAGCCGGCCCGCGACGAGGCCCGCGGCCACGATCAGGGGCTGGGCCACCGCGGTGTCCTTGATGGTGTCCTCGTCGGCCTCGGTGCCGTAGTGCACGAGGTCGAGTCCTGCGGCCTCGCCCAGCTCCTCGAGGTGGGCGCGGACGCCGTCGAGGGCGAGCCATTCGGTGAGGAAGCCGGGTTTCTGGGAGCCCTGTCCGGGGCAGACGATCGCGATCACCGCTACAGCTTCGCAAGGATGGGCCCCCGCGCGGTGGCCCGGAGGCCACCAAGCCCGGCGGCGGTGTTTGTAGGGATGCTACAAGACGGGTCCCACGGCGGGGGCGGAGGTGTCGATGGGGGCGCACGAGTCCGCGAGCCGGCCCGCCACGAGGGCGCAGTGCAGCACGAACGCGTCGCGGGGGACCAGGGGGTCCCAGCCGGTGAGGTCGCTGATCCGGCGCAGCCGGTAGCGCACCGTGTTGGCGTGCACGAACAGCTCCCGGGCGGTGGCCTCGAGGGAGTGGCCGACGGAGACGTAGGCGGACAGGGTCTCCACGAGCCCGGTCGCGGAGCGCGTCAGCGGGCGGTAGACCGACTCGACCATCGCCGCGCGCGCGCTCTCGTCCCCGGCCATGGCCCGCTCCGGCCACAGGTCCTCGGAGTGCACCGGGCGGGGCGCCGCAGGCCAGGCCGGCGCCACGGACAGGGCGGCGTGGGCGAGCCGGGCGGCGCGTCCCGCCGCGAAGACCGTGGGGGACTCCGGGCCGTAGGCCACCGGTCCCGGCCCGAACGCGGCGGCGAGCTTCTCGAGGGCGAGGTCCCGGTCGGACAGCCCTCCGAGGATGAGCACGAGCCGGTCGCCCTGGATGGAGACGAGGGAGTCCTGCGCGTGGCGGCCGGCGAGCCTGCGCAGCCGGGCCACGGTGGACGGGCCGGCGCCCTCGGGCGCGGAGCCCGTGAGCACGGTGACCGGGCCCGTCGAGGTCCAGCCCAGGGCCGCGACGCGGGAGCGCAGCGCGTCGGAGTGCTCCCCCCGGAGGATCCCGTCGACCACGAGGGACTCCAGCCGGGCGTCCCACGACCCGCGGTTCTCGGCGGCGCGGGCGTAGACGTCCGCGGCGGCGAAGGCGATCTCCCGCGAGTAGCGCAGCACGGCCTCCCGCAGCGCGGCCTCGTCGTGGTGCTTGGCGAGCTCCGGGACCTTCTCCTCCACGACGTCCACGACGATCCGCAGCAGCTGCAGGGCGTGCTGGAGGGAGATGGAGCGGGTCAGGTCCGTGGGGGCGCCCCGGAAGACCTGGGTGAGCACCCACAGGGGCTCCTCCGGGTCCTCGTACCAGCGCACGAACGAGGAGATGCCCCGCTGGGCCACGAGGCCCAGCTCGGAGCGCTCGTCGGCGCGCAGCTCCTCGAACCAGCCGAGGTCCGTCTCGAGCCGACGGGTCGCGACCGTGGAGATCGCGCCCAGGTTGGCCTTGAGGTTCTCGAGCGTCCTGGGGTGGGGAGGGGCGACGGGACGGTGCCGGTCGGTGGACCGTCTGCGCGAGGGGCGCAGCCAGCGCGTCGTGGTGTTCCCGTCCTGTCCAGCCATGCCTCCGAGCTTAGAGCACCGGATCGCCGCCCCGGGCCCGGGGACGACGACGGCGCCCCGCCCACCCGGACGCGGGTGGGCGGGGCGCCGTGGTGCACCGGAGGGCTCGGCTCAGGCGTCGCCGCCCGCGTTGCCGGAGGTGCCGGCGGTGACGTCCTTGAGCGAGTACTTCTCGATCGCCTCGCCGGGAGCGCGCCAGTCGACCTCGCCGCGCTTGGCGAGCATCTCCAGGGCACGGACCACCATCGAGTGGGAGTCGATCTTGAAGAACCGGCGGGCGCCGGCGCGGGTGTCCGAGAAGCCGAAGCTGTCGGCGCCCAGGGACGCGAACTCGTTCGGGACGAACTGGCGGATCTTGTCCGGCAGGTCCGCGCTGAAGTCCGAGACGGCCACGACCGGGCCCGTGGCCCCGGCCAGCTGCTGGGCCACGAACGGGGTCCGCGTCCCGTCGCCGGGGTTGAGGAACGCCTCCTTCTCGGCCGCCAGGCCGTCGCGGCGCAGCTCGACCCACGAGGTCACCGACCACACGTCGGCGGAGACGCCCCAGTCCTCGGCGAGCAGCTTCTGCGCCTCGAGCGCCCACGGCACGGCCACGCCGGAGGCGAGCAGCTGCGCCCGGGGCCCCTCGTTCTCGGCGGGCTTGAGCAGGTAGATGCCCTTGAGGATGCCCTCGACGTCGACGTCCTCCGGCTCGGCCGGCTGCTGGTACGGCTCGTTGTAGACCGTCACGTAGTACATGACGTTGTGGTCCTCGTCGCCCGTGCCGTACATGTGCTCGAGGCCGCGCCGGACGATGTGGGCGATCTCGTAGCCGTACGCGGGGTCGTAGTGGATGACCGCCGGGTTGGTCGCGGCCAGCAGCGGCGAGTGGCCGTCGGCGTGCTGGAGGCCCTCGCCGGTGAGCGTGGTGCGCCCGGCGGTGGCCCCGATGATGAA
>NZ_JAVKPS010000069.1:0-517 GCF_040981005.1 Kocuria sp. CPCC 205258 | reverse complement strand
CACCAGATATTTTTTTTGAGCCGTTCATTCTCAATACGCAAGCGTAGGATTTCTCGCTTATACCCCTCCTTGGTTTTGTCAATGCCCTCAGGAAGTATGTTCCCAATCTCAGCATCAGCACGAGCCAACCCCTCTATGCCTGCTTCTTCATATTGCTTCAGCCACTTCTTAAAAGAAGTTTCCGAGACATTGTTTGCCCTGCAGAAATCACCGAGCTTAACTTTGGAGTTTCCCTTGAACTTACGAATCAAGAACTCCTTTTCCAATGGATTTAAATGCTTTGCCATAAAAAGTTTCCTTTCTGGTGAATACTTGACGATAAGATAACCGTGCTTCGGCAAGTTGTGTGCCCTTACGTTCGGGCTACGCCCTCTCTACAGGGCACACAACTCTATCTGCTTGCAAAGGTAATCATTTTCCATCAGTTTTCCACCTTTCTGTGTCTACTTTTTGAGGGGCAGCTATTTCTTTTGAAAAACCACAAAAAACGTCCTTAAAAATGTGTAAAACCACAAAA
>NZ_JAVKPS010000068.1:0-522 GCF_040981005.1 Kocuria sp. CPCC 205258 | reverse complement strand
CCTGGGTGACCCGCTACCTGCAGGCCGGCGAGTCAGGGCTGGCCGACCGCCCGTCGACCCCGCGGCACAGCAGCACCCGCACCCCGGCGACGGTCGTGGAGCTCATCGAGGCCCTCCGCCGGAAGCGCAAGTGGTCGGCGCGGCGCATCCACCGCCACCTGGCCGAGCGAGCCATCGAGATCAGCCTGCGCACCGTGGGCCGGTGGCTGCACCGGTTGGGGATCTCCCGCCTGCGCGACCTCACCTCCGAGGGCGAGAACTCCCGCAGGGTCCCTGGTCGGATCCGGGCGGCGTGGCCCGGGCACATGGTCCACCTCGATGTGAAGAAGGTCGGGCGCATCCCCGAGGGCGGCGGCTGGCGCGCCCACGGCCGCGGGTCCACGGCCGCGAAGGCGGCCAAGCGCGGGCCAGGGGCCAGAGTCGGCTACACGTATCTGCACTCGGCCGTGGACGGTTTCTCCCGGCTGGCCTACACCGAGGCCCTCGCCGACGAGACGGCGACCACCACGATCGGGTTCCTCT
>NZ_JAVKPS010000067.1:0-527 GCF_040981005.1 Kocuria sp. CPCC 205258 | reverse complement strand
TACGCTCTTTGCCCCCACGCTTGTTGTAAAATTCGACGATGTCTCTTGATGAGTCATAATCGTTGGTAAGAATGCATCTGTAGGTGTATTCACCTTCCCACAAGTCAAGCTCTCCATCCATGCGCTTTTGTCTCTGAATGACAAGACGATAGCACTTGCCTTCCCATTTCTCAACAAGAATGGAATTGAGTTCAAACTGGATGCCGTTGATTTCCTCCGTCTTCCATCCCCTCAGTGAAAACAAGTCATCGTAGAGCGAACTGCATCTGTTGGCGCGGATGTAGAAGTGCGTGCAATGCTTCTCTATCTCACTGACAATTTCCTTCGAGCACGAACCACAGTCGGCTCTGAAGCGATTCACACGGATGCTGTTGGCTTCCAGTAGGGCAAAGAATCTCTTGTGGGTCTCAGCCTGATAAAAGCGCACATTTGTGTTGCCATCGCTGTTCTCGACATAGACAATCATGTCACCGATGACATATACGCCAGGTCTGTAGCCGAGGAACTTCTTGTATGTCGGTTTTGCA
>NZ_JAVKPS010000066.1:0-529 GCF_040981005.1 Kocuria sp. CPCC 205258 | reverse complement strand
CGGGAGCGCCCCGTCCGGAACGGCCCCGCCCGACGAAGCTCGCGGAGCTCGCGGCCCGGCTGGGGGTGCCGACGCCGGGGGCCGCGGAGATCACCGGCATCACCCATGACTCACGGGCGGTACGCCCGGGCGACCTCTACGCCGCCCTGCCCGGCGCCCGCCTCCACGGCGCCGACTTCACGGCCCAGGCCGCCGACCTCGGCGCGGCCGCGATCCTCACCGACGAGAGCGGCGCCGAACGCGCCGCCGCTACCGGCCTCCCGGTCCTCGTCACGGACGATCCGCGCGGCCGGATGGGCGAACTCGCCACCGAGATCTACGGGCACCCCGGCGACGACCTGCTTCAGATCGGCATCACCGGCACCTCGGGCAAGACCACGACGGCCTACCTCGTCGAGGGCGGCCTCAAGGCGGCCGGGCGTTCCACGGGCCTGATCGGCACGGTCGAGATGCGGATCGGCGACGAGCGCATCAAGTCGGAGCGCACCACCCCGGAGGCCACCGATCTTCAGGCGCTGTTCGCGGTCAT
>NZ_JAVKPS010000065.1:0-530 GCF_040981005.1 Kocuria sp. CPCC 205258 | reverse complement strand
GCTTGCCTTTGCAGAACGAACGGGATAGCGAGGCATTCCATACCAGATCACTGGTGTTAAACGACTTCTCGCTGTAACCACGCCTGCAATATTCCTTCAGGTCGGTAGAGAGCGAGATGCCCAGAGGCAAGGTGTAAGTCATGTTGCCACCATACACAAAATCATAGGCATTCAATTTCTCGAAATTGCTGCGGTCGCTGGTACCATGCTTCCATTCCACCTTTCCACCCAGGTTGATGCTCAACTTGTCTTTCTGATACTTGAAGTACAAACTGTTACCCAACTCAGTTCTGAGCACATAGCAGAGCTGAGTAGAATTATCATCGTAAGCAATATCAAAATCCTTGCGGCGTAAACCGTTAAACCACAGACGATAATCCAGACGAAACAATCTTGCCTTGTCAAGAGCCACACCATAAGATGTCGTTGTCCAGAAATCCCAGTTGCCGCCACCACCAATATTATCACTCATATAGGTGTAGCCACCCGTCTGCGAATTATAAGTAGTACGGGTACCCACAAGATTATGA
>NZ_JAVKPS010000064.1:0-530 GCF_040981005.1 Kocuria sp. CPCC 205258 | reverse complement strand
GTCGGTCTCGGCGGCGGCGATGGTGACGACCTCGAGGCCGCTGAAGGCGAAGACGACGGCGAGTACGCCGGAGATCACGCCGGACCAGCCGCCCGGCAGGAAGCCGCCCTCGCCGGTGAGCCGGGTGAGGCCGACCGGGTCCGTGTCCGGCAGCAGCCCGAAGATCGCCAGGGTGCCCAGCGCCAGGAAGAGCACGATCGCGCCGACCTTGAGCGCGGCGAACCAGAACTCGAACTCGCCGAAGTTCTTCACCGCCGCCAGGTTGGCGACGGTGAAGACCACCATGAACACCAGCACCCAGCCCCACTGGGGGACGGCGGGTGCCCAGCCGTGGGCGATCGCCGCGGCGGCCGTCGCCTCCGCCGCGAGCACCACCACCAGCAGGAACCAGTACACCCAGCCGACGCTGAACCCGGCCCAGCGCCCGAGGGCGCGTTCCGCGTGCACCGAGAACGAACCGGAGGCGGGCATCGCGGAGGACATCTCACCCAGCATCCGCATCACCAGCATCGCGAGGGCACCCGCGATCA
>NZ_JAVKPS010000063.1:0-531 GCF_040981005.1 Kocuria sp. CPCC 205258 | reverse complement strand
GCCCGGCCCGGTGGGGAGCAGGACGCCTCCGAGGGCGGCGGGTTCGCCGGGGCGCGACCTTCCGGCGAGGTGCGTGTCCCCGCGGCGGATCAGTCCGCGCGTCGCTCAGACACGAGCACCGCGTAGACGAGTTCGTCGCGCCACTCGCCCAACTGGTAGTGGCTTTCCCGCAGGGTCGCCTCCTGGCGCATGCCCACGCGCTCGCAGACCTTCGCGGACGCCACGTTGAGACTGTCCAGGCGCGCGAAGACGCGGTGCGCGCCGAGGTGCTCGAACGCGGCGTCGACGGCGGTGCGCGCGGCCTCCGCGGCGTACCCCTTGCCCGTGTGGTCCGGGTGCAACGCCCAGCCGATCTCCACCTGCGCGGCCTCCGCGTCCACGAGGGTCAGCACGATCTCGCCCACGAGCTCGTCGGAGTCGTGAGGGGAGATCGCGACCCGCAGGCTGTCGCCGTCGGAGGACCAGGACCCGGGTTCGCGATTGGCCTCGACCGTCCTGATCACGTGGTCCATGTCGCGGGGTTCGCGCCAT
>NZ_JAVKPS010000062.1:0-531 GCF_040981005.1 Kocuria sp. CPCC 205258 | reverse complement strand
AGCTCACCGCCCTCGCCCGCTCGTGCAACATCACCCTCAACACCCTGGTGCAGAGCGCCTGGGCACTGCTGCTGGGCCGGCAACTGGGTCGCGACGACGTCGTGTTCGGCGCGACCGTCGCCCACCGCCCGCCGGAGATCCCCGGCATCGAGTCGACCATCGGCATGTTCATCAACACCCTGCCGGTCCGCGTCCGCGTCCGGCCCGCCGAGACACTCGGCGACCTGCTCGGCCGGGTGCAGCGGGAACAGGCCGCCCTCATCGAGCACCGGCACCTGTCCCTCACCGAGATCCGCTCCGCCACCGGCACCGGTGAACTCTTCGACACCGTCGTCGTGTTCGAGAACTACCCTCTCGACCCGGCCGTGCTGCGCGCCGAGGCCCGCGGACTGCGCCTTGCGGGCTTCGAGGTCGCCGACGCCACCCACTACCCGCTGAGCCTGCTCGCCATCCCCGGCGACACCCTCCGCTTCCGCCTCGACCACCGGGGCGACGTCCTGGACGAGGCAGGCGCCCGGCTGCTGCTCCAGC
>NZ_JAVKPS010000061.1:0-533 GCF_040981005.1 Kocuria sp. CPCC 205258 | reverse complement strand
TTCAAATTACGAGCACATGAATCAGTTTCAAGAGGAAACTTCCTCTGAGCAAGAGAAAAGCGAACCTTGGCGCAACTACGTCACCTCCCTCAATGAAGGTCTGCAAGACCGGAATCCGCTTATAGGCCGGAATGTGGAATTGGAACGCACCATTCAAGTTCTCTGCCGCAAAGAAAAGAACAACCCTCTGCACGTGGGTGAACCGGGAGTGGGAAAGACCGCACTGGTCTACGGACTAGCTGCACGTATAGAAGCAGGCAATGTTCCCGAACGCCTCACAGGCTGTCGTATCTACGAACTGGATTTAGGCAACTTATTGGCCGGTACACAATATCGGGGTGAATTCGAGAAAAGGCTGAAAGCCATTATGGAAGGAATACGGAAAGAAGGACACGCCATTGTATATATAGATGAAATACATAACCTGATAGGCGCCGGACGGACGGGAGACGGTTCGATGGATGCCTCTAATATGCTCAAGCCTTATTTGGAAGGAGGAGAGATCCGGTTTATCGGTTCCACTACTTACGAAG
>NZ_JAVKPS010000060.1:0-536 GCF_040981005.1 Kocuria sp. CPCC 205258 | reverse complement strand
GGTATCAAACAGGATTAGATACCCTGGTAGTCCACACAGTAAACGATGAATACTCGCTGTTGGCGATATACTGTCAGCGGCCAAGCGAAAGCATTAAGTATTCCACCTGGGGAGTACGCCGGCAACGGTGAAACTCAAAGGAATTGACGGGGGCCCGCACAAGCGGAGGAACATGTGGTTTAATTCGATGATACGCGAGGAACCTTACCCGGGCTTGAATTGCAGAGGAAGGATTTGGAGACAATGACGCCCTTCGGGGCCTCTGTGAAGGTGCTGCATGGTTGTCGTCAGCTCGTGCCGTGAGGTGTCGGCTTAAGTGCCATAACGAGCGCAACCCCTCTCCTTAGTTGCCATCAGGTTAAGCTGGGCACTCTGGGGACACTGCCACCGTAAGGTGTGAGGAAGGTGGGGATGACGTCAAATCAGCACGGCCCTTACGTCCGGGGCTACACACGTGTTACAATGGCAGGTACAGAGAGCCGGTCGTATGCAAATACGATCCAATCCTTAAAGCCTGTCTCAGTTCGGACTGGGGT